>CAFBRK010000251.1 GCA_903231505.1 Olavius algarvensis associated proteobacterium Delta 3 | reverse complement strand
TTGGGGTCAGGTCTTGCCGGGCTGTTGCCCGAACCGGTTTTATCGAGCCGTCTTTAGCTCCATGACGCATGCTCTTTCAACCAACATGGGAGCATGATTT
>CAFBRK010000250.1 GCA_903231505.1 Olavius algarvensis associated proteobacterium Delta 3 | reverse complement strand
TATCTACCGTAGACAAAGCGATTCTTTTATCTGCCCGGAGGGAGAAGAACTCAAGCGCAGAAACTTTAACAAAAATCGCCAACAGTTCGAATACATGGCCTCGATGAAAACCTGCGGTA
>CAFBRK010000249.1 GCA_903231505.1 Olavius algarvensis associated proteobacterium Delta 3 | reverse complement strand
TTGCCGGGCTGTTGCCCGAACCGGTTTTATCGAGCCGTCTTTAGCTCCATGACGCATGCTCTTTCAACCAACATGGGAGCATGATTTAATTGCGATCTGAGTC
>CAFBRK010000248.1 GCA_903231505.1 Olavius algarvensis associated proteobacterium Delta 3 | reverse complement strand
TCAGATCGCAATTAAATCATGCTCCCATGTTGGTTGAAAGAGCATGCGTCATGGAGCTAAAGACGGCTCGATAAAACCGGTTCGGGCAACAGCCCGTTGA
>CAFBRK010000247.1 GCA_903231505.1 Olavius algarvensis associated proteobacterium Delta 3 | reverse complement strand
CCCGGACATTGCACCAAACGGAGACCTTCATGGGCAAGGCAGTTCCTTACGGGGTTACACAGGTACTGACGTACCCCTTGCCGTCTATCCGCTACACGGAGCCGGCAAGGCGCCTCGCTTCGCGATTCGCTGCTTACTACGAGAGTG
>CAFBRK010000246.1 GCA_903231505.1 Olavius algarvensis associated proteobacterium Delta 3 | reverse complement strand
TACACCAACTGGGCCAGTGGCGAGCCGAGTACCTCCAGTTACGACGGCGTGTACATGGCCAGCGACGGTCTCTGGTACGACTATCACAAGACGTGGACCCTGTACGGATTAACAGAATGGACGGATCCCCTGGGGCGTTCCTCGGCCGGTCCCGGATCGCTGGCCCAGTACCTTCTTGACGTGACGATCTCGGACCCGGTTCCGCCGGTGGTGACCAGTGTTTCTCGCCTGCCGGACGGTGGCACCACGAGCCAACTGATTTCGACGTTCGAGGCCACGTTCAGCGAGGCGCTGGATCCGTCGACGGTGAATACGCCGCTCTACAATTACGTGATCGATAGTGGCCACATGTATGCTCTCAGTCCGACCACCATGAACTGGAACGATGCGCGTGCTTACGCGCAGTCATTTGGCGGCGAGTTGGTGACGATCGACGATGCCACCGAAGACGCGTTCTTGCGGTCGACATTTGGCTCGGCTCACTTCTGGACCGGGTTGAACGACACGGTGACGGAAGGGACGTGGGAGTGGGCGGACGGGAGCACGTCGACGTATCGCAACTGGGGCTCGACCTACAACGACGGCAACTATGACGCGGTGTACCGACACAGCAACGGCTTCTGGTACGCGAATCCACCCAGTTCGGGTTTCCGGGCGATGGTCGAGGTTTCGAGTCTGACGGGCGACACCGACAATGACGGAACACCGAACGAAGTCGATTCGCATCCGGAGGATCCGCTGAACGGCTGGGATCTGCGCGAAGCGGGCGTTGACGGTCTGTTCGACACGGCCGATGACGACGTGTACGACCTGCGTCTGGCCTCGACCTACTCGGCGGGCACCACGGTATCGTTGCGTGTGTACGACGGCCCGTTGCACGAGGGCGACTTCCGCCTGACGGTGACCCCGTCGATCACCGACGTGGTTGGTAATCCTCTGGATGGCGACGGCAACGGCACCGGTGGTGATGCCTACACGCAGTTCTTCACCGTCGATCTTGAGGACGGTTTTGTCTACGAAGGACGAGACAACGATTCGCTGGCCAACGCCACACCGTTGAGCCTTGTGGAGGATCCGGCGGGCCGCGGGCTGTTCGTGACCGACCAGCGCGGCCTTGGTTCGATCGATCCGACCTACGACGGGGACTGGTGGCGTTTTGAGGGTCAGGCAGGAGATCGGGTGGCCATTTCGGCCGACACGCCCAACAGCGGTCTGCGGACCTGGGTGGGGATGTATAACTCGAGCGGCGGCAATTTGACCGCGAACGCCAGTAGCGGACCGGACAACGACGGTTTCATCAGCGACTATTCTCTGACATCGACCGGTAATTACTACGTGTTCGTGCAGCGCCAGGGGGGCAGCAGCGTCGGCGAATATCAGCTGCGCATCGAGAAGACCCAAGGGATCGGCCTGGAATCGGACGCGGACTACAACAACGATTCGTTTTCCGGAGCCGATCCGGTCACGCTGACAGAGGCGGGCAACCAGCGCACGGGCGCGATCGCCGG
>CAFBRK010000245.1 GCA_903231505.1 Olavius algarvensis associated proteobacterium Delta 3 | reverse complement strand
GGATCTTGCATTAAAAGTGAGAATGCTCAACCATAGGCCAAGAAAATGTCTCACTTACCAGACGCCCCATGAAGTCTTTTACAATCAAGTGCGTGGTGCACTT
>CAFBRK010000244.1 GCA_903231505.1 Olavius algarvensis associated proteobacterium Delta 3 | reverse complement strand
CCGACATCCGACATCTGATCTCTGTCCTCTGTCTTCTGTCCTCTGTCATTTGCAAGCCCGGCCCCCATTTTGTCGGCTACTTATTTTCTTTGAAAAAAATGATATTCGTCGTGGACACACGCAGACAGACACAGACATTTGAGCCGAGCGATCCTCCGTCGCTTTTAGCTATGGCGGGACAAGCATGCTCGGCTCAAACAAGTCATCGCTT
>CAFBRK010000243.1 GCA_903231505.1 Olavius algarvensis associated proteobacterium Delta 3 | reverse complement strand
TACCGGCCCGCCCTCTAGTCATTGGTGCCAAAACGATTCGGTTTTTGAGCTCTAAGTCTCCCATTTGCAGTGGTTGAAACAGTTTGGATGTTGTCATACTAACCTCCTGTGACGGTTCAGATAGATTAAACATAATTCAGCCTAAAACGATAATCAGCATTTGACCCTTATCTGTAGCTAAACCAAAATCTCATACGGTACGGATTCACTGAAGATTCAAATGAAGACAGCAGCCCATAACGTAAGGCTTTTTATAAGAGGTTAGAATGCACAAAGAAATGGTTCGAAAATTTTACAGTCTACTCTGGGACGCTCATGACAAAGCGTCGATTCCGTCCATCCTTCATAAGGATATATGGGTGCTCGGTGACTTGAAACGTCTGGAAGCGCAACTAGAGCACAACAGTATGCTAAGATAGTGCAGCCTGTCATAAACGTTTCATCGCCCTGACATTCCATCATCTTTGTTTGGACTTAAATCAGCAGGAGCATTACGGTGAGAGCAATAGACGACATGATTGAAGAGCCGGTCAGAGGCTCGATCGGAGATCTGAGAACGTTCCAGTCTCCTGGTCTGGAGACATTTCGACGCTTCATCCGGGAGGATTTGCCCGGGCCTCCCATTTCAAGGCTTTTGGGAATGCGACCGACCGAAGCCGGCCTTGGCAAGGCCACTTTCGCCATGCCGATTTCCCCTTGCGAAGTGGACAATGCCGAGGGAAAGCGGGTCGCCATGGCGACCTCATCGGCCCTGGTCGTCGAGGGGGGTGTGTGCAAACTCAAGAAAGGACGTCTCCCGGAGGAAATCCTGGCCGAAGCCGAGGAAAGCGAACATCGCTCGCGTCATGGTAGCGTTTGCTGACGCGGACACTCACGGATTCTGATTACACAGAGAGTTTTTGAATATCGGTACCCGCCGGGAATTGAAATATTTTGAGGTCGAACTCGCTTGCGATAGCCAGCAGGTGGTCGAAGATGTCTGACTGCACGCCCTCGTAATAGACCCACCGTTTATCTTTGCAGAAAGCGTAGATTTCCAGGGGCAGACCGTGCTCGGTGGGGGCCAGTTGCCGTACCATAAGGGTCAACGCCTGGTTGATATCGGGATGGTTCTTCAAATAAGCGAGCGCATAGGCGCGGAAGGTACCGATGTTGGTGAGCTGTCGGATGTTGGCGGCATCCTCCGCATCATCCCCCAGTTCGGCGTTGTGCGCTTCGATTTCTCGATTTTTTCTTTCCACGTAATCGGCGATGCAGCGAATATGAGCAAATCGTTCCAGCATCTGCGGCGTGCAGAACTTGATGGAATTCATGTCGATGTAGATTGCCCGTTTGATACGCCTGCCCATGGATTCCTGCATCCCGCGCCAGTTTTTAAAGGAGTCGCTCATCAGGGCGTAGGTGGGGATGGTGGTGATGGTATGGTCCCAGTTGCGCACCTTGACGGTTGTCAGAGAGATGTCGACCACGTCGCCGTCCGCGCCGTACTTGGACATCTCTATCCAATCGCCGTTTCTGAGCATGCGATTGGAGGATAGCTGAACACCGGCTGCGAACCCGAGAATGGAATCTTTGAAAACGAGCATGAGCACTGCCGATATAGCTCCCAGGCCACTTAGCAGGATAATCGGCGATCGGTCGAGGATGACGGCAATGGCCATGATCACGCCGGTAAAGTACACGATGATCTTGAGGACCTGTGCGAAGCTCCGCATCGGCATGGCCTGGGACACCCGCATCCCCCGGTAAATGTTGTACAGCGCGTCGATCAGAGCGTCGGCGACCATGATGGCCACGATGACAAAATACACATTGAGGGCTCCTGTCACCACGGCGATGGCCTGGTCGTATCCGCCGAATATGGCCGGTACAAACAGATAGATGATCAGTGCCGGGACGATCAGGGTCATGCGCATGAAGAGCCGGCTTTCCACGAGTTTGTTATCCCAGGTAAACCGAGTGCTTCGGATCACTCGGTGGACCGCCATGCGGACCACACGGCGGCTGATCAGGAGCGCGATGACACTGATCATAAGAACCGCAACCGCCAGGATGATTTTGGCCAGCAGGCTGCTGATTTCCGCTCCAAGATTCAGGGCCAAAAGCCAGGATTCGATCATTTCAGGCAAGTTCATGTCGGGTTTCTTTCCCCTCTTGATGTTGGCAGTCCCGGTCTGTATACGTCCAGGTTAACCTGTCGAAAAGAATGTGTAGCGGCAAGCGGGCGCAATTGAAATCGGGGCTGGCGCCTATCCGGCCCCGATTTGCTTCTAAATGGTATGTGGAAGAAGGTTTGACACCCATGGGCCTTCCGCCTTCTAATGGGCCAAAGCCTGGCAGACGAGTCTGACCTGCTCATCGGATGAAAGCTGGACGGGGACCACGACCGCGGCGTCCGGCGGCTCCAGTTCCGCAATCTGGCTATCCAGCAACTCCGGAGGCATGAAGTGTTGCTTCCGTGCCTGTACCCGTTCCCGTACCACCGCCGGGGCACCGGAAAGAAAGACGAAGCGCAGGTCGGACACATCTCGGCCAAGGATCTCCCGATACTCGGCCTTGAGGGCCGAACACGTCAACACGACGCTCTGGCCCTGATCGGAATAGCGAGCCACGATATCATGGAGCCGCTCCAGCCAGGGACGGCGGTCCTCGTCGGTCAATGGTCGGCCCGAGCGCATCTTCTCCACGCTGCGATTCGAATGATGCTCGTCCCCCTCGATGAAATCCCAACCGAGATGACCGGCCAGTGCACGACCCAGTGTGCTCTTGCCCGAACCCGAGACACCCATAACGACGAGGATCAAAACCGAGGCTCCTCGTTAAACGGAACCGTATCGAACACGGAGATGGCCAACGCAAACGACATAAAGCCTCTCATTCCACTCAATTTCAATTCACAGCACGGTGCCTTGGCCTGCTCCAGTCGCTGCATCTGGGCGACGGTGATGGCGATCACGTTGACGACATTTTCCATTTCGGTATTGCGCTGCAGCACGTTGAACGGTTTGCTGATACCCATCAGCAGCGGCCCCACGGCCTTGGCCCCCCCCAGTCGTTCCAGCAGCTTGTAAGCCATGTTGCCGGATGACAGCTCGGGGAAAATCAGGACATTGGCCGCTTCCCCCGGGCGGTTGAACGGAAAATGTTCTGCCAGTGTCTCGGCCACAACGGCCGTGTCGGCCTGCATTTCGCCATCGATCAAACTGTCCGGTCGACACCGGCGGACAATCTCCACCGCCTGTGCCACTCTCCGGGTATTGGCATCGCGAACGCTGCCGAAATTCGAATAGGAAAGCATGGCCACCCGCGGTTCCATATTGAAAAACTCCGCCATCTATGCTGCCAAGATAGCAATTTCCGCCAGGGTCTCTGCATCCGGATGAATATTGACGGTGGTATCGGCTAACAGATAGGAGCGATTTTTAATTATCATCAAATACAATCCGGACACTTTGGAGACACCCGGCCGTCTGGCGATGACCTGAAGTACCGGGCGGATGGCGTTCGGATAGCTCTGGTCGATGCCGTGCACCTGACCGTCGACCATACGTTCATGGACCATCATGGCGCCAAATACATACGGGTTGCGCAGCTGTCGGCGGGTCTCCGTCATGGTCCACCCTTTGCGGCTGCGCATTTTGGACAATTTCTCGGAAAAAGCCTCGAAGTAACCATTGTCTGCCGGATCGATGATCTCAAATCCATCTACAGGTATTTGAAGCGTTTCGGTCAGTTCGCCGATGCGCGGATATCCTCCAGATTGATACCGCCAAAGGTCGGCTCCAGTAATTTCACCGTATGGATGAACTCGTCCGGGTCGGTGGTGTTGACCTCGATGTCGAACACTTCAATATTGGCGAAACGTTTGAAAAGGACGGCTTTTCCCTCCATGACCGGTTTTGCGGCCAGGGGGCCAATGTCACCGAGGCCCAGAACCGCGGTCCCGTTGGTGATGACGGCGATGAGATTTCCACGGGCGGTGTAATCGAACGCGCGTTCGGGTTCCTTCTCAATGTCCAGACAGGGCACGGCCACACCGGGCGTATAGGCCAGGCTGAGATCGGTCTGGGTGAGACAGGGTTTGGTGGGAACCACTTCGATTTTTCCCGGTCGGGGTTCACGATGATACTGTCGTGCGGCTTCGTCGTTGCGCATTTGGATCTCCTGATTCGGATCTGTAGAAAAGATTATAGTGACAGGGCTCGTTGTTGACCAACTGCACAAACTAGCACGAATCCATGTCCGAGTGAAATGATTTCACAATCGTGAGCGAGGCATCCGGTACGTATACCAATCACTTCGTTATCGGATGTGAAACTGAGCTGACGAAGCGGCTTGATTTCGATGTATCCTTTGTTTGGGATAGAATCCAAAATCCGCAAGCCAAATCCGATGGCACGGTGCCAAAACCCGACGATATTTATCTCATATTCGCCGTGGGGTTTGATTTCTAAATTTCTTAATCGGACTCAAAGCTTTCCAATAATTTTCCCTTGTCTGAAAAAGGGGTCAAACCTTGATTCAGCGTCTGTATCAATCCGACCCGATGGCCGACGGCCACAGGTAGTAAAAGCCGGGCTGCATGTTGGCGAGCTGACCGAACATGCCCGTGTCCACGAGGGGGGATCCCGCCCCGGCGGCCTGGGTGGTGACCGGATTGTAGATGTTGTCGTTGGCATATTCGGTACGCCGGTAGACGATGACCCGGGCATCTTCGGTGAGCCCGGCCATCTTCTTCGCGGTAGCGATGGCATCGCTCAGGTAGCCGATCTTGTCAACCATCCCCAGTTTCAGGGCATCCGCTGCGATGAAGATCCGGGCGGTTGCCATCTCGTCCATGGCCGGGACGCTCATGGACCTGTGTTTCCTGACTTTCCGGACGAAATCTTCACCCAGTGTATCCGTCAGGCCCTGGAGAATGCGCTCCTCTTCTTCGGTGGCGGCCCGAAAGGGAGACCCCATGTCCTTGTTCTTCCCGGACTTGTTGACCTCCACGGCCACACCGATTTTATCCAGGAGACCGACCAGCTTCGGACGGATAAACACCACTCCCACGGAGCCGGTGATGCTGGTCGGATGGGCAAAAATGACATCCCCGGAAAGGGCGATATAGTACCCCCCGGAAGCGGCCACGTTCATCATGGCCGCCACCACCTTGACCCCGGTGCGCTGTTTGTAGGCCATGATTTCGTGATAAAGAAGATCGGTCGCCGTGGCGGTGCCTCCCGGCGAATTGATGGTCAGAAGCACCGAACGGACATCTTCATCGTCTTCCGCCATCTTCAACTGGGAGACGACCTCCTGGACCATGGACGGGTCCGTCCGCAGAAATCCCCGTTTCGGCATATCGCTGATGATTCCCTGCACCGGAATGACCAGCACTTTCCCGGCCTTCTTACCGGAAAGGGTAAACTCTTCCAGGGGATCGCTGCCATCCGGGAACAGTTTGATTTCGGGTGCGGCGCATCCCACTAAACCCGCGGTAACGAACAATGAGACCCACAATACATACCTGTTCATATCTTTTCCTTTTCTAAAGCGCTGCTGCAAGGCGCGCGCCCTGATCGATGGCCCGCTGGGCGTCGAGTTCGGCCGCCACGTCCGCGCCCCCGATCAGGTGCACCGGCACTCTTTGCTCCACCAGTTTCGCGTGAAGCTCCCGGAGCGGTTCCTGACCGGTGCAGAGGATGACATGGTCCACATCGAGAACCTTGTCTTCTCCTTTTATCGCGATGTGCAAACCATCATCGTCGATGCGTCTGTAGGTCACCCCGTTGATCATGGAGACCTGACGCTTTTTCAAATTCATCCGGTGGATCCAGCCGGTCGTTTTTCCCAGGTCCTTTCCGATTTTACTTTTTTTCCTTTGGAGGAGATACACTTCCCGGGCGGCGGGGTGGATTTGGGGGCCTTCATCTGATAAGCCGCCGGGGGACCGGTACGCCTTATCGATTCCCCATTCCTTTAGAAATGCATCCCTGTCCAGGCTGGTTTGAGGTCCTGCGTGAGTGAGAAAATCGGCCACATCAAACCCGATGCCCCCGGCACCGACGACGGCGACGCGCTTTCCCACCGGAACTTTGTCGGCCAGGACTTGTATGTAGGTCAGCACTTTAGGGTGCCCGAGGCCGTCGATGTCCGGTATCCGCGGGAGAACACCGGTGGCAAGAACGATCAGGTCAAACGCTTCCTGCCTCAATCCTTCGGCGGTGGCTTCTGTCCCCAACTTCAGGGTGACGCCGGTTTTTTCGAGCTGCCGGGTGTAATATCGCAAGGTCTCCTGAAATTCTTCTTTGCCGGGCACTTCAACGGCCATGTTGAGCTGTCCGCCGATGACGTCTTTTTTTTCATACAGTGCGACTTCGTGACCCCGTTCGGCGGCCACGGTGGCAAAAGAGAGACCCGCCGGACCCGCCCCCACAACAGCGATCTTTTTCTTCGCGTCCGTTGGCCGATATACAAGCTCGGTTTCACGGCAGGCACGAGGATTGACCAGGCACGTGGCAATCTTGCCCTGGAAGATATGATCCAGACAAGCCTGATTGCACGCTATGCAGGTGTTGATGTCTTCGGCCCTTTGCTGCTCGGCTTTACAGATGAACTCCGGGTCGGCAAGAAATGGGCGGGCCATGGACACGATATCGGCATCGCCTCCGGCAAGAACCGCTTCGGCCATTTCCGGGGTGTTGATCCGGTTGCTGGTGACCAGTGGAATGTCGACAACACCTTTCAGCCGGGACGTTACCCAGGTGAATGCCCCACGGGGAACCATGGCGGCGATGGTCGGTATCCGGGCTTCATGCCACCCGATCCCGGTGTTGATGATCGTGGCACCGGCGGCTGCTACGGCCGTCGCCAGTTTCAAGATCTGCTCCCAGGTGCTGCCACCGCGAACCAGGTCCAACATCGACAGGCGGTAAATAATAATGAAATCCGTTCCCACGGCGCTTCGAACCCGTCTGAGAATTTCCAGGGGAAAGCGGATTCGGTTTTCAAATGTTCCGCCCCATCGGTCCTCCCGGAGGTTTGTCTCCGGGGCAATGAACTGGTTGATCAGATACCCTTCCGATCCCATGATCTCCACGCCGTCATAACCGGCCTCCCGGGCCAGGGCCGCGCATTGCGCAAAATCGTCGATCTGCTGTTCGATGCCGCTTTTCGTCAGGGCCTTGGGTTTGAACAGGTTAATCGGTGCCCGTAGCGGAGAGGGGGCCACAATTTCAGGTTGATAGCCGTACCGACCCGTGTGGAGGATCTGCATGACAATCTTGCCGCCGGCGTCATGGACTGCCCCGGTCACGATCCGATGATTGTCGACCGCCTCTTCTGAGTTGAGCACAATAGCGCCGGCAGCCACTGTACCGGAAGTGTTCGGGGCCACACCACCGGTGACCATCAGCGCGACACCGCCTCTGGCCCGTTCGGCAAAATAGGCCGCCATTTTCACAAATCCATCCGGCGATTCTTCGAGACCGGTGTGCATGGAGCCCATCAACGCCCGATTCTTCAACGTCGTAAATCCCAGATCGAGCGGCGACAGCAGATTGGGGTACAAAGGGTGAGACATAATTTCCCTCCGGGAATGGGTATTGGGTATTAGGTACTGGGTATTGGGTATTAGGTACTGGGTACTGGGTATTGGTAATGTCGTTAGCAGCGAGTACCTAATACCGAATACCCAATACCGGATTCCTGTATGTGAATCTCCTGCGTCGGAATGATAAAAGGTTGTGCAAAGCACTCCACCATTACTCAATTGATCCGTGCACCATGTTCAGGGAAACATTTTGCCCGGGTTCATGAGTCCCTTCGGATCGATAAGGTTTTTGATGTCCCGCATGAGATCACAGCCGGTCCCGTGTTCGAGGGCCATGAACTTCCGTTTTCCGATTCCGATGCCGTGTTCCCCGGTGCATGTCCCGCCGATTTCCACGGCCCGCTGGACGACGGCATGGTTGATCGACTCAAGCTTTTCCCATTCCTTCGAATCTTCCGGTGCTCCGACCAATACAACATGCAGGTTTCCATCCCCGGCATGACCAAAGACGTAGCCAATCGCCCGATGTTCGTCAACGAGCTGCTGTGCGTAGACCACCATCTCCGGATAACTGGAGATGGGAACCGCTGCATCGACGATCAATGTTTCCTTCCCCGGATGCGCCCGATGGATCGTTTCCCAGGCCTCGTGGCGGGCGCGCCAAAGCTCCTGCCGCTCCTTTTCACGAACCCCAAACCGGAAGTCGATGGCACCGGCGTCTTCGCAGAGCTCCCGGGCAAGGGACCGGGCTTCATCCAGAGTGGCTTCGCTGATACCGTGAAATTCGCAAAACAGGGAGGGGATTTCTTCCAGACCCAACTGTTTCTCAGTGTTCATCAAACGAATCAAGGGCGGCGGCAGCAGCTCGAGGGCGGCCGGCTCCAGGGCGGACCCGATCATCAGCGCCACGGCCCGGGATGCCGATTCCAGATCGTTGAACGTGATTGTCGCCGCCAGGTGGTGAGCGGGAAGGCCGGCCAACCGGAGCGTGGCTTCGGTCACAACGCCCAGGGTGCCCTCGGACCCCACGAATAATCGGGTCAGGTCGTAACCGGATGATGATTTCGGTGCCTTTGTTCCGGTGTGGATCACTTGCCCGTTCGGGAGCACGACGGTCAGCCGCATGACATAGTCGCGGGTGGATCCGTATTTGACGGTCTGGACCCCGGAGGCATTGTTGGCAATCATGCCGCCGATGGTGGCGTCGGCCCCGGGATCCGGCGGGAAAAACAGACCGAATTGGCCGGTTTCATGATTCAGGGTCTTTCGCAGCACCCCGGGTTGGACGTCGGCTTGCAGATCTTCGGGACGGACCCCGATGATACGATCCATGCGGCTGCAGTCCATGACCAGCCCCCCCTGGGTGGGGACCGGATTTCCTTCGGTGCTGGTGCCGGCACCCCATGGGGTTACGGGGATGCCCAGTGTGTTGGTATATTGGAGTATTTCGGACACTTCCTCCGTGGATACCGGCCATACGATTCCCGCCGGCAGGGTCCCGCGGTGGGGCGAAATATCGTGGACGTGCAGCTCTCGACTCGAGCGGCCGGTTGAAAACCGATCCGAACCGACCAGGCTGGAAAGGGTCTGGATGTGTTCTGTCGTGAAAGATTCCATGGGCTGATCTCCCGGCAAAAGAAGGTTTCAGGTGGAGAACCCTTTTTTAACTCCGGCAATGAGCGCTGTCAATCATCCCGTATAGCGCATAAACAATCTTCAAAATAAGAAAAGGGCCCGAACGATTCGGGCCCTTTTAATGACATTCACGATTGGTTTCCAGGTGTTAGAACAGACCGGTCACCTTGCCGGTTTCCGGGTCCACATCCACCCTGCGGAATGCCGGGTTGGAGCCGGTACCCGGCATCAGGCTGATGGTGCCGGCGCAGGGGCAGAGGAACTTGGCGCCGGAATAGATCAGCACGTCGCGAACCGGAAGCCTCCATCCCTTGGGCACCCCTTTGATGGTTCTATCATGGCTGAGGCTCTCATGGGTCTTGACCATCATGGTGGCAAAGTCGCCGTACTTGGGATCGTTTTCCAGCATCTTGGCTTTGGCGTTGGCTTCGGGAGACCAATCCACGCCGTCGGCGCCGTAAACTTCCTTGGCGATGAGTTCGACGCGATCGCGCAGCTTCATTTCCAGCGGATACAGGAATTTGAAATCGTTTTCCTCGTTGCATGCGTCGATGACGGCATCGGCGAATTCGAGGGCGCCTTCGCCGCCCAGTTCCCAGTGCTTGGACTCGGCGCAACGGGCGCCGGCAGCCTCCGCGGCCTTGCGTATGACGGCACACTCGGCGTCGGTGTCGGTGTAAAAGCGGTTGATGCAGACCACCGGGTTGATGCCGGCCTTGCGGATGGTGTTGATGTGATGCACCATGTTCGCGCAGCCCTTTTCCACCCACTCCAGGTTCTCCTGGGTGTACTCGTCTGGCAGGGCTTTACCGGTCACGACCGTGGGGCCGCCGCCGTGCATCTTCAGGGCGCGGATGGTGGTGGTCAGAACCGAGACGTGCGGCTTGAGGCCGGAGAAGCGAGACTTGACGTTCCAGAACTTCTCGAAGCCGATGTCGGCGCCGAATCCGGACTCGGTGACATGGTAGTCGAACAGTTTGAGACCGACGCGGTCGGCGATGATGGAGCTCTGGCCCACGGCGATGTTGGCAAAGGGACCGGCGTGCACCAGGCAGGGGTTGTACTCGGCGGTACACATCATGGTCGGGTTGATGGTTTGGCGCATAAAGGCGGTCATGGCGTTGCCGACTTCCAGGTCGCCGGTGGTGACCGGCTTGCCGCTCTTATCAAAGGCCACCGTGATGTTGTTCAGGCGCTCTTTGAGGTCGGCCAGGTCGCGGATCACCGACAGGATCGCCATACACTCGGAACCGACCGCGATGCCAAACCTGGACTGCATGGTGAAGCCGTCCATACGGCCGCCGAGGCCGATGACGATGTTCCGGAGGGCCTGGGCGCAGAAGTCGATGATCCAGCCCATTTCCACCCGGGTCGGGTCGATCTCGAGCCGAGGCATGCCGGTGAGCCGGGCCAGCTGTTCGTCATTGTAGTTGCGCTCGTGCTGCATGCGCGCCGTCAGTGCCACCATGGCCAGGTTGTGGGCGTTCATGATGTCGTTGATGTCACCGGTCAGGCCCAGGGAGAATTCGGTCATGGGGATCAACAGGGAGTTTCCGCCGCCGGCCGCAGTCCCCTTGACGTTCATGGTGGGACCACCGGAGGGCTGCCGCAGGGCGCCGCCCACGTTCACGCCGCGCTTGCCGAGGCCTTCCATCAAACCACATGAAGTGGTGCTCTTGCCCTCACCCAGGGGGGTGGGGGTAATGGCGGTTACCTCGATGTACTTTCCATCGGGTTTGTCTTTCAGGCGATCGATGATCTTGAGAAAATCGAGCTTGCCCAGCCGGCCCATGGGCAGCATCTCGTCTTTTTCCAGACCCAGTTTCTCGCGCCATTCGTCCGGCGTCGGCATGTTTTTTTCGGCTTCTTCTGAAATCTGCCAGTCAGCCATGTTTACTGCATCATAAGCCATCAGTCCATTCCTCCTCTACGTTAAGGTTATCAGGATCTCCTTCCCATTTGGCTTGTCCGCCAAAAATCCATTCTGTTATTATGCAACACTTTGATAACAATGGAAAAATTTCCATATCACACGCTTTCTGATTTAGCAAGTGCAAATAAAATCGTGCAACGATTTTATGAAACGCGACCATGTCGCTCATAGAGCCGTTGGCCCGTTTGCCGGCTTGCCGGTTATCCTGAGATACAAGATCCAAGACCCAGGATTCAGGGGGAAGCAATAAACATCCCGAAGCCGGTTTCATGCGTCCTGCTTCCGGCATCTTGCATCCTGGATCCTGTATCTTCGAGCCTAGTATCCAGAATCCATTATCCGGCCCGCCAGAGGTTTACCCGCCTCCGGCAGACGGGCAATTATCCAGAATCAAGCATCCAGAAACCAGTACCCAGAATTCAGTTCTGTATCTGGTGCAGCCTGTAATAAAATCCCTGGTCGGCCATCAGTTCCGGGTGACTCCCGGATTCGATGATCCGGCCTCTGTTCAGAACAAGAATCCGGTCGGCGGATGTGGCCGTGGAGAGGCGGTGGGCAATGATTATGGCGGTGCGCCCTTTCATCAGGTTGAACAGGGCCTCCTGAATGCGCTGTTCGGTTTCGGAGTCGATGTAGGACGTGGCCTCATCGAGAATAATGAGATCCGGGTCTCTGGCAAACGCCCTGGCGATGGAAAGAAGCTGTCGCTCGCCGCTCGATAGAGATGAGCCGCCTTCGGATAAGGTTGTGTCGAGTTTCTCCGGCAGACGTTCGATCATGTCGGCGCAGTTGGAAGCCTCAAGGATGGCGCTCATCTGTGCGTCTGTTAGATCCGAGCGCCCCAGGGCAATATTCTCCCTGACACTGGCGGAAAACAGAAATGGGTCCTGCGTTACGATGGCGATTCGGGAGCGAAGGCCGGCAATTTTCACACTGCGGATGTCCTGACCGTTAATCCGTACGCTTCCGTCGTCCGGATCGTAGAACCGCATTAGCAGGTTGATCAGGGTGGTTTTCCCGGAGCCGGTAGGGCCGACGATGGCCAGACTCTGTCCGGCCTGCAGGTCGAAGGAGACATCCTGGAGCACGGGTTCGTCTTCCAGGTAAGCAAAATCGACCGAGGCCATTCCCACGGATTGAATCTTTTCTACCGGCCTGCCGTCGGGGGATTCCAAAATCCGTTCGTCGGAATCGAGGATCAGAAAAATTCTTTCCGCCGATGCCATGGCATTTTGCATGACATTGTATTTTTCGGCAATGTCGCGTATGGGGCGGAAGAACATACGCATATAGGATATAAAGGCCACCAACGCCCCCAGTGTGATGCTTCCCGTCAAAACACCTCCGCCCCCGTAAAAAATGAGAAGGGCAACGGTCACCGCACCCAGCAGCTCAATGATCGGCATAAACACGGCAAATACGTGGATCTGACGCATGCCCGCCAGGTAGTTCGCATGGTTGAAGTTATAGAATCGGCGCGAGTTTGCCTTCTCCTGACCAAACAGTTGGATGACAGACATCCCGCCGATGGTTTCCGAAAAGTGCGTATTGATTTCGGCAATCCGGATCCGAAGCTCCCGAAACGCTTCCCTGGCCAGGTTGGCGAATTTAAAGGAGGCCACCACGATCAAGGAGAGTACCGAAAACGATATGAGCGCCAGTTTTACGTCGATCCCCAGAAGAACTACGGCGATTCCCACCAGGAGGAACAGGTCCTTGAAGACGAAAGCGATAACGGAGGTAAACAACTCATGCATGTTCTGCACATCATTGGTCACCCGGGTCACCAGTCGGCCGACGGGATTGCGGGTGAAAAAGGATATGGAGAGCCTCTGGATATGGCGAAAAAGCCGCATGCGAAGATCGTGCATAATCAGCTGGCCGGCATATTCCATGATCATCGCCTGGAAGAAATTCAGCACCAGACTGCACGCCACCAGGGCCAGCAGCATGGCGGCGGCCATCTTCAATCCTGACCGGTCCTGCCTTCGAAGCTGCTTCAGATCCTCTTTGGAGAGGCGGCTCAATCGATCGAAGGGAATATAGACCGTTTCCCCCTGAGTGATAAACAGATCCGGATGCCGTTCCACGATTGCCTGGCTTTCGGGATCCTCCATATCTACCGGATAGAGACGGACGGCTCTTTCCGCGCTTCCTGCAGGACTGTTTTGAGCCGGCATCGAATCGGACTGTTCCGGCACGATGTAGCGGTCAATGGCGATCTTCGTAATAAAGGGCAGGGCCAGGTCCAGGAGGGTGATCAGCACAATGAGGCAAATCGTTCCGAAAAACAACAGTCGGTACGGTCGAATCAACGGGTAGAGCCGTGACAGCAACCTGACATCATACGGCTTGCCCAGCTTTTTCTCCTCGAAATATCCGTAATCCATTCGCATGATGCTAATCCGTCAACCGTGCCCTGAAGTGTTCCAGGGTACCAAAAGACGATCTATCCCTGAACTGGTGCCGGTTTCGGGGGTTCCAGGGGAACCGTCTGGGGACAGGTTTCTTCCTCAAGCTGCTGGAGACGAAACGTCCGTGTGTAAAAGTTGTCAAAGGCCGTCAGTTCTTCATGGGATCCTTTAGCCGCAATTTGCCCTTGATCCATAACGACAATCGTGTCGGCAAAACGGACTGCCGATATCCTGTGGGACACGATAATAATCGTCCGGGAACCGACCATGTCCTGGATGGCGTTCATGATAGCCGTGCCGGTGGCGACATCAACCTGGCTGATCGGGTCATCGAGTATGAGTATGGGGGCAGTCCGTATCAGGGCGCGTGCCAGCGCCACCCGCTGTTTTTGGCCGCCTGAAAGGATGACCCCCTTTTCTCCCACGATGGTATCCCATTGATTCGGAAAGTGCTCCACGGTGCGCCGCAGAGCGGCTTTCTCGGCCGCTGAGACGATATCACTGCCGGATACCGGGCCTCCGGCAAGGATATTGTCCTCGATGGTTCCGGAGAACAGAAACGGTTCCTGGGGGACGTAGGCGATCTGGGATCTCAGGTCGGACAGGCGGATGCTTCGAATGTCCGTTCCGTCCAGGAGGACCATCCCGGTTCCGACATCATAGAGCCGGGGGATCAGACGGAGCAGGGTCGTCTTACCGCTGCCGGGAGGACCCACGACACCGAGGGTGCTGCCGGCATTCAGTGTGAGCGAGATATTTTTCAGCGCCGGCCGATGGGTGCCCGGGTAGTTAAACGAAACGTTTTTAAATTCGATATGCCCGTCAATTTCCGACAAGGGTTTGCCGTCCGGAGCATCCAGGACATCTGGGGTGGTCTGAAGTATCCGGTCGATGCGCTCCAGGGACGCCTTTCCCCGCTGAATCAGGTTCGTCACCCAACCCATGGCCATCATCGGCCATGTGAGAAGGCCGATGTAGCTGATGAACGCAACAAAGTCCCCCGGTGTGATGGTCTGGTCAATGGTCAGGCGCCCTCCGAGATAGAGCACAATCACCATGCCGAGGTTGGAAAAAAACAGCATCATTGGAAAGAAAAAGCCGGTGACCCGCACCAGTTTGATATTTTCGGCAACGTATTCCCGGGAAATGGAAGAAATTTCATTGCTCGATGCCTGTTCAGCGGTGTAGGCCTTGACAATGCGGATGCCGGCAAATCGCTCCCGTACCGCTTCGGTCATGTCGGCGAAGGTGCCCTGCACCGCCCGGTAGGAATGGTGCATCCGGCGGCTGAAGAGGCGGGTTCCGACGATGATAAACGGCGCCGGTATCAGCACAAACATTGTCAGGGTGATGTTGATGTACGCCATAAACGCGATGGCCGAAATTCCCAGTACGATGCTGTCTGTCAGTGCCACCATCCCCATGCCGACAGCCATGCGGACATGCTGGATGTCGTTGGTGGCGTGCGCCATCAGGTCTCCGGACGTGGTCCGGTCGAAATAGGCCGATGAGAGCGTCTGGATGTGGTCGAACAGCCGAAGTCTCAGCCCCTCTTCGATAATCCGGGAAGTGCCGATCAGGCACCGCCGCCAGATGTAGCGAAACATGCCGATAAAGGCGGCAATGATGACGATATAACCGGCATACGTCAGAAGCCCGGTGCTCCCGATCGCGTACCCGGTGAGCCCGTCCACCGTCCACTTGATTACCCGGGGGATCAGCAGCTGGAGGAAATCGACAACGATCAGGCACAGGATGCCGGCAGCGATTTGCCATCGGTGCTTTTTGAAAAAGGGCGTTATGAGATGTATCGAGGCGCTACGGGTCACCAACTTCTCCGGTCGTTCAGGGTCTTTCTCCGATGCACACGGCTCCGAAGGGCTCGTCGACGGAGGCGGCCTGTCGTGCCTGTTACCAAACGGAGACGTTCGTGCAATACTCGGGTCGACGCTTTACAATATAGGCGGTCTCCGGGAATGGTCAAATCGGGCCGGTCTCCAAATTGACTTTGACCATGCCCATTGTTATCCTCTGTCACTATGAAATCCGGCAGTGTGGTAGCGTATATTGATCGTCAGCGAATTGTCTACGCAGTTGTTCTGGAAGTAAAAAACAGCCGACTTCGGCTCCTGACCGAGGGTAATCGGGAGGTCAACCTCGCAGCCGGGCGCGTTCTTCACGCCGGCCAAAACGGTCTCGATGTATCGGTTGGCAGAGCCGGTCTCGTCGAGTCCCTCAAAGCCAAGCAACGGCAGCGACAGGCTCTTGCAGAGGAGGTCCGGGTCAGGGAACTCTGGGAAGTACTCAATTCGGAGCCGGGGTGGATCGACCTTGAGACCATGACCGGGTTATGTTTCAATGGGCCTCACAGCGATGATCATCAAGCCGCAGTTCTGCATGCACTCTTTGAAAACCGAAACTATTTCAAATTCGGCCAGGATCGATTTTTCCCCTACACAGAAGCACAGGTCGAACAGATCGCGGCCCAGGCTCGAGAAAATTCCCGGCGGCAGAAGCTGGTGGAAGACGGCGGAGACTGGCTCAACGCCGTGTTGAATGCGCCCAACCCGACCGTTCCGACCGACAAGCTGGATCTGGTGAGGATACTCGATAACCTTTACCTCGACGGTAAAGAGAGCACTGACTACGCACTCGGCAATGCCATCCTGTCCCGCGCCGGTCTTAAGGATCCGGACATCATTTTTCGGGCCCTCGTCAAGCTCGGTATTTACGACGAGAACGAGAACATTGACCTTCGCCGTTTCAAGATCGCGTCAAAGTTTCCGGAAACGGTCTCGAAACGGGCGCAGGCGTTGATGGCCTCCGGCGTGTCGCTGGACGGAGACCCCCGCAAAGACCTCACCCATCTACCGATTCTGACCATCGACGGTCAGGCGACGCTTGATTTTGATGATGCCCTGAGCATCGAAAAGATTCGAGACAGCTACCGGCTCGGTATTCACATTGCCGATGTGGGACAGGCAATCCCCAAAGGCGATCTGATTGACCAGGAGGCACGGCGTCGCGGCAGTTCCATTTACATGCCCGACGACAGGATCCCCATGCTGCCGGCACCACTCGCTGAGGGCCTTTGCTCCTTAAAAGCCGGGGAAATCCGTCCGGCCATTACAATAATGGCGCTGCTCTCTTCGAACGCCGACGTGCTCGATTATGAGGTGTTTCCCAGCCGCATCCGTGTTTCATCCCAGTGGACATACTACGACGCCAACGTTGCCGCGGAAGACAACCCCGAGCTTCAGATGCTCCATCAGGTCGCCAAACAGTTTCGTGAAAAGCGTCTGGATTCGGGTGCTGTGCTGATATCGGTGCCGGAGATACATGTCTGGATGGACCGGGACGGCGAAATTCGCGTCTCCCGGGTGAATCGGGAGAGTCCCGGGAGGATGCTCGTTTCGGAGTTAATGATCATGGCCAACTGGCTGATGGCCAGATTCCTGAAAGATCATGGTGAGCCGGCTGTGTTCCGTTCGCAACCCAAGCCCCGTGAGCGGCTGTTTAAAAAAATGGAAGGGACCCTCTATCAGAACTGGATGCAACGAAAGCATCTGAGCCGTTTTATTCTGAGTTCCCAGCCAGATCATCACTCCGGGCTTGGATTGACCGAGTATGTCACCGCCACTTCACCGATCCGTAAATATTTCGACCTGGTAACCCAGCGACAAATTCGGGCGATTCTTGGCCTGGACACCCCGTACTCCGGCGAGGCGATCGATCAGGTGATTCAGGACCTGGAGCAGCCGATGAGCCGAGTGACGCGAACGCAATTTCGGCGGCATCGCTACTGGATGCTAAAATACCTGGAATCCCGTATTGGACAGCCGGAAGAGGCGATTGTACTTTACCGAAAGAAAAACAGCTACCTCATCCTGTTGACGGACTACATGCTTGAATGTGATCTGCCTGCGTCGGAGAGAACCCGACTGAACCCGGAGGATCTGATCCAGGTGCGGATTCAGCGGGTGCATGCAAGGAAGGATGTGCTATCCGTCTATCTCGGCTAGAAATCTATCTCCAAAGAGTTATCCCGCTTCCAGGGACGCCGCCAGCGCTTTCCCCGCTTCACAGGCTTCCGTAAGATATTCCGGGTGCTTGTCCACATCCCCTTCGAAGTCGAGTCCGCGGTAGAGTAAGGACTTCCACAAGGTCGCATCCAGAACATCAAACCAATACCTCACCGTAAGCAGGATTCCCTCGAAAAGCCGCTTTCCCGTGGTGGCCCCGACGCCGATGAACAGGCCTTTGCGTTTGGGTTCCCACATTCCGACCGGTGTCTGATCGATCCAGTATTTCTTGACCCAAAGAGATTGGCAGCGATCCATCAATATCTTGGTGTGGGCCGAGACGGTGTAGAAAAAAACAGGCGAGGCAAGCATCACCCCATCCGCCGTCACGAGTTGGTCGCGTAGGGCCTGGAAATCGTCCCTAATAACGCAATCGCCGGATTTCTTGCAGCCGTATATTTCCAGACACGGCGACATCCTTAAATCCCGCAGCACGATCCGCTCCACCATCGCACCGGCATCGCGGGCCCCGTTTACCGCTTGATCCAGAAGTGCGGCCGAATTTCCGTTTCTTCTCGGACTTCCGTAGACGGCGATGATCTTTGGCATCAGGGTTGACCTCCTTCTTCAAACATATTCTTCTTGCGGTTCTTGCGCACTTTCTTCGGGTCAAAAATACGTCCATTCATGGCAATGTAGACCCCCTCGGGCAGGATCTGAACAGCGGTCACCGCGCCACCGATGTTAAATGCGGCGTCGCTGGCCTTAAAACGTGCCGGCGCCATGGCACCGGTGAGCACAATGGTTTTACCGGAAATACCCGACAACCTTCTGGCGGTATCGATCATGGTGTCGGTGCCATGGGTGATGACAATCTGCGTCAATTTCTCTGATGCTACACGGCGGACTATTGTTTCCCGATCGTTTTCGGATATCTGCAGACTGTCCTTTCGAAACAACGCTTCGATCGTAAAAGACAGGTTCACGTTGGCTTCCTTGAGAACCTCGCTGATTTTTGGGGTACCGACTTCATAGGTGCTTTTCTCGTCGAAATAGACCTTGTCGATGGTACCGCCTGTCGTAAAAATTTTAATCCGCATGGCTGTCTCTCCATTGGCGTGTCTCACGGCCTAAAATCTCCTGTTTTCCATATACCGTTTTCAAAGGCCCCCGGCAAATGGAACCTATCCCGAATGTGTTCTCCCGGTTTCCACCCCAGTCGCGGTTCAAGATGCGACAATCGGTCACCGGGACCCCGCCAGGCGGTCAGTTAAGTATTGTATCATTGGCGGTGGTGTGTTATAAGTCGCTAATATTAAACCTTAATATTGTGAGACTGTGATACGGGACATGGTCGAAGATATTTACCTGATGGAGAGTGACGAAGAGGCGATTCGTCTGGATGTAAAAACGGACCCGGAAGTTGTTTGCCGGCAAGCGATGTGGGCCGGTGCCGCATCCGGCATGCGTGTTGCCGATCTTGGGTGCGGCTCGGGAAAGACCACCAAAATTTTGCACGAACTTGTTCAGCCGGGAGGATCGGTGGTGGGACTGGATTTTTCCGAGGCCCGGGTGGATTTTGCAAAAAAGACCCACGGCAAAACCGGCGCCCATTTCCATGTCCGGGATATCCGCGATTCCATGGCTGATCTTGGCCAATTCGACCTCGTATGGGTCCGGTTTGTCCTGGAATATTATCGCACCGAGAGTCAGGACATTGTTCGCAATATTGTTTCATTGCTGAAGCCCGGCGGCATTCTGTGCCTGATCGATCTTGATTACAACTGTCTCAGCCACTACGGCCTGCCGACCCGCTTGGAACGCGGCATGCACGGGATCATGGCGCGTCTGGAACAACATGCCAACTTCTATCCTTACGTGGGCCGAAAACTATATGCCTTTGTGTACGATATCGGGTTTACCCATATCGATGTGCAGATTACGCCCCATCATTTGATTTACGGCGATCTGGAAAATTCGGTCGAGTTTAATTTCACAAAAAAGGTGGAAATCGCCGGAAAGAAATCCGGCTACCCGTTTCCGGAATACCCGAATGGGTACACCGGTTTTTTCGAGGAGTTCAAAGCCTCTTTTAAATCCCCCCGTCGATTTACCTACACCCCGGTGATCTGCTGCAAGGGACGCAAGCCGAAATAGCCCGTCACACCGCCCGTCACCCCAACAATACAGCATTGTTTCGGGACACCCAGCGCAGGGTCGTTGTCCGAAAGAAAGATATAGCGATTTTCAGAATTCCGTTCTGAAACCTGGCCCTACCTTCAATCGGAACATATTTATGACAACTGCTCTAAATGCCCCCTTTGAACGGGAGCGGCTTCTATAGCGATAGCCGGAATCGCGTTCCGATTCATTTTGCGATCAACGGTTCACCTCAAAGTTGCGTGCAACGAACGGTGTGTTGCTGTGATGACGCATCTTTCTGGGGGCTATCCGACGGAGACTTGAGTTATTCGGATGACCTTGTCGGTGGCGGGTTTCGGCTTCTGCCGGAGGATCCGGATGGCTTGGGATTTGTCGCAGTACCGTAGGAAGGCGTCGACAACGTCCTTATCAAAGTGTCCGGCAGCCTCTTTGTGAAGCAGCTCTATCGCCCGGTCGTAGGGCATGGGATCCCTGTAATGACGCTGTGCCGTGACGGCCTCGAAAAAGTCGGCCACTGCAATGATGCGGGCCCCAAGGGGAATTTCCTCTCCCTGGAGTCCTCTGGGGTAGCCGCTTCCGTCCATCTTTTCATGATGGGCGCTGGCTATTTCAGGCACCTGGGCAAAGTATCCCTCGAAGTTGATTCGGTTCAGAATTTCCAGGGTTTTCGTGGCATGGGCCTTCACGATTTCAAACTCTGATGGATTCAGGGTGCCTTTTTTCTTGAGTATGGCATCCGGCACGGCGATTTTGCCATAGTCATGGAGCAGGGCGGCAACACGGATGACCTCACGGAATTCATTGGAAAGACCGAGTTCATCACAGATACCGCAGGAATATTCGGTAACCATTTCCGAATGGCCGGCCGTGAGGGGATCCCGCGCGTCGATGCTGGCGGCCAGCGCATGCAGGATGGCATCGAATTGCCTGGTCTTGCTCTCCAGAAGCTCTGCATTACGGATGCTGATGCCGATGATCGGCGCGATTCCCATCAGCAGGTTGATATCACTGTGCACCAGGGGACGCTTGGATCGAATGTTGTCCACGGTCAGAATGCCGAGGGACTCCCCATTTCGGAGAATTGGACAGCAAATGAAGGACTGTGCGCCCATCCGTTTGGCGAATCGTAAGCTTCGGGGAGAGATGCTGTCTTCCAATTCGTTGACGTTGTTGATCAAAAAGGGACGATTTTCGCGGAAGGAGACGACAAAAACACCGGTGGATTCCGGTTTGTCCAGGTGAAATTCGGCGTTTTTAATTGTCAGAAATTGCTCATCGGTATAGCCGAAACCGGCCCGAAACTGCAGACGTCTCCTTTCCGCATCTGCCAGAAGGACCATGCCCCGGTCATACCCGAGCAATTCCACCAACGTGCGGATGACCTGCCGCAAAACATCGTCGAGGTTGGTTTGCCGACTGATGGCCTGCCCGATCTCATTGGTCATCAGCGCATTTTTATAATTGACGTTCATCTGTTCGATGAGGCTCTCGGTGGAATCACGAAGTGAGCGCAGGGTTTTTCGCAGCTCGTTTTTCTCGTGGGTATCGGCAACACGGGTGAGCCCCATGACCGCAGCCAGGGACAGCGACAGGACGATGCAGACCTCAACTGTCGACGCATACATCCAGCTGGCTCCAATGGCGGCCATAGACAGCAGACCCAGGTAATTCCGAACGCGTTTGACGATCGCTGAGAACGGGACTTCCCAGGAGACAACATACCGGCATCTGTCCCCGCCCCGAAACATGCACTCCGTGTGCTCCACGTTGGGCAGACGGTTCGTAAAAATCTGACCCATGGCCTCTATAAACCCGATACGGTTTTCGCACTGGAAAGGTCTTTCGGTGACACCATCCACCGGTCGCACCGTGATTTCGACCGTGTTGCTGGCGATCTTGCGGGATTTGAATTCAGAAGACCGTGTAAAATTCCGGGTGGCCCGGCCGATCATCTCATAGGCCCGTTCCGGGGTGATAAATCCCAGGATATATTGCCGCATCACCCCGGTGGCATCCGGAGAAGTCGCATAGCGGCCTGCCTCCCTGGCAATTTTCAGATTGCCGGTCAGGTTCTGCAGGACTTCGTGGAATCGGTTGATTTGGTTCTGGGTGAACCAATGGTTCTGATCGGCGACCTCATAGGCCTTCATATTGGCGCTGCGAAGCAAATCCCCCACATCGATATGGGGATATCTGCTTTTAATCAGCTTGATATACGAATCGATGATTCGGCTGTTATAAAGCGGTTTTTCTTTCTGTGAAGAAAGGTTCGCCATAGGGTTGCCCCGCCGCTACAGGCCGACGAATTTGAGAAGTCTCTTTAAGTGTCTGAAATAATGATCGGAATACTCTGTCTTCATGATCCAAAGATTGTACAGCTTTTCCGTAGAGATGGCCAAATCCTCGGTGCACTTGGCCGGAAATATCATGACCGGCACCTCTGCCTGGCTGTAAAGCTCCGACACCAGATGAAGGGCATCTTCGACGACAGAACGGGTAATGTTGGATGGATCGAGCACGATCATACTCAGGGAACTCGTCAGATCGGATAGATTGAGGCCGACATCGGAGATGTTGGCGATGATGACCGCCGTGAGCCGGCCGTTCTTTTTCAACGCAAACAGATGGCGTTCCCGCCGAAGCCCGAGCCGCTCGTACTCGCCGACAAGGGCCCCCATGTCCTTTGTGTCCGGTTCCAGGTTGAGCGCTTCAATCATCAACCCCCCGGAAGATTCCTCGTAGAAATATTTCAACGCGCGCAGCTCATCGGCCTGGATTTCTCCCAGTTCCCAGCCGCCAGGCAACTTCGGCTGGGTGGCGCGGTTCCGTTGAAAATGAAAATAGGCAAATGTATCGATTGAACTGCCATCCGGGTCATTGATGTTTCGCGTAATTCTTCCGAATACGCGGGATGGAAATTTGTTTTGCGGCCGGAAATAACAGAGCATGTAATCCATGTGGATGGAATGCAGCCGGTGGGAATCGAGAATGTAACGTCCAATCTGATTGAGTACATCGAGACCGGCCCGTGCAGACGCGGCGGTGTTGCCGGCGTGGTGATGAATCAACCAGGCCTTGTCGTAGAATCGCAGCATGGCAATATGGCCGAGGATCTGTTCATTGTTCTGATATGTAAAATGGCGGGCGATGGTCGAGTCCCCGTTGTACAGCCGCTCATACGTGGCCTTGATCTGTTTCTTATTGGACAGAATGAACGCATATTTTTGAGGATAGATAAAACCGGTTTCAAAAAAGAAGTCCCACAGCACGTCAAGATCGACGCGGTTGCACACGTAGCAGTGTTTGTTTTTGGCGTGATGCAACAGGGCCAGCAGTTTGTTGTGGTCCTCGGCGGAGATGTCCAGAAGGGCCAGCCCGCATTTGACCCGGCTTCCGGTGTCCGGGCTGCTCAACGGTCGTCGATAGACCACCTGGACTTTGCAGGAAAATCGAAAACTGCCGGCAAAATTGACTTCGACCTGGGGTAGGATCATGCCCGGCAGAAAGACCGCATCCGGATCATCCTCCTCAACCGAGAAACCGGAGCCGGAAATATCGATGACATTTCTGTGAATGAGAACGCCCGTGAACGGATGGCGAAGATTGACATACGGAGAGGGGACGAGCCGATGTCGAGGACTTCGGAATTCTTTGGTTCCGAATCGCTGCAAATGCTCGCGTAACGGTTTCAGGTGAAAGCGCCCGATTTGTCCGTCGATCTGATACTCGACGATCCGGCACTCTCCGGCATACAACGTCTCATCGGCATTGGAGACGATCAGGCTGATCGGTCGTTCCAGGTTGATCCATTTAAAAGATTGTGGGGGGACCGCCTGGAGTTCGACCTGAAACGTCAGTTCGGTGTAAGACGCCAGGTTTCCAAAAAAATGCGCCCCTGTTTGTATGAGCTGCACCTGGATGCCTCGGCACAGGCGCCGGGATAGCTTGCCGGCGATCAGCTCCGTGCCGTTTTCAGGCAGGCGGAGCAGCATCCCGGACTCGGTGATTTCCAGTAGCTCCGGTACGAAACGGATGACGCGTTGGTAAGACTCGATGACGATGTTCTGGAATTCATAGGTGTCGATTTCTTTAAGAGGGAGAGCTGTTTCGACCCATCGGCATTCCAGATTTTCATCCAGACAGGGTTGGGGCTTTACCGGGAGGGAAAAAATGCGATCATAGCGTTTGTGGCGGAAGTTTACCTTGAGCGTCTGATCTTGAAAATTGATGTAGTTGATCTTGTTGACCAGATGTTTTTGACCCACCAATCGTTCATCGGGGTTCTCCTGTTCCGGCGTACCGATGCTGACTAGATTGGAAAGCTTTCTAACCGTGGCCATTTCCACCCCATTCTGACCGTGTTGCGATCCGCATTCGAACAGAATCTAGATTTTTGTTGGATGATTGTATGCCCGGGGGAAACCGGTGACAGACACACCATTACTAACATAAAATAGCCGTTTATACAAGCATTTAAAATGTATATAAGTACTTATAATTACTATAAAATATGGCTAATCCGGAGAATCGTGGGGATGCGATGGGGGGGGTCGGTTGAACCCGATGCTTGGGACGGACCGGGCCAGGCAAGGGACACTGGCCGGCGCCGTCACGATATTTTACTTGACCATGAACGGGTTATCGCTTATATGGCGCTTTTCTTTACAAACCGGATGCGAACAGGCAAGCACCCATGGGAATACAGGAGCGAAAAGAAAAAGAAAAGGAACGCCGGCGGCAGCAAATCATGGTCGCCGCAAAACGCGTGTTCACAGAAAAGGGATTCAGCCGGGCAACCATGGAAGATATAGCCCGGGAGGCGGAACTGAGTCCGGGGACGTTGTACCTTCGAGCGAGACCCTGAATAATTTATCCGAGGAGTTTTTAGCCGAGATAATGGATCTATCTCGAAAAGCACTGAGCATGATCGCCCGCATATTTAAGGAGGGGATCGATGCCGGGGCGTTCATCGAGGCCCATCCGGTGGCCATGGCGGATATTTTCTGGTCCATGTTTTCCGGGATTGTCCTCTGGGAGGAGAGCAAGCGGTTCATCGACGATCGTAAAGATTACCTCAAGGAAACCCTCGATCTGGCCATGCGGATTTTTCGACAGGGGATCTCTGCCGGGAACTGAGCGAATTTCAAATCCCATGCCCGTTGGCCCGTTGGCCGGTTGGCCCGTTCGCCCGTTGGCCGGTTTGCCGGTTGGCCCGTTGGCCCGTGGGCCCGTTTGCCGGTTTCCTGACACCTGACACCTGACACCTGACACCTGATTCTTAAGCCTCGGAAGACAACCTTCGGCTTATATCCAGCATCCAGTATCCCGTTGGCCCGTTAGCCCGTTTTAGATATTCGGTATTTGGTACCGGGTACTGGGTATTAGGTACTCGGTACTGATTTAGCATCTTGTTCTTTCAGCTTTCAACTTTGAACTTTCAGCTGATGAGCAACCCTGTATTCTGGATCTTGTATCTTCGATCTCTGCATCCAGAAACCAGTATCCAGTATCGAGCATCCAGCCCGCCAAAGGTTTATCCGCCTCAGGCGGACGGACAAGCATCCAGTAACCAGCATCCAGAAACCAGCATCCAGAAACCAGCCCGCCAGAGACGGACGAGCATCCAGAAACCAGTATCCAGTATCCTGCATCCAAATTCCCGCCATTACGTGCCAGTCGAATCCCTCCCCACCTCGAGGCGGATAATGGCTCCGGGATATTTCGCATCCGGGGGTGCTTCCCAGATGATTTGGCCGGGAATGCCGGTCGGTGGCGGGCGGTTGACATACACCAGGTAGTCCACGTGACCGGCCAGGGCCATCATGTCCGATGATTGGACACCTGCTGGGGCTCGGAAAAAATGCACATCGGGCCGGGATATCAGAAGCGGAACCAGCCAGTCCGACACATCCCCGACCAGGCCTACCCGGTTTCCGGATTGAATTGATCGGTCGATAATGCTCAGGCGATCATCGCCCACCACGTGGGCGGCCATCGCCATCTGCCGATCCGATGTGGGGATGTTGCGCCAAATGCTCTGTTTTGCCCATGCGGACCTGGGTAAATCAGCGAACGCCTCCGAATCCGGTGATTTGACCAGTAAACCTTCCAGGCTGATCAGCGGTTTCATGGTGTTGGCGGTGGCTGCATATACCAGCAATAGAATGCTGACTACCTGTAACGTGAGCTTTGCCGTGGACGTCAGCCGCCAGGGGGGAAGAAAAAAAGCGATACAAAACCCGGAGCAGACAAAAAAGGAGGTGAACAGCCATGCATTTCCCGGCATCCAGGCCGGTACCAGGCACAGGATATACACATAAACCGTGAGGGCGATGGCAATGGCTTTAAGACGTCGTGGGCCTCGGATTAACGCATACACAAGGGCCGGCACGGTCAGCAGTGCCCCGTACGGCCCAAACCATGCCAATGCCTCATCGGGAAACCACAGGATCCGAAACTCTGCGGCTGTTCCACCGGCACCGAACAGCGAGGTAACGATGACGGTATGGATGCCTTCCAGAAATCGGATAGGGCTGAAACCGAACATCCAGTTGCTGACGTGCTCGACCGGTAAGGTCAGGTGTACCATTTCCAGCCCATACCGGAGCAGGTTGGCGCCGGCGCCGAAAAGCGCGTCGGTGTTCGGGGCAAAATTTTCCGACAGCGGCGCGTCGGTCCATCTCCCGTGGTGAATCAGGTGATGCCCGAACAACCATATTTGGGAGAATATCGCTGCGGGGAACAGGGTTGCCAAAGCGGCCCCGCGATGGTCGGAAATGAGTTGCCACCACACGCCGGCACCATGCCGCCGAAACAGCAGCACCGTTGTCAGGGTCATCAGAACGATAGGAAACGTCAAGCTCAGGACCCGGCCGGATATGCAGAACAGAATACCGACCGTCAACAAGCACATGTCGGAAATGTTGGGTTCCTCCCCCAAACGGTATAGCGCGAGGAGGCAAACCAGGGCTGAGGCAGCCGCCACCATTTCCGGCGCCGGGGTGGTCGCCAGCAGGACCAACCGTGGGAAACTCATCACCACCAGCGTCACTGTAAAGGCCGTCGGTGGCCAAGCATACCGGCGTGCCAGGGAATATGTGGCGAATCCGACAGACAGCCACGCTGTGAATCCAAACAATCCCACACCGGCATCGGTACCGAATCGAAGCAGCATGTGGGGCAGGATCAATGCGTTCTGAGGAGTTCCCGGGCGTTCCGGCAGCCATTCCGGACCGATGCCGGGCGTGGTGAAAAACCCACCCTGATGTTGAAACAGGAGGAGATCGGCCATGTCGGCCCAGTGGGTGATTCCGGGTCCGATCACTATGGCCTGGGTTAGCAGGTAAATGGCCGCCACGCATAGGCCGAGGCCGGCGATGGAATGATCTCCGATGAGGTGGCGCATCTGAACGGGAAGTTCGGCAATGGTGTGTCGGCCACGCCAGACCACCCGCAGGGCGATCAGTGTGATCAGCACTTCGAAGATCGGCGCCAGCCAGGCGGCACCCAACAGGAGCGCCACCTGAAACACCAGGGACAGTATCATCAGGACGGTGATCAACCCGACGGAGACCGCCTCTGGAAACGTGTAGCCGCGGCCTCTGAAAAAGGCGAAGCCGGCCATGAAAAACAGAACCATTTCCATGGCCGACACCAGGGCCGGAACCGTCGCGGGAAGTTGAAAGGTCACGGATGTCCGATCCAGCCGTTTATTCCGAACATGGCAATGTCCGGGCGTGCAGGTGGATGATGTGTGCAGGGCCGGCTATTATCATTCGGTGTTGCGGATCCGCCTGGTATGTCCATGGAATTTATGGGCCGTTCTGTTTCAATTTCTTCTTTTTTTCCGCTTCGGCCTTGAGATGGTCCACGATCTCCTGCATATAATTCCGCATGGCAGTAGCAAGGCGGAGACACTCGTCACAGCGTACTTTCTTTCGAAACTCTCCATGCTCCTCGATCTGGTGCCAATACCAATCCGGATACGGTGAGCCCTTGCAAAATTTCTTGCCGGTATATTCGGAAATCGGGCAACCAATGCAGATAAGTACATAGAATATTCGGCACGGCGGGCAGTCGAAGACGCCTCCGTCCGAGCCTTTTCCTGCAATGATGCGATCCCATTTTTTAACGGATGCTTCCATGATTTTAATTTTATTCATGGAGCCTCCCTTCTATGCGAATTTGCGTTTTCTGAGCGACGGCCAGAAATTAGCATGGACGCCGATACTGCGTTTCAGTGCATACTTTAATTTTTTTGGTTCGGCCTGGGCCATTATTTCAGCGATGTCGGTGCGGGAATTCCCGGAAGTTTCCCGCAGGACCGCCTGAACCGAATCCGCCAGCGCCGGCGGGTTGTAGCCGCCCTCGAGAACGAAGACAATGCGTCCGTCGCAGACTTCTTCAGAGAGGTCCAGAAGCGATCGCGTCATTCCGGCAAAGCCCCTGGGGGTAACGCCCATACCACCCAGAGGATCCTCGGGATGGATGTCGAATCCTGCAGATACCAGAACCAGGTCCGGGGTAAAGTCTCTGGCGACAGGCCGAAGCAGGTTTTCCAGAATGGCCACATAATCCCCGTCGCCATAACCCTTCGGCAATGGCACATTGATTGTGTAACCTTCCCCATGCCCGATTCCGGCTTCCGTAAAGAATCCGGTTTTCGGGAAATGGGGATACTGGTGGATGGAAAAGAACAGAACCGTATTGTCCTGCTCGAAAAGGTGCTGGGTTCCATTGCCGTGGTGAACATCCCAATCAACAATGAGCACGCGGTCCATCCCGAGATATCGGCGGGCGTAGGCGGCTCCAAGCGCCACATTGTTGAACAGACAGTACCCCAAGGCGCGGCTTCTTTCTGCGTGATGTCCGGGAGGGCGCACCAGGGCAATGGCATTGGGGATACGTCCCTCTACGACCTGCCGGATGGCTTCCACATATCCACCGACCGCCAGTCTCGCAGCCAGGTAGGAACCTTCGGACGTTACGGTATCCATTGTCAATGCGGATTGGGGTTGCCCCTGGGTGGCAGCGATTTGCTGCAGGTATTCCGGGGCGTGCAGCATTAACAATTCGTCGCAACTGGCTTCCCGGAACTCGACTTTGCGCCACAACGGACGCATCTCCGGTGTATCCAGCATCTCGTACACGGCAGTCAGGCGTCGCGGATTCTCCGGGTGATCGTCGCCGGTCACGTGATGCAGAAATCGATGATCCCGAACGATGCCGGTGGGTTGACTCCTGTGGCCCGCTTTCTCATCCATTCCCGGGCGCTTCATGAGTTCTGCGGGGATGTCCGCCGGGACCACCAACAGGGGGCACGGTCCCTTTCTGATCAGCGCTTCAGTTGTGGATCCTGAAAGAAATTGAAACCGTTTCTCTCCCGGTTTCACGCCCGCAGCCATCAAATCGGCCCCATGCTTCCGAGCGTATGTGGGGATGCCCTCCCCGGGGACCCCCTGCACCACGTCGATCATCACCTTTGGAATGTCTGCCTCCAAGTTCACCAACAGCTGCCTCAAGCGTTGTTTCAGACGATCCTGAAGCATGGCCTGCACCTGTTCATACGGGGCTTCGGTGGGTTCCACCACATCTTCATCCAAAGGGGCTTCGATGGCATGGAGCAGATGCAATTCAGCGCCCATGGCGTTGGTCAATTCAACGGTGTACCGCAGGGCCACCTGTGAAGCGGGGGAGAAATCGCAGCTCATGACAATTCGGCTGGGGGGGGGTGAGTGTTCCGGGCCATCTTCGGTGGGCCGAACAATAATCAGCGGCCGTTGAAGCGAGCGTGCCATGCGTTCCACCACCGTGCCCATGAGCATGCGTTTCAGGCCGGACAGGCCGTAACTCATTGCGATGACCAAATCGATATTCCGGTGCTCAACCAGGGGCCGTATGTTCGCCACGGAATCGCCGAAAGCGATCAGCGGTTTCCAGGAGACATCGTGTCCTCGCATCAGCTCTGTGATTCTGTCGACCGTCTGTTTACGGATGTGATCGGATGGAAGCTTTGCCTTGGCGACATCGGTCCCGAAGAGATCGTCACGAGCCGTCTGAACCGAATGAAATATGATCAGTTTGGCGTTAAAGCGGCGGGCCATCGCGACGCTGTAGGCGATTCCGGTGGGTGCAAACCGCGAAAAATCGGTCGCGTATAGGATTTTTTGTAATCGGACTCCCATGACCGATGCCTCCGCCGGGGGGCCCGCCGTGGGTCTGTGGAATCCGCACCGTATCGATGGAGGATCGGCGTACCGGCACGGCAGGCGGGCGATGGCCGATACCGCGATGCATGAATCCGAGAAACGGTGGGAGAATGTACCTGCTAACCTGAGTTCATCTCCAACGTGAGAGAGAATGGGTCCAAGGAACCAAGGGGTCAAGGATTCGAGTGTTTGTTGAGTGACGCTTGGATTAATCTCGATAGAGTTCTATCGTGTTTTTCGATATTTCCTTTTTAGCGTTCTACTTCTGGATCAAGATAGAATCCCTGATGCCCATCTATGGGTCTCCGGTTCTCGGATCCAATATTAACTGAGCTTATTTTAATAGTTCACCCGGACCCTTGAATCCCTGGTCGCCTCCGGCGCTGTTACAGGCAGGTAAACCTCGAACCCCGGGATCCTTATGTAAAGTACCCATACAAGTTGTGTTGCCAATGTCTGTCATTCAAGAACAGCATCCGCTCAAGAACGCATAGTATATAACCGGCCATCAGGTGTCAACCGGGCCCCTACGCCGTCCACGCCGTCCGCGGGCGGTTTGCGCGCCTCTCGGCCGGGTCATGGGTCCCAGTGACTCATTGACTTTTAGCGATGAGATCGCATATTGAAATCAATAAATTAGGTGTTTCTAGTATGGGTTTAAAATTGAGGATACACGTCTTCGGGCGGCTGATCTGTGCGGCACTGATTGTCGGGTGCGTTGGGATGGGACCCGAGTACCAGCGACCGGAACCGGTCGGAACGCTTCCCGACAGTTTTGAACAGGTCTCGGCCGAAACGGCTGGATATCTGGTGGATGACGCCTGGTGGCGGGAGTTCAATGATCCGGACCTCGATCGGTTGGTCCAAGACGTGCTGGCCTACAACTGGGATCTCAAGCAGGCCGCGGCCCGGATCCTTGAGGCCCGGGCAAGGTTTCGGGAAACCCGATCCGACCGTTACCCGGAGCTCGGCTTCAATGCCAGCGCAGACCGGCGGAACCTGTCCGGAAACCAGGGCAGCGCCGAACTCGATATCACCTCCTACGAATTATCCCTGGGGGTGTCCTACGAGGTGGACCTGTGGGGGCGTTTTGCCAGTTTGACCGATGCGGCGCGGAGTGATCTGCTCGCCGAGGAAGAAACCCGCCGGACCCTTGCCCAGAGTATCGTGGCCGAGACTGTGTTGCTGTATCTTGAGATCGAGTCCCTCGAGCGCCGCATCCAGATAGCCCGTCAGAATATCGACAGCTTCCGTAGAAGCTTGGAATTTGTCTCGACCCGATACCGGCGGGGACTAATTTCGGTTCTAGATGTGCGACAGGCCCGGCGCGTACTGGCCCAGGCCGAGGCGGTGCTTCCCGAGCTGGAGCAGCTTCTCGGTTTACGGCAACAGGAACTGGCCGTATTGCTGGGACGCTATCCGACCACATCCGATCCGCGTCAACAACCGGAAGACTATTTTCAACAAATGCCCCCGGTGCCGCCCGGGCTTCCGTCCGAACTGCTCCAGCGACGGCCCGACATCCGGGCTGCGGAAGCTCGGCTCCAGGCCGCCAACCGGCGTATCGGCGCCGCCAAGGCAGCCCGGTTCCCATCCATATTTCTTACCGGTGATTACGGATTTTCCAGCGACGAGCTGAACCGCCTGGTGGATCTGGATTTCGACTTCTGGAGCGCCACCGCCGGCCTGACCCAACCGATTTTCAACGCCGGCCGCTTGAAGGCCAATCAGCGCGGTGCCGAGGCCCGCTACGAGCAGGAGGCCGCCGTATACGCACGGACCCTGTTGACAGCATTTTCGGAGGTTGAGGCGGCCTTGCTGACACGGAGAAAGCAGATCGAACGGCGGGAGCGATTGTACCGGTTTCGAGAAGAGGCCCGGGCCACCGGGCGTGTCGCCGCGCAGCGGTACATCCGGGGATTGACGCCGTACCTGGATGTCCTCGATGCCCAGCGCACCCGGTTTGAAGCGGAAGACCAACTGGTCCGGGTGGAGCTGGTTGTTCTCAGCAACCGTGTTCAACTGTATCGTGCACTCGGAGGGAACTGGGCCGCGCCGGACATGTCTCCCGATGCGCTGCTCTCCGATGCCCAGGTTACGGGAAAAGGCGAGGAGAGCCCATGACCCCCACGAGACAACGACTGGTTCAATTCCTATTCACTGCGGCCATGATTGCCGGTGGTGCGGCGGCGTTTCTCATCATCACCGCCAACAAACCCGAACTGAAGCGGACCCAGCCCGCGCCCCCTGTGCCCATGGTCCGGGTGATGACGGTGGAAGCGACGGATCTGGCGATACCGATCGGGGGGGAGGGGACGGTCCAACCCCTCAGGGAGATCGATCTGGTGCCCCAGGTCAGCGGAAAGATTGTGGAGATATCCCCGGCGCTTGTAGACGGAGGACGATTTTCGAAAGGGGATCTGCTGCTGCGGATCGAATCGGAAGACTACGAGCTGGCCGTTACCCTGGCCGACGCCCGGGTCAAGGACGCGGAAAGCAACCTGGTGTTTACCGAGGAGGAGGCCGCTGCTGCCGTGGAAGAGTGGCGGCTGCTGGAACGTAAAGACGACCCCCCACCCCTGGTCGCCAAGATTCCCCAATTGGCCGCCGCCCGCGCCAGGTTGGCGGCGGAGAAAGCCGATTTGAAGAAAGCCCGTCTCAATCTTGCCCGGACCGAGGTACGGGCACCGTTCAATGGGCGGGTGTCTTCGGAAAGCGTGGGCCTCGGTCAATATGTCAGCACCGGCCAAACGCTCGCCACCATTTTCTCTACAAATGCCGCGGAAATTGTGGTCCCCCTGGAGGATAGTGCCCTGTTCTGGTTCCACGTGCCCGGATTTACGCCGGGGGACGGCCCCGGTGCTCCCGTCCGGATTACGGCCCGTATCGCCGGCAGGGATCTTACCTGGGCCGGTCGGGTGGTCCGGGCCGAAGGCAAAATGGATCCCCGCACACGACTGATCAATGTCGTGGTCCGGGTAGACAATCCGTATCAGCGCAAACCGCCCCTGGCGGCCGGGCTTTTTGTCACGGTTGACATCGAGGGCCAGCGTCTGACCGATGCGGTCGCCATTCCCAGCGCCGCTCTCCGGGAAAACCGGACGGTTTGGGTGGTCGGCGACGACGGTGTCCTGTCGTTCCGGTCCGTGGATGTGGCCCGTGTCATGCCAAACCAGGCCATCATCAAAGGCGGCCTGTTGAGCGGAGAACGGGTGGTCACATCTCCCTTGCGGTCGGTCACCGATGGCATGAAAGTCCGTGTCAGCGCCGGTGGGAGGCCGTCATGAAAAGCTGGGTTGCCTGGTTTGCGGACAACCATGTGGCCGCCAATCTGCTGATGTTCTTTTTTCTGTTTGCCGGAATCTACACCGGTCTGTCCCACAAGGTGGAGGTGTTTCCGGAAACCGACCTGGATTTGATCCGGATTACCACCGCCTACCCGGGTGCGTCTCCTGCCGAAGTCGAAGAAGCCATCGTTCGTCAGATCGAGGAAAAGGTGGCCGGGCTGGCCGGCATCGAGCGCATTGACTCCAGCGCCCGGGAGGGGGTTGGGGCCATCACCATCGAAGTGGTCAAAGACTGGGATCTGAAAAAGCTGGTGGAAGAGGTCAAGGCCGAAATCGACCGGATCACCACCTTCCCGGATGAAGCTGAAAAACCGGTCGTCGGGGAGATCACCCGCCGGAGTCGTGTCATCAATGTGGCCGTCTATGGTGATGCCTCCGAATCCACCCTGAAGGCCCTGGCCGAAAAGGTCAAGGACGACATCACCAACATTCCCGGGATTACCCTGGCCGAGCTATACGGCATCCGAAATCCGGAAATTCAAATCGAGATATCCGAATCGACCCTTCGGCGGTACGGACTGACACTGGGCGTGGTGGCCGACCAGGTTCGCCAAGCCAGCCTGGATCTGCCGGCCGGCCGGATAAAAACCGAAGGTGGAGAGATCCTGATCCGTACCAAAGGGCGACGCTATCATGCGGAAGATTATGCGGATGTGGCCGTCATTACCCGGACCGATGGCAGCAAGATCACCCTGGGCCGGATTGCCCGGCTGACGGATGGGTTCGAGGATTCGGATATCAGTGCCCGGTTCATGTCCAAACCGGCGGCCATGATCAATGTTTACCGCGTCGCCGATCAGAGCGCCCTGGATGTGGCTGAAAAAGTGCGGGGATACGTCGACAATATCCGGACGACCATGCCCTCCGGCGTCACTATCGATTTCTATCGAGACCGGACCGAGATTCTCAAAAGCCGACTGGAATTGCTTTTGCGAAACCTGACCTTCGGTCTGGTGCTGGTCAGCTTGCTGCTGTGGATGTTTATGGACATGCGTCTGGCGTTTTGGGTCACCCTCGGCATTCCCATATCCTTTTCGGCCGGACTGTTTGTACTTCCCTACTTTGATGTGTCCATCAACATGATCTCCCTGTTTGCGTTTATCATGGTGCTGGGCATCGTGGTAGATGATGCCATCATCATCGGGGAAAACATTTTCCGGAAGCAGGAGCAGGGGATGCCGCCGCTCAAATCTGCCGTGGAGGGGGCCCTGGAGGTGGGGCGTCCGGTGGTTTTTTCGGTGCTCACCACCGTGGTGGCATTCTGGCCGTTGCTGCTGGCCAGCGGTACCACCGGCAAATTGATGCGCAACATTCCCATCGTGGTGATTGTGGTGTTGCTGGGATCGCTGGTGGAGTCCCTGTTTATCCTTCCGGCCCACTTGAATCGAAGCTCGGAAAAGCGTGGTGGAGATTGGGCGGTGAACCGGAAAGAGAAATTCACCGCACGCGCCCTCAAATGGGTGATTCGAACGCCCTACGCACGGCTGGTCGATTTCTGCGTCCGCTGGCGATATGCCACGGTTGCGACGGCCATCGTTCTGCTGATGATCAGTGTCGCCATCTGGCAGGCCGGGTGGATCAAGTTTACGTTTTTCCCAAAAGTGGAGGGCAACACCATGCGGACTTACGTGACCATGCCCACCGGTACGCCCGTGGAACGGACCCGGGAGGTGGTGGCGTACGTCGAGCAGTCCGGGCTCGAGGTTCTGGAGGAGGTGGAGAAGAACCGGCCGGTCGGTACGGACCGGTTACTGAAGTACAGCCAGTCCATCATCGGCGTCCATTACGGCAGGGGCGGCACTACCGGCACCGGCGGTCACCTGGGGCAGGTCCGGCTCAATCTCCTGGAAAGCGAAGAGCGGAAAAGCAGTACCCGTGAATTGACCAATCGGTGGCGGAAGCGGATCGGCAGTATCCCCGATGCGGAGAAAATATCCTTCCGGAGTGAAATTCACAGCGCCGGGGATCCCATTGAAATTCATCTGTCGACCAACGATTACGATACGCTCCTGGCCGCCTCAGAAGTGTTGAAAGAAGAACTCCGACGGTACCCTGGCGTGTTCGATGTGGGGGACAGCTTTCTTCCCGGAAAAAACGAGATGCAGCTCAAATTGAAGCCGGCGGCCCGGTCCCTTGGGCTCACCCTCAACGACCTGGCCCGACAGGTCCGCCACGCGTTCTATGGTGCCGAAGCCCTGCGCTTGCTGCGTGACAAAGATGAAGTTAAAGTGATGATCCGGTATCCGGAATCTGAGCGACGGGCGTTGGGGTATGTGGAGAAAATGCGCATCCGCACGCCGAACGGCATCGAGGTGCCGTTCCGCCAGGTGGCCGAAGTCACCATGCAAGCCGGATACACCACCATCGAACGCGCCCAGCGCCAGCGGGTGATCAAGGTCACCGCCGATGTGGACGAGACGGTATCCAACGCCAACGAGGTGCGCAACACCCTGGTTTCCGAAGTGCTGCCGCGGCTCGCCAGTCAGTTTTACGGACTTCGCTATACCATCGAGGGAGAGGGGAAAGAACAGAAAAAGGCGTTTGGTGATGTCTACCAAGGATTTGGGATCGCCCTGTTTTGCATCTATGCCCTGCTGGCCATCCCGTTCAAATCGTTCACCCAGCCGGTGGTCGTGATGGCGGCGATTCCTTTTGGATTCGTCGGAGCGCTGATCGGGCATCTGATCATGGGGTTCAACATCAGCATCCTGAGCCTGTTCGGCATGGTGGGTCTGGCCGGTGTGGTGGTCAACGATTCCCTGGTGCTGGTGTATGCCGCCAACGGCCTCCATCGGGGAGGGAAAACCGCCCACGATGCGATTTGCGAGGCAGGCGGCCTCCGTTTTCGGGCTATCATACTGACATCACTGACCACCTTTGCGGGTCTGACGCCGATGCTCGTGGAAAAAAGCGTTCAGGCGCAGTTTCTGATACCCATGGCCGTCAGCCTGGGCTTTGGTGTGCTCTTTTCGACGTTTATCACCCTACTGTTTATTCCCTGCAGCTATATGATCCACCAGGACATCCAGCGTGGGCTGACCCGTCTCAAGGGGCGTCTTCTTTTCGGCCCCGAACGATTCCCTGACCGGCCATGAATGCATCTGAACGAAGGAAGCTGGATATATTTCAAGAGGAGGCCAAGGCCAGCCACACCACCCATTGGGACTGGGACTATATGACCGATGCCCAGATCGAAAACTGGATGGCGCAACAGCGTCGGGCGCACGTGTCCCGGCGCAGGAAGATTATGCTGGCGATGGGCCTTGGCATTGCCGGCGTGCTCGCGGCCGGCCTGTTGGTGTTTCATGGCCTGGTGTCGTGGTGACACGGCTCGGTCCCTGGCGAGAACAGCCCTGGGCTTAAGGACGAGATCAGCCGGTAGCGGGTCAGCGGTCGGTACGATCGGGATGTCCGCTACGGCCGCTTCGAGTTGAAAAATACGTTCCTTCCTTATACAATACACTGAGTGGCAGCGTTGAAGCGCGCCGGTAACAGGCAGCAGAGAGCGCTGCCCCGCGTGTTTTTGTTCCCCAAATCGACCCAAAGGAGAACGGCCATGACGAAAATCGCCAGGATGATGATTGCGGTGCTTGGCATTCTGGTTCTTGCTGCTCCGGCAATCGCCGGTTGGGATGCCAATCTGGACAAGAAAGCTCAGAAGGCGATCAGGGAGTTTAAAAAGGTCGATCCGGGCATGAAGGCCTTTTTTAACAAGGCATACGGATACGCTGTTTTCCCGACGGTCGGCAAAGGCGCCATCGGGATCGGCGGAGCCCACGGCAAAGGGCTGGTGTATCGCAAGGGGCGCGTCATCGGCAAGACGTCCCTGTCCCAGGCCACCATTGGATTTCAACTTGGCGGGCAAGCCTCCGCCGTGGCGGCAGCTTCCGGGGCTTCGGCCAATGTGGATTATGCCGGCGGTGTGGCGGTGTTTACCATGGCCAAGGGTGGGTTGATGTTCGAGGCCAGTATCGGCGGTCAGAGATTTACGTTCAAACCGAAATAATCATCAGAGGCGATTTTGGGCTTTGCGGTAAATACCCGTTTTAATACGAATCGGATTGGAATGGTTCAATGTTTTGCCCCGAACGCGGAAAATCTCAAAAGAGCCGCGTCAGTTCATCCGCATCAAATACGGGCCATTGCGCCGGTTGCCCGTGATCCACGGCTTCGATACCCCGGCCCTGCTCGAGCACCTGCCCGATGAGAGCCGCATCGATACCGGATTCCCGCAGCCGTGCGGAAAGCGCATCGGCACCGTCTTTCCGACAGCAGATGATCAGGCTTCCGGAGCCGATCAGCCCTAAAGGATGGATCTTTAACAGGCGACACATGGTATCCGTTTCCGGGAAGACCGAAATGCGATCCATGTGAACCCGCATGCGATGTCCCCCGGCGGCGCTGAGTTCATCCAGGGCGGTGGCAAGCCCCCCCTCGGTGACGTCATGCATCGCGCTGGTGCCCCCATGATCGGCCGCGATACGGGCTTCGTCGATCACTCCGATACGGTCCAGGAATGTGGCGGCGTGCTGGATCGCGTCCCTCGCCATACCCAGCGTTCGGAGCTTCTCGGAAAATTCCCGCGCAATGATGGCCGTGCCCTCTACGGCCACTCCTTTGGTCAACAGCACGGCATCTCCCGGTCGCATATTCTGCTTGTCGATCAGGCGATCCCTGGCGACGGTGCCGATGAGCATTCCGGTGACGACCGGCCGGGTCACCGCGGCGGTCACCTCGGTGTGGCCGCCGCACAGGGTGATTCCCCATTTACGACATACGGTCTGGAGCCCCACCATGACCTGGCGGATGCGGGAGGGGGTGGTGCCCGGCGGAAACAGCAGGGTGGTCAAAAACCATCGTGGCCGTGCCCCCGATGTGACGATATCATTGGCATTGACCAGGACCGCGTAGTCGCTGATCGCATCTGTGACAAAGGTGATCGGGTCTGATTTCAAAATCAGTACCGGGTGCTCTTCTACGTCAATGGCCGCCGTATCTTGACCAATACCGGGAGCGATGAGCACCGATGGGTCGTCAACGGTGACATCATCAAGAAACGTTTCCAACAGATCGTTGGGCAGCTTCCCGCCGCGGATGGGCGTTCCCAGCCGGACGATATCCGGCAACTGATCAAGCCGTCCGATGCGAAAATCCGGTATGACCCCTACCGACGCCTCCGACATCCCGTGATCCAGTAGAACCGTGACAGCGCCGGCAGCGGCCCCGGCCTCGATGTCCAAACGGAAGTCGCCCACGACCAGAACGTCGGACACCGGCACCGCGATCTTTTCGGCAAAGTACTCCACACCCCGGGGGGATGGCTTGACGGGTACGGGCGTATCCCGGGTTACGATCAGGTCGAAATTGCCGGCGGTGAGAGAAGAAAAGTTTTCAAGGGATCGATCGATCGCCACCCGGCTGTTGCGGGTCAGAATCCCCACCTTGAGGCCCATTTTCCGAAGCTCCTGCACGACCGCTTCGGCACCGTTGGCCGGCTGTGAGGCACCGGCTCCGAGTGCTTCAAAATGATCCAGAGCTGCCCGTGCCTCCCGGCGGCGCACCTCGTCGGAGAGGCCCTCGATAAACTCCAGCACGGGCCGGTCCAGCGGACACCCCAGACGCTCCTTGAGTGCTCCCCAGTCGAGAGCACCGGGATCGGTCAGCGTACCGTCAAAATCGAACAGAACGGCCTGGGCTTGAAACGGGCGACTTCGGGTCATTCACTGGGCCTTTTCTGAATGATGTGGAATCAGCATGCGATATTCGGATTAGGGGTTCAACAGCCTATCCAGTTCTTCCAGGTGACGGTTTTCACCCACCACGACCAACGTGTCACCGGCCTCCAGACAGGTTTCTGCGGAAGGATTAAACCGCATCTCTCCACTGGCTTTTCGCAGGGAGATGACGATCAGATTCAAATCCTGGCGGATACCTGAGTCCTTCAGGCATACCCCCACCAGATGGGACCCGGCTCCCACCGGGCACTCTTCGATGGCGATGTCGGTGCTCTCATCGGCGAACGCCAGTTCGAGAAAATGAATGACCGTCGGCCGGAGTACCGCATGGGCCATGCGCCTGGCGCCGAGGTCATATGGGGAAATGACTTTATCGGATCCGGCGGCGAGCAGTGTCTTTTTGGTTTCGTTCCGGCCGGCCCGGGTCACGATGAAGAGATCCGGGTTCATACGCCGTGCCAGAAGGGTCAGCATCACATTGGCCGCATCGGTTCCGAGTGCCCCCAGCAAACCTTTCGCCCGATCGATACCGGCCTTTTTTAAGATCGATTCCTCCCGGGCATCTCCGAGAATGTACGGCACGCTGTCCGCTTGCATGGCATGGATGCGGTTCTCATTGTCTTCGATGATGACGACCGGCAGGCGTTTCTGTATGAGAAAACGGCTGAGAACCCGTCCGATGCGGCCGTAGCCGCAGATGATGTAATGGCTCTTTAAGTGGCTGATGCGCCAGTCCAAACTCCGCCTCCCGAGGACCATCAGAATTCTGCCCTCAACCAGTGACCGGACAATATATCCGATGACATAAAAGGTATACCCCACACCGAGCAACAGGAGCACCATGGTAAAGATGCGCCCGGGGTCGCTGAGGGGGTGAACTTCGTTGTAACCGACCGTCGCCAGGGTTATTACGGTCATGTAAAAGGCGTCTTTCGGGTTCCAGCCCTCCACCAATATGTAACCGACCGTCCCAATGCCGAGCAGCGCCGCTGAAAGGGCGAAAACTATGCACAGCCGTCTCAGGTGCTCCAACTAAGCTCCCCGTAATTGATGGTGGTTTATCGCAATTCCGAGAAGTATAGATAGTAGTCCGTTGGGGTGTCAAGGTAGATAAGCTTAAAGTTCAAAGTTCAAAGCTGAAAGATTCGAAGCTGAAAGTTCAAAGTTGAAAGCTGAAAGAACAAGATGCTAAATCAGTACCGAGTACCTAATACCCAGTACCCAGTACCAAATACCGAATATCTAAAACGGGCCAACCGGCTAACGGGCAAACGGGCCCACGGTCATAAAATCGTTTCACGATTTGATTAGGGGTTGTCTTTTAGAGACAAATTGGTCATATTTTCGGACAAATTATGGAATGATCCGATGTCCGGTGTTTATCGCCGGTCGGCCGTCCGATCGGACATGCCGATGACATATTACCGCAAGAATAAAGAATGGAGGGAACGATTCATGGGGAAAAAGTTTCTGGTCGCATTTGATGATTCGGAGAATGCCATCCGCGCCGTTGAGTTCCTTGCCAACACATTTGCTCCCGAGCACCGGGTTACGCTGTTTAGTGTTCTTCAGGACACCGCCGCCCTGTGCGATATGAACAGCCCCGAACTGACGCCATATTTTCAGCAGCAGCAGCAGAGCTTTTGCACCTTGGAAGAGAAGAAAAAGAGTCTCCTGACCTCAGCCCTTGAGCAGGCTAAAGACATCCTTATACGGGCGGGGTTCTCCGAGGAGAATATCGATATCAAACTCGATTTCAAGTCCAAGGGGGTCGCCCGCGATATCGTTATCGAGGCCGCCAACGGTTATGATCTAATCGTATTGGGTCGCCGGGGGGTTTCGGGGATTCGCGAATTCTTTTTCGGTAGTGTGTCCCAGAAGGTGCTTCACTCCGCCGGAAATGTGTCGATTCTCGTCATCAATTGATGCGCCTTCGGCGTCATAACGTCCTCCCGGTGTTTTTGGTGTGCCTCGTATGCCTGCAGTGCAGTGCGGCATCACGATCTCGAACTCCTTCCGCCGAAGGCCCAGGATCCGCAGTGTTGACTCCGGCCGAAACATATGCCGCGGAAGTACTTTCCTATATGATGCAGGTGGTCCTCGGTCAGGCCGGAAATCCCAAGTACCGGGAGGCCTGGGCCACCCGAGGTCTTAACAGCAATCTTGACTTTGCCATGATCAGCGGGATCATGGGGGATGCCGCCCAAAAAAAGAACTCCCTGCTGGTATACGATGCCAACATTCTCGGGCTCAGCGAGGTCCTGTACTACTACAACCCAAAACTCAATCAGTTTAAAGGACGCCACGGAAGAGTCAGCCTGTATCCGTCTTCGGAAATGGTGGCTCTGAGAATTCTGCTGCTCCAGAAACGGCATCGCGGCGAACGGATCTTCATCGGGGCGCTTCTGGATCGCCGGAAACTGCTTCTTGATCCGGATGCCGTCCCCAGTGCCATGGATGTTCAGGCAACCGGCCTTCGACCGGACGAAATCAAATTTCTGCAGGATATTTTTGTCAGCGAGCCTCAGCTCTTCGCGTACCTGGAGTGCCCGTGTCTCATCGACAGTCTGATTCACCTGGGGATCGTCGAAGAAGACGCCCGGGTCAATGCGATGCTTTCAAACCCCCCCAATCGAATTGTCCGATGCAGACAATACGCCGCAGGATCATCTCCGGATGCGGTGAAGATAGCGATTCTGCCGTCCTTGATCCATGAATTTGAAACCGGCTCTCGCTCAGACCCTGCCTATACCGGCGGATTCCGCCCGACACCGTTTTTTATGGAAATGGTGGATCGACTGGTGGATGGCATCCGCGAATCCCTTCAGGCGGCTCTGCTGACCCGCTTCCCATCGAAGGAAATCTCCGGCAACGCTATCGCTTCCGGTAACCTGCCGTTTGAAAGAATTTGGGAGGAACAGGTTTCAATCCTGCTGGAAGACGAACGTCCCCTGGTGATTCATCCGGGAAACGCGTCTGACATCGAGGCAGACACCTGCCCGGAAGCGGATCTGGTTCTGATCCTCACCGGAAAGGACATCTACCTGTCACTGGACCTGGAGCCCGGACAGGTCTTCCCGGCAGTGAATCGTATCTACATCGATATCATGGACATCCGGCGATCTCAGATCGACACCGTCACCGAAGATATCGCAATATTTATCCGTGAACGCCTGTCCCCCGGATCGACGGTCCTCAGTATGGACCAACAGGCGCCCTAGCGGCACGGGCGGCGTGTTGCCGCCCGCCGGAAACCGTCCGGGTAGGATTGATCGATCCGTTACGGAAATCCCATCAACCGCTTCGTTTGCTACGGTTCCCGGTCACGCTATCCGCCGATTTCCACCGGCTTGCATAAATGGTGAGATTCCATCGACACCCGTCCGCACCCATCACAGACATACTTCATGGATGCCAACTTGCCCCTGCAGATGTGGCGGGCATCCGCTTCCGGTGCCCCGCAGAAACTGCATTTCGCAGTATCCCCGCATGGATCGCACAGATGACCCGTAGCATCGGCCACTGCCCCGCATTTTTGACATGTATAGGCCATATTGCCTCCTTCCCTGCACAGAAGCGCTAAGCGCGTGTTTTCGAGAGGTAAATACCACAATTCAATATGCGGATCATTGCCGAAGAATCAAGCCGCGGCATATAGCCGTCGACAATGCCTCAATCTGAATCCGCTATTGCCGCAAACGACTCAGGAAAGCATATCCCGCAACGGGGAGACAGGGACATCTTGACTCACCCCGGGCGACACTTACTTTGGTGATACATCACGATGGCGAATCCGGTTATGGGTCCAATGCGCCAGGTGCCCAATAAATGTCGCGCAACGTTCATGTTCACCCCACGGGAGGAACCGGCATGTTTAAAAAGTCAAAAAAAAAGAAGGGGTTCATCATAGACTTGGAAAAACTCAACAGCCTGAATTCCGAGGGCTGTCCCGCCTGCGGTCAGAAGTTTTCGTTGGGAGAAACTGCCGTGGTAGCATGCGGGGCCTGGGAAGGTGGCAGTAAAGTAATCCATGAAAACGAAGCCGTTTATGATCCAAAAACCGATGGTTTCGTTGAACGTCGCTGTCACGAGGCGCGTCGAGGGCGGATCTAAGTTTAGTCCATACGGTGTGTAAGGCCGGAGCCGGTTTTGCCGACCCCCCCCATAGACGTGAACGTGTCCGAGCGGTCAGGACACACCCCATAGGGAGTTATCTGGAAATGCGAGCTATCCTCATATTCAGGATCATATTCATCAGTGCGGTCTGTATCGGCCTGTTCGCCGGTGGTGCGGTTGCCATGGAGCTGATTGGTGTCGTGAACAGGGTCCAACCGGCAGTGGTAACCGTGGTGACATACGATTTTAATCGGGATGTCTCTGGTTTCGGGAGCGGATTTTTCATCGATCCGCAGGGCCATCTGGTAACCAACTATCATGTCATGGACGGCGCGTATGCCGCCGACGTCCGCACCCTGGATGGCAACACATATCCCGTGGAAGCCGTTGTCGCCGAAAACCCAGCGTCGGATCTGATAAAGCTGCGTGTCCGGATTCCAAAGGCATCCGTGCGCTGGCTGCAAGCCAAATCCGAGCTGCCGCGCATTGCAGAGCCGATTGTCGTTCTCGGGAGCCCCATGGGGCTCGAGCAAACCGTCTCCGAAGGCATCGTGTCCGGAATCCGGGAAATGCCCGGTTTCGGAAAATTCTTTCAGATTTCTGCACCCATATCCCAGGGATCCAGCGGCGGCCCTGTGGTGGACTACGAGGGCCGTGTTGTCGGCATCGTGACATTCATGATGGTTCTTGGGCAGAATCTCAATTTCGCCGTTTCCGCCAAAGGGATCGAGATGCTGGGACAGGGCAGGCCGGCAAAAACTGTTTCGGAATGGACCTACGGCAAGAGCCTGGATAAGCCCGGGGTGGCCGAAACGCTTTGCCGCAAAGGCTTTGAGTTCTCTGTCAACGGACAATACGACCGGGCCCTCAAATTCTACGAGGAAGCCACAACCCAGGACCCAACCAACACTCTGGCCTGGCACGGGTTGGGACACTGCTATGACGGGCTCGGAAAACCCGAGAGGGTCATCGCTGTGTACGAGCAGGCGATCCGGATACATCCGAGGATGCGGAGTTGCGGTTTGAACTGGGGAATTATCTTTACAAGATGGAGCAATTGGAAGATTCGGTAGACGCCTTCAGGAATGCCACCCGAATAGACCCGGATTATGCCGAAGCGTTTTCCCGCATGGCCATCGTCCAGACGGAGTTGAAACGTTATGCAAAAGCGGTTGAAAATCATCTGGAGGTGATTCGGGTACGTCCGGAATCGAGCCCGGCCTACTACAATCTTGCCGTGACCCTAAGCCATCAGAATAAGCTTGAAGAAGCCGTTGACGCCTACCGGCAGGCGGTGCGGCTGGACCCGGAGAACATATACGCGTTTCACAACATGGGGATGCTGCAAGCGAAAATGGATCGCCCCGAAGCCGCCATCCAATCCCATAAGCAGGTGATTCGAATCAAACCGGATCACGCGCCATCCCATTATCAGCTTGGCAAAGCGTTTATCGCCACTGGTAACAAACCAGATGCTCTGGACCAGTATTCGATTCTGAAATCACTTAATTCGGATCTGGCGGAGGAGCTGTTTGCCGTTCTGTACCCTTAGGGCCACTTTCATTATTCAGCTCACAAAACGGGCGATCAGCGCCATTATCCCATTGGTCGGCTCTGATCTGTCAAATTCGAAGCCCGACCCGCCGTCGCAGGTGCTATGGCGGGCAAAAATCCGAAACCCGAAGAAATTGCCCAAATAGTATCTATTCGAAACCTCGTCGATTATTTGAATAACTTCCCACACATGCATGTAAATTAAGTGAAATTATGATAGTGGCTAGAAACCATCAGTTTTTATAGTAACCCATAAAAATAATTGGAGGATATATCGAATGGATAAGATCAATTTGGGATCAACCATACCCGCCTATCCCATGCCTGTTTCCCTTGTGGGAGCCCATGTAGACGGCAAGCCGAATTTTTTAGCTGTGGCATGGTTTACCATGGTCAGCTATAAACCACCAAGAATTGCCATTGCCCTCGGAAAAGGCCATTACACCAATCCTGGAATTAAAGAGAATAAAACCTTCAGCGTTTGTCTGCCGTCGGAGGAAATAGTGGAGATGACCGATTATTGCGGAATTGTATCGGGTAAAAAAACCGATAAATCGCAGATCTTTGATCTTTTCTATGGAGAGCTGGAAACAGCCCCGCTAATCAGAGACTGTCCTCTAAGCATGGAATGCAAACTGTTGGAAATTGTAGAGAGCGGTTTAAATGAAATCTTCATTGGAGAAATCATAGGGACCTATACTGAAGAAAGATTTCTGACTGATGGCAAAATGGATTTTAGAAAAATGAGACCGCTGATACTCTCGCAACCGGACACCTCTTATTGGTGTCTTGGGGAACCGATGGCCAAGGCTTGGAATATCGGAAAACGATACAAAGCGAAACGCAAGTAGCGGCGATAGCAAGGAAAAATGGAACTCTCACATTTCATCCGGACGAATTACTGGAGATAACCAGATGGTGACGTTCGACGTCTTTTCAACAAAAACAACGCAATCTATGGAGGTGTCTCTGTGACTGAAAAGATTATGACCGACTACTTCGACGGTCCCGTAGATTTTGTTCCAGCCGAGTGAGAAGTTATTTGCTACTGTCCATTGAACTATTAAATACCCCTTTCCCTTCAGATAGCCACAGTAATCCGTCACATTTGATGCGATTTGTTATAGTTGGTTTAGTGGCAAGCTATCGCAGGTTTTGACGAGCCGGATTTCCTGGCGATAATCTCAATTATCACAAGTTTCGTCCCATGGGGGAAGCCTTAGATATTCATTAGATAGTGTTGATGGCCGGAAAATAGGCGTCTATACTGAGCACATGTATGTCACGCTTTCAGAGTTTCATCAAAATTGGTATGATTCCCCCCAATAAGGGAGAAATAATTACAACGAATGCTGAAGAGCTGGCAGTTGTGCTGAAACCATTTTTGTCGTCATCTGGCACTATCTTACCTTATCCACAAACCAACACGCTCATCATTAAAGCTAAAAAATCGATTGTGAGAAAGCTGATAAAGGTTGTGAAAGGTAGTGAAGATTTAAGGGTATGCCAAAATTTTCATGAAACGTCAGAGAACTAGCCAGTATAATCCAGAACGAAACAGTAGGTATTAGAAAGGTGCGGATAACTGAAATAATGTTTCACTTATTAAATTTGACAGCATAACCATCGAAACTAGCAAGAAGTGCTTGATATAACCATTCCCGTATCATAGGACATTCAGAACGAATATCTAAAATCTGTAAAAAAGACCCTGGCGGTATAACCACGATAAAAAGCCGCAAAAATCGCTTGGCATCGCCCTACAAATTTTGTGAAAAACACCTAACATAAAGTTCGACTACGGATAATTTATGAAAATACTAAAAACACTGCTTATTTTATCAATTTGTTGCCTATTTTCTCCTCCAATTATACAAGCTGTTGATGTCAACACATATGTGAATAGAGGAGCCCCATCGCCTGATAGAGAATGGTTCTCAAAAGATTATGACAAAGTTAATGAAATGATAGCCACAGGCCAGCTGCCATTACCAGTTCTTGACCCAGCGAACCTACCCCTTTCACTTTTCTTTCAAAGACTTGTTAACGTTGACAATCTTTCATTCCACAATAACAAGACTATTCCTCTCGATAACCGATTTTCTGATTTAATACATTTAGGACCTAATTTTAATAATATTTTGCTCATTTATGTTCAGGCTGCCAACAAAGGAGAGAAGATTGACTCAGAATTATCAAAATTAATATTCTTTCAATTAGCTATGGCAAGTAGCATGATAAATCTTGTTAATGAATATGTTCCAACAATTCCAAAAGACAAATCGTATGAGACTAGAATGGCTGGTCTTGAGCAGATAAAAAGCGGAATGGCAACCCTCTTAACTGGAGCGGTAGTTTCTCTTTCAGAACGTCATTTTTATTCGACAGAAAGTGTTATTACTATCGCTTCAGGGATTAAGCAATATTATCCATCCTTTGACCTTGTATTGCCGGAAACATACAAAATTGAATTAAAATATAAGATTAATACAATGCTTAAAAATGAAAAGAACGAAACAATTCGGCAAAAACTATCCGCTATTAATGACTTAATCGAGGTCGAACAAAAGCCTTGAGCAGAAGGGAACTGGCGCGTACTTTTTTATTGAATATAGTCGGGCCGCCGCTCAGGCTAACGTTAGTGCGGATATCGGCTATTGTTCCGCACTCATGTGATACGCAATCGAGACACTGTTAAACTGTGATAGTCCTTGAAATCGGGGTTTGGATTTATTCCAGCCCCGATTCGTTTCTTGTGGTGCGAATTGTCTACGCAGTGCGGCAATGGCGTCAAAGCGCGGAATACCCTTTTAAGTGCGGGAATTTTTGAAAGATCTGGATAATTATCGGAACTGGCAAGTTAACTGCCCATGCACCTTCCGAAGTTACCCTACTTTTACACCTCTACATGTTGTGATCGCCTCATCGGGTCGAAACAGAGGGGAAATGGTGTATTCCTCACCCATCTGGAGCAGCTGTTAGTGAGGATTGTTGGCAAAAGTGCTCGGTCTAGATATTCTCAATATATCACCACCTTTACTCTTAAATGCTCCTATACAAAATGTTGTGGGCAATTTTGCCACTGCATCTCGCAAACGGCCATAACAGCTCAAAAAAGAAAAGTCTTTATGATGTGTCCCTTTACAACTCCTTGATCTTGTATAATTTATACTGAACTACTGTCATAACACTTTGGCTTTAATAGAAATTAAAAAGTCTAATATGTGTATTAGCGGGGGAAAGTTATGAAATTGAATTATAAAGTTATCGCTATCGGTGTTGTTTTTATAATCGGAGTTGTAGCGGCCTATCAAAAAGGGATGATCGACAGCCAAACTGGAAACGAATTGGGGGTGGTTGCCACTGCGGAAGCAAATAATCATGAAACCGAGGCCTCTGACGAATGGTCACCAACCAAACCCTATCCAAAACACAATGTCTATTACCCTGGAACAGAGGAGCTTAAACCTAACGAGATGCGGGTCATTGCCCTCGGATCAGGTATGCCTATGCCGCGGCGAAAGCAGGCTGCTGCTTCTTTCTTGATCGAGTTGGGCAACGGTGACAAGTTTATCTTTGACATGGGCACCGGTTCCATGGAGCGGCTTTATGCCATTGGCATTCCATTAGATTTCATAAATAAAGTGTTTCTAACCCATCTTCATGCAGATCATATGGGTGACTTACCCGGGTTTTATATTTACGGACCTCAAAACAATCGTTCAGTTCCGCTGAAAGTTTGGGGGCCAGGAGGAGGTGGTACTCGCCCAGAATGGGGCACACAAGCAGCCATGGATCACCTGCAAGGCATGTGGACGTGGATGACGGGGACGCTGGAAGGAATGATAGACACCAGTTCATTCAAGTTGGAGGTCACTGAATTTGATTGGACTAAAGTTAACAACGTTATCTACGAACATAATGGTGCGGTCATTAAAAGCATTCCTGCAATTCATCTAGAACAATCGGTCAGCTTCATCTTGGAATGGAACGGAATGACACTAGCGTTTTCAGGAGATACGCTTCCAAACCAATGGTGGATTGACAACACGAAGGGGATAGATTTTTCGATCCACGAATGCGTCTTTACGCCCGAGTTGGGAGTGGAAAAATGGGGTTTCTCAGCGCAAGAGGCTTTGAATGCAGTGACCACGATCCACGCCAACCCCTCTTACTTTGGTAAGGTGATGGCAATGACGAAACCAAGGCACGCTGTGGCATACCATTTTCAAAACGACTACGATACGCTTCCCGTCGTCATGAATGCAGTAGAAGAATTGTATGACGGGCCTGTGGATTATGCTCAAGACTTTATGGTGTGGAATATCACCAAAGAAGGCGTACGCACACGAATGGCTGTGACAAACCCTGATGCTTATCCAACCCCACCTTTGAAGGAAAAAAAGATAGCAGAGGGCGGGGATCGATACCAGACACCTGACTCAGTACTTGCGGGATGGCCGGAAGAAGTCCAGGTAGTTGCAGAAGAAATTTACAGTAACTTTAACAAGAAGCATGGGACGGACTACAAGTTTCAATTGAAGAAGTGAGTGATCACCGCTTTTTGCTCAAGTTCAGTAGATGGCCCTAAGCACTACGATCATTAGTTTGCTATCGGGGGGAGTATAGACAAGGCGCAGACTACGCCCTCATTAGCACCTCCGGACATTTCTGACAAAACACAACATATTGATCAGACCACCTCAACGGTCGGATTGCACATACCGGCTATCTTTGCGCACCATCGAAAATCTGAAATGGGGCATGGACTATTTGAAACAGTCTTCAAAATCGGGGGCAGACATCATGCCGGTCCCGGTTTGAATTTTATCGGGCTGATTTAGTCCCGCAGTGCGTTATTTGCATAAAAGTGCGGATTGTCATATCGATTGCGCAAATTTTGAAATTGATCGCATAACCGTCGAACCTGGCAAGTTATGTTCCCTACAAAGTTCATGCATTCATCGGCACCGATTAAACTTTTTTTGGATCGGGTAATAAGCAGGCATGGTTATTATGTAGATTCTACATAAGTAATAATATTCCGCGCTAAAGCCGAATTATACATATTCGGAATAACCGGTGGTTTAATTTAAAATAAGGTTTAGGTATTCAATTTAAATGAAATTTTATGATATTATAGCTGTGTTATTCTGGATTGTGCTTCGTCCTCTGAACAGAGGGAATGGTGCGCAAAAATAGAATCTACTCAATATATAATGTTATCTCTTATGAATAACACTCTGATGGAATTAATAATTTTCTGGACCGCTCTAATTGCCTGCCTTTTTTATGCTATTATTGCAGGCATCGTTTCTGTGTCAGATGGACCTGAATCAATTGTGAAAGTATTTCTACCATTTATTCTTGGCGCGATCCTCATTTTGACCTCCTTGGCTCCTGAACGCTGGGTTCCGAAAATGACGATTGATTTTCCCCTTTTAAGAGGTGGAAAAAATAAAATCGGGAAAATCCTATTTGGGGTCATATTGATCTTTGTCAGTCTTTACTGGCTCACTGTGGCATTTGTTCTATATTAAAAACAATATACTGAGATAACAAATCGCTGCAGCTGACGTGCCTAACTGTCACGGGCCTTGCGTGCGCAACCCGCGCGCCAGCATGACGGCACGCAGCTGAGCTCAGACGTTAGACCAAAAGAATATTATGCGATTCGCCACAATTATTATACTCGCATTATCGCTCTCGATCGCCTTCGCGCAGAACGACAAGGTTGAGCCCACAGATGCACCCAAAAAGAGAATACCAACTACGCTTTCCGAAGCCCACGCTGAGTTGGAGCGAATCCTTCCAGCCGAAGAACTTGCGAAGATCGACGCGATGGAATCCGAGGACGGCATGATCGAGTATCATTTCGATCTTGGAATAGGCATTCGGAATAGCTGGGGCCTTTGGGGCGGTTCTCCCCTTTCGAAGCATATGCAGCAGCTCGGATTTACTCATCCGGACGACATGTCAGGGGCAATCCTCGAAACATTTTGGTGCAAGCGCCATGGAAAGCCCTTCCGACTGAAGGAACGCGCAGCCGAGTATGCTACGTATTGGGACGCAGCACAAAAAGCGGAAGAGGTTGAGAAGATGCGCATCGAGTCCGCGAAGCTTAAAATGCGATCAATGATGATGGGGCTCCGCCTGAACACTGAGGGGGTCTCCACCATTAAAATGCCTGACAGAATCGATAGTTCACTCCGGGCGAGATTCCTATCACGATATCGTGACGGTGTTTTCATTGCAGTTCGGAAGCACAAAGGGATGGGCAACGATGAGTTCGTCACCGAGCCGTATTTCTTTTCGCCCGAAGACGGTATGATCCATAAGATTCACATTCCCGAATTGCAGGATTTTAGCTCAGCGGTCGTTGCAGGGCAGACCGCCTGGTTCACCGGAAATTCTGATGGTGCAAGTGTTATATTCGGGATCACCCCACACCGGCGTCTAAAGATTGACTTGCCGAAGGTTGGCAGACCTCCACAATTAGGCCTGCACCATGACGCTATTCTGGTAGTATACTCCAATGGTTTTTACAAGCTCGTCAATGACAGTTGGCAGGCTGTGTATGAGGGAGAAATATCCCTTCCCAGATCAGGACCTCCGCCGCAACTGAATGGAGATTTACTCTATTTGCGGGACGAGGGAAGGGGTGAGAATCAGAAAAGATTGTGGTGGCTCAAGGTGCGAGGGGAGCCTGAACTCAAGTCTTTGGACATGGATATAGGGGTTGTGGGATCACACGGACCGCGATGGGAAAATTCGTTTTCCTACACAGTAACCAATACTGGCGAACTTTGGGCCTGTGTCGGTGAGGGGCGCGCTCGCAAATCACTTGTTCGCAGATCGAAGGACGGGGCTTACTCAATCGCAATCATGAACAATTCAGTGAGATTCACACCTGAACTATTCGGTTCCGAAGAAACCGACCAAGGAATTTCGGTCTCTGCCGTGAGCATGCTCCAAGACAACACAATCCTCCTTGTCGGAAACTCTGGCTTGTATCGCCTCAAAGGAAACGAACTGTTTCAAGAACTGGCTTTTACAAACACCCGGCAGAAGATTCCGGTCAATGCTGGGAAGAACGTCTATAATTGGCGTTGGGATCCCAGCAAGGTATTGGTGCTTGAAGAGGACTCTTATTTCATCAGTGGCGCATTCGGCGGCATTTACACTCTGAAGGTGGACAAGAAGGGAGAATGGGCCTTCGAATCACTGGATGAGAAGCTCGGCGAGTCGGCAACCTGGTGACAGCACAGATCTAACAATTCGCCGGAGCAGACGGGGACAAAATAGCGGCTTTCTCGAAATTCAAATTCTCGTCTTGCATCAAGTGCGCAATTCCGGTCAGCCGTGCCTCATGCTTGACGTTATGTGAATAATTTGATTGACATATATGCATGAATTATACATATTAATGCATATGAGAACGACACTCAACATTGATGACCAGATTTTGGAAAAAGCATCAAAACTCACCGGTGTTAAAGAGAAAACCGCTTTGGTGCGACTTGGTTTAGAGGCTTTGATTGCCCGCGAAAGTGCCAAGCGTCTGGCTAAGCTTGGAGGATCCGAGGACAATTTGCGTCCTATTCCTAGACGAAGATCTGGATAACGCCCATTATGGTGCTTGTAGATACCTCGATTTGGGTTGCTCATCTCCGCAAAGGGAATCGGCAGCTTGAACAGTTGCTGATGGATGCCGAGGTTATATGTCACCCATATATCATTGGTGAACTGGCCTGCGGTACAATCAAAAACCGCCATGAAATCCTCTCGTTACTGAAGTCACTCCCCTCGGCCCCTGTGGTTCAATTTGACGAGCTTATGTTTTTTATCGATGAAAATCAGATGACGGGAATCGGAATTGGTTTCGTCGATGTACATTTGTTAGCGTCTGCTCGGCTAGCTGGAACTTCTTTGTGGACAGCAGATCAAAAGCTAAAGTCAGCGGCGATTAAGCTTTCACTCAACTTTAAATAGCACATAACAAGTCGCTGGAGAAAGACGTGAACCGCTGACGCGCTTCACGCGTCTCAGCTCAAACGTTAGCGCGGACTCCGGCTATATATGCGCACCCTGAAAAGCGCTAAGAACGGGGCGGAATATCGAAAGTGTTCCACGTCAATTTATTAATCCCCAAGCACGAATCGAGGGCGCGGCGTTTTGAATTAGTAGTTTGTCTCGTATCTTGAAAGCTATATTTCGGATTTGGACCTCGATGGCAGCCTCCGATCATCGGGGAGCACCCAGGTTCATACTCGTAAAGTGAGCTCATCCCTTTACTCTCACCTCTGGTCAGATTCCAACTGTTTATAGAAGCGCTCTTCCATGTTTCGAACGTCGATCATCCGGTCCGGGTGGAGAAAATGCGCATAGGGCCATGCATCGATATCGGTATCCGGCGCCAACAGGTGCCTCTCGAGTAGATAGAGCGCTTCAATGGATTTATCAGAGGCCGGATAGCCCTTGTCATCGAGATGGATGACGTGGTCGAATCGAACGCGGCAGATGTTGTTGATATCCACCAGGCGGATTCTGCCGGATCGGGTCAGCAGGATATTCCCGATGCCGGCCAGATCCGGAACCATGCCGCTTTCCCGGATCATGCGTTTAATCGAACGGATGAAGATTTCCGCCTCGGCCTGCAATCGGCACCAGCGCTCCCCTTCTGTCTTGTCGTCTTCCGGTTCACGGACAGTTGAAATGCAGGTCAGTAGCTCCAATATTTGCTTTTCGGCATCCAAACTCCAGGGATCGAGAATTTCTCCCTCCACGAACACCTGGAGGCCGCATAGAAGTATTTCCATTTTTCCGGTAACGGCATAATCTACGAGAAATTCTTCGGACGTGGCGATATTCTCTACGGGCAGGTAGGTTTCGATGACCTTGAGACGCCGGATCTCTTCGAGTGCGTCTTCCCGGGAGCGGAAGCGGGTGCGGAACAACCTCAGCATTTTCAGGGGCCTGGCATGGGGATACCAGGTCACACCGTCTCTTTCCACGCCGTGCTTTTCGACATGGACATCCTCCGGCCGCAGGACTTCCATGATGTGGGACCGAAGCCCCTGCCGCGGGTGGGGTCGGTAGACGTAGGCTGCCGGCGTCCGGATGAAGTTGAGGCCCAGGACATCGGCCGGCTTCAGCCGTTTTTTCGTTCGGATGTCGATTCCGGTCATGTTTCGGATGTCAGCATGATTCCATGCAGGAGAAATCCTGTTACCAGTACTTTCGGCATCGGTATCGCTATCGGAATCGGAATCGAAACAGGACGCCCATTTTTAAAAACGATACCGATGCCGAACCCGATACCGATTCCGACAACTCATTCAAAATCCAATGTATAGACAATTGGCTGGTCACAACGGATCCCAACCGTTACGATAGCGGGCTACACGCTAAGGTATTTCCGTCGGATCTCCTCGTTCTGTTTCAGTTCTTCTTGCATCCCGTGGTAACGGATGACGCCATTGTCGATGATGTACCCGCGGTCGCTGAGGCGAAGGGCCACGGCCAGGTTCTGTTCCGCCAGCAGAACGGTCAGCCCGCTCTCCTTCAACCGCAGGATCTGCTCTTCGAGTGTGGAAACGATCAGCGGCGCCAGCCCTTCGGTCGGCTCGTCCAGCAGGAGAAACTCGGGGTTGGTCATCAGGGCCCGGGCAATGCTCAGCATCTGCTGTTCACCACCGCTTAAAAAGCCGGCCCGGCGCCGATCGATGGCTTTCAGAGCGGGGAAAAACGTATACACGCGGTCGATGTCCCACCCGTTTTGCCGATAGTTTCGGAAGGATATATCCAGATTTTCCCCCACCGTGAGGTCGGCAAACACCCGCCGATCGTCGGGCACGTATCCCATGCCCATACGGGCCAGCAGATGCGGTTTCAATCCGGCACACGATGCCCCCTTGAATTCGATCTGGCCTGTTTTCGGCGGTGTCAGCCCCATGATGCTCCGCATGGTGGTGCTCTTCCCGGCCCCGTTGCGACCCAGCAGACAGACGATTTCACCGCTGGCGACATCCAGGGAGACGTCAAACAGGATGTGGCTGAGACCATAATACGTGTGAATGTGTTCTACTCTCAGCACGGGACATCCCCTCCCAGATAGGCTTTCTGTACCTGCCGGTTTCGGCGCACGTCTTCCGGCAGTCCCTGGATGATGGTGGCTCCGTGGTTCATGACCGTTATCCGGTTGGCAATGGAGAAGACAAGGCCCATATCGTGTTCACAGAATAGGATCGTCAGACCGAGATCGCCAGACAACCGTGTCATCAGATCGAGTGTGGCGGCGGTTTCGTCGGGCGACATCCCGGCGGTGGGTTCGTCGAGAATCAGCAGTTCGGGCCGACTGCCAAGGGCAATGGCGATTTCCAGGACCTTCCGATCGCCGTGGGAGAGCATTCCACTCGTCATCGTTCTCTTTTCGGAAAGGCCGACGTTGGCCAGGACATCTCCCGTTTCCTTTACCGCCATGCTGCGGGCCGGACGAAAGAGATTCAGCGTATTCCCCCGACGGGCCAGGACGGCAATCTGAACATTTTCAAACACCGTAAGCCGATCAAAGACATTGACGATTTGAAAGGACCGTCCGATGCCCTTGCGGCTGATGACATGGGCCGGCAAACCGGTGATATTCTCCTCCCGGAACCATATTTCGCCCGAGTCCGGTGTCAGCTGCCCGGTGATCAGATTGAACAGGGTGGTTTTCCCGGCCCCGTTGGGGCCGATGACGGCGACCACTTCTCCCTTCTCGATGTCCAGGCTTGCGTCGGCGACGGCCTGGAACCCGTCAAAACTCTTGTTCAATCCGGTAATGCGCAGCATTTAAGCCTCCTTTCCGGAGCCTGCTGCCGGCTCACGGTGCCGGAGCACCAGCCCGAGCGCCCCTTCCGGGAGGAAGAATATCAGCAGCATCAGAACGATGCCCAGCACCAACGTCCAGTATTCGGTATAGATCCCGACAAAGGTTCTCAGGGTAACGATGATGGCGGCGCCCAGCATGGGGCCCAGGAAGATGAACCAGCCTCCCAGCAGGCACATGATGACGATTTCAAGGGACAGGGTCCAGAACAACAGGTCCGGGAATACCGAACCTTCCACCGTGACAAATAGGGCTCCGGCGACACTGGCAAAAAAACCGGCGAGGCCCTCCCCGACAAGCTGATGTCGCTGGACATGGATACCCAGCGCCCGGCATCGTTCGGGGTTGTCCCGGATCCCCTGAAAGGTCCGCCCAAAGGGCGAGCACAATATCCGATACATCGCAAACAGAGCCGTCAGGCTCACGGCCAACGTGAAATAATAGGCACCGGTGGAGGAACCGATAAGGTCGGGAACGGGTATGCCGTGAATACCGTCGTCGCCGCCCGTGAACGCATACCATCGGAAGACGATTGCCCAGACAAGGGATCCCAGCGAAATCTGCAGCATGCCGAAATACAGTTTAGACAGGCGCACGGTGATCACCCCCATGATGAGTCCCAGCGCTCCGGAACATATGGGCGCCGCCAGGAATCCGATCCACCACGGCCAGCCTGTTTTAGTGACCACCAGCGCCAGGGCGTATGCTCCGGTGCCGTAAAAGACGGCATGATGGAACTGGTACATGCCCCCGAACCCCAGGACCAGATTGAGACTGGTGGCCAGCAGGCCGGTGACCAGCATGAGCGATACCAGGTAAACATAAAACCGGGAGACCCCCAGGGGAAGCAGCAGGAGCACGGCCATGACCGGGATGCCCAGAAATATCAGGTGTCGGTGTTCCTTTTCCATGCCCATGATTACCACGTCGATTTTAACAGACCTTTTGGGCGGAACAATAGCACGACCACCACCGCCGCATAGGGGAACACGATGGCGAACTGGGGCCAGATCAGGATGCCGATGGCATCGGTCAATCCGAAGATGAGAGCGCCCAGCAGCGCCCCCCAGATATTGCCGAGGCCGCCGATAATGACGATTAAGAAGGCCTCGATGATGATGGTGTGATCCATTCCCTGGGTGATATTCTGTGTCGGTGCCACCAGAGCCCCGCCCAAACCGGCAAGGTAGCACCCGATCACGAAAACGGCGGCAAACACCCAGCTCACATTGATGCCCATTGCCCCGACCATCTCACGATCCACAGCGGCGGCACGGGCGATTTTACCGATTTTGGTTTTGTTGGTGAGGAACCACAGGCCGGCCGCCACCAAGGGGCCGACCAGGAGCAGAAAGAGGTTGTACCGGGGAAAGGGGAATCCCTGGATCGAAAACGACCCCTGCAAAAAAAGCGGGGCCGTCAGGCTTCGGTAGTCGGATCCCCATATCAGTTTGACCAGGTCGCCGAATACCAGCATTATCGAAAATGTAAAGAGCAGGAGCATCAAGTGCTCCCGCTCATAGAGATGGCAGAACAGGCCCCGCTCGACGACAAAACTGATCAACGCGACCCCCAGCGGCGCCACGGTCAGTGCGACGATGAACCCCACCGTCCCTCCGCCGGCCAAGGTTGCCACAGAGTACGTCAGAAACGCCCCGATCATGTACAGCGAACCATGGGCCACATTCGGAATTCGGAGCACCCCGAGTACCAGGCTCAGGCCGGATGAGACGATGAACAGTATGGTCGTGCGGCTCAGCCCCACCAGAATTTGCTGGAGCAGAGCCGCCGCGGTGATGTTGGCGGCACCGTCCATCGGCTGTGTTACCGGGCCTTCTTGATTTCCGCGACCGAGGGCATAACTTTTTCTCCGGGAATAACCATGATGTCGCCGGCGATCAGAAAATTGTAGCCCTCAATTTTCTGCGTGACCCCCATAAACATCGGGAGCATGGCCTGGTGGTCGTAGGCCCGCATGGTCACCTGGCCCAGCGGGCTGTCCACCGTCATCCCTTCCAGAGCATCGACGAATTTCTCGGTGTCCACGGAGCCGGCTTTTTGATAGGCGCCGGCGATAAAATCCGCGGCCAGGGAGCCGTATACGGCGCCGACGGCCGGGTACCGGTCATAGGTTTTCTGGAACGTCTTCACGAAGGCCTTATTGGCCGCTGATCTGGGATAATAGAAAAAGTAGTTGGAGGTTCCCAGAACGCCTTCCGGGGCATCGAGACCCAGGGGCTTGAGGGTGGACAGTTCTGTGGCCGTATGCATGTAGAAGGGGACCCGCTGGTTGAATCCCGTTGCCTTCGCTGCCTTCAGAAAGGGCACGCAATCCCTGCCCCCGGTGGCCACGATGACGGCATCGGGTTTGGCTGCCAGGATCGCGGTGATGTAGGGCGTAAAATCCGGCTCCCCGACTTTCCACCAGGATTCGCCCAGCAGTTTGACGTCGGGTCGCATGTTCTTCAGGTTCGCCCACACCCCTTCGGCAATGGCATGCCCGTACTCGTAGTCATCCCCGGCGATCCAGTATTTCTGGAACGGTTTTTTCGACAGCCCGACGGCGGCGGCTTTACCGGCCATGGCGGTGTTTTCCGTGATGGAAAAAACATATCGGTGGCCCTTGGCCCCGGTGATTTTGGCGCTCTTTGAAAACGTGACCACAAAGGGGATTTTCTCTTTTCGGCAGAGATCGGAAACGGCCAGGGCCAGGGCGCTGTTGATGGTGCCCATGAGGATGTCCACCCTTTCCCGCATGATGAGCTCTTTAGCGGCGCTCAGGCCGATGTCGACCTTGAATTTGCTGTCCCGGGTCACGAAGGTGATCTCCCGGCCGAGGACCCCGCCCGCGGCATTGATCTTGTCGATCTCCATCTTGAAGGCGTCCCGCACGTCGTTGGTGTAGGTGCTCGGCGGACCGCTGTAACAGTCCACGATACCGACTTTGATCGGCTTTTTTGCCAGAGCCGGTGTGGCGCTCAGCACGGCGACACACCCCACGAGGCAGAGGATAAGGCATGCGACTCGTTTCATGGTACCTCCTCTCCGATTAAGGTGACTGGAATCTGTCTGAAGAACCTTATTAAAGCTTGTCCAAGATCTTTATCCGGCTGGATAAGAACCCATGGCACCGCCGGAGGTGTATCGGCCTCAGGCGGGCGGCTAAACCCGCCACAAAACAGCGGACACGCCTTTGGCCCCATGAGCGACAAGGTTGCGTTTCATAAAATCGCAGTGCGACTTTATGTATATATGAACCGCCTGAAAACGCAAAACGAATATGCGAACCACCGGGCCGCGAAAGGCAGGCTGTCGAATTCTCAACAGGCGTTTGAACGTCATGATCTTCCTGTGATGACAAAGAGGTAAAGTTCCCTGGGGCCATGGACACCGGGAACCATCACAGCTTCGATATCGCCGGTTTTACTGGGGCCGGAAATCATGGTCACGCAGTGGGGCAGGGTGCTTGGCGGGCCGTCTGTCTTCCAGCGGAGCACGGCATAAAGCTCACCAAGATCCTCTACCAGTTGGTCCAGGGTGATGACCGCCACATGGACCGTGGGCAGCAGGGAGACCCCGCGATCGCATCCTGGCCGGGCCTTTAGGACCAGGGTCGCGGTATCTGCAACGCAGTAGTCGGCCGCCGTTATCCCGATCGAGCTTCGCGCAACCCCGTCACGGAGGCCTCGGCGAGACGCGTCGGCGGCCTCCCTGTCGAGAGGCTCCGACAGCGGTTCGGTAACGGTGAGCGGGACCCCGGCGGTCTTCAGTGCCGCTTCAAGGTTCAAGCGGTCCACCAGGGGATGCCGCCAGGCCGTCACCCGTTTGCGCCTGTCGAACTCCGGCTCTATGCGGTCCACCAAATCGACGATGGCGGCACCGGCATCGGATAGACTCGAGACGGCGGCAAGCCGGATCTGGAGGGGGCGGGCCGCCGCCTCGAGTCGCTTCAGCAGACGCAGGCGTTCTTCCGCCGAGCGGTTTTCGAAGGACGACAGCCGGTTTCGGCTGTGCGCCGGGGGGTGATCCGGAAAGAGGCCCCCGGGCGGCCGGCGCCGGAGGTCCGCTGAATGACCGAGGGCCGTGCGGATTCGGGATATAAACGCCTGTTGGTTCTTCATGAGTTTCCTGAGAAAAATTGGTTCCTATCCAAAACCATCCTCTTACTAAAACGATCCGTTTCGTGGCGTTAAACATTCCTTTTTTTGTTCATTTTCTTTGCTTGCCCAAAGAAATACCATGTTGGCCATCCCAACCGTGGTATGGTTGAAGCACCAACTTTAACCTTCCGCAGACAAGGAGG
>CAFBRK010000242.1 GCA_903231505.1 Olavius algarvensis associated proteobacterium Delta 3 | reverse complement strand
GGTTTTACCGATAAACAAAAGCTTTTGATGCGCCATCCGGGATGGGAAGGCGGAGCCTCCTTCTCCCAGGGTGTTTTCTCTTTTTACATACGAGACGCAG
>CAFBRK010000241.1 GCA_903231505.1 Olavius algarvensis associated proteobacterium Delta 3 | reverse complement strand
TGCGTCTCGTATGTAAAAAGAGAAAACACCCTGGGAGAAGGAGGCTCCGCCTTCCCATCCCGGATGGCGCATCAAAAGCTTTTGTTTATCGGTAAAACCATTAT
>CAFBRK010000240.1 GCA_903231505.1 Olavius algarvensis associated proteobacterium Delta 3 | reverse complement strand
TTTACCGCAAGACGGCGCGTCATAGGTTCGGCACGGCGCTCACGTCATTCGTTGTTTGGTTGATCTGTAATCTTTCAACTTTCAGCTTTGAGCTTTCAGCT
>CAFBRK010000239.1 GCA_903231505.1 Olavius algarvensis associated proteobacterium Delta 3 | reverse complement strand
CCGACATCCGACATCTGATCTCTGTCCTCTGTCTTCTGTCCTCTGTCATTTGCAAGCCCGGCCCCCATTTTGTCGGCTACTTATTTTCTTTGAAAAAAAGGATATTCGCCGCGGACACACGCAGACAGACACAGACATTTGAGCCGAGCGATCCTCCGTCGCTTTTAGCTATGGCGGGACAAGCATGCTCGGCTCAAACAAGTCAT
>CAFBRK010000238.1 GCA_903231505.1 Olavius algarvensis associated proteobacterium Delta 3 | reverse complement strand
ATGCACATATCCAAGATCGAGTTTGTTAAGCTGCTTTATGGTGTAGAGAAAGGTTTCCCGAAAATCGGGGCTGCCCATATCGTTGAACACACCGTTGGGCGACAGTCGGATGCCCACCCGCTCTGCCGGCCAGATCTCCAACACGGATGCCATCACTTCCTTGAGGAATCGATATCTATTATCCAGGCTGCCGCCGTAGTCATCCGTCCTGAGATTGGTTTTTGAGTCCAGAAACTGGTTGATCAGATAACCGTTGGCACTGTGAACTTCGATGCCGCTGAAACCGGCCTTTTTGGCATTTTCCGCTGCTGTGTGGTAATCGCTCACAGTGGCCTTGATGTCATCAACGGTCAGGGGGCGCGGGGTCTCATACTCTTTTTTGCCCAGCGGCGTGTGAATCTGGTCGCCATTCAGTTTCACCGCAGAGGCGGAAACCGGTAATTCGCCATTGTGAAAATCGCTGTGGGACGCCCTGCCGCAATGCCATAACTGCAAAAAAATGGGGGTGCCGGTGGGCTCCAGT
>CAFBRK010000237.1 GCA_903231505.1 Olavius algarvensis associated proteobacterium Delta 3 | reverse complement strand
GTTAGCGGTTTTCAATGGTCAACAAACCAGAGCCGGCTTAAATTAAGTCGGCTTTTTGACACGGCCTTAAAATAGAAAACCCCGCCGATAATGGCGGGGTTTTAGGTATCAGTCATAAACTAAAAGGTGTTCATTAATTATCTGGTTCGACGTCCTTATCTAAGCTGTCTGATGCTTT
>CAFBRK010000236.1 GCA_903231505.1 Olavius algarvensis associated proteobacterium Delta 3 | reverse complement strand
TGATCGTCGCCCCTGGGCTGGGATTCTCGAGCGTTACGATGAGTCCCTCGTCCGCCTCCTCCAGCAGGTCCCCCTGCACCTGGAGGGTAATGGTCTTCTGAGTGTCTCCTGGGTCAAACGTCACCCTCCCGGACACCGGGTTG
>CAFBRK010000235.1 GCA_903231505.1 Olavius algarvensis associated proteobacterium Delta 3 | reverse complement strand
GGCATCCTCCAAGCGGCGCTCAAAGCTTCGATAGCTCTTTTGCAAATACCGCTTGATGTCTTTGGTGTTGACCACCGAGTTGTTGGATGCGTCGGCTTGAATGTCGCTGGAGTCCATAAACAGCTTGCGGCCCTGGACAAG
>CAFBRK010000234.1 GCA_903231505.1 Olavius algarvensis associated proteobacterium Delta 3 | reverse complement strand
GGGGGGGGGGGGGGGCCGCTGCACATCGATGCCGCCGATCGCCGCTCTTTCGTCGCCGAGGTTCTGCGTGCGCTGGGAAGCCATTATGCACCCAATGTGAGTATCACGTTTCCCTATGCGGGGATGCAGGTCAAAGCGATAACGAACCTGGTGACGCTCAGTGACGGCAGGGAGCTTCTGGTTGATTTCGGTGATCTATACGGCGATGCGATTTCCGCCATCAAGGAAACCGGATTCGGTATTCTTCAGATTTCGGAACAGGACAAGGATTTGATCCTGGAGCAGATTCTTACCGTCTTGGGCGATTCCTATCAACAGGGGCCCAGCTTCCTTGTGGCAAACCGGCCGGAAATGTATAATATACAATTGACCATCCCGGGCTATCTGGTGCAACTGAACATCGGTCAGAAGGTGCTTCTTACCGGTGTATCTCTGCATCACCGAATCGTTCAGTTTCTGGAAGAATCCGATATTCGGATTGTGATGACGGGATAATGCGACGTTTACCCGATGTGACGTCCGACCATATTCAGGGAGTGACTAAATATGAAGAAATTTTGGATGTTTTGTGTCCTGTGGATGTTGGTGTGGCCCCTTGTCACGGGCTGTTCCAGCGGCAGTAACAATAGCCAGGCGGCGTTGAAAAAGAAGCAATCTGAAGCCATTCGGGGCGTTGGCGAAGCGTATTTGGCTGAAGGACGGATCTCCGCGGCGCTCCAGGAGTTTCTCAAGGCCGAGGAGCTTTACGGGAACGATCATCTGCTCCACGAGGGCTTGGGCCTGGCTTACATGGCCAAGGGGAGAATGGAACAGGCTATCTATCATTTCAAAAAGGCCCTGGCGATCGAGCCGGACTATCCGGCGGGTCAAAACAATCTGGGGGTGGCCTACATGAAAAACGGCGAGCTGGACAAGGCCATCGCCATTTTCGAAGAGCTGTCCGATAACGTCCTTTACGCGGCACCCCATTTTCCGATGTATAACCTGGGGAGGATCTATTTTACGAAGCGAAACTATGCGTTGGCGGAGCAATGGTTTCGGATGGCGGTGGATACCAGCCCGCGATTTGTCGAAGCCCAGCAATGGATCGGGCGCACGTACATGGCACGGGGACGGGTCTATGATGCCATCGCCGCCTACCAGGAGGGGATTAATATGGCGGAGCTGTATTATCCGATCTATTTCGATATCGGGGAGGCCTATCGCGTGACCGGAGATATCCCGAACGCACTGGCGGCTTACGGCAAAGTCCTTGAGCTGGCACCGAAAGACAGCGACCTGTCCAAGGACGTCAAAGAAATTATGGCCACTCTGAAATAAAATCGCGACGCAATTTTATGGTAAAAAGAACCCGTCTCTGCCGTTGATTCAAACAAGAAAAAAGCCGGCCCCTTTGGGGTCGGCTTTTGAGTCTCTGTGGCATTTTCGAACGCTTATCCGCCCGCATCCCCGCTTCGACTGAAGGTGCGCTGTTCCAGCCGCAGAATCCGCGGGGTCAGGAATATCAGCAGTTCCTCTTTGTTGTCGATAACGCCCTTGTTTTTAAAGAGCCAGCCCACCAGCGGAACGTTTTTGAGCCCGGGAACACCGGATTGGTCCTCCGTGGCAGTGGTTTTAAGGATGCCGGCAATGACCACCGTCTCCCCGTCATTGACCAGCAGCTCGTTTTCAGACTCGATGGTGTTAAACGACTGCTGATTGTTGACGATACCGGCCAGATCGCTTTTGGTGATCTTGATGTTCATGGAAATACGATCATCCGGTGTAACATGGGGAGTGACGGTGAGCTGGAGCACGATGTCGATAAACTCGGTCGTTGTATTGCCGTCCGCATCCAGCTTGTTGTAGGGGTATTGGAGCCCCTGTTTCACGGTGGCGGCTTCGACAATCCGGGTCTCGATGATCACCTGGGGTGTGACCGCATCCAGCTGCCTGACAAGCTCCACGGCTGCTCTGATAATTTCCGCCGTGTCGGTGATGATGACCAGATTGGTTCTGTCATCCACACTGATTTTTCCACGGCCCTTGGTCAGCAGTGGTTCCAGAAGCGGTCGGATCTCTGAACTGGCGTTGGCGTAGCTGATCGGGATGTATTCGGTCATCAGGGGCTCCAGGGCCTTCTGCTGCTCCTTTGCCTTGAGGGTGGCTTCCAGTTTGCCCCTTCTCAGTTCTTCCTCCTTGGCCAATGTCTGCAGCGTGGCGATCCGAACGATATCCCCCTCGTAGACCATCCCGAGCTGGTTCATTTTCAGCACCAGGGCAAGTACCTGGTCCCACGGTACCGGATTCTCCAGGGTCAGCGTCACCTTGCCCGTGACATTTTTATCAATCGCAAAATTTTTGCCACTGACTTCACGGAGAATGCGGAACACGTTCTTGATGTCCGTATCGTAAAAATCGAGTGCAATTTTTTCCCCGGTGTACTTTGGCTGGCCATCAGGTCTCATCGGTATTTCTCCGGGGGCGGTTGGGATCATCGGGAGACCTGTCCCAGTCGGTATCGCGGTGTCCGGCGTCGGCGTGGCGTCGGGTTTCACATCGACGGGTTCCACGGCTTCCGGCACCGGAGGTTCTTCCAGTACTTTTTGCCACGTGGGCAGTTTTGCCTGTTCAAAGGGCTTCGGCGGAATGTCTGACGCCTCGAAGTTGACGAGAAGCAAATTGTCGACTTGTTCCAGCCGGTACGGAACGCTTTCACGAAGCTCTATTACAACTTCTGTCCGGTCTTTCATCTCCTCCGTACGGACCGGCGTCACGCGATCTACAGCGCTATTAAACCGTGTGGTGATCAGCGGGCGTTGCCGGTAGGCCGGCAGACGGGTATTGAACAGTTTGAGCCGCAGCTGGCGATCGGAGGTTTTGACAAGGTCATAGGGAACCGGATGGGTGGTTCCAATAATAACTGTCGATTTGCCCGCTTCTCCACTGCTGAAGTCGATCCGGTTGATCCAGGCCGGTTTTGTCACGGTTGCCGGTATCGGTGCCGGTGCCGCCGCTGCCGAGGACGCTTTGGCTGGAGCCGCGATGGTTTTAGCCCCGACCAAAATTGTCAATCCATCGTCGGCTGGGCGAGCCGAAAAGGTATCCAGGTGTTGGGGGAATGAATCCAGAACCACCCGCAGACGGTCCGGATATCCATAATGACGGATCCGTTTGACCCAGGCGGTATCGACGGCAATCATTTCCTCTTTGGTGGATTTTCCCTGAATATTATAAATGTCAAAGACGATGCGCGCCGGATTTCTGACGGTAAAGGATTTAAAGTTCTCGATGGTGCCGTCTCCGATCAGGTTTACCTGCAACCCTTCGCCCATTTCCGAAAACGTGATGGCACTCAGTTGGGTCGCCGCCATGGCGGACGTCGCTTCTTCGCCGGTTGCCTTCGGTTGGGCCTGGACAGCCGCTGCCGTCGCTGACGCGGACTCGGGTTTGGTGAATGCGACTTTCAAGCCGCCATCTTCGAGATTCACGGTGTACGGCAGATCCTGACGGAGCAGAATTTCTATCCTGGAGGTGGTGCCCTTTTCGGTGAGTTCAGACGTCAGCACCGCTTCGATCACCTCGCTGTTCTTAACCGAATCAATCTGCACATCCTCCAGAAACAGCGCTGTGTCGGGGAAGTACAGGATAACTCCGGCAGGATACGGCTGCTTTACCGAGGTGTATACCAGTTCCCGGTTTCCCTTGATGTGAACCAGGGCCGAATCGGATGTTTCTTCTGTCATGAGCCCGGTGATCATCTTGGGCCCGGATGCCTTCGAAATTGACTGGGCTCCGGAAACGGATGCGACACTGAAGGTCACCAGTACGGCGATAATGGAAAGATACCACCTTCTTCTCTGCTGATGGACCATAATGCTATTCTCCAAAGCGTCTCGGAAGTCTAAGCTCCCGCTTGTTTACCACCGATTCCCCGATGGCATTTTCAATCTCTTCTCGAACGATGACCCGGTCGGAAGCTATCTCAACGACCTGCCCCTCGTGGACGCCGATATATGTTCCCTTTCGAATGACGTACCCCTTCCCCGAGGCTTCTTCTACCAGTGCTTTCCGGCCACGTGGTGTCGCGATAATCGCCGTCAATTTCAACTGACGCAAATCGAGCCTTTCCAGGGGAGTCTTGGGCCTCTTTGGCTTGGCCGGCTTCTTTCTTGTCCCCGTCTTTCGTTGCTCCGGCTGCTTTGCGATGGGCGATTTGAACGGATCGACACGGATCTTCTGAGCACCGCCTCTTGTGACGCCACGAGCGGTCGCGACGACCTTTGAGAGATTATCTCCCGGAGGTGCCGGGCCCAGATCCGGTTTGGCACCGGGTTGAGCCGGTTTCGGCTTGGGCGCTGCCGCAGGAGGCGCCGTTTTAGCCGGAGCAGCGGCTTTCTGTGCCGTAGACGGTTTCGGGGACGGCGCAACGGCCGGGGCAGCGGGGGTAATTTTTGCCGGTTTGGGTTTGACAGGAGCCGCCTTTGCTGTTGCCTTCGGCGGCGGGGTCGCTGTTTTCTGGGGTTGAGCCTTCGGTTTCGCGGGCGCAGGAGTTTTCTTCTTTTGGGCGACCGGCGCTTTCCCTGCAGATATCTTTTTCCGAACCATTTTCTTCTCGGGCGGCGGCGGCGGCGCCTTGCTTTCACATCCGGCAAAGAAAATAAGTGCCGTGATGATGCATACCGTATGAAACCATTTACGCGTCATATGCCGTTTTCTCTCTCGCCTGTCGCTGTGTCAGTTCCTAAGGTTTTTTGATGTTACTTGCGCTTTTTCTTTGCCGGCTGTTTTTTAGGAGCATCTATAAAACGATACGTGACAGCGGTACATTCGGTTGAAAGCTTTCCAGCTTCCTCCTCCGGGCGCATTTTAATGTTCCTGATGTTTACAATCCTGGATAAACGTGAAAGCCGTTCGAAAAAGAACGCGACACTTCGATAATCGCCGCTGACTTTGATAGCCATAGGTATTTCAGCATAAAAGTCCTTTTTGACTTCACTGCGGGGCTCGAAGAGCAGAAACGATAATCCCGATGCCTGCCCCGATGCGGTGATACTGGCCAGAAGGTTTGGTATCTCCTTGGTCTGGGGTAATTTTTTTTCGCGAGTTCAAAATTGCCCTTGGCTTCCTTCAGGAGCGCAACCATTTTTCTATATTGAGCGGCTTTCCGCTTGGCGATCATAAGTTTTCTCTCAAGCGAATCGAGCTCTGTTGATAATTGATCAATTTTATCAAATTTCGGAAGATTAGGAGAACCAGACAAACGGCGCTACAAGTATCGCATAACAGCCGACGCATATCAGAAGCCGTTGAAGCGTATTTAATTTCGACAAACGGTCGAAAAAGGGCTCCAGTTTTTCCATCGAAATTTTTGGAAGTTTTAACTTCGCCATATTTCCACCATTATCTGTTAGCCCAGGGGAGCCCTTCGGCACTCAACATTAAACTGCTTCAAGCTAATGCCGGTTTTGTCAGACTGGGTGATTTTCTTCAGATTCACGCCATTGAAAAGGGGTGCCTCCTCCAGCCTTTGAAGAAAGACGGCTACCGTTTTATTGTCGAGGGCGAGACCGTCCATAGTTACCGAGCCGGCCCCGATATCCATTCGGGTCAGCCACATTTTCTTTTCAACGATCAGTTCGGACATGGCGACCAGAAATTCCATCGGAACAGTACGATTTCGTTCCAGCGTGGAAATGATGTTCATCTTCTTTTCAAGAGTGGCTATTTCCTTTTTTATTCGGTCGACTTCTCTGGCTTTTTTCTGTACCTCTATCAGCTCTTTCTTTGTTGAGTTGACTTTAGCCTCGAGGGTATCGATTTTTCCGGCCAGCATCATGTTGTAATATACGAGAACAAGAGCGATCAAAACGAACATGGAAACAAAGATGAACACCTGCCGGCGGATGTTCTCCTTTTTACGCGTTGCCCGAAATGGGAGAAGATTGATACGTATCATTTGTCGTCAATTTTTCTCAGAGCCAGTCCCATGCAAATTGCTGCCTGGGGGGCCATGTGTTTGATGTAGTCCGTGTCGAACCGATCCGGATCTATGAAAATGTCTCCGAAAGGATTTATGGTTTGAACCTCGGCAGAGGTCTCAACCGCCAACAATTCTCGAAATTCGGCAATGTTGCCTCCCCCTCCGGATAGAATGATTCGCTGAATTTGATCTTCAGGGTAGGTTGAATAGAAAAAATCCAGCGCTCTCCGGATTTCAGTACACCAATCGGCCACAACGGTCGACTTTATTTCGCGAAGATCATCCATCGATATCTGATGCGGTTCCTCGTTAAATTTAATGTCTTCCGCTTCCTCCGGGGTGCACTCTGTCATGGATACAATTTTTTGATTAATTTGGCCGCATCCAAGCGAAACGTCCCGCATGAATACAGATTGCCCTTCTTTAAGGATGTTCAGTGACGTCTTGCTGGCACCGATATCGATAAGTGCCACGTTCTCCTCTGACGTCGGATAATTCTCGCTATATATGTTCTGAAGGGCGAATGCGTCGATATCGATTACGCATGGATTCAGTTTTGCCATATTCATCAGGTTGACATAGTCATTGATCATTTCTTTTTTGGCGGCGACCAGAAGAACACTCATCTGATTCGGATTGTGTTCATTTTCACCGAGAATCTGAAAATCCAGATTGACGTCGCTGATATCGAAGGGGATGTATTGCTCGGCTTCCATGTTGATGGTTTCCTGAAGCTCTTCTTCCTCCATCGTCTGGACATTGATTTTTTTTACGATGACCGAGTAGCCTCCGATGGATATGGCGACGTTGCTCTCTTTAATGCTGAAATTCTTAAAGAGCTGGCGAATCTGATCCGCGACAACATCCGGCTCCTGTATATTCCCTTCCTCAATTGCTCCAGCAGGAATGTTCATCGTGCCGAAACACTTTAACGTACGCCCCTTTTTGGTTTCGGTAATTTCAGCTGCCTTGATGGTGCGGGACCCGATGTCGAGTCCAACAAGCTGTGTTTTTTTACCAAACAGCATAATTAGTCCTTAATCCGTAAAAAGCTTGCTCTTCTCACTCAATTTGAACCCCAGGGCAAGTAGAATTTTCCGCTTTGTTTCCATTCGACAGGGATATCCCTTTTCAATCCGCGCGATAGTAACCGGAGACACGTTGGCTTTCCTGGATAGTTCAGCCTTGCTCATCAAGAGCGCCTCTCTAATCTCTTTAAGCGAATTCTTTCCCATTTACATTTACTTTTCCGGTCTTGGGTTTTCGGCGGTGTTGACTGATCGAGATGATCCCGATAATTATCTCGATCGGTTACGGACAAGTCAAGCAAATTGCATATAATTAATTACAATTTATCATTCGATACACGATGTAGTGGGCATTCAGAAAAGATTAACAGCACATGTGGTGTCTTTCGCCGAAAAAAGTAAACTTTGCCGTAGTGCTATACTGGGGTCTGCCTAAGCCTGCCGGTCGAAATGACAGCGGGCGTCAGAAGTAAAGGAAATGTCGGCGTAGGTAATAAAGTGACAGCCAGATGGCCGTAAGTCAAGTTAATTATATATAATTATATGCAAATTATACGTAGTTAGAACATTTTGTATTTATTTTTACTATATATTACTATATCTAGTGTCTATGTGTGGAATAGATTTACAGGATTTTCCATTGGTTTCACTCATTCCCGACAGCGGACCGTTCGACACGGCTCCATGGTGCAGCGACGCCCGGCATTGGGCGGTGACCTTGACTTAGAAGGGATTGCTGCCCTATATGCAGTCCATGGGAATATGGATTACACAATCGGGCCGCGGTATCATTGAAAAATGAAAGCCATCGTTCCATCAGAAAAAGGAAAACCTTTCCGACTGGTAAAATACTTTACCTTTACCAGCCTGGTGGTCATATTTCTGGGTACAATCGTGCTGGCGGTGATGAACGTTCGATGGGCACGATCCTTACAATTGTCAAAAAGCGAAGAGTATGCCCTGGTACTCGTGGAGAATCTCAATCACCAGGTGTTTCTTCAGTTTATTATTCCTGCGGCGCTGAAGTTCGGGAAAATTCAACTCAGGGACAAAGAGCAATTCGAACATTTAGATCGCGTGGTTCGAAGTACTCTCCACAGTTTCAAAGTAGAACAGGTCAACATTTACGATATGAACAATATTGTCTCCTATAGCTTCGACAAGGGGATTATCGGGCTGGTCAACGCCGGGGGAACCGGCTACTCCAATGCCTTGGAGGGTCGGACGACCTCCACGCTGGCTCAGCGGGGCAGCCTGTTCGAGCTTTCCCTTGGATTTCCAAAGGAGAGCAAATTAGTTACATTCGCCCCCTTGCGCGCTGAAAAACCGTTATCCCGTATATCCGGGCCGGTGCTCGGTGTCGTGGAAATCGTTCAGGACCTTACAGAGGACGACAAGGCTATCTTTCGATTCCAGATTCTGGTGATATCCACATGTACGGCCATTATGGGCGTTCTGTTTATGGTGCTTTTGATGGTGGTCAAACGGGGCGAGAACATCATCGAGCGCAGGGTCCAGGAGAGGCTCCGGTTAAAAGAAGAGTTGAGCCGGGCCCAGCACTTGTCTTCCTTGGGGGAAATGGTTGCCAGTATTTCCCACGAGATACGAAATCCCCTGGGAATTATCCGAAGCTCGGCCGGGCTGCTCAAGAAAAAAGCCGCAGGCAGCCCCGATGGCCACACCATCCCCGACATTATCATCGAGGAATCCAGCCGTCTCAACAACATCGTCACGGATTTTCTCAATTTTGCCAGGCCCAGGTGGCCGAGGTTTAAAAGCTGTCGGCTGCAAGAAATCCTTGATAAGAACGTTACCTATCTGAGTACCCAATTGGAAAGTGAGGGATACGCCGTTAACATCGAAGCGCCAGAGCGCCTACCGAACATATTCGCCGATGCGGATATGTTGTACCAGGCATTCTTAAATCTATTGATCAACTCAATGCAGGCGATGCCAAGCGGCGGAGATATTCAAATTCACATGGAGCAGGCGGACGGGCGGTTGCGGGTGTTGATACGGGATCACGGCGAGGGCATCGCGGAGAATATCATCACGAAAATATGGGATCCGTTTTTTACTACCAAAGAAAAGGGAACCGGTTTGGGGCTGGGCATTGTTCAGAAGACCATTGAAGCCCATAGCGGGGAAATTCACATTGAAAACCACGCTCACGGTGGAGCTCAGACGACGGTGGAACTGCCGATCAATCTGAGGGGATAATTGCCATGGATACTGTGTTGATTGTCGACGACGAGAAGAACTATCCGTTGATTTTGGCGGCGGTTCTAGAAGACGAAGGATTCGAAGCGCTAACAGCCAATAGCGGCGATGAAGCCCTTGCCATCCTGGAACACTCCGACGTCGACCTGGTCATTACCGATATGAAAATGCCGTCCATGGACGGCATTGAGCTGTTGGAACGGATCAAAGCCAATGACGCCGAATTGCCGGTTATTATGATGACGGCCCACGGTACCGTCGAAAAAGCGGTGGAAGCCATTCAGAAGGGCGCTTACAATTATATATTGAAGCCATTTGATAACGAAAGCCTGGTGGCCTATGCGATAAAGGCCGTGGCGGTCTTTCGCGTGGTGAAGGAAAATCGGAGGCTTCAAAGCGATGTGGAATCCCGGTACCGGTTTGGCAATATCATCGGTAAAAGCCAGGAAATGCAGAAAATGTTCGAAACCGTGAAAAAGGTGGCACCGGCCAATGCGACCGTCCTGGTGAGCGGAGAGAGCGGGACCGGCAAGGAGCTGGTATCACGGGCCATCCATTTTAACAGCCCCAGACGGGATCGGCCGTTTATTGCCGTCAATTGCTCGGCACTGGCGGAGAGCCTTCTCGAAAGTGAACTGTTCGGACACGAAAAAGGTGCCTTTACCGGTGCGATGGCCATGAAAAAAGGACGATTCGAGCTGGCCGAAGGAGGCACCCTGTTTCTGGATGAGATCGGAGAGCTGTCGGCCAACCTTCAGGTCAAGTTGCTGCGGGTGCTTCAGGATAAGGTGTTCGAACGTGTCGGCGGCGTCAAACCCATCTCGGCCAATGTCCGTTTTATTGCCGCGACGAATCGCAATCTGCGGGAGGCGGTGTCGTCGGGAATATTTCGGGAAGATCTCTTTTTCCGACTCAATGTTGTCAGTATCGATTTGCCCCCATTGCGGCGGCGTCCGGAGGATATCCGGCCCCTGGTGCTCCATTTTGTGAAGAAATATAACGAGGAATACCGTGCCGAACGTCCGGTTTCCGGTGTAGACAGGGAAGTTGAACGATTGATGTACGATCACAACTGGCCGGGAAATGTGCGGGAACTTGAGAATGTTATTGAAAGAGCAATGATCTTCTGCCCCGGAGAGACCATTTTGGTGGATGATCTGCCGGCCGAATTTAAAGAGAGCGTATACAACGTGCTTCACCTGGAGGCGATTCCGGCGGATGCAAAGCTCAATGATACCCTTGCCCTGATCGAAAAGAAGATGATCGAACGGGCCCTGAACCTGACCAACAATGTTCAGTCCCAGGCCGCTGATCTGCTGGGTATCGGAAAGAGCGGATTGAACTGGAAGATTAAAAAATTCAAACTGGATATCGGATCTCGATCCTGACCGGCGATTTCGATGCCGCCAAGTTGGTATGAAATAGTTTTCGCAGAAAATTACCCGTACACCACATCAATTGTGTGGTATCGATGACAGGGCCGATATTTTTAATATTATGTTTATTATCGAATAGTTATGATTAATTTTCCCGATTTCAGGGATTTAGGGTTCAAATATTTTTACAACCGGGTAGTTTTATATAAACTAATGTTATCAGTGGGTTGATTAAAACCGTGGATGGGGATGTTCAAATTTTTGAATCGATCGGGTTTATACAAAATAACAATGGTAACAGATAGTTATTGTGTTTTTGAGGCGGAGGGGTTCAAAAATTTGAATTCAAACACCGGATGTGGGTGTGCATGATTTGGTCTGATTTGGTTGGATATGATTGCAACCAATTGAAACGAATAGAATAATTATATTTTTCGGGGCATTTTTAAATACTGGCATTATAATTGCTTAAGTAAACTACAGCCCGACAAACTCTTCATCTGTTTTTCTCCTTAACGGCTAATCGATTACTTAAATGAAATCGATTAGCTGTTTTTTTGTGGTCTTCTCCAAATAGATTGTAAACGACAGCCCCCCTTTTACGAGTTTTCCCTCGGCACTGAAATTTTCTCTTTTGCAATCGCTGCGTAAATCGACTCCGGATAGTCATCGGCAATCCGTTTGAAAGCGGCCAGGCTGCGATCCGTTTGCCCCAGCAGCCCATACAGCCGGCCCATCTGAAACAATGCCTCGTCCCGGAGGATATATCCTTCCCCGGCGGCAACCTTCTCAAAATAGCCGGCAGCTTCCTCATAATCGGTTTTGGCCTCATATGCATAGCCTAAACCGCTCAAGATCCGGCCTTCGAGGACCGGTCGGGTGGCGACATCTGCCAATGCTGTCTGGTAGAGCTCAATGGCCATATCCGGTTGGCCGCCGCGATAGGCGAATTCCGCAAACAGGATTCGGGCCATTTTCCCTGCGGTACGTCCCGAATATTTTTTTAGAATGTGCTGAACATCCGGTGTTACCGCCTCCAGGGCTTGTTCCGGTCCCCGGACCTGCAGCTCATTCTGATAGGTCTGCGTTGCTGACTGAAGCAACGCAAAGGCGTTATTTTCAGCCCTGTTGGTGATGAGTCGATACCCGGCAATGACAATGACAAGAGCGAAGAATACGGCGACGCCCCAGGCGATGTGCATCCGGTATTGGATGGCCCCCTGCATGAGCCTCTGGGAAAAGATCAGGAACTCATCCTCTTCTTTCAGTAGCTCTTTACGGGACATTTTTTTCTGCTTTGGCATGACTCCTCCACAAAGGATGCGTGTTCTGTTCACAAAACATCCCCAGACGGTCATTCGGGGGATGGTGGCGGCTCACGGTCCGGGACGCGGGCCATCGGATAACGGTGCCGGTTTCTTCCGGCATCGGCTAACTTACCACACCAGCGACCGATGAATCCAGCCCCGGTCACCGTCGGCATGCTCGACGTGGATCCATTTTCCTTTCGTTTTAATGACTTTGAAGGGGATGCCGTTTTCTATCGTAAACAGTATCTTATTTTTTATGCCGGCTCCGGATCGGACGTTACACACGGGGGCTGCCGTAATAACGGTCGGCAATTTGCTGACCAGCGAGCTGTGAATCCAGCCCTGGTCGTCTTCGTAATCCTTAAACCGGATCCACTTACCCTGCCGCTCGAGTACCAGAATCGGAAAATAGGTTTCGGCTTTCCAGATAATGTCAAACGTCGTGCCGGGCCCCCCACGGATATTGGCAATTCGGCTGGAGACGGACAACCGTTCAGCACCCGAAACGATCTGCGGTCCACTGAAACAAATGAGGATGATCATGATGACCGGGCGGTGCCATCGACCGCCCATTACGTTCTCCCATGGCATTGACTCACTCCGTCGCTCCACCCATCGGCAGAGCTTTCCAACCGTTGCTTACCAGAGCACGAAAGCCCGCCTCGGTTTATCCAGCCGCAGAATCCCTTCTTTTCTGGCGGCCCGGACGGCATCATCCAGGTCTTCCTGGGAAGGGCGAATGGCCAGCTCGGGCATCTCTCCGGCCCTTCCGCAGGGCCGGTACTGGGCCATGATATTCACATAACTGTCCGGGGAAAGTTCGGTGGCGATAAAGCGCATCACATCCCGGGTGCCCGCCATCCCTCCCGGCAGCACAAGATGTCGGATCAGCAGCCCCCGCTTCGCCACACCGTCTTCATCCGTGACCAGATCGCCAACCTGGCGATGCATTTCACGCAGGGCTTGCCGGGCGATCGCCGGGTAATTTTCCGCATCACAGGCTTTTGCCGAAACACCCGCGTCCCAGAACTTGAAATCAGGCATGTATATGTCAACGACCCCTTCAAGGAGCTTCAATGTCGCCACGCTGTCGTAGCCGCTGGAATTATAGACCAGGGGAAGGGTTAACCCGTTTCGAGCGGCGATGGCCACCGCCGACAGAATCTGCGGGACCACATGGCTGGGTGTGACAAAATTGATGTTATGACATCCCTGTTTTTGAAGAGAGAGCATCACACCGGCCAGTTCTTCCGCAGTGACTTTCTGGCCATGGCCCTCATGGCTGATATCGAAATTCTGGCAGAAAATGCACATGAGGTTGCAGTGGGTGAAGAATATTGTCCCGGACCCATGCCGGCCGACCAGAGGCGCTTCCTCTCCAAAGTGCGGATTATAACTTGAAATCCAGGCCCGTTTTCCGGTTTTGCACACGCCTGTCTCACCCTCGAGCCGGTTGACTCGGCATTTGCGGGGGCACAGGACACATGCGCTCAGGTGTTTCCGAGCCCGGGCGATTTTGGTCTCCATGGACCCGTCTGCAAGGGCCGTCAGGTAGAGCGGATCAACGGTCATGTCGACGTCCTCAACTCAAATCCAATGAAAATGCGGGTCAGCTTGTATATTTCACCGGAAGGAGGGTTTTATGGCCAAGGCACTTCGAGGCGAAGCCGCAGTCCTTCTACTGCAAGCCTCGAATAACGCGGGCCATGGAATCCCCCTTCCGGCCCAAAGGGTGAAATCATTTTAGAACACGATCAGATTTTTTACGCTCCAGCATATCCATAATCTATTTCCACTGAGGATTCCAAGTGGACCTGGAAACCATATCTCAATATCCATATTCTAAAATGATTTCATGAAATATTCAGGTCAGGTGAGCCCGACCATACGCCCCCCCCTGATAGATTAAACATCCCACCAGCCACGCCAGACCCGTGCTGAACACTATATTAAACAGGGTCCACTTCACGCCCGCCTCTTGACGGATTGTTGTGATCGTGGCCAGGCATGGTACATACAGCAGGACAAATGCCATCATTGCCAGCGCACCCAGGGGCGTCATACCCGAATCCTTAAGGGCGTCTTTGAGTGCGTCGGTACTTTGATCGTCTCCCACAGCGTAAAGCACCCCCAGGGTACTGACCACAATTTCCTTGGCGAAAAAGCCGGTCACCAATGCAACACCGCCTCGCCAATCGATACCCAGTGGAGCAAATACCGGGGCGATCACTTTGCCGATCCGGCCCATATAAGACTTTTCCGCTTTTTCCGCCAGCTGCGTACGGTTCAGCTCTGAAATCGCCGATTCCATTTCCGCCTCCAGGGCGGCCCGCTGGGCCCCTTCGGACAGACGGATCCGAGCTTCGTAGGCGGCGGTCACCCCGTTGCGCTGGCTGTCATAATCCACACGATATTCGATGCTCCTGGGAAAGGAAGACAAGGCCCATACCACCAGCGAGCCGATCAGGATAACCCCCCCCATCTTTTTCAGGAACATCTTGCTCCGATCCCACATGTGGATCAACAGGCTTTTAAACATGGGGATGCGGTACGGCGGTAGTTCCATGACGAACGGCGCATCGGCGCCTTTCAGCAGGCTCGATCGAAAGAGCCGACCGACCAAAATCGACAGAACGATACCGAGCACATATACGCCGAATATAACGGAGCCCGCTTTTGCCCCGAAAAAGGTACCGGCCAGCACAATGTAGACCGGCAGTCTGGCCGAACAGGACATGAACGGGGTGATCAGGATGGTTAAAATACGATCCTTTTCACTTTCCAGTGTGCGCGCCGCCAGAATCGCCGGCACATTGCACCCGAACCCCATCAGCATCGGTATGAAGGATTTCCCATGAAGCCCGATCAAATGCATAATTTTGTCCATTAGGAAAGCGGCGCGGGACATATAGCCGGTGTCTTCGAACAGGGCGATACAAAAAAAGAGGATCAGGATGTTCGGCAGGAAGATGATGACGCTGCCAACGCCTGCGACGATACCGTTCAGCAGCATATCTTTGAACAGGCTGTCGGGGATGACGGCATCGAGACCGGCGGAGATGAGGCCGACCCCGGATTCGATCCACTGCATCGGGTAATCGCCAAATGTGAAGGTCAGCTGGAACATGATCCAGATGAACAGGATGAAAATCGGGAATCCCACAAACCGATTGGTCAGCACAAGGTCGATATTCCGGGATGTGTCCACCCGCTGACGGGTCGATGTCGTCTGGACCTCTTTGATAATACCGGCGATAAACCCGTAGCGTTCGTCGGTCATGACAATTTCCGGGTCATCGGCAAACCGGTCGAAGAGGTGGCGGCGCAGCTCATCGGTTTTTTCCACAATTTCCGGGCCGGCCCTGCCGGTGGCCTCGAGAACCCGCTGTTTGACGACCTTGTCGTCTTCGATGAGCTTTATTGCCGTCCACCGCGGATCATACGCATGCATCCCGTCGGCCTTGGCTTCCAAAAATGACTGCAGATTTCCGATGGCGGCTTCAATGTCTATACTGTATTTGACACGGCGCCGGTCCGATGTGCTGTGGTCCGATTCAGCCAGGTTCACCGCTGCTTCGATCAGATCGTCAATGCCTTCATTTTTGTTTCCGACTGTCGCGACGATTTGTACGTCGAGCAGTTCGGACAGCTTGCCGACATCGATATTGATTCCCCGGGATTTGGCCAGATCGGTCATATTGAGAGCAAACACCACTCGGCAGTCCAGTTCCCGTAGCTGGGTAGCCAGGTACAGGCTGCGTTCCAGATTCGATGAATCGATGATGTCAATGACCACGTCGGGATGTTCTTCAAGGATGTAATTGCGGGCGACAATCTCTTCGATGGAAAAGGGCGTCAGGCTGTAGGTGCCCGGCAAATCGATGATCTTTAGCTCGCGACCGAGGCGTTGGATGCGGCCTTCCTTTTTCTCTACGGTGACGCCCGGCCAGTTTCCGACTTTCTGCCGGGTGCCGGTGATGTTATTGAAAATAGTGGTTTTACCCGAGTTGGGATTTCCGGAAAGAGCTATGGAAAGGATGTTGGCGCCCATGGGTGGCGGTCCTAAGTTAATGCGACAACTTTAATCTGGGCTGCTTCTTCCACACGGAGCGAGACGTGATATCCTTTGACGATCAGCTCCAGGGGGTCTTTGAGGGGGGCATATTTTTCCACATATACATCCGTGCCCTTGAGTAGTCCCATTTCAAGGAGACGCCGTCTCACCGGGCCGTCGCCACCGACATGTACAATTGTGGCTGTCTGGCCCTGCCGAAGATCACTGAGAAAGGTGGGGGGTGTTGTGTTCAATGGGTTTCTGGTGTTATGGGCTAACCGGCTTCAGCAGCGGTCGAATCGCCTCCGGCGGCGTTTACCGGTTCTACCTGAACCTTCTGGGCTAGGCCGCGGCCGACCGCGTATCGGTGGTAGTTAATCGCTACGACAACCTGACCGGCGCTGTCGTTGGTAATCACCTCGATGACATCACCGATCCGCAATCCCATGGTCATGAGGCGCATGCGGGCACTCGAGCCTCCGGTAAAGCCCGTTATGACCAGCGTTTCTCCGGGCTTGGCCGATACCAGGGGCATCTTTTGGTCCCGGTCGGCCAGACAGGCGGCACAGATGCCGTACATTTCCATTTTGTGTTGCAGGATATGGAATCCGTTCGCAGAGGCGATTTGACGTTGGCGGTTTTCGAGGGCGTCGTCTTCAAACTCAAATATTTTTCTGCATTTTGTGCAGATCATGTGGTCGTGGTGCTGCCCCAGATGCCGATGCTCGTAGCGCAACTCGCCGTTTTCAAACCGATTGGCCTGTGCAAAGCCAAAGTGGCACATGAGTTTCAGGGTTTCTGCGACAAAATCCGGCTCCAACCGGTAACCATCGGCTTCCAACAGCTGCATCAGCCCACTGTGTGTGATATGATTTTCGGTTTGAAGAAACACCTCGAGGATGCGGTGCCGATCTTCGAACCGATCCACCCGATCCTGTCTGAACAGTTTTTTAAACTGCTCCTTCTCATGTGAATGGATTCGCTTCATAGTTGTTGTCTGTTTGTTCTAGTAGCAGGCTATTGCCGCTCCCCAGACCTGTCAACACCCCAAACAGGCAGGCCAGGATGTCTGATTACCCGTTTGGCCCGGGGATCGTGAGCGTGCCGCAATTACCCGAACTGCAGCTTCGGGTTGTGGTCGTCGTACTGGCCGATTCACCGGCCCCATTTCCCATTGCCATGTTGGTGCGGCTCATTACCCGCTCAAATGCCGTTGATTGGCATTTGGGGCACCCCAGTTCTTTTTCGTCTTGCTGGTTCCGGATGAGAGTTTCAAAGTATTCACCGCACTTCGAACATTTAAACTCATAAATCGGCATACGCACTCCTTTCAACATAAATCAGACAGGCGTCATGTCACGTTTCCCTGCCGAATAAACAAAAAACATAACCATAAAGTTTATTTAAAGTCAATGCGAAGGTACTGGATGCTTAATGCTGGATGCTGGTTACTGGATGCTGGATACAAACCTGGTACATAGGAAACAAACTATCCGGGACCAGGGATAACAGGTTTAAGTTTCAACAATAGAGTTTTTATCCGTTTGTCTGACCGGCGGTTGTAATGATCTTGTCCCATCAACCGGCTAAACGGGTCAACCGGCAAACCGGCTAAATCGGTCAACGGGCCCACCATTTTAGGCATTTCAGGCATTTAATTGTGGCCTAACGGCCCACCGGAAGGCGAACAACGAACCTGGCCCCTTGTTCCCCCGGATTGACCAGGGTCAGGGTACCCCTGTGTTTCCGGACAATTTCATGACAAATATACAGGCCAAGTCCGGTGCCCTGACCGACCGGCTTGGTGGTAAAAAAGGGTTTGAATACATCCTGGCGAAGGGTACTGGAAACTCCGGGCCCGGTATCGGCACACTCGAAAATGATTTCTCCGTTACGGGCATCGTAACGGGTGGACAGAAAAATGCGGCCGTCCGAGCCGGTCAGCGCCTGAATGGCGTTCTGGATGAGATTGACGGCAACCTGGCCGAGATTTGCAAAGTTGCCTTCAATGATGGGCAGATCTGTTTCCAGGGTCTGGGCGATTTCCAGGTGCCGGTGTCTATTCTGACTACAGAGAATCCGGACGGCACCCCGGACCACCTCGTTTACCTGTACCGCTTCACAGAACGTCTGTCGTTGCCGGGACAGCCCGAGCAAACTGGTGACGATGGCGCGGGCCCGAGAAAGCTCATGGTCGGCAAACCGGAGGTCGTCGATCATCCCATCGTCGATCCCCTCCACAGGGGATGCCGCTACCAGGTCCTCGATCGTACTTTGAATCAGGCTTTTGACCGTCGCCAGAGGATTGTTCAACTCGTGGGCGGTTCCAGCCACGAGTTGTCCGATTGCCGCCAGACTTTCCGACTGGATCAACTGGGCCTGTGTTTGTTCCTTGTCAGCAAGGGCTTTCCTGAGCTGACGGGTGCGTTCTTCCACCTTCCGTTCGAGGTCCCGCGACAGCTCCTCGGCCTTACGGTAGTTTTTGGCATTTTCCAGAGCCAGGGCGCACTGGCTGGCCAATGTCTCGAGAAGATCGATATCCTCCGGAACATAAAGAGCGCCGGAGCGTTTTTCTCCCAGAAGCAGAAACCCCGCGGTCTTTTCCCCGGATCGCAGGGGAAGCAGGGCGTCGGCGCCGAGGTGGCCCATGTCGGCAAGCATCTCAGCCGGTGCCCGAGTCGTGCTATCACCCATGAGCTGCTGGCGCAGCAAGGGTTCACTCCGATCTGTCCACCGTTGGAGCAGGCGGCGGAGCGCCCCCTGGGCGCTCGATGGGACCGGGGAGTATCCTCCAACGCCGGCGAGCTGCCGGTATCCGCTTGCGTCATCGGCCCGGATGTACATGGCGGCGCAGCGAAGGTGCATGCTATCGACCAGCGTCTGGGTGATGCGCCGGCCGATGGCTTCAGGGTTCAGCACCGACACGATCGTTCGGCTGATGTGTCTCAGGGTCCTGCGGTATATCTGCTGGTGGCGAAAGAACGTTCGGTCGATGATCTTCTGAATACGATCCTTGAGGGGGCTGAATACCAGGGCGACCATCAGAAACAGCAGCAGCGGAAAATGGAGCGTATTGGAAAAGCGCATCCCGGTCAGAAAGCGATCGGCAAGGGTCACAACCAGCGCATAGAGACAGGTCAGACTGGTTGTCAGCAACGAGTAGAGTGCGCCTTTCCGGATCAGCATCCCCATGTCCAGCAGGTCGCACCTGAACAGGCCGACGGCGAACACCACCAGCGGTATGAAACTAAGGCCGCTCGGGGGATAGATCGAAATCCCCATGCGGGGAAGGGCGTTCAACCCGTGAAGAAACCCCATCCAACCGAAACCCACAAGGACGTAACGGAGCCGATTCTTTTGCGTGCTTCGGGTTTCCTGTCCCGCCGCACGATACAGCAGAGCCAGTACATAAATGGTGACCCCTATGCCGCCGACTCCGAAGAATGGATACAAAGGGCCCCCCCGCGCAAACATGCCAAAGAAATGCTGCTGCATGGTTTTTAGATAAACTGGGGATTGACTGATTGCCATCAACCCGACGGCGTACAGATAGGCCAGCCGCTCCAGCCACTTTCGATTGTGAATGTTGAGGTAGGCATGAAAGAACTGAATATAAACGGGGATTGCAAATACCAGCACCAGATGGTTCAGACGGCTGATGTGGAGGGCCCTGTGGGGCGCACGCATCAGAATCCCATAGAGCATGTCCAGGTTGAGGAAGATGCCCATGATGCACATGATCGTAAACAACCGTCCGATCCGGGATTTCCGGCGGTGAGTCACGACCAGCGCCAGCAGGACCGCAAAGCAGATCAATGTCAGCAATGGTGGAATCGCGTAAATGTTCATAGTCCCTCCGGTAGGGTTTGAAGATGATGGATAGAACTCCGTGGGGGGATCTGCGGGTTACACCGAATGTCGGAATTTCGTTCCGATCGGTAGATAGTGTGCCAGATTGAACACAGCAATTTCCACGGAATCGGTATCGATTTGAAAGATGATCGGCCGGTGTCGATCCCGATTCCCATAGCGATACCGACCCCGAATATGTCGAAGTCCGATTCCCTCGACACTGTATGATGTTGACGGAATCACTCGATATTCAACTGGAACATATCGATGTCACTTTGAATCGGCTGCTTCCCGGAAGCCTGTTGACGCACTGTGCGAATCCCGCACAGGGGATTGGGGGAACTTATTTCGGACAGGGGGGGTTCGGTAAAGATGGCTATATAATCGCGAGTCGCCGTTGAACTAATGTTTCTCAAGCAACTCGCGGGCGTGATCCAGTGTTGTCGGGGTGACCCGATCACCGCCGAGCATCCTGGCGATTTCCTGGACCCGTTCGTTGTTGGTGAGGGGAGTTATCCGTGTGACGGTGCGACCATTGGTGATCTGTTTTGAGATTTTGAAATGATGATCTCCAAATCTGGCGATCTGGGGCAGGTGGGTAATGCAGATAACCTGGTGCTGCCGCCCCAGTTTTGCTAATTTTTTCCCGACCACATCGGCGGTCCCTCCGCCGATGCCGGCATCGACTTCATCGAAGATGATGGTCTCCAAAGCGTGTTGCCCGGAGAGAATGGCCTTCAGGGCCAGCACCACCCTGGAAAGCTCTCCGCCGGATGCGACGGCCGACAGCGGCTTCAGTGCTTCTCCCACATTTGGCGCTATCATAAACCGGAGACGATCCAACCCGGTTTCGCCAATGATGGCGGTCTCTGTGGTGAACAGCGGTTCCGACGTCGCGTCGGCGGGGCGGACGTCGAACTGCGCAAGAAATTGTGTCTGCGCCATATTCAGCGTCGTGAGTTCCGTTTCCACCCTCCTGCAAAGTCCTTCTGCAGCCGATTTTCGGGCCACGGAAAGAATCTGAGCAGCGTCAACCAGTTTGCTGTGATCCCCGGCCAGATCCTCCTCCAGAGAGCGGATGCGGTCTTCAAGAGTCTCGGTGGTCGACAAGGCCTCCTCAATTTCTGCCAGACGCTCAGCCACGCTATCGAGGGATCCGCCGTATTTGCGTTTCAGCCGGTTGAGCTGATCCAACCGCTCCTCGACCGATTCCAGACGCTCGTCATCCACGTCCAGGCGACTCAAATACCCCTGGAGTTCCCGGGCAAGATCCTCCAGTTGAAACGCCGTGCTCCCGATGCCTTCTGCTGCCGGGGACAGCGTAGGATCTATATGTGCGGCTTTTTCAAGTGTCTTCCGAACTTCAAATAGGCGTTCGATCACCGACCCGGCGGCACCGTACAGGTCGTCGACGCCGCTGTATACAGATTGCTGCAAATGCTCGGCATGCCTGAGACGCCGACGTTCCTGTTCCAGGTGGGTATCTTCATCAGGCGCGAAGGCGGCCGATTCGATCTCCTGTTTCTGAAATCGGAGAAGTTCCAGGTGTTCCGCTTGCCGCTGCCGCAGACGGCGAAGTTTGCCCAGCTCCTCATTTTTCGGAAGCATGGCGAGATAGCGTGCTTGCAATTCCCCGCGCTGTGGCCACAGGGCAGCGAATCGGTCGAGTATTTCGAGATGCTCTTCGTCCTTTAAAAGGCGCTGATGCGCGTGCTGGCCTGAAATACTGGCTTGCCTGGCGGTCAGGGCGCCGAGCATCTGCATTGTGGACAGTCGTCCGTTGACATACACCCGGTGCCGGCCAATGCCCGATATAATCCGTCGAATCAGGAGCCCCTCCGAGGGATTCAGACCCTGATCCTGCATGACCGCGGCCGCCGGACTGTCGGGAGCAATCTCGAAGAGGGATTCGATCTCGGCCCTGTCCGCACCGGTGCGCACGAGATCGGCCGTCGCACGGCTGCCAAGCATTAAATTGACGGCGTTAATAATGATCGATTTGCCGGCACCGGTTTCACCGCTGAGGATGGTTAATCCTTCGGCGAATCGGATCCGCAGATCATCGATAATCGCAAAATTTCGAATGGACAGTTCCCGAAGCATCTGGGAATCCGCAGCTGTTGATCGGACCGTTATATGTCTCTTTTGACCCGATCAAGATCGGGAATCTCTCCCATGACGATCAGCGTGGTGCCGGGGGAAAGGATTTCCGAAGGGTTTGGGTTGAACTCGATCTCCTCAGCAGGCTTTTTGTATCCAATCACGAGCAGTGAATACCGATCCTTGAGTCCGGATTCGCTGATCCGCTTGTCGGCCATCGGGGAGTTCGCCGTAACAACAAGATGATGGATGCGAAGGTTCCCCTGTTTGCTTCGGAGCATGGTATCCAGAAATTCGACCACTGTGGGCCGGATCATTTCCGAGGCCATTCGCAGGGCGCCGATGAAATTGGGAGATACCACACGATCGGCACCGGCCTTTTTCAGTTTCGGTTCCAGCTTGGGGTCGACCATGCTGCTGATGATACGGATCTGCTTGTTCAGCATGCGAGCGGCGATGGTCACGTACAATGTATCCTTATCGGAGGGCAGGCTAATGATGATACCCGCTGCCCGCTCGATGCCGGCGGCCACCAGGCATTTGTCGTCGGTGGCGTCTCCGGTCAGGCAGTATAAACCCCCGGCCATCCGGCACTGATCGGTGATTTTCACGTCCTGTTCAATGAGCACGACGGTGTAGTTGCTCCTGAGCAGTTCGGAAATGATATGGCGGCCGGTTTCCCCGCCGCCACACACAATACAGTGCTCTTCCAGTGTGGCTATGGCCTTGTTCATCGGATTGGTCGGTGAGCGGCTTGGATGACCCGGGAGCGGCAGCCGGCTGTCCCGGATATTTCATCAACGCGTACCACGGTTTCACGACAGATATCGGTGCTGCTTTTAACCGGTCCTGCCCATTGTGCCGTCCGCTTCGGGGAGATGTGTCCGCTGCCTGCGGAACGGTATTCGTTTCGAGTATTTATATCAAGTGACGGGTGGGTGTAAACAATTTTCCCGGACCTCCGAATTAAACTTGCCCCGGTGCGGGCTGACGGATAAAATGTGTTCCAGGGAATCGGCAACCCGGTTTGAGTTTCCACTAAACTGCTTTACAAAAATGTCGCCATGAATTATTAACATTTTTTTTAGAGTGTTCTCGGATAGATTCACAATGCAACCGGACCCGGGCACGGCAGCTTCCGGGCGGATCGCCCCATTAATCGGTCACAATGACACAATCCATATCTCTTGTCATCGCCACCCGAAACCACGGAAAAACCGCTGAAATTCGAGACCTTTTAAAGGGATATCCGATCCGCATCCCGAGCCTGGATGATTTCGGACCGATACCACCGGTGGAGGAAGACGGCGACACATTCGAAGCGAACGCCTACAAGAAGGCCAGCTTCACCGCTCGGGTGTTAGGACTGCCGGCTATGGCAGATGATTCCGGACTGGTGGTGGAAGCCCTTGGCGGAGCACCGGGAGTGCATTCGGCGCGGTATGCCGGACCCGATGCCTCCGATGAGGATCGTTGCCGGAAGCTGTTGCAGGAAATGGAGCACCAATCCAACCGGGGTGCGGCATTCGAATGTGTCATATCGGTCGCTGTACCCGGAGGACCGGCATTGATCTATGAGGCGCGATGCGAGGGCATCATTACCCAAGAGCCTGTTGGGGCCAATGGGTTCGGTTATGATCCGGTGTTCTTTTACCCCCCGATGGGGAAAACCTTTGCCCAGATGACCATGGACGAAAAGAGCCGCATCAGCCACAGAGGCAAAGCCCTGCGGGAGCTCAGAGAAGAATTCGAAAAAGTACTGACTTGGGTTCGGCAGCACACGCCGATTCCTGAGACATTCATTTGCGAGGATGATGCCCCATGATTGCCGACCTAATTCGAAAAAACAGAAGCTGCCGACGGTTTTACGAGGATCAGACCATCGATCTGGGAACGCTGGAGGATCTCGTGAATCTCGGGAGGTTGTCCGCGTCTGCCGCAAACATGCAGCCACTTCGCTACATTCTGTCCTGCAATCCCGGGATAAATGCGCAGATCTTTCCCTGTCTTGGGTGGGCAGGTTATCTCAAGGACTGGCCCGGACCCAAGTCAGGCGAAAGGCCAACCGCTTATATCATTGTCCTGGGAGATACCGAAATTGCAAAGGACGTTGGTTGCGATCACGGCATTGCCGCCCAGAGTATCCTTCTCGGCGCCCGGGAGATGGGACCGGCCGGCTGCATGATCGGTTCGGTCCAGCGGAAACCGTTGACCCGCCTGCTGAGCATTCCGGATCGGTTGACCATCTTGCTGGTCATTGCCATCGGTAAGCCAAAGGAGCGGGCCGTCATCGATGCGGTCGGCGATGACGACAGCATCAAATATTGGCGTGATGAGAAGGGGATTCATCATGTTCCGAAGCGTAGTTTGAATGACATCATCGTTGGAATTCATGATTGAGCGATCCAAGAGAGAAATGAGGGCGGTGTGGCGGCAGTTTCGATGAGGAGAGGGGGAACCTGTCATGTTCAAGGAAAACGAGGGAATCGACATTGTCGAAGCGATCGGCGGGGTGACGACGGCGGAAGAGGTGACCCGGATATTTCAGGACACACTCAGCAGCGAGCATGTTGCCCGAATGGAGCGCATTCAGAACCCCGCGGCGCGATTGAAGATCGCCAATGCCATTCGGATGTGCAAGCCGGATGACGTTTTCATCAACACGGGATCGGAGGCGGACCGGCAGTTTATCCGGGAGTTTGTAATCCGGAATGGCGAAGAAGCCACCCTGCCGATGCAAGGGCACACGATCCATTATGATCTGAAGGATGAACAGGGGCGTATTATTGATCGCACCTTTTACGTTGCCAATCCCGAGGAGCAAGTCAGTTCCCTGGCCAACCGATTGGAGCGGCAGGAAGCCCTTGAAACCGTTCGGAAGAACCTGGATGGGATCATGCAGGGAAAAACGATGGTGGTGGGCTTCTATATCCGTGGGCCGTTCGGATCCCCGGTGTCCAACCCGGCGCTGGAAATTACCAGTTCCGGTTATGTCTCCCACAGCGCCGAGATACTGTACCGGAACGCGTATGCGAAATTTGATGCGGAGGTGGCTCGGCTCGGCCATTTTTTTACGAACATTCACAGCGAAGGGCTGAATCGGCCCGAAGATCTTCCGGATGCCCGGGTATTAATGGACAGGAGCTACCGGACAACCTTCAGCTTCAAGTGCACATATGCGGGCAACACCCTGTTGATGAAAAAGGGCAACCACCGATTTGCCGTCGACAAAGCGGTATACGAGAACAGGGGCAGGGAACTGTCCGAGCATATGTTTATCACCGGTATCGACGGCCCCGGCGGACGGGTTACCTGGATCACCGGGGCCGCTCCCAGCGGGTGCGGTAAAACGACCACCGCCATGGCCGGAGCCCATTTCGTTGGAGACGATCTCGCCCAAATGTGGATTGCCGAAGACGGCACGGTCCGTGCGGTCAACCCGGAATGCGGTATTTTTGGTATTGTGGAAGATGTCAACTGGGAAGGGGATCCAAAATTGATGGACGTGTTGCGCCGTCCCGGCCATGAGGTCATCTGGTCCAATTTGCTGATCACCGAGGAGGGCATGCCCCGATGGACCGGCGACGGAGATCCGATGCCGGAACAGGGGGTCAACTTCCAGGGAAAATGGCAGCGCGGCATGACCGACGACAATGGAAATGACGTGCCCATTTCCCATCCCAATGCCCGCTGCACGGTGGCGTCCACTTCCCTGGCGAATTATTCAGAAGAAGCCGAGAACGGCGCCGGAGTGGAAACCCGGGTGGTGACTTACAGCGGCAGGGACAGCGACACCATGCCGCCGGTGTGGGTCGGGAAAACTCCGGATGAAGGCGTCACCATCGGTGCCTGCATCGTGTCGGCGGCCACCGCCACCGAAGTCGGTGCGATCGGTGTCAAACGTTCCCCGTGGGCCAACGCGCCGTTTATCCCCGGTGCATTGGCGGATTACATGGACGCCCAGTTCCGGTTTTTCGGCAGCGACAAGATAACGAACCGCAAACGGCCGCTCATGGCCGGGCTCAATTATTTTCTGACACATGAAGCCAGGGGGGGCACATCCAAAAAACTCCTGGGTGAAAAACGGGATGTGAAAGTCTGGCTGGCATGGCTGGAGCTTTTTGCCCACAGGGATGTGGAAGCGCTGGAATCGCCGATCGGCTATCTGCCGAAATACGACGATTTAAAACGGTTGTTCCATGAGATTATCGACAAGGAATATCCGGAACGTCTCTACATTCAGCAGTTTTCACTTTACATCGAAAACATTCTGTCCCGTATCGATCTGCAGACAAAGGCCTATGGTGAAAACCCCAGTACCCCAAAGCGGCTCTTTGAAGTGCTGACGGTGCAACGGGAGGGGCTTTTGGCGCTGAAGGCGGAATTCGGGCCAATCGTTACGCCATCCCAGCTTGAGGCGTTCAGGAAAAAGTAGAGACGACCATATGGTGCGCGGAGACGTTGAGCGGCGCCCTGACGTTCTGAGCGACCGCCGGGCTGCGCACCGGTTTCATGCCTCCCCGTTCCATTCTCGCAGTCCTGGGAAAGTCTGATTTCCAGTGGGGCTCCCCTATACGCTAGAATTTCTATGGGCACCTGTTTTATAGTGGTTGTCCTATATATGTTCCGTTTGCAGACATATGGAAACGATGCCCGCAGCGTCGCAGAGGGCGCAACGGAACTGTATGTTTCCCCGAATCCCTGAGAGGGGGATTCCGGCAATGGCTATCATCAATGGAATAAGGACGCATTCCATGGAAGAAAACAGAGACAAGGTATCCATAGAGCAGAGGAACCGCCTTTCGGCGGCACGGCAGGAGGTTCTCGGGCTGACGCCTGAAAAGATCATCCAACGCATCCTGAAAGAACCTCACCCGGCGGCGCTGGTCCACTCTTTTCCGGAGGAAGACTTTTACTTCCTGGTTCACGGCATCGGTCCGACGGATGTCGGCGCACTCCTGAAACTGGCCAGCGACAGGCAGTGGGAGTATGTTGTCGATCAGGACATCTGGCGAAGCGACCGGATACAGATGCCATCGGTTACCCGGTGGCTGAATCTGCTGACACACGCAGATCCGCAACGCCTGGCAAGCTGGGCATTCGAGGAAAAGTTTGAATTGCTCAAGCTGTACCTGTATCACACCATTGAGCTGAAGGTCCGGGAGCACGATCAGGATCCCTCCGAATTCGGAAAAGGTTTTCCCACCTTCGATGATGTCTACTATTTTCGTGTGCTGCCCGAACCCGCTGGATCGAAAGACAACGAAGAACCCGGTCTGGACCGCGAGAATATCGTAACGCGGTTTCTGGATCACATGTCGGAATTCGATCACCTTCGTTTTCAAACCCTGTTGCTGGAAGCCGACAGGATACTTCCGGCGGAGGCCGAGGAAGAAATGTTTCGACAGCGGAACATGCGTCTGGCGGAAAGAGGGTTTCTGCCCTATGACGAAGCCATCGGCATATACCAGCCGATTCAGCCGGAGGACTTGAAACGGCAGTCACAGAAAGTGCTGCACCGGGATACGGACCCGATCATGGAATTGCAGCTTCCCCAGGTTCCGGCAGACATGCTCGAGGAAGACAACCTGTTCACCCGCGGGTTGCGGGCCATCTCTTCCGAGGACATTCTGTACCAACTACAAGCCGAATTTGCCGGGTTGTGCAACCAGCTTCTGTCTGCAGACCAGCTGCAGGTCAGGGACCGGAAACAGCTCAACGCCACGGTTCAGAAGGCCGGCAGGTACATCCACATTGGGTTGGAGAGTCTGATTGCCGAGTCGGAGGGCCGCTACGCCTGGAGTCGCGCGGCACAGCTCATCGAACAATATCCCCTCATCCAACTGTTCCGAGTTGGGTTCGGGCGGGTACTGGCGCTCAAATGGCGTGCCGAGCGCTGGCGCCGGAATAGCTGGTTTGAGGCCGCTGGGTTGCCATTGAGTTTCTGGGACGAGGCAGGGGTGGGTCTACTTGGGGGGCTTTTTCTAAAACAGCCGCTTTTTTTCGACGACACCGCATCCGGGCAGCGTTACCGTGCGTTCCGGTCCGAAGCGGAGATCCAACTTACCACCCGGCAGTTGGATGGGATCATCGCATTTGACGGACTTTTTTCGTCAATGGAGGTCCACATCGATTTTAAGCCCGGTCAATTTTTAACCTATAAAAAACTGATTCTGACCCTCTGGGCGCGTCACTATCTTGGGATCGATGTGGTTGGTGAACCGACGTCAAGCGATCCGAGGTTGTCCCTGGAAGAATTCGGTGAATTCTTCCAGGATCTTTTTCCATTTTTATCAGAGGCGGACCTGCACCATCGGAAGCGCATCGGCGAGCCCATGAAAAGCTCTTTTCTCGAGTGGGTCTCCCAGCGATCCGGGATGGAGCAGGAAGTCATTTCGGAAACCCTCGGAATATTTCTGGAATCTGTGTTTAGGGAGTTGGAAGACGAACTGGGGGATGTCCCACGGAAGGACCTGGATCCCAGGTTTATCTCCCTTTTTTTGTTGCAGCCGGAAGGCGAACCGGACGGTTCCGATGGTTCCGGGTAATCTGCAATAGGTCATCATGGGATGCAGCGGGGGAGGCGTTTGGTTAAACGCCGTCATACGGCAGCTCCATCGGCGCCCTCTTGGGGGTTTGACTATGAAGAATAATATTGAAGGGGCAGGTTGAGCTGACGGCTCCAGCGGAGCGTTTCATCGATTTCGATGCGGGGCAGAAACAGGGAAATCTTGGTGCCGAGACCGGCACTGGAGTTGACGCCGATCCACCCGTCATGGCTTTTCACGATACCGTATGCCGCTGCCATCCCCAGTCCCCTGCCGGGAAATTTTGTCGTGAAAAAGGGCTCGAAGATCCGATTGCGGATCCGCTCGTCCATCCCGTCTCCCGTATCGGCGATAATCAGGCAGGAATAGTCTCCCCGATGAAGCCCCGGATGGCTGAGCGCTGTTTCATAGTTTACGATCTCTCGGCGGGTTTGGACCTGAATCCTGCCGGGGCCCTCGATCGCTTCGGCAGCGTTTCGTATCAGAGCCGCAAAGACCATGTGCAGCTGGGTCACGTCGGCTTCCACTGCCAGGGGTTCCGGTGCCAGTTCGATATCGATGTGAATATCCGGATCGATATCTGTTTCCAGGGTCGCGATGGCAAAATCGATAAATTCATCGAGGACAATGTGCTGCAGCTGGTATTTCCCCCCGCTGGCATAGGCCACCAGTTTCCGGGTTAACTCGGCCATCCGCTGCACCGAAATCATCATTCGCTCGGCATAGCGCCGGACCGACACGTCTTCTGCCCGGTCCAGCATCAGCAGTTCGATATTCCCGGATATGCCGTTGAGGGCGTTGTTGAACTCATGGGCAATGCCGCCGGCCAGACCCCCCAGCGCCTCCATTTTTTGGGCCTCGATGGTACGGGCGGCAAGCCGTTTCTGTTTGGCGCGGGCCGCTTCGTTTTGTACCAGCGCGGCTTCCAGCTCGGCGACTCTTTGTCGGAGTTCATCAATGATTACAGACTTTTCGGGCATTCCACCAGCCATGACGATCAGTTTGAAAACAATTGGAGGAGAGCGCAAACGACCGAAGTTTTCTCTCATAAACCGGGAGAAATTTCAATTCCCTTTTTCTATAGCGATCAATATGTTGGCGCGTATTTTAAATTATCGGCACCAGCCCCATGTAATGCATTTTACCGCATCGGCCGTTTCCCGGGCGAGTTTGGTATTGTCCACGTCCCTAAAATAGAGCCCCCGGGATATGTCCAGACCGGTAAATCTTCGCCGGTATGCCCATGGGTGGTCCACCCCTAATCTGTCATTTCCCTATAGGAGACATTTTTTACATAAAATCGCCGGTGTCGGCGCCGATCCGTTGTAATCGTTTTGGCCCTTCTATTCATGGTTCGACAGTTTTTGACTAAAGCGGAGTAGATCCGCCGGCCGGCGGACCCGCGAAGGGCTTCCGTTGTGAACCCCGAATGAGAGCCATTCCTCGCCGATTGCATCCCGGGTGTAAGGAATGCGTCTTTTGAGCGACTTGATGGTCAATACTGCCTCTGTCAAGGAGTCCTGTTTACAAATGGCTTATTCACACCATGCACTCACCATCGGCCTCGCGGCGGGTCTGATGTTCGCGCCGGATACACTGGTGCTATTTGGCAATGGGCTTGGGGGGGTGGGGTTTTTACTTATTCTGGCGTTGCCGGTATCATTTCTCATTCACCGATGCACTATTCAAAGCTTTCGGGAACTGCAAGAAACCTCGGGCGATCCGTTAGCAGGATTCCGGAGATTGCTCGGGAACCGAGCGGCGTCCATTGCCATTCTGGCCGGCAGATTACCCTTTGCTGTGTGTGCAAGCGCCGGGTTGGTGGTTACGGCCGGGTTTGTGTTCAACGAGGTATTTATATACTGGTTTCCGAATTTTACGTTTGCTTATCTTTTGTTGGCCACGGTCCTTTTGATTAATTTGTTCCGTCCCCAAGCAGTTCCTTACATCCAGGTCATATCCATCGCTCTGGCTGGCCTCGGATTCGTGATTCTGGCCGTTGCCGGCTTGCTTCAACCGGCGGTAACCCCGAGTGTCTCCGGAAGCATGTCCAACATAGACTACCGATATCTCGCCGCTGCGGTAATAGTACTGGTGGGATTTGACATGGGACTCTATTCGGGCAGTGAGCCCCGACCGATTGCTTCTCAGACGGCACGTGCGCTTGCGCTGGCCCTTGTCGCCGGGGGTGCAGTTCTCGCCTTATGGGGCTTAGGGGCCATGGCGGCGGTACCTTCCGCCAAACTCGAGTCGAGCACCATCCCGCACATGATCGTTGCCAGAAAGGCTCTCGGACAACCTGGGCGTCTCATCATGGGAGCGGCCGCCATATTTGGCGTGTTCGCCGCGGTCAACGCGATGTTATTCTCCATTGGCGCTACAGCGGCGAAATTGACTGAATCTTTTGAGTCATTATCTTCCGTGATAATTCGGGTTGCCGCCCTTCTTTTTACCGCCGGCGCCAGCGCCTCTCTCATGTTGCTGGGGTTTGCCGGGGAACCCGTTCTGGAGACGTGGATTCGGGGCGGGATGGTACTCTGGCTGATCTACTACATGAGTATCAATGTGGCGGCCTACCGGATCGGTGCCGCTCCGCTTCAAGAGATAGATGGGGATCGGAGAAAGTCGTCACGATCGCTTCTCAAAGGTTTTGCAGTCTTCGGATCCGCGCTTGGGGCGGCTGGTCTCATGCTGCTGGAACCGGAGCCAAAACAGATGGCGCTGTTTTTAGTAGCCGCCACCGTGGCGGTTAGCGTGTTGGTTTTCGGAGTCGGCTATTATGCAACCCGTTTCGATCATCGGATGTCGAAAGACCACTCACGATCTGCTACCCCGTGACACGCGTATGAACTTCAAATTATGAGGAGAACTTACCATGCGACCCATGTTTCATGTTTCACTGATAATTATAATGGCACTGGCGGTCGGCCTTTCGGCCTCTGTCCCAACGGCATTCGCCAAAAAGGTTCCGGTCATCACCAAAGAGGAGCTCGAGCCGATCCTGAACGATGGAGATGTTGTTGTACTGGACGTTCGGAGAGGCCGGGACTGGAACTCCAGCGAGTTCAAAATCCAGGGCGCCGTTCGTGTCGACGCCAGAAAGATAAAGAACTGGGTTGGGAACTACTCAAAGGATAAAAAGATAGTTCTCTATTGCGCCTGACCGAACGAGTATACCAGTGCCAGTGTGGCACGGAAACTTCAAAAGCAGGGTTTTGATAACGTCTACGCATTGAAAGGCGGCTGGAGAGAGTGGTTCCGGGCGAAGTATCCGGTTGAAGAAAAGTAATCCACTCCCCCGTACCATGATATGTCTAAACGACGGTCCATGCTAGCTGCATGAAGGGCGTGGCGCCATTAGGCCGGGCCTGTCGGCAGGCGGCGTGTTTGACGTGCCGCTTTACGGCTTGCCGGTATATACCGGATATAAGATACAGGCTGCAGGATTCAGGATACAGGGGTCATCTTTTATCTTGAGACCTGCATCATGCGTCCATGTTCCGACCCGTCGTCCCTGAACACCAAGTCGGGTAGGAATCTGATATATGGACTGTTCTGTGCTTCGGGTCTTATATCCTGGATTCAGTCTAAACCGGAAAACTGGACAACCGGCAAACCTTGTTATAGAACATCGATAATATATCCCCATTCGATATTAGACAGTCGATCTGCACCTAAAATACTTCCCCAACGCAGAGAATGATGCATCCCAAAATTTGGACAGAAGACTTCCCTGTTCGATTGCATGATCTTGATGCCGGCGGAAACCTCTCACTTCTGTCGATCTGCAATTTTCTCCAGTCTGCGGCCAGCAACCATGCCCGGGCTCTGGGTGTTGCACTCAAACACCTTCAATCTTCAGGGCACACCTGGGTGCTGGCCCAACTCAAGATACATATGGACGACTACCCAAAGCAGGACACCCTCGTGCAGATTCATACCTGGCCGGCCGGAACAGATCGGCTTTATGCGTTGAGGGAGTTTCGCATTCAAGATGGTGACGGTCGATTGTACGGTAGGGCGGGCAGCGCCTGGCTGATCATTGACGTGGAGCGCCGCCGTCCGGTGCGAGTGGAGACCTTCGGGATGGCGATCCACCAGACTTCCCGCAATGACGACATCTCTGCGAGCATCAGAAAACTTCCGGCGCCCGGGAGGCCGACATTTACGAGAGAATTTCAGGTGCGGTATCGGGACATGGACGTCAACCAGCATGTCAACAACGTCAGCTACGTGGAATGGGCTGTGGAAAGCCTACCGGCCACCATCCTCATGAGAAGGGCCCTCCGTGAACTGGAAGTGAACTTTCTCGGAGAAGCCCATCTCGGGGATCGTGTTGTGTCCCAGGCGCAACCGTTAGATGACAGCGGCGCTGCTTTTGTCCATCAGATCATACGTTTCGATTCGGAGGAATCTCTGGTTAGGGCTAAGACTATTTGGGCGGAAGGCGCTTTCTAACAGTTTTGGATATCGGTCTTAAGCGCCAGTCCGGTGAGCACCATCGTCCCCTTCCATAACATCGTCATAGAATGCTATTTCGGACGATACTTGGGTTGAATCTGCTCGACGCATAGATCGCAGTTCTTTCTCGATGGGTTATCAGACCGACAGTAGTTTATAAACGATTCCAGCCAGTCGTCGCCTGCCCTGGGGCATCGGTGGATGTACTCCACAAAGCAGACCAGCCGTTCCAGGGTCTTCCCATCGATGGCGTGTTCCATCCGGCAGGCGGTGTGTTCCGCCGTATCCGGATCTATCTGGAGAATATTGAGCAGGAAATCCTTCAGCACCCGGTGCCGATAGGCGATTTCTTCGGCCTGCGCCTTTCCTTTATCGGTCAGAGTAATAAAGTTGTAGGGGGCATAGTTGATCAGCCCCTTCTCCGCCAGGGATTTTAAGCCGCCGGTCACCGAGCCCTTCTTGATCTCCAGCTTTTCAGCGATATCCTTTGCCCGGGCCACCTTGTTCACCTTTTCCAACTCCAGAATGACTTCAAGATAATTTTCCATACTTTCGGTTAGTTGTAATGGCTTCGGCATATCCTCGTCCCTGTTTTCGCATGTCATATCATATCCAAATTAGAGCAGATTAAGGATTAGAAAGCAAAGATTTTTTATCCTAAAAAAGTCCTTGACAGAACATAATGTTTGGAATACCAAACATTCTCCAGCAACACGAATCTGCCAAGGAGACCTTTATGCAACCGATCAACATGCGCCGAATGAAAAAACATCAATCCGGAACCATTACAGCCATCACGGCCGACGGCGAGTTGGGTCGCCGTATCCGGGATATGGGTCTTATTCCGGGAGCCCACGTCAAGATTCAGGGACGTGCGCCCCTCTACGATCCTGTGGCCCTGCGGGTGATGGGGTTTACCCTGACCCTTCGCAACAGCGAGGCCGATTTTATCGAAGTGGAGGTAGACTAAAATGGCGCCGACTATCGCCCTGGCCGGAAATCCGAACTCCGGCAAAACCACACTGTTCAATGCGCTGACCGGAGCTCGCCAGCACGTGGGGAACTATCCCGGTGTCACGGTTGAAAAAAAAGAGGGGACCTACAGCGACCAGCGCGGTCAAATCCATATCGTGGATCTTCCCGGTACCTATTCCCTGACGGCGTATTCCTTAGAAGAGGTCGTCGCTCGGGATTACCTGGTTGACGAAAACCCACGGGTCGTGATCAATATCGTCGATGCCTCGAACCTGGAGCGCAATCTTTACCTGACGCTTCAGTTTCTGGAAATGGGCATTCCGGTCTGCATCGCCCTGAACATGATGGATGTCGCCAAAAACCGGGGTGTGAGCATCGATTCGGACAAGCTGTCTGATATTCTCAATATCCCGGTAGTGCCCACTATAGCCAGGAGCGGCATGGGCAAAAAGGAGTTGATGGCCTCAGCGTTCTGGTTGACCCGGCGAAATGAACAACCCTCACCGCTTAATATTTCCTATGGTGACGATGTCGATCCGGTTCTCGAAAAGATGACCCGGGACATCCGGAAGCCAGGCCTGTTGCAAGGCCGCTACCTGCCCCGGTGGGTGGCGCTGAAATACTTGGAAAACGACGAGCAGGTCATCTCCCTGGGCCGCAAAGAGAATCCCGAGGTGTCGAATCAACTTGAAGAAAGGGTTGCCCGGCTGGCCGATCACTTGAAGCGTACCCTGTCCACCTACCCCGAAGCCGTTATTGCCGACCATCGCTACGGTTACATCCGTTCTCTTATACGGCAGGGGGTCATCTCCATGGAAGGAGACCAGGATCGATTGCACCTGTCCGACAAGATCGACCGGGTGGTGACCCATCGATTTCTCGGGCCGATCATGATGGCCGCCGTGCTTTTCGGTCTTTACCACGTGACGTTTACCTTCAGTGAGACGCCCGTCGGTTGGTTGGAGGGTTTTTTCGGCTGGCTGGGGGGGATGGTGGATGCCAATCTCGCGGACGGTCTGTTCAAATCCTTGATTACAGCCGGCATCATAGACGGTGTCGGCGGGGTGCTCGGTTTTGTACCACTCATCATGCTGATGTTTTTCGGAATTTCGATTCTGCAGGATTCCGGTTATCTGGCGCGGGTCGCCTTTATGCTCGATCGGGTGTTCCGTGTCTTCGGCCTTCACGGGGCCTCAGTCATGGCGTTTATCGTTTCCGGGGGGATTGCCGGAGGATGTGCCGTTCCCGGCGTGATGGCGACCCGAACCCTCAAATCACCGAAAGAGCGTCTGGCGACGCTGTTGACCGTACCTTTTATGAACTGCGGTGCCAAGCTGCCGGTATTCGCCCTTTTGGTCGGCGCGTTCCTGTCCGAGGGCAGGGCCGGAGCCATGTTTCTGATTACCGTCATTTCATGGGGCGGTGCCCTGCTGGTGGCCAGATTGCTGAGAAGCACCGCCATCCGGGGAGAGTCCACGCCCTTTGTGATGGAACTACCGCCCTATCGGTTTCCCACGTTCAAGGGGCTTTTGATTCATACTTGGGAGCGCACCTGGCAGTATATCAAAAAGGCCGGCACCATCATTCTCAGTATTTCCGTTTTGCTCTGGGCAATGATGACGTTTCCCGGGCTTTCGGAACCTGAAACCGAAGTATACAACAACGCTCGGGAGGCATTGATGGCGGCGGAAGGCCCGTCCGTGATGGCGGAGCTGGAGTCTCAGACGGCGCCGGAGACACTCAGTGAATCGGCCGTAACACTTAATGCGCAGCTTGCGTCCCTGGATGCACAACAGGCGGAGGCAAGACTGAAAAATTCCATCGCCGGTCGGATCGGCACGGCTCTTGAGCCGGTCAGCCGCCTGGCCGGTTTTGACTGGCGGACGAATATTGCCCTGGTTGGCGGATTTGCCGCAAAGGAAGTCGTCGTGTCTACCCTGGGAACCGCTTATTCACTGGGTGAGGTGGACACCGGGGAAAGCGGGTCCCTTGGCGATGTGCTGTCCGCCTCACCGGCCTGGAGCCCCCTGGTGGCCTGGAGCCTGATCATCTTTATCATTTTCTATGCCCCCTGCTTTGTGGCCGTGGTGTGTATTGCCAGAGAAGCCGGATCCTGGAAGTGGGGAGCGTTTTCCATGCTGTTCAATACCCTTCTCGCGTTCACCCTGGCCGTGGCGGTCTTTCAAATCGGCTCGGCCTTGGGATTCTAGGGAGGATGATATGGAGCTAATGCTGATTTTCGTCATTGTCGGCCTGGCCGGCGCGTATTGCGTCCGGTCGATCGTCAGCACCATGAAGCCGCGCCCGGCCGCATCAAGCTGCGGATGCGGATGCAGCGGCTGTTCTGCCGCGGGCGACAGTGACAGCCAAAAAGGCCTTCCCGACGCTTGCCAAGCGTCGACTCTTCCGAAATAAATCTGATGCTATTCATTTATCCGTAAGATGTTGGTGGGGCTCTTGCCCCACCATCGGGCTAGAATGGCCAGATCCGGGGAATAAACAGCCCACCCATGATCAGGACGATCAGGTTCAATGGAATCCCCAGTTTCAGATAGTCTGAGAACCGGTAGCCGCCGGGGCCATACACCAGCAGGTTGGTCTGGTAGCCGATGGGGGTGGCAAAGCAGGCGCTGGCCCCGAAACAGACAGCGATGATAAACGGTCTGGGATCGACCCCGATACTCAGGGCAGTGGATATGGCAACGGGCAGGAGCAGCACCGCTGTAGCGTTGTTGCTGAGGATCTGGGTACTTACGCTGGTCAGCAGAAGAAAACCGGCCAGAACCATAGACGGACCGGCATCCTTGAACAGACCTAAAAACATTTCCGCATACAGCCGCGATGCGCCGGTTGTTTCCATGGCGGCTCCCAAGGCGATGGTGCCGGCAATCAATAGCAATACATCTCCCTGAAGGGCGCCGTAGGCCTCTCGAATTCGGATGCAGCGCAAGAGGATCATCAAAAACGCACCGGCCAGGGCGCAGGTCATGATATCGGCCACGCCCGTGGTGGCCCCTGCCACGATACCCGCAAAGATGATTGCCGTGGTCCGGGCTTTACGCCGGATGACGATGTCCTGCTGCACATCCTCCACAACGATATAATCGGTACTTCCCCGCAGTCGCTCCAGGCTTTTTTCCGGGCACTGGATCAGCAAAATGTCGCCCGTGCGCAGACGAACATCGTGGATTTTCCCGCCCGTAAAATGCTGTCCGCTATGCTCGATGGCGATGATGCGCAGCCGAGGGTCTCGTCTCAGATGGGTTTCTCTAAGACGGGTACCCCGAAGGGACGATTGCGGAGTAATGATCAGCTCGACGACCAGGGATTCCGGATCATCGGACCCGAATTTCAACCCGTTCTCGGCAGGGGTCAGTTCGACAATGTCATCCTCCAGAGCCGCCACAAGATCGCTGGCACTCCCCTTCACCAGCAGCATGTCATCGTTGGAGATCATCACCCGGTCCCGTCCGGGATAGTAGATGTGGTTGTAGCGGATCACCTCGGTCACCTGGATGGACGGGTATTTCTCGCCAAATGCGGTCTGCGGATCGCGGCCGAGAAGGGGGCTGCCCCTGTGAATCAAAAGCTCTGCCAGATATTTTCGCCCCTTTTCAGACCCGATCTCACAAATTGGGCTGGTCAGAGACGGCAGGGTACGTGGAGAAAAAAAGTAAATAAACACAATTCCGATGATGGCAATGGGAACCCCCAGGGTGGAAAGCTCGAACATGCTCAACTCACCAAATCCGTAGGTGGCACTCAGGTCGCTGACGATGATGTTGGTGGATGTGCCGATGAGTGTGGAGGTACCGGCCAGAATGGAAGCATAGGAAACCGGTATGAGCAGTCGGGAGGGACTGATCTGGTATTCACAGCTTAAGCTGAGCACCACCGGTATGAAGAGAACCACGACGGGGGTGTTGTTGATGAATGCCGAGGCCACGGCCACGATGACCATGACCAGCATTAATGCGAGCTTGGGATTGCCACGCGAATAGAATATAACTTTCTGACCGATAAATCCGACGGCTCCGGTCCGGATCATGGCCCGGCTGATCAGAAACATGGCGGCTACCGTGATCACCGCCGGGTTGGCGAATCCCTGAACCGCCTCCAGCGGCGGCAGAACACCGGTCAGCATCAGGGCCACCATGATCCCCACGGCGGTCAAGTCGACGGGGATCCTTTCGCTGACCAGCAGGACCAGGGTCACCACCAGTATTGTCGTAACAATGAGTATATCCATTCGGTCTCCGGGTCTTATGCAAATCTAAATTCGAGTTGATCCGGTTAAAATCCGCTATAACATAGACATCATCACCCTGAAGGAAACCGTACCGGATGAAATCCGGTTGTGTTACGAGTCCCCACCCGCATGAACACATTTAAAGGGGCTGTACCTATCTTCATATGTTCGGTAGAATGTTTATATTCGGACAAAAACCTGAAGAATTGGAATTTTAATGACAGAAAGCTGAAAAATTTGTATGCAGTCAACTCTTTTACCACTTGAATCCTTGGATCCTGCTGTCACGAAGACTCGCAAACGAAAAATGCAACTGATTTTTCGACGTATTGCAACTGATTTTTCGACGTATTTAGACTCTATTTTGAGGTACCCATGCACTACGAAGGCAATATTATCAGACCCCCCAGCGAGGCCAACAGCATCCTCCTGCAGGTGACCGTCGGCTGCTCCAGAAACAAATGCACGTTTTGCGGCACCTACCAGGGGGAGCGGTTTCGCATCAAACCAGATGACATTATGATGGAGGACATCGCGTTTGCCGCTCAGAATTGCAAGCGTCAACGGAGGGTGTTCCTGTGCGACGGAGATGCCCTGATCATCCCCCAGAAACGGCTGCTGAACATTCTCCAGGCCATCGAAACCCAATTGCCCTGGGTGACACGGGTCGGCATCTATGCCAACGCCAAAAGCCTCAACATGAAGACCATGGATGAGCTCAAAGAGCTGCGGGCCCATCGTCTCGGGATTGCCTATATGGGGTTGGAAACCGGTGATGACGAAACCCTGAAGGCGATCAACAAGGGGGCCGGATCCGCAGAAATGATCGCCATGGGGAAGAAGGCAAAGGCAGCCGGCATCAAACTGTCCATTACCGTACTGTTGGGTATCGCCGGTCCCGATCGCAGCCAGATCCATGCTGAAGAGACCGGCCGGGTTCTCTCTGCCATCGATCCGGATTACATCGGCGCCCTGAGTCTCATGCTGATTCCGGGAACACCCCTTTTCGAGGATCAACGCGCCGGCAATTTCCGGTTGATCGGACCCGAAGAGATGCTTCGGGAGCTCCGGACAATGATCGAGCACACCCATTTGTCCAGAGGCCTGTTTCACGCCAACCACGCATCCAACTATCTTCCGATCAAGGCACGAATGCCCAAGGACAAGGAAAAAACCCTTAAGCTGATCGACGAGGCCCTGGCCGGCAGGGTCCATCTGAAACCGGAGTGGATGCGGGCGCTGTGAGTCCGTCTGCCCGTTAGCCCGTTGGCCCGTCTGCCCGTTTGCCCGCTTGTCCTGAGCGAGTGAAACGCGTCGAAGGATTTGTACTCCATAAATGCCTGAAATTCAAAATGCCTAAAATGCCTAAAATTGTGGAATCGCTTCGCTCTGGCATTAAGGCTCCACAATCAAGAATCCAGCGGTAATCCACTACTTCACTACTCCAGTACTCCAGCGCTCCCATCCCGTGCATCCAGCATCAAGAATCCGCAATCCAAAATCCAAAATCGGCAATCCCGATTTCCCCTCTTGCACCCCGTTTCGTTTCATTGTATCGAAATCCAATTCCTTAATCTCGAACACAACATCCGTATCATGATCATCTGCCCACAAAAGGAGAGCTGTAATGACCCAGGACCAGCAGGCGCCGCAGTGTTCCATTGAGGATCTGTGCATCAACACGATTCGAACCCTTTCCATGGACGCGATCCAGGAAGCCAACTCCGGGCATCCCGGGGCCCCCATGGGCCTGGCCCCAGCGGGGTTTATCCTGTGGAGCCGTATCCTGAAACATAATCCTGCCAACCCCGCCTGGCCGAATCGTGACCGCTTTGTCCTTTCCGGAGGGCATGCCTCCATGCTTCTCTACAGCCTGCTGCACCTGACCGGCTATGATCTGACACTGGACGATATCAAGCAGTTTCGGCAATGGGGCAGTAGAACCCCGGGCCATCCCGAATACGGTCATACCCCGGGGGTGGAAACCACCACCGGACCACTGGGACAGGGGGTAGCCAACGCCGTGGGCATGGCCATGGCCGAACAACACTTGGCCTCCCGGTTTAATCGCCCCGGATTCGATATCGTGGATCACCACACCTATGTGATGTGTGGCGACGGCGACATGATGGAAGGTGTTTCCGGTGAAGCGGCGTCCCTGGCCGGGCACCTGGGTCTTGGACGATTGGTGTGTATATACGACGATAACCAGATCTCCATCGAAGGGGGCACTCAGATCACGTTTACCGAAGACGTGGCGATACGCTTTCAGGCTTACCAGTGGCAGGTGCTTCGGGTATCCGATGGAAACGACATCGATGCGATTCAAAACGCCCTGAAGGAAGCCCGGGAGGAATCCGGGCGCCCGTCGTTGATCATACTCCGGACCCACATTGCCTACGGCAGCCCGAACAAGCAGGATTCGGCCGATGCCCATGGCGCACCCCTGGGACCCGAGGAAGTCTGCCTGACAAAAAAGAATCTGGGCTGCCCGGAAGACGAGATTTTTTGTATCCCGGATGTGCTCGGAGATGTCCGTTCTGCATGCCTCGCCGCCGGCAAAGCTGCAGAAAAAAAGTGGAACGCCCTGTTTGCCGAATATGCGGCAGCTTATCCGGAGTTGGCCCGGCAGTGGGAGCGAGCCCTCCGAAACATCCCCGAAGAGGGCTGGGAATCGGACTTGCCGGACTTTTCGGACAAGGGGCCCCTGGCCACCCGGGCAGCCTCCGGGAAGGTGCTCAATGCCATCGCCCCGAAATATCCGGGGCTTATCGGGGGCAGTGCCGATCTCGCCCCGTCCAACAAGACCGTGATCGACACATCGTTCGACTTTCAAAAAGGGGCCTATGACGGGCGCAACATCCGTTTCGGGGTTCGCGAACATGCCATGGGTGCGATCATGAACGGCATGGCATTGCATGGTGGCGTCCGGCCCTACGGCGGCACCTTCCTGGTCTTTGCCGATTACATGCGGCCGTCGATCCGGCTGGCCAGTCTCATGAAGCTGCCGGTGATCTATGTGTTTACCCATGACAGTGTGGCCGTGGGCGAAGATGGACCGACCCACCAGCCCGTGGAGCATTTGGCCTCGCTGAGAGCCATCCCGGGACTGAAGGTGATTCGTCCTGCGGATGCTTCGGAAACTGCGGACGCCTGGTTGGAGGCCATCCAAACCCTGAACGGGCCCGTGGCGTTGATTTTGAGCCGTCAGAAGCTTCCGGTGTTTTCCGGCGCCATGCGAAATTCGGACAGTGGTCTGGCCAGCGGCGCTTATGTCCTTTCGGACAGCGAAACCACACCGGACATCATTTTATTGTCCACTGGAGCGGAAGTCCACATCGCCCTGGATGCGGCCGAGCAGCTTCGTGAAGAAGGCCGGAAGGTGCGGGTGGTAAATATGCCGAGTTGGAAGTTGTTCGAGGAGACCTCCGACGATTACAAGATTTCGGTGCTGCCTCCCGAGGTTACCGCCAGGGTGGCGGTGGAAGCCGGCCTGCCCATGGGCTGGGAGCGCTACGTGGGGAGCCGCGGGGCCGTTGTCGGCATATCCAGATTCGGTGCGTCGGCGCCAGGCGCCCTGGTGCTGGAAAAGTTAGGGATCTCGGCCGATAATGTGGTGAAGACGGTAAGATCGCTTCTCTGAGATAGGGGTATCATCGGGCGGATCGTTTTTGGTGCCGAATTTCTCTCCCGGTGGTATGGCATGAATAGACTCCGAAAAGGGCTCGAATCCGGGCATAGTTATCTCCGCTTGGGTTTTGTTTTGGGCTGGTTCAGAAAATGGTGCCATACCGTAAGGGCCAGGAGACCGAATCCGGAACAGAGATGTAATGATCTGGCGCCGTGAAATTTAAAGAATCCCGAAACAAACAGAGCGCTCAAAGATGCCGCCATGCCCATTTTGGCCGCCGCATGTTGCTGCTTTGACGTGATCTTCGGGGCCGGGCGGGTGTTCATATGTATCGGAATGGGGATCTTCCGCCTGGCGTGGTGGGCTGTTCTCTCCATATTTACGAATCTCCTTTCCGGATAGGTTTTGGAAACCATAGAGGACGACAAGGCCGGGGTCAAACAATTCGGCGATTTTGGCGACTACCGCCGATTATGTGTTCTCCACCGCTTGAAATCTCGGATTTCATATCACATATTGAACGACAGTGAGCGGCGGCGAGCTAAGGGCCACCGCTTGACATGATCTGAAACGATCCTGTCAGAGGCGTTTATCTTGGGGTTTATCGATATCGGGAAGGCCCTTGATTACAAAGCACGGTCTGTGTTTGAAGCGGTCGTTGATCCGGCGATGGCAACCGGTTTCGAACACGGCTGAGGATATATTTTCTCCCATGGCAACCCTCAGGGTGAATCCGGGCATTACCTATTAACTGCTTCGGAGTGATATCATGCATATGGTCGTAGGTTTCATTCTGGCGTCTTTACTTCGAAAAAAGAAGGGGATGGGAGCAGGGTTACCTTCCATTCGCGGCAAGCTCGAGACCAAACATGCATTGCCGGGCCGCCTGCGTTTCAGTTCCCCGTTACTGATCGGCCTTCAAGACCGTACCCAGCTGAAAATCGGTGCTGAAATAAATAGAATCGATGGGATTCAACAGGTCGACATGAATGAGCACACCGGGAGCCTGCTGATCCGGTATGATCCTTCCGTCATAGAGCCATTTATCGTTCACGGCATCGTTGTCAAAGTGTTGGGACTGGAAAAGGATCTGGAAAAATCTCCGGATGGCCTGCTCACCCGGGAAATGGGGTTGATCGGCCGTTCCCTGAACCAGCACATTTATGAATCCAGCGGTGGTGTGATGGATTTGAAATCCGCCCTGATGACGAGTGTGTTCATGCTGGCGCTCTATCGTATCGTCATCCAGGGCGACCGGGCCCTCCCCGGCGGTATCAATCTCATATGGTGGACGTATATTTTGGCGAAACAGGGGAGCTAACCGTGGTCACATACCTGTCGATATTCAAAAAGCTCATGGGGCAGGTTCAGGTAGTTCACCACCTTCAGGGGCGATTGCGCCTTTACATACCGTTTTTAGAGGGTCTATCTCCTGAGTGGCGCCGGTATCAAACGGAGATTATCGAAATCATCAAACTCCAAGAGGGTCTCCTCGACATCGAACTGTCGACCCTATCCGGCCGGGTGTTGATCTGTTATGACCCTCGCCGGACCGATAAAAAAAGAATTCTCGAATGGTTGGAAAAGGTGGCGCTCATCCTCTACGGGAACTATGTCGATGCGCCGTTTAAATCGAAGCAGCAGATCGTCCCCTTCTTGAAGAGGGCGCGCTCCAGGATCCGTCGGTTGCCCCTGCGCCAAAGTCTTGTCACGGAGGTGGTCTAACGATGTTTTTTAAGGCCCCCAAGAAGCCTTTGACATCCTGCGATATTATCCACAACCTGCCGGGCCGGTTGCGGATTCAGTGTCGGGCCCTGGGATTTTTGGATGACTACAAGGATGACATACGGGACCGCCTCGAGGCCGACTATGCGGTTACATCCGTCGTCGCCGCCCCTGGTTCCGAGAGCGTCCTCATTTTTTATGACACCCGTAAATCGAATTCACGGGAAATTCTGGAATTGACGGAAGCTGTCATGGCCTCCTATTCAACCGTGGCGTTTCAGATCGATCGGGAAATTCATAACAAACAAACGGTTCAAGAAAGACGCCTTCACGAGGAACCCCTCAGCGAAATGCTGATCCGTATCGGGATTAACGCCATGACCCTGATGATCGGCTACGTCCGGAGGCCTGCGCCATCCGTCACCCTGTTCCAGAAGCTGACCAATCTGAATGCCCTGACGGCAATATCACTGTCCAAGCCCATTTTTACCAGCGGTTTCGACTCGATGCGTTATAACGGGAGACCCAATGCGGATACCCTGAGTGCCGCTGCCATCATGGCCAGTCTGCTTTCCGGTAAAAGCGTTTCTTCGCTGACCATCATTCTGCTGGCGGATATCGCAGAGTTGATGACCGCCTACACCATGGAACGGACGCGCAGTGCCATCGTCGGCATGCTGGCCCTGGAAGAGCAATTTGCCTGGAAAATCGGCCCGGACGGTAAAGAAATCAGAGTGCCCCTTGAAGAGATTGCCCCGGGTGATTTGGTCGCTATCCATACCGGTTCCAAGGTCCCGGTGGACGGCGAGGTGCGGAGCGGTGAGGCGTCCATTGATGAAGCGTCCCTGACGGGTGAATTCATGCCGGCCATAAAATGCCGAGGTGACATCGTCTATGCCGGCTCGACGGTCAAGTCGGGCAGTCTCACCGTCAAGGCGGAGCGGGTGGGTGATGATCGGGCCATTTCCCGTATCGTTCATCTGGTCGAGGAGGCCCAGAGCCGCAAAGCTCCGATCCAAGCCTACGCCGACCGGTTTTCGGCCCAGTTTATTCCTCTCAATTTTGCCTTGGCCCTGATCGTATATTTGATTACGCGGAGCCCCACCCGCGCCTTGAACATGCTGATCATCGATTACTCCTGCGGGGTCCGGCTTTCCACGGCCACCGCCTTTGCGGCGGCGGTGTGTCGTTCTGCCGCGCAAGGCGTATTGGTCAAGGGCGGCAATTTCATCGAGATCCTGAGCGAAGCAGACACCTTGATCCTGGACAAAACCGGGACCATTACCGAAGGCCGCCCCAAGGTGGCGTCCGTCTATCCTGCCGATCCCCGGATCGATACCCGTGACATCGTCGAAGCGGCGGCAGCGTGCGAAGAAACCACCAATCATCCCATCGCCCTGGCCGTGGTCAACAAAGTGCGTGAGATGGGATGGCAGATACCCAAGCATTCCCCGGTCAAGGTTCACATCGGCAAAGGGGTTGAAGCCACTGTAAACCGCCGCAAAATACGCGTCGGCAGTGAGGCCTATCTGAAGTCGGCCAGCGTGGCGATGACTATTTCAGATACCATCGTCGCGGCCATGCAACAGCGCGGCGAGAAGCTTATCTATGTCGCGCGCAGCCGGCAGCTGATGGGTGTTATCGGGATCCAGGACAGTTTGCGGGAGGATATGAAAAAGACCCTCAATCGGCTGCGACGAAAAGGCTACGACGAAATCGTCTTGCTCACCGGCGATATCGAAGCCCATGCCAATGTCATGGCTTCCAAAATGTCGGTGGACAGCTATAAGGCCGAGGCGCTGCCCGAAGAAAAAGCCGAAATGGTCCTGCAATCGCAGGCCAAGGGCAATCGCGTGGTCATGGTGGGTGACGGGGTCAACGACGCTCCGGCATTGGCCTATGCGGACGTCGGTATTTCATTGGGCCGCGGCAGCACCGAAATCAGCATCGAAACGGCTGATATCGCCATTAACAACGACAATCCGCTGCTGCTGCCCGGGATAATCGGTCTGAGCCAGAAGACGATGCACATCGTCCGGCAGAATTTTGCGACCGCCATCGGGGTCAACACGATCGGGCTTATGCTGGCTTCCATGGGGGTGTTGCCGGTGTTTTGGGCCGCAGTGCTGCACAATGCGACGACCATCGCCGTGGTATCGAACTCCGCCCGCATTCTGATCACCGATATTGAGAAAGATATCTGACATGCCCGGCGCACCCAAACAACTCCAGATTACCGTGGCACACACACTGCCCGGCCGTCTACGCCTCCGGTTATCCCACCCCCCCCGGAAGGCCGATAAAACCGAACACATCGTCATGGGCCACCCCGGCGTGCGGTCGGCCGTCTACACGGATCCGACACAAAATCTCCTGGTATCCTACGATCCCGGAAAAATTGCCCCGGAAGAAATCATATTGCGAGCCGCACTGTGTGTGTCGGCCGAATATCAACTGAGACCAATTTTCATAAAAACTTCCGGTGCCAGAACGCCTCTGAGCGGGTTGTCGATGCTCTCGGGACTGTTGCTCCTGACCACCCATGCGTTGTCCCTATTTTCGGTGAACAAAAAACCGGTTTCTGCCCTTCAGATTATTAGTGGGCTGGGAACTACGGCGGCTGTTTCGGAACACATCTACTTGGATTTAAAGGATAAGGGGCACTTTCATCCGGAAGTCCTCTCGATCGGTTACCTGTTGAGTTCGTTCTTGCGCAGAAATGTGTTGAGGGGCGCCACCACCGCCTGGATCATGACATTCGCGCGCCATCTTGTGGAGCCCCCGGCCAGGGTGTTGAAACTGGAGGCCACGGCAATGGACCCCTCATGCGATGAACATCACTGTGAGTACGAAGCCAATATCTCAAGGGAAGTGACGACCCAGGGCGGTGCCATGGGCATGCTATCGCAACTTCCCAACCTTTTACTGGGCATGTACACCGACCGGCAACTCACGGCCGAGGATAAAATTTTCAAGGAAATCCAGAAACTGTCCCATGCGCATGATGACGTGTTGGAAGGGCTGGAACAATTACAACGCGGGATCCGGCTGCATGTTGGATTTTGATTGGGTTTTGATGATGAAATGAATACCCGAACAGGAGGAAAGAATGGCTATTACGTCACAGCATGTTACCGGGTTTGTGGCAGGCGTGGGTGTTTCGGCATTGACGTTTTATCTGTACAAAAAAAACCAGGCCAAGGTGGATCAGTTCCTGGATGACCACGGCATTCAAGTGTCATCGTTCATGGAGCGCGACCCCCAGTCCATGTCACTCACAGAATTGATCAAGGCTAAGGAAGACCTTGAAGATATGATCGCTGAACGAGAATATGAAGAAAGCGATACCACCAAGGAAAAAACTTCCAAGGGCTGAGACCCGGGGTGACCGGGGCTGTCGCGCTTCGGGCGTACCGATTCGGAGATCCGTCCCGGTGCCCCACCCGGTTCCTGTCCGCAGACGCCTTTTCATTCAGGTGGTCGGCAGGTGGTGGATCCTCCGGAGCCCGCATTATCGCATCACCAATTGCCGTCCTCCCGGGAAACACCCTCAGCTGGCCGGCACCTCCTCTTTATATCCGTATTGGAGCCGGCGTCTTCGTTCCGGGGGCCGGTGTTCGGGTGCTGGCGACATCCGCCAATCATTCATCCAGGCCCCGGACAGCGCCCAATCCGGTTTCCGGTTATGCCGGGACATCTTGAGGAAAAATACCCTTGCCAAGCCGGGTGCAATGTTCTATCGTCTCTAAAATTCGCCAGGTCAATATTGTTTATGGAATCAAAGTTCCCACCCCAAGCGTTTGTCAAGAGGTCCTTTTTTTCCTGTGTTATCCAGTTAGGTTCAGGTTGACCCAATAACAAAAACATGATGCTGCAGTGATATGCTATTTTCAGTCTCACGGAGACGGTCCATTGGGGATCGTGATCCTCACCGTGGCATCGCTACAAAAAACCGGGTCATAGGGACCCGGCAGGACACACGAAAGGAAACCATGAAAGAGTCAAAACGAAAACAGATTGAAAACCAGTTGCGCCGCCTCATGGAGTCAGATGAACGGAACCGCCGGGAATTTGAAGCACGTCCCCTCGAGGCGCCCCGCAGCATTCGGGTCATTCGCCGAAGAAAGGGCAGGCCAGACCAGCACATTTTCAATACCAGCAACCGGCCGGAACCGGCGGAAATGGAAATAGCTTAATGCGCGAGCCCTCATTGAGACCTACCGCATCAAGACAAGAGAGATATCCCAGAGAAAGATAGCGGCCCGTCATCTTCTCTAACATAGCAGCATCCTCTTCCATAGAACATGTCAGCATCGCGCTCCGAATCAATACCGCCGGACCTTCTCCGCATCCCATCGGAAGTGATTCATAGCAACCGCTATACATCACCCTCGGGGAAAATCGGACACTGCGGGTTAACGCCGTACAAGTTCGATGATTGTCCTGGAGGTGTATTCGCCGACGTCGGCCAGGGCATCGGTGGGCAGGAATTGTGACGCGTTGCTGGAGAAGAGACAGGTGACCGATGCCGGAAAGTCGTCATCGGCAAAATAGAAAATATAGCACAGGGCGATCTTGGGCAGCGGATAGACGAGAAAAGACAGGTCGCCGATCAGACCATCGGGGACCGGGGCGCCGCCCAAGCGGTCTATGATTCGAGCCTTTTCCCGGGCGATTGTGTCGACATATGGTTCCACTACCCCCTGGGTATGTGTGGCAAATGCCCCGACATAGGGCATGCTGTTGGGCAGATCTTTAAATGCTGCGAGCGGCTCCAGCCGAATGGCATCGGCGGTGACATGGCGCAGATACAAGGAGATCAAAATCCCGAGGACCCCGTCCTGTTTTTCTCCATTGAGCCATATGCCATCGGGCGCCACCCGGCAGGGCCTGCCGAACGCTTCGAAGTCGAACTGATCCCGGCTGCGGGCGGCCGGGAGCCATTCATGTAATCTTTCCGGTAGACACTGGTATATCTGATCGAGATTCTTCCGGACGATGTCCGCATAATTGCCGGCCACCTAATTTTCTCCGACAATCCGGCGCACGTTTGCCAATTCATCCAGGGAGCCCGTATCCTGGAGTACGTCTGCAATGGATCGGAAGCACTCCCGGACAATGGACGTTTTCGGTCGGGCCGATGCCAGCTGGGCGTCGATGGTTCTTAGATCGGCAACCAGCTCTGCCAACGGCGCGAATGCCAGGCCGAGACCTCCGGCACAGCTTTTGAGTCGGATGGTCAGCTGTTCCACCTCTTGAATCCCCGTCTCCGGTATGATCATTTCGCCACCCAGGCGATACCCGTCGCCGTCGCCGTCGCCGGTGCCGGATGCGCCCCCCAGACGTTTGACAGACTCGATACCTTCTCCGCTGATACCGATGCCCCCGGACAGGGTGCGCACCTCCACCAGACCGAAGCCCATCAGTTCCTCGGCCATCCGCCCGGCTTCTGTATGTTCCAATCCGATACCCGCGCCGACCTCGTACATGGATACCTGTGCCCCCGGATCACCGCCGGTGGATTCAAACAACGCAACGAGGAATTTCTCATTGTCTCCGGTGATGTTCATGTTCGGATATTCCCTTTCCAAATGGTTCTTCTCCAACTTGGTTGGAGAAGCGGGTCCAAGGATCCAAGGAGTCAGGGATTCCAGGGTCTGTTTTTAGCAAACTAATGGGTGCTCTCAGGACTCGTTCGATCTATGAACCGTCTCTTGGGCTACAACTGTTGCTTCATATCATATTAGTTCTGCAGAGCCGGTTTGACATTTGCCAAATGTATGTCATTGGCATTTCACTCGAATCCTTGACCCCTTGAACCCTCAACCTTCACATTGCCGTAAGCGCAACCAATATTATGCAATGACTATATGCTGATCTTTCTATCTTAGATACACGGCAAGCTTCCGCTCACCATACCGCATGGGAACGATAAAGAACAATACGCACATGATAAAAGCGGCGAAAAATGAGCCGGCGGCCCATATCCATTGCCCCGTGGTCAGCGGGATGCCGTTGTATTGCGCCATGAAAATACTGTAGACCGGGCCCGATTCCAAAACCAGCACGGCAATAATAAAGACGGCGCTGATGATCATAAACATGAGGCCGCCGAAACTGGTCACGGATTGGATCGGGTTTTCCGATTTAAAATCCGGGTATGCCGCCCCCATACCGATACCCAGCGCAATGACGCCGGGAACCATGAGAAGCACGTTTATCGTGGAGAGGCCCATCATGAACGGCGTCACATTCAACAATATGTTCGTGGCCACGATGAGAACCTCACTGAGGATCAGCAGGGGGGTAAGGTAGATCAAAAACTTGGTCCACAGGAATTGCCGGAGTGTGATCGGTGCTGATTTTACCAGCCAGAAGGCCTCCCGTTCCATGCTGACCGCCGGGTAGGCAAAGCGGGCGGTGATGGCGGAAAGCACGAATGTGGCGAGACCCATGTTCAGAAACGCCAGCAAGTTTTGAAGATAGACGGTTTTGATGGGCGATTTCTCCAATGGCAGAACTTTGAAATTGTATATGTAAATGACAATCAGGGCGCCGATAAGGAACAGCTGAGACCACTGGGTCTGGTCCCGGAAAAAAGTCCGGATTTCCTTGGAAACCAATGCTCCGATCGGCCCGGGGAGTTTTCGGAACACCGACCGGCGGGATATGGGCCGTTTCATGAGACGGGAAGCGGCGGTCTGTGTTTTTGAGACCCCGTTAAAGTACACTGCGTTTGCCGCGGGAATGATCAAGCACACCAGCAATCCGGCAAAACTCCAGGAAAGCCCGCTGTGAAACAGCCCCCCGACAAGATCGCCGGTCAGTATCGACCGGAGACTCTCAAAGGACCAGGAACTGGGCAGGTACGCAGGGGCCGGGGACCGGAGGGCCTGAAAGTATACCAGTGTGGTTTCGAAAAACTCCGGATCCACCAGGCGTTCCGGCCGCAGCATTCTGAAGGCAAAGAACAGGATCAGGAAAAACGTGAGGGTCAGGAAAACAAAAATGCTTTTAATCCGGTTTGCCGGGACGATCATCACGGCGGCCATTACCAACAGGACGCTGATGGCGGAACAGATGATCGACAGGGATACAAGATTACTCAGGACCCCCAGGTAGTATATCGGACCGCCGCCATATATCACACCATAGGAGGTGAATACCGGCAGGGTGTAGATGATCACCATCCAGGAGCTGTCGATGGTACTCTCGATCCACCGAGAAGCAAAAATCTTGTAAGCCGGCACGGGGGTCGCATGGACCAGAGACAGATCCCGGCTAAGATAGAGTTTGGACAGAGATGTCAGGATGCCGCTGAAGATCAGCAGTGACAGGAAAGTTAAAAAGACCATGGACAGTAATTTGAAGGCGAGGATATCCCCCAGTTCCTCGATCCGTCTGAAGTAGACCAGCACCCGCAAGGTGATGGCAAAAAGCCCTCCCCAAAAGAGCACACCAATAGCTCCCAGCACGGCCATTTTCAGCACACGTCCGCGACGGGCCGATGGGTCTCGATTTCTAAACGAGAGATACCGTGGTTTCAGTAGCGTCAGCACTGCGCTCATTCGCTTGGCTTTCTTCTTACGTCCTCGGAGATCCCCCTCAGCGGGGTTGCAGGGGTAGAAATTCTATTCCTCCGCCCGATGAGCGACACCGTCGCGTTTCATAAAATCGTTACACGATTTTATTCTTGTGTCAGTTTTAAAAAAACAGCTTCCAGATCCTTTCCCGTACTGTCGGCCTGATGCATCAGGTCTTCCGGTGAGCCCGTCGCGATGAGGCGGCCACTGTTGATCACACCGATGCGATGGCAGACATCTTCAGCCACCTGGAGGGTATGTGTGGACATGAAAATGGTGGTTCCCTCCTCTGCCAGACGCGTTAAGAGCTCCTTGACCATTTTAATGGCGATCGGGTCGAGACCCACCATCGGTTCGTCGACAATGAGAACCTCCGGCTCGATCAACAGTGCCGACGCCATGACAAGGCGCTGCTTCATGCCGTGGGAGAAGGATTCGATCAGTTCGTCGGCCCAGTCGATCAGCGAAAATTGCTTGAGCCTGGCCTCGGCCTTGCCAATGAAACCGTTTCGATTGAATCCGTAAAGATCCGCAGTAAATTGAAGAAATTCCATGGCTGTCAGCTTCTCATAAAGGTAGGGCCTGTCCGGAATGAACCCGATCTTCTGTTTCGCCTTTTCAGGTTCGGCAGCCATGTCGATTCCGCAGATGTTCACGGTCCCGGATGTCGGGGCAATGATACCGCCCAGCATCTTGATCGTAGTGGTCTTGCCGGCGCCATTCGGGCCGATGAATCCGAAAATTTCACCCTTAGGGATCGTCAGATTCAGGGATTTGACCGCCTGGATGGTTCCATAACGCTTGGTGAGCCCCGAGAGTGTTATCATTATGATCTCTCCGCCTCCATCGCCGCCACGTCCAGTTGAATTTTGCCAATCACATCCATCAGGTCGAGTTGCCCCTCCAGATCTCCTGACGAGAACCGGATATGGGTGACATCTGCCGGGATCTGATTGAGCAGGGCATCTACGGTAATCCATTTGCCGAGAAACAATCGATTCCAGGCGTGATAGTAAAATCGCCCATCGAGGTATACCAGCCCGGCGTCGATGTCCGTAGGAATGCCTGCGGCACGTGCCAGCGCCGCCAGCAGGACGGCATGTTCGTTACAGTCCCCGGTCCTGTTTTTCAGGGTGGCCAGCGCATCGGGCATGGACACGACCGGACGCCGGTCGATATTTTCCTGGATCCACGCAACCATTTTGCGGGTTTTTTCGAGCGGCGGGTCGGTTTCGGAAACGATGGATCCGACCAGATCCCGGATCTGCCAATGGTCGGATTGAATAAACGGCGTGGGCGCCAGCAGTTTCGGATCGATTCCGGCCGGACCGGAGCCCGGTGGTTTCGATGGAAGATCCTTCAAAGATTCTTTCTCAATAGCCAGGCGAGTGCCGTCAAGTTGCTGTCTTCCGCCATCAACATCCAATCGGGTTAACCGTATGCCTTTGATATTGACAACCATGCGGCTCAATCGGGAGGGATCCGGGACGGTCACGTTCGAGGGAACCGACACCACACGGGTGAGATCCTGGCTGGCCGAGATCGGCAGGCCGCCCAGGGCATCTTCGCGGCTTGTCTTGATCAGGCTGATGCCCAGAAAACCCGTTTGTTTGAGCACCTCCCCATCGTCGGCGATCCAGGCTTCCTGGACCATCCCCTTGTAATCGATCAGCAACCGGGAGGCGGGGGTCACACCGGTGCCGCCCGTCCACAGCTCCCGGCCGATCACCGTGACCTGGATCGGCTGCTGAGACATGGATGCCGGGTCGAAGATATGAAACACCATTTCTCTTCCCGGCTCGAGCCCGGTGGCGATGACGGCATCATACAATCCGGCGGCCAGCAGCGGCTTCCGCTTGAGCGGGATATCGAAGGTGCGGGTGGATCCGGTCGACTCGGTGCGCACCGTCATTTTATTTCCGGTAATGGACCCGTAGGCAACAAACTTGAAGCGGCCGGAGTTCAGCATGAACTGAAATGAGATCAGGGAGAAATCCGGTGCCAGTCGACCGTGGGTGGTCAGGTTGACTTCGTGGACCATCCCCATGGTGTTGATCCGCATCAGCATTGTTTGGGATAACAGGTACGCGTCGTCGCCTTTTGTGAGACTGGCATGGGAGTAGCCGATTTTCCGGTTGTTCTGTATAATGTTCATCCAGGTGTCGCGTTCCACAACTTCGCCGGCCGGCAGGTGTTGAATGGTGGGATTCGGTAGAAAGCGGCCCGGCAGGTCCACGCGAAGTGCAAAAAAACGGAGAAAAAAACCCCGAAAAAAAGAGCGCCCAGCCAATAAGGGGTCATGCGACCGGTTTTCATGATGCACCGCTTTTTAAAAAAACGACTATTCATTGTCCTGATTCTATTCGCTGCCGCCGCCGCACCCATGGGTGTTTACCGGTACGCCCGTCACACGGCTGTATCGGGCTTGGATCGGATTGTGGCCAGGGTCCCCTGGATCCACGCAGTCACCTTTGGGAGTATCCATGTCGACATATTCGGTGAAGGCATGGGGATGGAAGATGTTGACGTAACGCTGGCCGGGGTGACCCGGCCGGTACACATCGACCGGATTGTTGTCCATTCCATGGATCGAAAACACCCGTGGCCCGTGCGGATGCAGGTCGAATTTCATGGCATTCGATTATCTCCGGAACATGTCCCCGACAGCGGCGCCCTGTTCCATCAACTCGGATACGATGCCCTGACAGTCCGGCTGGAATGTGCGTATCGATATGACCATCCAGGCAACATCCTGTCTCTGGAGCGACTGCATGTCGACGTTGCCGACGCCGGGTCCGTCACCCTTTCGGCACGGGTCGGAAACATCGATCTTCCCGAGCTGTTTTCAGGACAGGCCCGTGGCGCCACTATGGTCGGTCGGCTCGGCGGGATGCTGATCCGTCGCGGCGATCTGCACTATGTGGATGCCTCCTTGTTTGGACGGGCCCTTCAGGCCCTGGCGCGATCCAGCGGAGTGCCTCCACATGTGTATCGTCGGCGGTTGGCCCGAAGGATCGCCATCCTTATGACAACGGATCCCCGTAGCGATATGGGCAGGATCGGTGCCGCCTTGTCGTCCTTTTTGAAACAGCCGACACAACTTTTCGCCCGTGTGGCCCCCAACCGGCCGACAGCCCTTTTCTGGCTGCTCTGGTTCCGGGATCTTGAGAAACTTGTGGATCAGCTGGGACTCCAGGTGTTCACAGCCCCCAATCCGGACAGTTCATGAAAACGCTGCCGCTATTCCGCCTCATATTCGGCGGTCAGTTCCAGGTATCTTCTGGCATCCTCACTGCCAAGATCGGCCGCGATTCGAAAGTCTTCGATGGCCAGGCTCGTCTCTCCCGACATCAAAAACACCCGCCCCCTGCCGTAGTAATAAACGCCCCGTTGCGGATCGATGGCGATCGCCTTTTCAATGGCCTCTATCGCCTCGGCAAACGCTCTCAATTCACCGTAGGAGATGCCCATCTGAAAATAGGCATCACTCCTTTTGGAGTCCAGTGCCAGGGCCTTTTGAAAGTATTTGATAGCATACGTGTCGGCACCGTAGGTCGCCGCCAGGGCGCCTTTGTCAATCCAATAGTCAGGATCGGTTTCCGGGTTTAGCGGCTGTTTTGTTTTATCGGCCCCGGCCACAGCTTCCGGCTTTTCTTCGGATGGCCGGAACGCCGTCTTTTTGACGGAGGCGTCAAGCTGGGCGAAATATGCCACCAGCGTGCCGATATCCCTGGTGGGAATCGAGGTGCGGGCGTAGGCGCGCCCGTTTTCCATGTCCGCAGAAACGGTAATCCGACCCGTTTTCGGTAACGTCCCCACCATCTCATCCATGCCGGGGATAATCCCCATGATGCCGCCCATGTAGCTTCCCATGTCAATGTCTGCGGTCATCAGGGGGCCGCTGGCAGGCGCTTTTTTCACGGTTTTGGCGGTCTTTATGAGTTCTGCCATCCGCCTGTCATCAGGGGCGATGATAAATTTGTCACCAACCATCGCCAGCCGGACCTCATAGTTCATGAGGGTGTTCAAGGCGTTGTCCGCTCCCGGCATTGCCGGCATCTGAAACTTCTCCCCGACGACCCGGTAACCGGCCACCTGACTCGGTTTTGTGCGAACCCAGAGGGGACCGAAGTCTCTCCCGAGATCCTTCTCGAATTTCTTTTCGAATGTGCGACTGTAATTCTCAAGCCATGGCAGATAGGTGTTTTCGATGAAATCGCCGGATGTGGCGGCACCTTTCATCAGGGCGATCATCTCAAACGTTATTCCGCCGGGGCCGTAGGACATGCCGCCGGCCATCTCGCCCGTAAAAGAAGCCAGGATGTCTTGCATGCCCTTCACGTCGATGCCCATCTGTTGATAAAGTTCGCCGAAGGCCGACAGAAGAATGGCCGTGAGGCCCTGGATATCATACTCCCGGCTTCTGAAATTCACTTGATGCGCCGTTGCATATCCTTGGAGAGATGTCGGTCTGTCGGTTTTGGTAATCGCGTCGGAAAGGGGGGTGCCGTTTTCGGCGATCATTTCAAAAAGGGTACTGATTTCAGTTCTGTCCAGATTGAGACCGAAGGATATGTTTCCGATCTGGGCGGCGGTGTCCAACATTTTCCCCAGTTTTTCGGGTGTCAGTCCGGCCTCGGTCATTTTATCGGCGTTGGGGAGAGTGGCCATTTGGCTGAGCCGCTCCCGGATCTGCCCTTCCCGTGTTTTCAGTATCCGACCCAGCGCGACATCGATGGTCACGGACATGTCTCCCGGCACCTGAACGGCACCGGCCATTTCCAGCATGGCGACTTCGGAAAGGGTAACCGGCTCACCCGGAGGCAGCCCGATCAGGTAATAGCCCGGTCCGGGTTGGGCTCCGAAGGAGGTCATAAAGCTCGGATTGGGGTCGACAAAGGGTATCATAGCGGCCATGGCCGGTGTCGGTTCCCGGATTTCGATACCGATGACGATCGGCCGGGAGGCATCGATCCAGTCCGTGCCTTGCAACATGCCCCTCAAGAGCATCGTGGGAGACTGGGCGGGATCTTTTTGGGTCGCGCTGTAGAGCTGGTCCACGACACCGAGGGCGTCCTCGAGACGGTTGATTTTGACAATCACATCCAGCACCTGACTGGGAGACTGGCTTGCAGCAGTCTTCCCGGCCGCCGGCTTGACCGGCTTGGTCGGCGTTTTCGCCGCCGAGGCCGGGGGCGATAGTGAAAAACAGCATGCACAGAGCCGCCAGAATGCCAGCGGCACATCTGTTACGGATTGTGTTCATCGGATTCTCCTATCGATATCGTTTTTTCCACCGGGCCGATGTCCGGATCAGCCGTGGTCCTGTTTATCGTCGAGAAATCACGGATGTGGCCGGTGTGGGTAATTCTGCCGATACGAGTGCCCCCACAAAACTGCCCACAGACACCTTACTTTTTAATTGCACCGGGATTCTGCGATGGTCCGCAGTTACCCATATCTGGATCTTGGCATTCTTGTCTTTTTCAAATACCCCGCCGACCTCTGCAAGTTCCGGCTCTACGAGGAATGTATCGTATCGCTGCTTCCAGAGTTTGATCTTCTGACGCTTGACAACCGTTGCCCGACCCATCACACATTTTTTTCCGTCGGTGACGGGTCGTTCCACATTTTTCGTATGAGACGGATCCATGGTTCGACTGAAGTAAAACGCCGACAGCGGATCGAACGCTCCGGGCTTGATCTGGATCGGTTCCGCGGCCTGTCCGAAATCCACATACTGGGCTTTCATATTTTCCCAGTCGAACCGGATTTCAGAGTCCCGTTTGGTTTTCCGTACGGAGTGGACCTCCTTGTACAGTATGGATCTGGTGACCGCCAGGTCGCAGTAGGCGTCGATGCGTTGTCGAACTCGATAAAATGCGTCGACAAATGAATTGGTCCGGACGGTCAAAACAAAATGGTGGGCCATTTCGCCATTGATCTTCTCAGGGGGGAGGACTTCCAGTACCGCCCGGCCTGCCGGGAAAAACCCCCATCGCAGTTTGAACGTCAGTTTCTCGCCAACGGCAAACGGCAGCTGCGAAAGATCCGGTGCTTCGTTTGTTTCAGCCGCTGCCGGTGGTGGCGCGCAAACGTAAATGAGGACCGCACACACAACGATCCATCGAATCTCCAGTCTGTTTTGTCTTATGTTCATTCTGATGACGCTCCTTGAGATCCTCCGGGTCGATTGAGAATCGTCAATATTATACAGTTTTTCAGGTATGATTGGCAAATTGGTGCCTGCCTTGACAGAATTTCGGATTTTTAACATAGTCAAGACGTGAACCTGTGACCGTCCAACCCGGGTATACAGACCATGCCGGTCGACACAGCAAACCTTTTCGAAGATGTCTCCCGCCGCCGGTTTCTCAAAAAAAGCGCGTTTTGGGCCGGCGCTTTCGTCACCGTACCGGTGTGGTGGCAGCACCTGATTTGGGAAGTGGATGCCGCCGCTTCGAATTCAGCCGCCACCCAATTGCTTCAACACGCCCCCCTGCCCGTTATTGGGTGTCCACCCGGACCGCCGGCATTGACTGCCTCAGATGTCATCAGCCCGACGAAACGTTGACCGACAATCCCCATGATCGGGGCGAGGTGATCATCAAGTGCGAATTGTGTGCCCAGGAATGCTTGATTCGCGAAGGGGAGCGCGGGCGATGCCGGGCGCGCATTCATGTGGACGGTCAGCTGCGGAGTCTGGTATACGGACATCCCGTCTCCGTGCACGTGGACCCCATCGAAAAAAAACCGTTCTACCATTATCGGCCGGGATCCCAGGCCTTTTCTTTATCGACCACCGGATGCCCCCTCAGTTGCAAGTTTTGCCAGAACTGGCAGATTTCCCAAGCCCGGCCCGAAGATTTCCCGACGGATTTCTATCCCCCTGACGTCGTGGTGCACAGCACCCAAAAACGCAGCGTTCCGATCATCGCGTTCACCTACAACGAGCCCACCGTCTTTGCCGAGTATCTGACCGATATCGCCCGTCTGGCGGCGCAACGGGATATCGAGAGCGTCCTGATCAGTTGCGGATTTATGAATCCGGACCCGCTGGACGAGATGTGTGAGGTGTTGGACGCCATTAAAATTGACCTAAAAGGCTTCAGCCGGGATTTTTACCGGAATGTCTGCGGCGCTGAACTGGCACCGGTGTTGCGGAGTATTAAAACCGTGGCCGGCCGGGGCGTTCATCTGGAGCTCGTCAACCTGGTGGTTCCCACCTTGAACGATTCGGATCGCATGCTCCGGGAACTTGTCCATTGGGTGCTGAATGAAGTGGGGCCGGATGTGCCGATACATTTTACGCGATTCCACCCGGATTACCAGATGCGAAATCTTCCCCCGACTCCGGTGGCGACCCTGGAGCGGGCATACGCCATCGCCAAGGACAGCGGGATCAACTATCCTTACGTGGGAAATGTTCCGGGCCACCCCGGGAACAACACCCACTGCCCCTCCTGCGGGAAGGTCGTCATCCGCAGGACCGCATTTTTCGTTACCGGTATCACCATCGAAGGCGGCAAATGCAAATTCTGCCAGGCACCGATTGCCGGGGTATTCGACCAAGGAGGAGAGACGCGCTCATGACCCAGCGAATTGTGTCGTATGCCTTAGCCATAATGCTACTGGGCATGGCCGGATCGAATCTTTCTGCGGAGACAATTCGGGAGCCGGCTGTGGCCGGACGCTTCTATCCAAAAGATGCACAAAAGCTCAAAAACGCCGTAATGCTGTTCATGGGCGAAGCCGCCAATACGGTCCATCAAAAGCCGGTGGCACTGGTTGCACCCCATGCCGGGTACGTCTATTCCGGTCAGATTGCCGCTGATGCCTACCGCCAGGCAGCAGCCCATCGATACGATCTGGTTGTCCTTCTGGGTGCCCCCCACGCCGTGCCCGTTAACGGTGTCTCCATATATTCGGGAACAGGCTATCGAACACCATTGGGTGTCGCAGAGATCGACCAGCAGACGGCAAAAGAGTTAATCGATTCGGACCCGCGCTTTTTCTTCAACCCGGAGGCCCACCAAAAAGAGCACTCTCTCGAGGTCCAGGTTCCCTTTGTCCAAGTGCTTTTCCCGAATGCGAAACTTGTCACGGCCCTGATCGGTACCCATGACCGGAAGATCGTTTCTAAATTTGGGAAGACTCTGGCAACGGCGCTTAAGACCAAGAACGCCCTGATTGTCGCCAGTACCGATCTCTCCCATTACCCCCGTTACGATGACGCCGTGCGGGTGGATGCCAAGACCCTGGCGGCATTTCGAAGCATGGCCCCGGCAACCATAGAGGCCGCTCTCCGAGAGCATGGATCAAAACAGATACCGAATCTGGCAACATCCGCTTGCGGGGAGACGGCCGTTTGGGCCACCGTGGTCGCCGCCAAACACCTCGGCGCGGACTGTGCCAGAATTGTTAGTTACGCCAATTCTGGCGATAGCACTCTCGGCAGTCATGATCGTGTGGTTGGATACGGGGCCATGTCTCTGTCTCGAGATCCGGAATGCCGAACCGTTCCCAAATCGTCATCCCGGACGGAGCAACAGACATCCGTACTGACCACTGAGCAAAAACGCCGTCTTCTCGAGCTTGCACGAAAGACCATTGAACATGCACTGCACATCGATATGGTGCCCTTTCCACGCAGTGACGACCGGCTTCTGGTGCAGCCCAGGGGGGCCTTTGTCACCCTGAAGAAAAACGGACGTCTGAGAGGGTGTATCGGTCACATGGCTGAGAACATGCCGCTTTGCCAGGTGGTCAGCGCCATGGCCCTTCAGGCCGCCTTTAACGACCGCCGGTTCGCGCAGCTTCGAGCCGATGAGTTGGAGACCATCGACATCGAGATTTCCGTGCTGACCCCGTTCCGGCAGGTTTCCGATGCCGGGTCGATTCGCGTCGGCATCGACGGTGTCCGCTTGAAGAAGGGCGACCGGGTCGCTGTATTTCTTCCCCAGGTGGCCACCGAACAGGGGTGGGATCGGGGCGAAATGCTGGACCAGCTCTGCCGGAAGGCGAGTCTCCCGGCCGGCAGCTGGAAAGAGGGCGCCCGGCTGTATACGTTTCAGGCCGAGATCTTCAGTGAATCGGAGCTGGCCCACCATATCTCCTCTGACCCATAAGATTCTCTTCTACCCAAAGTTATCATTGCCCAAAAGATCTCAAACGAACTACATTGTTCGAGAGTCGCTGCTATCCGGTTTGTCATTTTAGGCACTTTAGGCATTTCTGTGCCGGTAAAACGACAGAAAGCACCGCTCTAAACGGCATGACCCGGTATGGTTCATCAATGACTTTCTCCCTCTTCATCGTCGGCTTCATCTCCATTTTCAGTCAGGTGGCGATTTTACGTGAACTGAACGTGGCCTATTACGGCGTCGAACTGATCTACGTCATTGCCATTGGTCTTTGGATGCTCTGGTCGGCGTTGGGAGCCGCTGTCGGCCGTCGCGCCGGGGTACCCTCCCCCGGAAGACTGAGCTGGCTCTTTATCGGGTTCGGTCTTCTTTTGTTTGCCGACATGGCGTTCATCCGGGGGATGCGCGTGCTTTTCGTGGGAATCCCGGGAACGTATCTATCCTTTAATAGACAGATGTTCGGCATGGCGATGGCCCTGCTTCCCATTGGTGTGGCTCTGGGGTTGGCGTTTCAATGGGCCGCAAAAATTTATGTTTCGCGCGGCAGTCGCAGCCTGGCGATGGCCTACGGCATCGAAAGCATGGGCGCCATCCTTGGCGGCATATGTGCAACGGTGCTCATGGCATTGGGGATCTCCAATTTATCAACCCTAATGCTGTGCGCCGTAGTTTCGGCAGGGGCTGCAATCTTGCCCATCGATGGGATTAAGAGCCGTTGGATGTCGATGGCAGCTGGTGCCGTATTGGTTGTTTTTCTGGCCGGTCTCGTGATGGTGAATCGGCTGGATCGATATATGACGTCCTGGAACCATCCGGACATTATCGAAAGCCGGGATTCTCCTTACAGTCGAGTTTCTCTTGCCGGTCGGGAAGGGCAGTTGGTCGTCTATGAAAATGATGTTCTCAGCTTCGAAACCGAAGGCACGACCGCCGAAGAATTTGTACACCTGAGCGCCTTGAATCATCCAGCCCCGATCCGTGTCCTGGTGTCCGGCGGCGGAGTGGAGGGATTGATTCACGAGGTCCGGAAACACGGTGCGCTATCCATTGATTATGTGGAGATCAACCGGGATCTCCTGGAAATTGTCCGGAGGCATCTTCCGGAGGCCTTTCGCGCTGAGAATGCACGAATTGTTGAAGCCGATCCCCGTTCCTTTTTGAAAACAGCCGAACCCTACGATTTGATTCTCAACGGCATGCCGGAGCCGGTTTCCGGTAGCACCAACCGGTTTTATACCCGCGAGTATTTTCGGCTGTGTTCTGAAAAATTAGCCCCCAACGGCGTATTTGCATTTCGATTGCCGTCCCTGGAAAATCTCTGGACCAAATTTCTGACCTACCGGAACACCAGCATCTACAATGCCCTGACAGCGGAATTCAAAGATGTGGTCGTCCTGCCGGGCGTAACAAATACATTCATTGCCGCCCATCGGCCGCTTACCCGTGACCCGACCCCGCTTGTTAAACGGTTCCGGAGAAAGCTTATTCGCAGTCGTTTGATTTCAGATGACTATGTGCGATACGTGTACACCAATGACCGTTTTTCCGAAATTGTTTCACTGCTGACCTCCACCGATGCCCCGGCTAACACGGACCGTCGGCCCATCTGCTATCAATATTCGACGTTGCTTTGGCTGTCGAAGTTGTTGCCCGACATTATCAATCAGCATCCGGCGCAACTGCAGACGTCGGCGTTGTGGACAGCCGCCGCTGCTGTGCTGTTGGCCGTCCCGCTCATACTTTTCCTGTCGTACAGGAGCCGAATAGGGCCGGGCCGCGTCACGGCAGTCTTTTGTGCCGGGTTGCTGGGTATGATTGCGGAGACTCTGCTCATTCTTCATTACCAGGTGAAAAGCGGAGTTCTGTTTCAGAACATCGGCATTCTGCTGACGGCCTTCATGGCAGGCCTGACGACAGGTGCAATAGGCATGGCCGGATTTTTCCCCTCCCCCTCGCGCCGAACCGGAAAATCGATTGCTGCCGGGTTCGGGGTGTTTAGTCTGTTGCTCGCCTGGATATTACACGGCGGGCATGCCGGGAGTCTTGGAGCGGTGAGTGCCTTGTTGTTCGTTTCAGGCGGGCTGGTGGCCGCGCTGTTTGCCCAAGTGTCACTGGCCGTCGGCAACGATCAGAAAGCGGTGGTGTCGCCCCTTTATGCCGCAGATCTGCTCGGGGGATGCATCGGAGCCATCATTGCCGGCTTAATTCTGATTCCCTTTTTCGGCATGGACCAGACTGCCATGATAATGATATTGGTTTCGGCGATTGTGTTTTTCCTGATTTGATATCAACCATGCGTCGTCGCATGGTTTCGCCCGGATATTTCACCAAACGGAGACTTTCATGGACAAGGCATTTCGAGGTGACGCTGTAGTCCACCTACCGCGAACCTCGAATAACGCGGGCCGTGGAAGTCTCCGTTTGGCCCAAAGGGTGAAACTTTTTCAGTTATTTCGGCCATAATTATTTTAACATATTGTACGCTGTCTGAATGCCCCGGACTTTCAGATAAATGAATGACATGTTTTCTTTTCAATCACTTTCTGAAAAAATTTCATGAAATGTTCGGGTTAGCCTGGTTCAAGGAGACCCCTGGAATGCCTTTTCTGACGACAACCCACTATATCGGGGCTGCGGTCGGTTTCATCATCGGTGTCGGCGGATATAGTGTAATCAAATATTGGATTCAACCGATTTCGCGATATGTGAACCTGAAACAACAACTTTCGGCGGCACTGGATTCCTATCCCGCCATGCTTAAAGAGAGCGGAACTCATTCCGCCGGCTCGGCGTCCAAAGTCTTTCGCCAGAGCGCTGCAGATTTGACCAATGCCTACGAGCATGAACTGCCGAGCTGGTACAAAATAAAACTCGGAGGCCGTGGCGAGCGGCCGACAGAGGCATCCCGATGGCTGATGAAACTGGCGAATACCCAAAATCCCGATCATGCAGACAAGCAGATCGCAACGGTCAAAGAACAACTATGCTTATAAATCCACATACCAACCCCAAAACACCAAACACCAAACACCAATTGTTATGACCATGAAAGTCGTATTCCACAAAGATTTTTATCCGTCGTATACGTCGGATCCGGCAGCCGCCCGGGGCCGCATGGAGGCCGTTGTCGACGCGATTTCAGGTGAGGCGGAATTTGTCGAGGCAACACCGGCCACAGCGGAACAGATTGCTGCGGTACATCCACCGACCCTCGTCCAGGAGGTGTCGGACAACGGGCTCTATGAAATTTCCGCCCTGGCGGCCGGAGGGGCGCTGTTGTCCGCACGCATCGGGCTAACCGAGCCCTGTTTCGGCCTGATCCGACCGCCGGGCCATCATGCGTCCGCCGCTTCTAACTGGGGGTTCTGTTTTTTCAACAATATGGCGATCGCCCTGACCGACCTAAAACAACAGGGAAAGATACGGTCCGCATATGTTCTCGACATCGACCTGCACTACGGCGACGGCAATGTGAACATTCTCGGAAAGTCGGATGACATCACCGTTTTCAACGTGGAAGCTTACAACCGCACCATCTACCTAACCGAGGTGCGTCGGCAGATGGAGCGTTGCCGTGCAAACATCATCGGCATTTCGGCGGGATTCGACAACCACCGGGACGATTGGGGCGGGCTTTTGGAAACCGGGGATTATAAAGAGATCGGAATATCCGTACGTCGCGCCGCAGAACGGAATAACGGCGGGTGCTTTGCCATCCTGGAAGGCGGTTACAATCACGATGTGCTGGGGCAGAACGTGCTGGCGCTGATGCAGGGGATGGCTAGTGGATGATGCAAGATTCAGCCTGCAGGGAGAATGGCGTGATGCTGGATACTGGATGCTGGATGCTGAAAAGATTAAAGCTGAAAGTTCAAAGCTGAAAGTATCGTGAGAGGAACCATAATTAACGTTCCGCCGTGTTGAAGGATTCACCGCCTACCGAATAGCGAATACCCAATACCAAATACCTACGTGGGGCCAACCGGCAAACGGGCAAACCGGCTAACGGGATTCTGGATGCTGGATACTCGAAACTGTTTGCTATATAGCCCATAAGTAATAAACTATCCGGGACCATGGGTAACAGTTTTCAGTTTCAACAACAGAGTTTTATCCTTTTGTCTGACCACGGTTGTAATGGTCTTGTCCCATCAACCGGCAAACCGGCCAAACTGGCGAACCGGCTAAACCGGCAGACCCCTTTCCTGCCTTTCCAGAAACGCCGCGGCCACCTCCTGGGCGATGCGAGGGGCGTTGCCGCCGGCGCGGTTGTTGATGATCACGTCTGCCCGAACACCCTTTTGAATGGCAGCCGCCATAATGTCTGTCGTATCTTCGATCATCCCGGGATCCAGCATGCCCGGTACCAACGTATCAAACGGAAATGCTCGGCGATACGTCTCCTCATAGCGCAGCCTACGGGGCGTGACCAATCGGATCAGGACCCGCTTTCCGGAGTTGAAAAACCGGTTCTCCGATTTTGAATACTGGTCCATGAGACGCGGCAGCCACGTCCAGTGAGACAGCACCTGACCGACGCCATGGGATTCCAACATTTCGAAATGCTCACCGGACAGAAGCGATGGGGTTCTAAGCTCCAGGTGGTATCGGGTGTCTGCGGGTATCTCGTTAAAAAACCGATCCCACCCCGCGACGCTCTCCTCCGGCGATGGCCGGTCCTTTTTGACCAGGTATTCCTGCTCAAAAATGAACCCGCAAATGTGTTCTCCTGCCAAATCGTTCACCGGAGAATAAAACCGGTTTACGAACAGTTTCGGATCCAAATAATCCGGATTGTGTGAATACCTTCCGGAGCGCCATAGTTTAAGTGCGCAAACAGCCTGGGGAACTTTCAGGTAAAGCCGATCCGACGGTCGAAGATGCTGGACATACTTTTCCAGGACAAAGTGACTCCTGGCCGGTGATGAATCCAAATTCCGTAGCAGGCTGTAAAAGGTGAAATCGATCTCAAGGAGCGAAAAATGATCGAAGTATTCCACCACACTGTCTACAGGGAGGACGGATTCTGTAAATGAGCTTTTCCCGATTTTTTTCTTTCGGGTGGTGATCCGGCCGTCATATCGGGGGGGCGAATAGATTTGGCAAAGCCACCCGGCGTATCGATCGCTGGCCGTTCCAAAGGCAACGCCGGAATGGACGGATCTAAACTCAAATCGCTCGATACGTGCAGTGGTTTCAGGTGTCATTGGCTTGTGGGGTGGGGATTCATTTATACGGTGTCCCCCGGCTGCGGGAGGAGCGCGCCCGTTCACACGTTTTTGTTACTGCTTTGGGAAGCGGGTTCTGAGATAAATACCCGATATAATAAGTAAAATAAAAAAAATCAATCGACGGGAAATCACTGTCGGTTCAGGAGAGAGTATCGCCTCGATGAAATCCACGTGCTCCGTCAGAAGAGCGTGTAAGAAACCATCCAGGATCCAGAACAGAATACCCAAGACAATGGCGATGAGCATCATCGGGGCTGCCGATTTGTGGTTACCGCTCAAGAACGCCTCCCCTGTATTGACGTGAGGTCAGAGCCTGCCTTCACGATGTTGAATGCTTACAACAGGCACCCTTTGGAGTCAATTGCCCCAAACTGAGTAGGACCTGCTCATTCTAGTGGAGATTTCATGGCCAAACGCTGGAGGACACGCGATTTCCAATACAGCTTGAAGTCGTCCCTCCCATTGGTTAATCTGATGTTGGAACATATCTCAAAAATGTGAATCGGGGTTCAGGGCAAGGCGCGGGGCGATGAAATAGCAGAGCATACACGGATAGTATGTGAGCATTTTTTGTCGCCCTGCAACACCGCCATGGACCCTTAGACGCGTTTTTGAGATCCATTCTAATGGAGATCCCATGTCGATTCGATTGATTGCCATAGAACTTTATCGTTGCCAGCAGGAAGTTGACCATCTGGAGAAAGAACTGGCACACACGCCGGTGTTAAAAAAGGACCCCGTTCGTGAGCGACTTCGCAAAGCCAGGGCAGCACGGGACCGGATGCGCTACATGCTCGACGGACAGAAAGACGCCGCCAAATGATCCTCCATGACAACGGGCTGGGTCACGGCTTTTCTGAATTCGGCATCGATATCCCGGTAAGAGACAGTCGTGCTCTGCGAACATTTAAACGCCTCGGGAAGCATCCCCTGCTCGGCCCGCGGATCGCGTCCTGGCACCGGCGGCCCTCCGGCGACGCGCTTGGCCCGGAAGACCTCTACCGGGTTCACTCCCGGCAATATATCGATCGGCTCTTTTCCGACAGGCTGGAAGAGGAGTTGATCCGCACCTATGAATTGATCGACGCCGAGGGCCGGTATCACCGATACTCCCCTGCCGACGCCGTAAAACCGCTTTCCGCACTGTTCGAAAGGATTTTGTCCAAGGTCAACGGCACATGGCAGTGTTGCCGGCTCGCGTTGAAAGATGGCTTCTGTTTTTATTTTGGCGGCGGCATGCACCACGCCCAGTGGGATTTCGGCAACGGCTTCTGCCTGCTGAACGATATCGTTATCGCCATCTGTCGACTTGGGGCGGACCGACAGATCCGTCACGCCTGGGTCATCGACACCGATGCCCACAAAGGCGACGGCACGGCCGCTCTGACAAAGGATGACCCATCGATAACCACCCTGAGTATCCACATGGCCCATGGCTGGCCTTTGGAGGGGGAGCCTGTTGACGCTTCCGGAAACCGGAACCCTTCGTTTACACCGAGCGACATCGATATTCTGGTTGATCGGGGGGAGGAAGACGCCTACGCACACCGCCTTGCGATCGGCTTGAATAAGCTCGACACATATCCATCCCCGGACCTTGCCGTTGTGGTCTACGGCGCCGATCCTTATCGCCATGATGAACTGCCATCGACGCGGAAGCTGAAATTGACACTGGAACAGATGATGGAACGGGACCTTCTCGTCTACCGTTTTCTGCAGCGACGGAACGTGCCCATGGCTTATTTGATGGCCGGCGGCTACGGTGATCGGGCGTGGGAGGTGTACAGCCAGTTTCTCGAGTACGTCTTGTTGGAAAAATACGGAAAGTAGCGCCTGGAGAAGTGGGTTAAATCAGAATTGCGGCACCCTGACCTCCAATATCCGACCTCTGACATCTGATCTCCGACATCTGACCGTCGACACCTGAAACCTGACACCCGAAACCTGACACCTTGTTTCAAATCCCAAATCTCAAATCTCAAATCCCAAACACGCGGGACCCAATACCCGTTCTTGTTACGTGTCCAGGAAGTCTCGAATGTCGATGACCTTTTGGTTGGCGCCGGAGCGTTCCAGGCTGGCCCAGGAGCCCCTGACTTTTTCTTTGCGAATGTCGCTGATCATCTTCTGAAGCTCCGGGCTCTCTTCGATGAGCTGCCGGATCTGGGTGTCCAGCCTGTCCCATCGTTCGTCAATTTGAGACGTATCGATATCGACAAGACAGATCGAAGACAGAAGCCGAGCCAGATTCGACAGGATACCGTAATGGGTGGTCCCCTGGAGATAGTACGGGCAGTGGCACCAGAGGCTGATGGAGCTGATACCGGCTTTTTTGGCCTCCACGTGGATCAACGAGTGTACCGCACTGGGCCCCTGATAGGAGATGGGAACCATGCCCCGAAGGCTTAATTCTTCAAAATGTTCGGTTTGTGAGGCGATACCCGAAATAATCCGGTCCGACGGGAGCACGCTGTCATACATGCTGCCCAGGGTGATAACGGTGCTGACGCTCAGCGATCTGCAAAGGGACATCAGGCCGGAAGCAAAGCGGTTCCAATTGAGGTTCGGCTCCTCTGCCCGGAGCAAAACCAGATCGTTGGAACGGGGCGGGGTGGCGGCGGCGTAAAAGATGCCGCTGGGCGGGAGGAAATGCTTCATGATCCCGGCTTCGATATTTACAACCGGGCGTGATGCATCGTACCGGTAAAACTGATCGGGATCGAGCCTGGCAAAGGAGCGGGCGTTGCATTCGTTGATGAAGAAGAGCACCGTTTCGGTGGAGACGTCCATGGCGTTTCCCCATCCATCGAACCCGGCGATAAGAATGGGTGTTTTCAGCTCGGGAACCCGGTCAACATGAAAACCGTCAATTTCCATGACCTCAATCTGTCATCGGGGTAGATTATTGTCAACCCGGCATATCTCTGTTTATGGTCAACCCGGTCAAGCCTTGTCAGAAATCCTTTGAGGCACTACTGTCGTAGCCATCAGCGAGGAAATAAATCGAAATGCAGTTCAATCGAGACATAATCCGATCCCGACGGGAGTTTTTCAGAATCCTTGCCGGTGTTCTAACGAAAGCCGCATCGGTGGCCGTGCTGCTGATGACCGGCGCCCGCTCGGCGGCCGCATTCTTCAAGAGACAGGTGCTTCCAGTCGGCTCCGACCCCAGTCGCCTATACGACGAAGATCCGAAATATCTCGACACCCGGAACCTGGAGATTACACCGATTATCAAGTTCGACACCATGGGGGATGCTAACGTCGAAGTTGATTTGGACCAATGGCGACTGGAGGTGACCGGGGATGTCCAGAAACCCCTTCAACTGTCGTATCCCGAAATCCTGAAGCTCCCTCCCATCAAGCGAAAGGTACTGCTTATATGCGCGGGGCTATTTTCCTACCATGCCGAATATACAGGGATTTCCCTGCGATACCTTCTCGAAATGGGCGACGCCGCCAAGCAAGCCTCACGGCTGGCTTTTTATGGCCGTGGAGAGTCGTTTGTGGGCAAGAAGGAGCGGTTTCGGATCAAGGAGATCACCGAAGACAAGCTGTTTTTAGCGTATTCGGTGAACGGGCAGCCCCTGCCCCGACAGCAAGGATTTCCGCTGCGGCTCGTGGCGGAAGATCACGTCGGTAACACATGGGTGAAATACGTCTACAAAGTCAAAATATATTAAGGGAACGTCAGATGGGGGATCCGAACCGCAGTGGAAAATTGAAAAAAAGTAGTTAGCATTAAGTTTACGGTCTGTAATTGAATACCGTGTTCCTGTTTTCGGGACAGGGTGTGTATCCCCTGACTTCAGGAGCGGCATTGCCGTGTTCCATATAATTGTCGAACGATGTTATGATGCGATTCAACCGAGACATATTCCGATCCCGGCGGGAATTTTTCAAGATACTCGTTGGCCTTTCGATGAAAGTCGCCTCTGTTGCCGGACTGTTGATGACCGGTGTCAAATCGGCGGCGGCCAAGGTTAAAAAGCGCCTTCTTCCTGCCGGTACCGATCCCCGCCGCCTGTTCAACGACGACCCAGAGTATCTCGACACCCGGAATTTAGAGATTACGCCGATTGTCAAATTCGACACCATGGGAGATACGGAAGTCGATGTGGACATCAACGCATGGCGGCTGGAGGTGACCGGTGATGTCAGCAAAACGGTACAGCTGTCCTACACCGAGATTCTGAAGCTTCCCGCCACAAATCGAAAAGTACTTCTCATCTGCCCCGGGGTGTTTTCCTACCATGCCGAATACACCGGGATTTCTCTGAAGACACTCCTGCAAATGAGCGGGGCGGCCAAAGACGCCTCCCGGCTGGCATTTTTCGGGCGGGGGGAGCTCGTTGTGGGTAAAAAAGAGCGTTTTCGTATCGAGGATATCGATGGGGACCGGTTGTTTTTAGCCTATGCGGTGAATGGGAAACCGCTGCCCCCGCAGCACGGATTTCCGCTGCGGGTCGTGGCCGAAGAACACCACGGGGATCGGTGGGTGAAGTATGTGTATAAGCTTAGAGTGGATAAATAATCAGCGAGCCCGCTTGTCCTGAGCCCCGCCGAAGGGTGGCCCGTTGACCGCTGACGCGTTGATTCAGGATCCAGGATCCAGGATGCATCTTGTATCTTGAGACCTGCATCATGCATCTATATTCTCCATGTATTCTGAGACTTGTATCATGCATCCATAATCAGCAACCCAGAAATCCAGCATCACCCGCCACTCCAACTCTTCAATTATCGCTGTATCTTGAATCTTGGATCCTGCATCTGTATCCACCGCTCCATTACGCCGACATCCCATTTGTCTCTATTTCCACTGCTTCGGTGAAATGATTCTTTAGATGATTGGGCTAGGCCCGTTCGATCTTCGGATTCAGCTCTTCCCGGAGCCAGTCGGCAAACAGGTTGATCCCGACCACCAGAAGTATCAGTGTCGCCCCCGGGAACACGATCATCCACCACATGCCCGCGTAGATGTAGTTCTTTCCGATGGAGATCATCATGCCCAGGGATGGTTCGGTGAGCGGCACCCCAACCCCTAAAAAGCTGAGGGTCGCCTCGAGCATGATGACCACGGCCAGGTCCACCGCCAGCACCACAAACACGGGCGGAATGGCGTTGGGCATCAGGTGTCGGAGAAGGATCCTAAAGTCCCTGGCCCCGGTGGCTCTGGCTGCCACGATATAGGAAGCTTCCCTGACTTCGAGGACGCTGCCCCTCATGGTGCGTGCGTAACGGACCCAGTCGGCCATGCAAATGGCGAAGATTACCACCAGGATGCTGGCTCCCCCGAAAATCCCCAGAAACAGGAACGCCATGAATGTCGTCGAAAAGGAGAAAAACGTGTCCGCCAGCCGCATGGTCACGATGTCCAGCCAGCCTCCGTAAAAACCTGCCAGTAGCCCAATGATAACGCCGAAGGTCCCGGCGATCGCCACCACGCTGAACCCCACGATGAGCGATGTTCGACAGCCATAGAGGATGGTGCTGAGGATGCCCCGTCCCTGGTCGTCGGTGCCGAGGAGGAATGGCCAGGTGCCGCCTTCCATCCAGATGGGTGGGGTGAGAAAGTGGTCCAGGGTCAGCTGTTCCAGGTCATAGGGGTCCTGGGGAGCGATCCAGGGTGCGAAAACGGCTGCGAAAATAAACACCACCAGAATGATCGATCCAATGATGGCAGAGGGATCGTGAAGATAACTGTAAAGAATTCTGGATTTAATTTTACGCTCACTCATACCGGATTCTCGGGTTGATCAGGGCATAAAGAATATCAACGATGATGTTCATGGAAATAATGATAACGGCCGCCAGCATGATGTAGGTGACCACTACCGGCTGGTCGTTCTCGAAAAACGAGGTCAGGATAAGATTTCCCATCCCCGGCCATTGGAATATGGTTTCCGTGACAATGGAATAGGCGATGAGTTCTCCAAACTGGAGTCCGGTGATGGTGACCACCGGGATCAGCACATTGCGCAGGGCATGCTTGAAGATCACCTTGAACGGGGGCAGCCCTTTTGCCCAGGCCGTTTTGATGTACTCCTCGGCCATGACTTCACGCATGCCGGCCCGTGTGAGACGTAACAGCACTGCCAATTGAAAAAGGGCCAGCGTCGCGGCCGGCAAGATCAGGTGACGGATACCATCCAGGGTCAGAAATCCGGTCCGCCAGAAGCCGATCTGGACGGTTTCCCCTCTGCCATACGGTGGCAACACTCCCATGTATACGGAGAATATCATGATCAGCAGAATACCGGAGAGAAACGTGGGAATGGAAATGCCCCCCAGGGAGGCGGCCATAATCAACCGATTTCTCATGGCATAGGGTTTCAATGCGACGAGAACGCCCAGAATTACCCCAAGGGCGAAGGCCACGACAATGGCGGTCGTGGCCAGCTCCAGGGTGGCCGGAAATCGCTCCATGATGAGCCCCAATGCCGGCACCCGGCTCACATAGGATTTTCCAAAATTGCCGTGAACCGCATTCCAGAGGAATCGCCCGTACTGGACGGCCATGGGTTGATCCAATCCAAAGGTCCGTCGAACCTCTTCCCGTTCTTCGAAGGTGGCGTAGCGCCCGGCCATCGTCACCACCGGGTCGCCCATGTACCGGAAGATGATGAAACATATCATCGATACCGCCAGAAGAACGATAAGACCCTGTATCAGTCGCCGTGCAATGTATGTGGCCATAGCGTGAACCTAGAAACTAGTAAATGTCCGGACTGCGTCACGACAGGTCCATTTTACATGAGCGTTAAAGAAGCGGAATCATCGGAATCGGTATCGGGTTCGGTATCGTCGTCTTCTCCCAGGATGTTCGGACAATCTCGATTCCGATACCGATAGCGATCCCGACGCCGATCGTGCTGAAGCCCGCATTACTCCGATAATGTATTTCGCAGGCACCTCATTATTTTATAGTTGGGATGGCGTAATGGAGTGTTGGAAAGATGCCGTACGAGCAGAGCAGTGCGATCGTCAACACTCCATTACCTTGCCTACCATTTTGTAAATAACCAGCGCCTGAGCGACCGTTATTTACTTCATGATTTCCTTGTACACCATCCAGCGATCCGGTCTCGGGTTGAAACTAATTCCTTTGCCTTTCTGAGTGGCATACAGGTCTTCCTGGTAGTGCAACGGAATCCAGATCAGCTTGTCTTCCATCGCCATTTTGTTCAGCACCTGAAGCACTTTACCGCGACCTTCGGGATTGACTACCCCGGCCGTGGCCTGGAGGAGCTTGTCGATGGCAGGATCGCTGTAGGCCGCGCCGTTGAGACCTCCGAAGCCCATGTCCCGATCCCGGGTGTGGGCAATCTTAAAGTAGGTGCGCCCCATGTCGAACGTCCCGTCAAACCATCCGATGAGATAAAACTCGAGCTTCCCCTCGGCCACTTCCGGAAAGAAAATGGACTTGGGTTTGACATCGAGTTTGGCCTTGATCCCGACCTTGGCGAGATACTTGGCCACGGCTTCGCATATTTTTTCGTCCTGCACATAGCGGTCGTTCGGGCCGGACAGGGTGACCGAGAAGCCTTTGGGGTAGCCGGCCTCGGCCAGCAGCTGTTTCGCCATTTTTGGATCGTAGGGGAGACGCTGGATATCCGGATTGTAGCCGATGGTCGGCGGATCCGGCACCTGGGCTGCCGGCGACGCATGCCCCCGCATGATCTTTTTGATGATCTCGTCTTCGTTGATCGCCATGTACATGGCTTTGCGGACCCGAATATCGGCCATGGGGGAGTCCGGTTTGTTGCCCAGGGCCAGGAAGATGGAACGCCGCGCGGGCCTGCTGACAACGCTGAGTTTCGGATTTTTCTTCAGCTTGTCGTAAAGCTCCACGGGCACACCTGAAATAAGATCGACCTGCCCGGAAACCAGGGCGGCAAAACGCGTGGACGCTTCCTTGATGGGTCGGACCTCGACATTTTTTATCGACGGTGCCCCTTCCCAGTAGTTTTCGTTGGCTATCATCCGCACATAGGACCCTTTGACCCACTCTTTCAATTTGTAAGCGCCGGTGCCGATGGGCTTGACCATCACGTCTCCAGAGTCCCGGGCCTCGGTGGATTCCTTGTCCATGATGAAGATCTGGTGCATGTTGTTGGCAAACCAGGGGATCGGATCCTTGGTTCGGATGACCACGGTATACATGTCGATGATATCAACGCCCGCAATCGACTTGCCGGTGTTCAGAAATTCCGACACCTCCGGATTGCTCAGGCGTTCGAAGGAAAACTTCACGTCATCGGCTGTGAACGGGTTGCCGTTGTGGAATTTTACGCCTTTTCGGAGATAGAATTTCCATGATTTCAGATCGAGGCGTTCGAAGCGTGTCGCCAGGGCCGGTGCCAGTTCGCCTTCCGAACCATTGCGCTGCAGAAGACCGTCAAAAAAATTGGCCATATACTGAAGACCGGCATCGGAGTCGTCTCCGTGGGGATTCATCATTCTCGGTGGAACATCCAGGGCAACGACGATGGATGACGCGGCAAGGGCAGGGGCTGCGCCCGCCAGCAGAATTCCGACAATGAAAACAATCATCAGTACGCATCGTGGCTTGTTCATCCTCTTCCTCCTTTCAGAATCAATTCGGTTTACGAATAGAGAAAACAGCTCACCCAATGATCGCCGCCGTTGTCTTCCAGCTGCGGCTCTTGGGTGGAACAGATGTCCATTCGATGGGGGCAACGGGGGTGAAAATGACAGCCTGGCGGCGGATTTATCGGACTGGGCACATCCCCTTTTAGAATTACCCGGTCCCGACCCTGTTTCGGATCTGGAGCCGGAATTGCCGATAGCAATGCTTGGGTGTAGGGATGTTTGGCGTCCTCATACACCTGCCGGTAGGTGCCGGTTTCGACGACTTTTCCTAAATACATGACCGCTACGCGGTCACAGATGTACTCCACAACCGCCAGATCATGGGCGATAGATATAGGACAGCTGGAATTCTTTCTGAAGGTTAATGAGTAGATTAATAATTTGGGCCTGGATGGAAACATCCAGCGCGGAGACGGGCTCGTCTCCGACAATGAGCTGGGGGTTGAGTGTCAAGGCCCTCGCGATGCCGATTCGTTGACGCTGCCCGCCGGAGAATTCATGGGGGTACCGGCGCCCGTGCTCGGGGGACAGGCCGACCTTTTCCAACAAGAAGGCAATGCGTTCCTGGCGTTCGTTGCCCGTGTAGAGATCATGAATTTCCATCGGGTCGTTTAAAATCTGATTGACTGTCATGCGCGGGTTCAAAGAAGAGTATGGATCCTGGAAAATCATTTGCATCTCCAGGCGCCTCATGCGAAGCTGCTCGCGACCTAACCGATCGATGCTTTCGCCCTTGAAGCGAACCGTGCCCGCAGTGGTACGGATGAGTTGAAGAATGCCAAGACCGGTGGTGGTCTTGCCGCACCCGCTTTCGCCCACCAGCCCCAGCGTCTCTCCACTATTCAGCCGCAGTGAAACGCCGTCGACGGCATAAACATACCCCACCGTTTTAGAAAGGAGTCCCTTCTTTATCGGGAAGTGGATTTTGAGATCGTCTACTTCCAACAGCGGCGGCATCAAATTCTTCCTTGTTCAGATCATCTGTATAGGAAACACCGTACCAAATGGTCATTACCGACTGGATAAAGCTCCGGGATTTCCTTTCGGCAGACATCCATGACGTCAGGGCATCTGGGATGAAACCGGCATCCCGGGGGCAGGGCCAGCAGCCCCGGAACCATGCCGCTGATCTCCGCCAGTTGCCGACGATCGCTACGGGAGCGATCTCCAAGTTTGGGTATCGATTGCATCAATCCTCGGGTGTATGGATGTTTAGGTTCTTCAAACAGAGCAATCGTCCCTGCCGATTCCACCACTTTGCCGGCATACATGACCACCACGCGGGTGGCGATTTCGGCGATGACACCCAGGTCGTGGGTAATCATCATAATGGCCGTGTCGTAGTCCCTGCGAAGATTTAGCATCAAGTCGAGAATCTGTGCCTGAACGGTGACGTCCAGAGCGGTGGTGGGTTCATCGGCGATGAGAATTTCAGGATTGCACGCCAGGGCCATGGCAATCATCGCCCGTTGCCGCATGCCACCGGAAAGCTGATGCGGATATTCGTGGACCCGTTTCTCGGGCGCCGGAATCTGAACCTTTTGGAGCATGTCGATGGACCGCTCCAAACTTTCACTTTTCGACAGGCCTTCATGGAGGGTAAACATCTCGGAAATCTGGTTGCCGATGGTGTACACCGGGTTGAGAGATGTCATCGGCTCCTGGAAGATCATCGAAATCCGCTTGCCGCGGATGCCGCGCATGGCTTCCATGGTGAGCTGGACCAGGTCCAGGCCGTCGAACAGGATATGCCCATGAACGATTTTCCCCGGCGGCTCCGGGATCAGACGCATAATGGATTGAGCCGTGACGCTCTTACCGCAGCCGGATTCTCCAACGACACCCAGCACTTCCCCCTTGTCCAGACAAAAAGAGACATCATCCACGGCCTGGGCGACCCCTTCGAAGGTAAAAAAGTGGGTCGACAGGTGACTCACATCGAGAAGGTGTTGGTTTGCGGTCATGTCGTTTAAGACCTTCTTTAGGCCTTTTGGAGCGCATCAGGGTGGGTGATATTGCTATTCGATGGGATAAAAACCGCAGCACCACACCTACCATCTGTCTGCGCCGGTTTCAATCAAAAAAATGGGTCCGCTCCGGGCGGTGCCGTGGGCACAGAGACCTGGAACTACGGCCTTCTCTCAGGATGCCGACAACGGTTGTTGTCGACACTCGGTAAGAAACCGGTCCAGGAGTTCGGCCAATTCCGCCAGGCTGTTGATGTTGATATGCTCGTCTCCGGCGTGGGCGCTGCGATCTCCTTCGGCGCCCCACACGATGCCCGGAATCCCATGGTCGGAAAGGAATCTGGCATCGCTGGCACCATGCTCGAACCCGATACGACTTTCCGGAGAGATCGACAGCAGCCGGTCCAGGTAGGGCGATTCCCCTCCGAAAAAGAGCGGCTCCCGAGCGTCGACGATCACTTCGCTTTCGATGGTGTTGCGGATGGTTCGGAGAAGTTCATCCGGATCGTCATGCTCAGTGTATCGAATGTCCAGTGTCGCTTCGGCCCGATCCGGGACCTGGTTGAACGCCCGCCCGGCGTTGATGAAGCCCAGATTCATGGTTCGGTACCATTCTTCCGGTCGGTTGGGCCCCAGAAGGGATTTCACTTTCAGATAGTCTTCGATCAACCGGTCTGCGGCGTTTACCCCAAGCCATGGGCGGGATCCATGGGCGGCTTTCCCCTTGCCGACCAGCCTCAACGTTAGCAGGCCCTTCTCTTTCGTAACGATTTTGCCGATGCGACCACCATCGAGCGCTATGCAAAAATCCGTCCGAAACTCTCCCAACACCCTACGGGCACCGTTTTGTCCACCGATCTCCTCGTCCCCGGTAATCAGTATACCGAATGACAAGTCGGACTGTTGTTTGCTCTCCTGTTTCAGCTGTGCGACATGTTTTTGAAGCAACACGAGGGACAGCGCAACGGCATATTTGTCATCGATCGCGCCCCGTCCATACAGGCGTTTCCCTGAAATCTTCGGTACAAACACATCGTCGGACCCGGCCACCACATCGATATGAGACATGAGCACGATCGGTGCAAAAGAAGGCTCCGGCAAAGCGAGAATGGACGGGATTCCGCTGTGGTCAAATCGGCGGTAATCGATGCCGGCCCCGGTTAGACAGTCTTCGATAAAGTCCGCACACCGGGCCAACTCATCCGGTTTGTCCCGGGTGGTTTTGAATCGGATCAATGTCTTGAGAAGGGCGAGAATGTCTTCGATCATAACGATAGTCCGTATAATGAATTTGGATTCGTTGAGGTTATTTTCGGGCAGCGACATCTGTCGCTGCGCTCACAAAGGCCTGAAAAAGCCGGCGGGAGGGCGTCTCTGTTTGCCAGTTGGCTTCCGGGTGCCATTGAACGCCCAGGACAAATGTCTTGGCCGGGGCTTCCACCGCCTCGATGACATCGTCCGGAGCACGGGCGCTGACCGTTAAGCCGTCCGCCACATCCTTTATCGCCTGATGGTGCTTTCCGTTCACCCAGATGTTTCGTCGCTTGATCACGCTTCTCAATATGGAATCTGGTTCCACGCGAATTTTATGGGTCGTGACATCCTTGGCGGCCGTTTGCCGGTGGTGGATGGCCCCCGGCACATGGGTTGCAATGTCCTGGTAGAGTGTCCCGCCCATGGCGACGCTCATTACCTGGATCCCGCGGCAAACGCCAAATACGGGTAAGTCTGCCTCGAGCGCCAGACGGGCCGCCGTCAGTTCCATGCCGTCGAGAACTTCATCAATTTCACCCATTCCCGGCAGCGGTTGTTCACCATAAAACTTGGGATTCACATCCGGTCCCCCGCTGAGCAGGAGGCCGGAAGTGCGGCTCAGTATATCGGATACCGGTTTCCGGCCGATGGATGCCGGGATGATCACCGGGGCTCCGCCGCACGCAGCGATGGCATTGCTGTATTCTGAAAATGTATAATCCATGGCGTGCCCGGTATCATACTCACCCCAGGGGCTTCCTATATTTCGGGAGCAGGTGATGCCGATGAGAGGTCGCATAGATGTTTCCCTTATCCTAATCTGTTAAGCTGGATTGACTCTTACCGCAGTGACGCTGAGTACGCAAAGAGTTCATTTTTTCAGAATCCCTGAGAAGTTGATTCCGAAAAGGGCGCTCATTGGAGCCTTACGTCCGAATTAAAACTTGCGCATCATTGCTATCGGTTGAGCGATTGTTATTGCTGGTTGCCCTTCTTGTCCTGAGGCACTCCAAGGGCAGCGTCCGGCAAAATGAACTGTGGGCTCCGCGGTCTTTGCGTCTTTGCAGGGATACCTTCATTCAAAAACAGGGTTCCTGTTCATTCCATCTCGTTCAGATCATCAACTTTCAAAGGTCCCTTTGACGATGTGCCGCCCGTTTTGGATCATGATGCGGCCCCGCGCCATGACCGTGTCGATTTCCAGGTCCGGGGTCAATATCAGCAGATCGGCATCCTTGCCCGGGTCGAGACTTCCTTTTCGGTGAAACAGACCGGTCCTGCGTGCCGGATTCGACGTCACCAGGGCCAGGGTGTCGGTCAGGGGTAGCCCGGAACGATGCAGATTCCGCCAGTCCAGGTAAAGCTGCTGGATGTCGGCCACGGCCAGGCGCACCACTTTCCCGGCTTCATCGAAAACCGGCATGGAGCCGTTGGCGTCCGAGCTGATCGACACCTTGTCGAGCCCTATCCCGGCCTCGAGCACCTGTTTCAGGGCGTCCCCGGTGGAAATGGAAAAGTCCAGCCCGTCCCCTCCGGCGGTAATATCCAGATACCCGCCCAATGCGGCGAATTCGAGGGTCTGTTCGAACAGGCTTCGATTTCGGGTGACGTGGGTCGGCAAAAACTGGGATATGGGAATTTCAGATTCTCGGACCATCCGGAACACCGGCTCGAGTCCCCTGGGCCCATCCCCCATGTGGAGGTGGACAAGGCCGGCTTTTCCACCGATTAATCCTCCCACGCGGGCGTCCGCCGCCACCCGGAGAAGATCATCAATTGTGGGTTGGGATGAACGGTGGTCGGAAACCGCGATCTCTCCCACGCCGACGACCTTGGGTATCAGGGCGATATCCTTTTTGACGCTTCCGGTGATCGTCACCGGCGGCAGATGATAGGAACCGGTGTAGACATATGCTGAAATCCCTTCCGATTCGAGCTGAAACGCTTTGGCCAGCAGTGCTTCCGGGGTTCGGGAGATATTGTCGGTGCCCAGGCACCCGACGACGGTGGTGACACCCGCCCGGGTGATCCGGGACAGCCTGATTTCCGGGGTGCGCGAGCCGAATCCGGCTTCTCCGCCGCCTCCCAGGAGATGCACATGAAGATCGACAAATCCGGGAGCGATCGTCATCCCGGCCGCATCGATGAGATCCATCGCCACGCCGGTCGGCGGATCGATTCCGGGCGCCATGCCGACGATCTTCTCACCGGCGACCAGAATGTCGCAGATGCCGATATCTTCCGGCGTGAAGATCTTTCCGCCCTTGATAAGCGTGAGCATGTCCGTATCCTTTAGCCCAGACATTGTGGGGAAAAAAGAAATGCAATTTTCGGGTAGATTTGATTAACTGAAATATGTGCATAACATTTTGGTTTTAATAATTAAAGACCAGGTACTGAGAAATGAATACGGAGACACTTGAAACGGTGGAAATCAACCTGGACCGCCCGCCGACGGCGACCGTCATCTGGCTCCATGGCCTGGGCGCCGATGGCCATGACTTCGAAACGATTGTACCGATGCTGGATATCCCGGAGTCGCTGCCCATTCGCTACGTGTTCCCCCATGCGCCGGTGCGCCCGGTGACCATCAACGCGGGCATGCGCATGAGGGCCTGGTATGATATTCTCGACATCCAGGTGGATCGACGGGTCGACACGGAACACCTGTTGGAGTCCGCGGATCTTTTGACCGATCTGGTTGAACGTGAAACAACTTCGGGCATGCCCGTGGATCGGATCCTTCTGGCAGGTTTTTCCCAGGGGGGAGCGATCGCGTTGCATGTGGGATTGCGGTACGCGGAGCCGCTGGCCGGGATCCTGGCCCTTTCGACGTACATGCCGACAGCCGACACCCTCGCGCAGGAGCAGAGCCCGGTAAATGCCGCCATACCGATCATGATGGCCCATGGCTCCCATGATCCGGTTGTTCCGCTGGCCAACGGGCTGAACGCTTGCCGGCAGCTCCGGGGCTTGGGCTACGGTGTCCTGTGGCGTGAATACCCGATGATGCACCAGGTGTGTGAGGCGGAAATCTCCGATATCGGCCGATTTTTAACAGAAACGTTAAACGGCAAGAACACCCCCAAGATTGAATGACGTCTTTTCGGCCCGGAACATCAATATGACATTCTGAAGATTTTAAAGATTCCACAGTACGGAAGGAGAGACCATCATGCTGAGTACGGATAAACTATCAAACGCTTTTCAGGCGATCGTCGAAGAAGCCGAAAAACTGAAAGAATATGACGTACCGGATCCTGTAAAAGCCGGTTTATCGACAATTGTATCCATCGCGAAACATCAGAACGACATTCGCAAGTCCGCCACGGGAAGCTGCAAGGCGACCCATGCCGCTTGATCGGGCGGTCAAAATCGGATAACCACAGTTTTGATGAAAGACCCTCAAAAACGCTATGAGATCAACCGCAAGGTCAAAGCGGTGCTGACCCGGCACGCCGTTGATCTCACCAAACTCCAGTACTCCACGGCGGGAGAGGTGGTTTACCTGTTCGGGGACCTGAAAAAAGACCCGCAAGGCGACCTGACCGCTCCCGAGGTGGAGTACTTGGTGAAGGAGATTGCCGCCATCCCCGAGGTTCGCGACCTGTCCTTCGAAATCAACAACTGGAGCCTGCTTTACGAGCCCGGTTTCCTCACAATCAAGAAACGTCGATAGTCAGAACCGACCTGCCACCACACATCACAGACACAAAGAAATTATAGTTCTACAACCCTGTGACCAAAACTGAAGCTGCGCAACGCGGCGATTCCATCACCCCACGCATTGCTGTGTAATCTCTGCTTCCCAGGGGCCGCTGACGGCGGCATGGAACAGGGCAAGCCTTCCTTATCGGAACCGGTGTCACGATTCAGAAAAATACCGAAAATGCGTCCGATGTTCCTTTTGCAGACATATGGAAACGATAACCGCAGAGTCGCAGAGGACGCAACGGAACTGTATGTTTCCCCGAATCCCCCTCTCAGGGATTCGGGGAAAGAGCCCCGGCAGCATATTGAATTTATATGTATTTTTCCAGACGATCGTTTTGCATTTCGCCCTCTAAATCCTGTTTATCCTGAGCTTGTCGAAGGGCCTGTCCTGCCTGTCCTGAGCGGAGTCGTAGGGCAGCGAAATGCAAAATTAAAATCACCTCTGCGCGCTTT
>CAFBRK010000233.1 GCA_903231505.1 Olavius algarvensis associated proteobacterium Delta 3 | reverse complement strand
GATGTCAGAGGACAGGTGTCGGGTTTCAGGTTTCAGGGATAAAAGGATCTCACAGAGCTCGCAGAGTTCTCAGAGAAAAAAATAGTACTAAGCTAAAGAATAAAGCTCACAGCTTGGTGAGACCG
>CAFBRK010000232.1 GCA_903231505.1 Olavius algarvensis associated proteobacterium Delta 3 | reverse complement strand
CTCAGATCGCAATTGAATCATGCTCCCATGTTGGTTGAAAGAGCATGCGTCATGGAGCTAAAGACGGCTCGATAAAACCGGTTCGGGCAACAGCCCGTTG
>CAFBRK010000231.1 GCA_903231505.1 Olavius algarvensis associated proteobacterium Delta 3 | reverse complement strand
GCTTCGCCAGGCCTGTACAGCCTGCTCTGCATTGTGAAGCGCTGCCTGGTGCAGGCCAAGGTCTTGAAAAAACTCGGCGGCGAGGGCATGGGCCAACCCCGCTTCATTCAGGTAGCCGTT
>CAFBRK010000230.1 GCA_903231505.1 Olavius algarvensis associated proteobacterium Delta 3 | reverse complement strand
TCTCACAGAGCTCGCAGAGTTCTCAGAGAAAAAAATAGTACTAAGCTAAAGAATAAAGCTCACAGCTTGGTGAGACCGGCGAACGGGCCAACCGGCCAAACCGGCCAAACAGG
>CAFBRK010000229.1 GCA_903231505.1 Olavius algarvensis associated proteobacterium Delta 3 | reverse complement strand
GTCCCTTGGTCCTCCGGACTTCCCTGCGCTTCTCGACCCGGTCCTGGCACGCAAAAACTCGCCCCGCCGACGGTGAGGCTCAAACAGTTTGCGCGCCTTCTCAGCCCGGCTCTGCGATGTTTCCCCGCCGTTTTTGTGGCGGGCTCGGCTGCGGGACAAGGGGAAACGGCATCTTGGCAATTCCCCGTTGCTTCATAACTCAGGCAGAATTCAATTCATACACTCAAACCGGATCGTTTCCAGCGTTGTCGGAAACTTTCTGCTGCCGGTTCCGGAAGATCGCGGCTGAGAGTCCAGCCGTCGAGTCCCGGCGGCAGTTTTCGAATGCGGCCGTCATGGCGAGGCATCAGCTTTGCTCCCCAGAAAGTTGCCTGCTGTACCAGATGATATAAGCGAGGGTGGGTTACAAGGAACGCCCACAACCCGTAGAACATCTTTTCCAGGGGAGCGGTCCGGCGAACCTTCCAGGCCCTGTCCCCCTCGGCGAGCATGGCCCGGAGTTCCAGAAGCATCCGGGGAATGTCGATATCCACCGGACAGGCGTCCTTGCAGGCCTCACAGAGGGTTTCTCCCCGGCACAAATCCGCGGCCCGGTTCGGGCCCACCATCAGGGGGGTGACGACCGCCCCCACCGGTCCGGAGTAGGTGAAGCCATAGGCGTGTCCGCCGATTTTGCCGTAAACCGGGCAGACATTGAGACAGGCCGCACAGCGTATGCAGTAAAGCATTTCCCGGAACCGGGGATCGGCGAGCATCCGGGACCGACCGTTGTCGAGGATGACCAGGTGAAATTCCTCAGGGCCGTCGTTTTCCCAGCCTTGACGAGGCCCGCCGATGTAGCTGACATAACCGGCCATGGTCTGGGCGGCTGCTCCCCGGGCGAGCAGGCGGAGCAGGGCGTCGTGATCCTCCAGACGGGCCGTGATCCGCTCCATCCCCATGAACACCACCTGCAGCCTGGGCAGTGTGGTGCTCATGCGGATGTTGCCCTCATTGGACAGGGTGGTGATGTGCCCGGTCTCGGCACATGCCAGGTTGCAGCCGGTGATGCCCATGTCGGCGGAAAGAAACTTTTCCCGAAGCGCCTTGCGTGCGGCCCGGGTCAGTGTCGGCGGGTCGTCGGTGAAGGGGATGCTCAGTTTCTCGACAAACAGCCGGCCAATGTCCTTCCGGGTTTTGTGGATCGCCGGCGCGATGATGTGGGACGGATGCTCTCCGGCAAGCTGGATGATGAATTCGCCAAGATCGGTCTCGGCCACGTCGATGCCGGCAGCGATGAGCGCGTCGTTGAGCCCGATTTCTTCGGTGACCATCGATTTGCCCTTGACCACGCGGCGGACCCTCCGGGACCGGGCCAGATTGAGGCAATAGTCGATGGCGGCCGACGCATCTTCGGCAAAATAAACCTGACCACCCCGGCCGCGGATGTTTTCCGCCAGCCGTTCCAGAAGAATATCCAGGTTTTCGATGGCCTCGGCCCTCATGCGGTGGGCTTCCCGGCGAAGTTCCGGACCTTCGGGCAGTCTCCGGTATGCTTCTGCGGTGCCCCTTCCGAATCTGACCTGAAGATTGTAGAGGGCCTTCTGGAGCACCCGGTTCTCGATCCCCTTCCGGGCGTTGCTGCGGTATTTTTCGGTAGAAATATCCATCATACGGATCCATCGCCTTGGCCGGTGCGATCTCGTGTGCGGGCCACCGGATTCCGGCCGTGTAGCTTGAATATTCCCCACTGCTTGCAGCGCGGGACGACATCAGATTTGATTCAAATTCTTAAAAAAGCGAAAGTGTGGTGCTTCAGCCCGATGAGCGACATCGTCGCGTTTCATAAAATCGTAGAACGATTTTATTCGGCCAGCATCTGGGCGATGTGCTTCGCCTGTACCGGCAGGTTTTTGCGGTGGAGCATCCCCTGTATGTTCATCAAGCATCCCATGTCGGCCGCCACCACCGTATCGGCCCGTGCGTCCACGATATGGCGCACCTTATCTTCCACCATGGCAGTGGAGATGGCCGGGTACGTCACCGAGAAGCTGCCGCCGAATCCGCAACAGTAGTCGGCATTGTCCATTTCCACGAATTCGATGCCCCGGATCTGCCGCAGAAGCTCCCGGGGCTGGTGTTGAATCCTCAGGCCTCTCAGCAGGTGACATGAGTCGTGGTACACCACCCGACCCCGTCCTTCGGCCCCAACGTCTTCGACTCCCAGTTGATCCACCAGGTACTCGGAGAATTCGAAGGTCCGAGCGCCCACATCCAATGCCCGGGGGAAAATGGCCGGGTCGTTCCGAAACAGTTCCGGGTAGTGATTCCGGACCATGCTCACACAGGAACCGGACGGACAGACGATCGGATCGGTGCCGGCGAACACATCGATGAAATGACGGGCAGCGCTCCGTGCTTCTTTCCGGTAACCTGCATTGAACGCCGGCTGACCGCAGCATGTCTGAGCCTCCGGATAACGAACGCCCACGCCGAGTTTTCTGAAAACCCGGACGACCGCCTCGCCAACGTTCGGATAAAACGTGTCAATGAGGCACGGGATGAACAGAGTGATTATTTGGTTTTGGACAGTTGACATTATTTGGCATTATGTTCCGGTGTCGTAGTAAGGTCCATTGCTGAAATCCTGCTCTGATTCGAAGGATGCGTTAATATCGTTACTTCTGGGCCGGTACGGTGCCCGGCCCTACGAAAGCCGCAATGTAGGGCCGGGCACCGTACCGGCTGAAGCGACCAAGAGGCGGCTTGTCCTTGCGACAACGACGGTAACTTCTATATACAGCGCCTGTCAAAGCATGATGAAATATAATCCCGTCCTGAGGCATCCCTTTTCCAGAATCCCCCTCCCAGGGATTCCGGAAAATCGATATCTTCTCTGCGCGCTTGGCGTCTCTGCGTTGATCACTGGTTTCAGGAATTGCCCTTCTCACGACCCTTCCAAGGAAACATTGCTATGACCCTAAATTATCGCAGCAGCCAGCGCAACAGCCGGCTGGAGCGCTTGCCATAGGGTGGATACCGTACGGGTGGCTCCGGGAGGAAATATCGCTTCATCACACTCTTGGTGTGGCTGAAGGTGTCGAAGCTGGCCTTGCCGTGGTATTGCCCGGTTCCACTGTCTCCAACGCCACCGAAAGGGAGATAGGGGGTTGCAATGTGCAGCAGGGTGTCGTTGATGCAGCCCCCGCCAAATGACAGGTTGGTCACCAGTTGATGTTCGGTTTTCCGGTTTTTGGTGAACAGGTAGAGCGCCAGGGGTTTCGGGCGCTGTGAAATCTCTTTCTGTATGGATGCGATCCGGTCAAATCTCATCACCGGGAGCAGCGGACCGAAAATTTCTTCTTCCATGATGGGATCGTCCCATTCCACGTTATCCAGAACGGTGGGTGCCATGTAACGGGTTTCTCGATCCCGGTCCCCTCCGGTAATGATGGTTCCCCTGCACCCATCCATCAGACCGGCAAGCCGGTCGAAATGCTGCCGGCTGATGATCCGTCCATAGTCGGGGCTGAGTCGGGGCGTATCACCGAAGAAGCTCTTGATATCGGAAAGGATTTTCGCCAGCAGCGGTTCCTTGATTGCTTTGTGAACCAGCAGGAAATCCGGTGCGATGCAGGTCTGCCCGGTGTTCATGAATTTGCCCGAGACAATCCGGCGGGAAGCCAGGGGCAGGTCGGCATCCTCGGCCACGATGCAGGGGCTTTTGCCGCCCAATTCCAGGGTGACCGGTGTTAAATGGCGGGCAGCGGCTGTCATCACCTTACGGCCGATGCGGGTGCTTCCGGTAAAAAAGATTTTGTCGAACCGGGTTTCAAGGAGTGCGATGCTGGCCTCCGGGCCTCCCTCCACAACCGTTACATATTCCGGTGGAAACGTATCCCGAACGATCCCGGCCAGGACAGCAGAGGTCCGGGGTGACAGCTCGGAAGGTTTGACCACACAGCAATTGCCGGCGGCAACAGCCCCGATCAAGGGCGATATCGCCAGTTGAAAGGGGTAATTCCAGGGCGCAATGATCAGGACTTGGCCGTATGGCTCCGGAATTCTTCGACTGGCTCCCGGAAAACCGAGGAGGGGTGTCCGGACCCGTCGGGATTTCATCCATCTGGACAGGCGGGGCAGGGTAAACCGGATTTCATCCAGTACGAATCCCACCTCGGACAGATAGGCTTCATAAGAGGATTTCGCAAGGTCCCGGTGGAGTGCCTCGAAAATCTTCGCTTCGCTTCGATGAATGGCGTCTTTCAGGCGCTGGAGCTGTTTCCGGCGAAACGCCAATGGTCGTGTGGCACCGGATCTATAAAATTCGTTCTGGTCGGCAACGATGGTTTCGATGTTCACGGCACGAGCCCTCCCTCGGATTCAATGACGGATCCGTTGAGCCCATCGAAGGATTACACATACTGGTCGACCATCTCGGCGATGAGCTGTTCCACACCCGCCACCCCGTCTTGCGCTTCCACTTCGGAGATGAGGGTTTCGATTCTGTTTACTGTTTCAGGGTCCCGGGTCAGGTCGGAGGTGGAACGGAAGGCGCCGCCCCGCCGGCCGATCCGGTAGATCATACGGTCTCGGGCGGAAAGGTTCAGATACCCCTGGATGACATCCAGCATGGGTTGTTTGTCTTCCGGAAGGGTCCCCGAAACATCTTCCAGCAGATTCATGAAATGGTCGCTGGTGATGGTACTGGTAATGTTCTCGAGCCCGGAAATAAAGACTCCGATCTCCCGTACCAGATGGTCGTCGGTCTGCATTCGGAAAGATCCGTTCTGGAGCTTTTCATATAATGGGACCCGTTTGGGCACCCGTAAACTCCGGAGGCGGATGAAATGGGGATTGATCTGATTGAGCACCCGTGCGGTCTCCTCGGCGTGGATCCGCCACAGTTTCTTCCCGCCAAGGCCCGGCATCACGTACTCGGAGAGTTCCATCCCGGCCGCCAGAGCATTATGCCCGGCCTGGATATGCTGGGCGGCCGTAACCCCCTTTTTCATAAACTTGAGGACCGCATCGCTGCCGCTTTCGAGCCCGATATGGATTCTGTCCAGACCGGCCTCACGGATGCGCAGGAGGTTCTCGATGGATTTGCGGATGACGGTTCTGGATCGGGTATAGGTGGTGACCCGCCGGACTTCCGGAAAGGTTTCCCGCAGAAAGCAAAGGACCTCCACCAGGTCGTCGGTTTTCATGATCAGATTGTCGGCGTCCTGCAAAAAACAGGCGCCGGTCCCGTAGTATCGCCACAGGGCGACGCTTCGATAGGAGGTACTTATTTCGGGAGTATTGAGGATGCGGCTGATCACAGCGTCGGTGACCGACCCATTGTATCCGAGATCCACAGAGACGGCGGTGATGTCATCGGAGATGATTCTGGCGGTCTCAATGTCGGCCCGGATGTCTTCTACGGAGCGCAGCGAAAATTTGCGGCGCTTGTAAACCGGACAGAACATGCACCTGTTCCATAGGCAGTTGCGTGTGAATCGGAGCAGCAGGCTCCGGGCCTCGTTGGGCGGCCGGATCGGGCCCTGTTCAAAATGTAGTGATGACGTGGCAGGTTCCATCATTCAGCCTGCTTCCTGTCCTGATGCAGATCTTTGACGTTATAAGAGAACGGTTTCCAGGAAAACGCCAGGCGGCCGAGTTTTTGAAACCTGTCCTTGAAATTCTCGAACAGCTCGTAGTTGGCCGGCGTTATGAGAAGCGTCAGGATGGTGGCGCTGGAAAGACCGGCGACAAATGCCGTTGCCATCGGGGCCCAGGATATGGATCGGCTGGGAATACCGATGGCCATGGGCAGCAGTCCGAGCATGGTCGTAACGGTGGTGATCAGCACGGGGCGCATCCGCGCGGCGCAGGCTTCGATGACGGCGTTGCGCATGGGTTTCCCCTGGCGGCGCCGGACGTTCATGAAATCGATCAGAAGCAGGGAATCGTTCACCACCAGACCGGTGAGTCCGACAATAGCCAGAAAGCTCCCCACGGTAAAGGTGGTGCGCGTAATAAAAAGGCCCATCACCACCCCGATCAAGGCAAACGGCACTGCCGATATGATGATGACCGGCTGGAGGTAGTCCCGGAACTGGGACGCCAACACGAGATAGATTCCCAGAAGGGCGATAAAGAAGGCGAATGTAAGGGATGTGTAGGACTTGCTGGTCGATTCGAACTCCCCCCCGAACGACAGGGACACCCATTGGGAGAAATCCGGCGTCGATCTGAAGTATGTGCTCGTCAGTACCTGTACTCTTGCCGGTGACAGCTTGCTGCCGTCGCGAATGTTCGCCGTGATGGTAATCGTCGGCTTGCCTTTGTATCGGGTGCGGACATTCGGTTCCCCCTGAAAGCTGAGATCCACCAGATCCACGAGACGAATCGGAGACGCGCTGTCTTCGATGATCGGCACATCCAGGATGTCGTAGGGAGTTTCCAAGCCGGCGCCGGTAACGTTGCCCGGGTCGTCCCTTCGGGCAATTCGCACCAGCAGGTCGACCTCTTCATCTACGGAGCGGAACTCGCCGGCATACTGGCCATTGAGGGCACCTGCCACCATGCCGGTGATGTCCCCGGGGCGGAGTCCATACTCGAAGGCTTTTTCGAGTTTCGGCTGATACACAAAGGTTTTGTGAAACTCCGGGCGATCGTCGGTTAGATCGATAAGATCGTCCAGCTCCGGTTCGCGACGCATATAGGCCAGAAGCTGATCGCTGCCTTGCAGAGCATGCTCCAGGGTGACGGCGGTCACGCGAATATTGACGGCCTTACCCGTGGGCGGGCCATCCTGCTCTTCGAACACCCGAACCAAGGGCCGGTTTTCACGGTCCGGGTAGGTGTCTTGCACGAGTCGCTGCAACCGATTCCGCATAAAACCCAGGTGGACCATGGGGTCGTTGCCCGGATTTTCCGGAAAATCCTGGTCCCGTTTCTCCGGGAGGGTGATTACCAGTTGCCCGAAGTTGTTTCCGGTGTGCCGCACGTAATCCTCATCCTCATAAAAACCGGCACTTCCGGATACAGATTCTGCCTGGGCTGGACCCAGCGCCAATATCTCTTTTGAAATGTGCCGGACCATCCTGTCGGTTTGTTCAATGGCGGTTCCCACCGGAGCCAGGACGGTGACATGATATCGGAAGTAATTGCCCGGAAAGAACTCGACGCGAATCAGGGGGACAATACCGGTGACCGAGAGGATCAGGATCCCTAAAGCGGAAAAGAGAAGAATCGTCATTCCGGTGAACGTGATGACTTTGTGATTGAGGATCCATTCCACCAGGCGCCGGTAAAGTTTCCATAAAGGCGCGAACAGTCCGGTTTGCAGGTGGTGGAACGGATCTGATTCATCCTCGTCGGCGACGGTTGCCGGAACCTGTTTCGGGCCCCAATCGAGAACATGGATCGGCAGGATGAACAGAGCCTCCAAAAGCGAGGCCACAAGAGCGTATGTGACGGTCTTGGGGATGTAGGAAAAAAAGTCACCGGTGCTTCCGGTCATGATCAGCATGGGGATAAACGCCAAAATCGTTGTCAGGGCCGAGCTGATCACCGGGAGCATGACCTCTGCCGTGCCGTCGATCACTGCCGTTGTTTTGGCTTTTCCCATTTGAAGATGGCGGAAAATATTCTCCATGATGATGACCGCGTCATCGACCATAATGCCGGTCACCAGCACAAAGGCAAAGAGACTGATGGTGTTCAGAGAGACACCGGTGATTTTCATCAGGATGATGGCACAAAGAAATGCAAAGGGAATCCCCACAGACGTGATGAGCGCATTTCGAAAGCCCAGCGTCAGCCACAGTACAATGATGACCAGCGTCATCCCGAGAAGCAGGTTGCCGCCCAGGGTGTTGAGGGAATCATTGATTTCGATGATCGAGTCGTTGGTGAAAACGACCCGAACGCCGTCTGCCCGGTGCAAGGCTTCGAAATCCCGGGCCACCTCCTTGACACGATCGGAAATCGCCACGGAATTTCCGTTCAACTCTTTGGTGACCCGCAATCGGATGGCGTTCTCACCGTTGGCGGAGGGAATCATGGTTGGATCTCTGTGGCTCATCCGTGCGGTGGTGACCAGATCGCGGACCCGAACGAAATTGCCGTCGCCGTCCCGGCGCACCACGATATCGAGCACCGATCGCTGAGAGTCGAGCCGCCGACCGGCATCGAGCATATATTCGACATTGCCTTTCCGGTATCTCCCGGTGGGTATTTTGGTATTGGCAGAGCGGATCGCCTGGACTACCTGGCTGAAGGTGATTCCGAACGCGCGGAGTTTTCCCAGGTCTACCGATACATGAAATTCTTCCGTGTACTCCCCTTCGATTGTCGCGTCCCGAACGTCGGCGATATTCAGAAGCCGAACGCGCAGTTCTTCCGCGTACAGCTTCAAACTGCGTCGTGGTAAATCACCGGTGATGTTGACCACAATAACGGGGAGCCACTCATTGGTGTCGACATAGGTAAAGGTGGGTTCGTCGGCGCCCGAGGGCAGTTCGTCCCGGGCATTGAGGACCCGAAATCGCAGTTCATCGTAGAGAGTTCGATAGTCCGAGTCATCTATGAATTTCACATTGATGGAAGAGAAATTCCGGTAGGAATCGGATTTGATGTATTCGACGTTCTCCAGACCGTCGAGGGCTTCTTCTATCTTCGTCGTTACCAGCTGTTCGACATCTTCGGCTGCAGCCCCATAGTAGACGGTGTGGACAAATACGTTGCCCATATCCACGACAGGCATGTTTTCCAGTGGTGAGGTGAACACACAGAAGGCGCCGGCGATCACCAGAATCACGAAAACAACATTGATGAAGACCTTCTGTTTGATGGTGTATTCGACGATTCGTTTCATGACAGCTTCTTTACCACAGAGACACAGAGATCCCGGCGAAGAGATCCTTTTTCACTTTCGGGAGCCCCTCTTGAGCGACCTCCCTTCGACGCCGCTCCCTTCGACAGGCTCGGGGCAAGCAGGACAAGCAAGACAAACAGGACAAGCAGGACGACAGGCCGGACACGGACAGCCGGAAAAAAAGCATACGCCCTCGCTTGGCCTGAAGAAGCAACTTCCGGGGTTACGGGCGCCCTGCTAACTCCAAACCCGGCTTCAAGCGGGGCGAGTCCGCGACGATAACGTGATCATTGGATTCGCCCAATACGAGAACGCTGATTTCTTCGTCCGTCGCTTTTATCCGCACTCGCGGATTGTCGTAGCGATTGATCACAGCCGTTTTGGGGATGCGAAGCCCCTCGGTCAGGACCTGGAGCGCCAGGGAAAAAAACCTCCCGCCGCGCCCTTCACCGTGAAAGTTCCGGATGATTACTTCAATGGCCAATTTTCGGGTTTGCTCGTCAAATTCGGGATTGATCCAGTTGATGGCCGCCCGGACCGGCTCCTTATCCAATGTGGCGGTAAACTCCTCCGGTAATTGTTGCAGCGCGATCAGTTCGTTTGCCGAGACCGATAAGGGGACGACCAATTGTCGGTAATCTCCGACGACCGCCAGGGGGGTGTCGGGCGCGATGATTTCACCGACTTCAACGTGCTTTCCCGTTACGATCCAGCCGTTGGGTGCAGATATCGTGTGACGGCGTTTTCGTTCCATCAGCTCCATGAGACGCGTTTCCTGTGCGGATTTTTCCACGGAAATCGTCTCACTTTCCAGCGTTGCCTGTGAATACTCCTCCAGGGCGGCATCCCGCCGGCTCTGCGCGGTGCTCTTGCCTTTATAGAGTGCATCGAATCTGTCGAATTCTTTTTTCAGAAAGTCTTCCCTGGAGGCGCTTTTCTTCAGAGCGATGTTTAACCGGCGGATCGCATGACGGGTTGTCTCGATTTCAAATGTCACAAAGGTCGGGTCGATTTGAATAATGGGTTTTTCCCCAATCACTTGGCCGATATCATAATTCACCTGAAGCACTTTTCCGGAGACTTCCGAGGAAATTGTCTGATGGATAATACTCCGTGTGTATCCGGACAGGCTGATATTTTTGTAGGCGTTTTCGACCAGCAGGCTCTCGGCAGCAGTGGCCGGTCCCGCGGTCACGGCGATAAGTAAAAGCAGTACAGGAAGTTCTCTCATACCCGTCATCCCCGGTTTAGAGGTTATTCAGCCGGATGGTGTATCGGAACATCAGGGGGCGGATCAACGATGGGGGCACCATATTCTGCCATGGGCCGGCATTCGAGACGGATCGTGTTGAACAGCGGATTGCTGGCTTCGTGCACGCGGTTTAGGGCGACTCGGCACGTGTCCCTGTTCGGCTCGATGCCGATGCCGCTGCGGTGGCAATTCATGGCGGCCACCAGTGTGGTTCCGGTTCCGCAGAACGGGTCCAGGACCGTATCGCCCCAGAACGAAAACATTCGGATGAGCCGTTCGGCAATCCGCAGCGGAAAGGGATTTTGCAGCTCTTTCCGTGAATCCGCGGTGACGGTCCAGCACTGCCGGAACCATCGATGATACTCCGCTTTTTTGATCCGGCTCCGCTCCCGCTGCTCGGACGTCGGTTTACGGTACCCCCCCCGGTTTCCGCTGCATGAGAATATAATCGACATTCTGGCGTATCGCGGCGTTCGGTTCGTAGGGGCTGCCTAAAAAGGTAGACGGATTGCCGGGGCTTTGCCTGGTTTCCGTACTTTTCTGCCAGATGATGGGGTTGAGATTGTCGAAACCGATGTCGCGGCAGTGGATGCTGATGTCGGCGGCATACGGGATCACCCGATGGCGGCCGTGATCTTTGCGGGACAGCCAGATATCGCCAACCACACAGACCATACGGCCGCCGGGCACCAGCACGCGAAATACCTGTTCCCAGACCTGGTCAAGATGCCCGAGAAAGTCGTTATAGTCTTCGGTATACCATCCCGGGTCCTGATGATTCCCTTCCCACTCCAGGGGCCAGCAGGGAGGCGCCGTCAATACCATATGGACGGAGTTGTCGGGAATGGCCCAGGCCTTCCGGGGATCGCCCTGAAGCAGCAGATGGAATACCGAGTGGGATGTTTGTGGGGACTCCTTGGTCATGTTTAACGGCTTTTAAACCTGCATATTCCCTGTAGTTCGTTGAAGCTAAGCGGACTTGTCCGCCTCAGGCGGAAATCCCTTCGCCGGGGCTGCAGGGATTCAACCTATTCCTCTCCCCTGGTGGGAGAGGCAAGGTGAGGGGGAGAAGATCGACATCATTTCCCTTTCATCCCCTCAAGAAGCTGGCGTGGGCTCCGGCGAAGGCGAATGACGGCGGATAAACCCTGGTCGCCTCCGGCGCCGCCATAGGGTTATGCGCCTCAGGCGTGCGGGTAAACCCGTCGCCCTTAGAGCGGCACCGTCGCGTTTCATAAAATCGTTCCACGATTTTATTAGCACAAAGGGATGGTTGAAACAACACGGACAGCGTTGGTAATTTTCCCTGTTTCGAAGCGGTTTCATACCACGCTCGGTCTATTGCCCTTGCCTTGGGCGCCCGGTGACGCTATGACAATCCGGATGAACCTGAACTATTGCCCAAACTGCGGTAGCCCGTTCGATCACCCCAATCGTGGGGATGAGACGCGCCTTGTGTGCACCCGCTGCCGCCGGCCATTGTACCGTAATCCCACGGTGGGCGTGGCGGTTGTCGCCATGAAAAACGACATGCTGCTCATGGTGCGTCGCCACGGGTCCTATGCCGGGATGTGGTGCATCCCCTGCGGGCACCTGGAGTGGGGGGAAGACGTTCGTCAGGCCGCCGGTCGGGAATTCGAAGAAGAAACCGGGCTTCAGGCACGGCTCGGACCGGTCTTTGCCGTGCACTCAAACTTCCACGATCCGGAGCATCTGACCGTCGGCATCTGGTTCTGGGGCACGATCGCCGGCGGACAGCTCCGGGCCGGCACCGATGCCGATCAGGCCGGCTTTTTCCCGCTCACCGCCCTGCCCGAACCGATGGCCTTCCCCACGGATCTTCTGGTGGTGGAGAAACTGCGCCGCTGGATGGAGACCGGAAAACTGAAGCAGTGGCTGGATTTTCACGATACAGACGTTTGAAGCGTCACTCTTGTTGTATATACTACGATAAAATCACAACGCAGAGACGCAAAGGTCGCAAAGGGACGTGTTTTATTTTGCATTTTGCGAAGAAGGCTCGGGACAAAAACATCCTTCATCAACACTCGAAGAAACCCACGGTTTTTAAAGGGCAGCCCTTTATCAGAATCCCCCTCTCAGGGATTCTGATAAGAAGACACCTCCTTTGCGTGCTCGGGGTCTCTGCGGTGAATGAGCTTTTAATAGGGTGAACCTATGCCAACGATCCGCCAAAAAATCATCGATCTCCTGGAAGAAGACGCCCATGATGCCAGGGACCTGTCCCAGACCCTGCGCGTGCCTGAGAAAGAGATCTACACCCACCTGGCCCATGTCGCCAAATCCATGAACGCCAAGAAAAAGAAGCTGGAGATCCTGCCGTTTTCATGCTTCTCCTGCGGCTTTGAGTTCACGGACCGGCGCCGGTTTACCCGCCCGGGCCGCTGCCCCAAATGCCGGGATACCCGCGTGGAATATCCGTTGTATCGGATTCGATAACAAATATTAGCCGCAGATGAACGCAGACTATCGCAAAAATACTGAAAAAAAATAGGGCACGTTGCCTACAAACTATACAGGCTCGTAGGTTCCCTTTCCTAAGAAAAAACAGAGCCTTTTTCTTTACTAAAAACATGACGGAAGAATATGAAAGTTTTCGAGATAAAAATAAATAACTTTGTCAACAATGTCCCTTGAAAGTCCCGTGCTTCTTTTGTTTTTCTTGCCCATGATTGGAAGAAACATGGATAACTTTTTTCTCCTTCGTGTAGGTTAATCCTCAATTTCTGAGGAATCCCTTTGCTCGTTGAGCTTGAGAATTTTACTGCGGATTTCTGCCTTCCATCTCTCTGCATTTTCCTGCTGCTGGTTCAGCAGCATTTTGAGAAAAATCTTGTCGCGCTCCATTTATGCTTTTTCCTTGGCAGAAAGATTCCGAGGATGTGTTCCCGGCGCCCACGAAACGGCATCCAATAGTGCCGGCCCATCCTCCGGTTTACGAAAAAAACCTTCAGCCTTGGCTGCGAGTGCCCTGTCTCTGGATTCTTTGCCATCGCGGGCCGAAAGAAAAATCACGGGAAGATTAACGTTTATTGGAGCAACAACAGTTTCTAAATGCTTTCCCGACAGGCCCGAAACCCAGGCATCCATGATCAGGCATGCATGGTCATCTATGGATTGAATTTGGAGGAATTCTTCAGATGACAAAAATGCCTCAACGTGATGCCGGGTCGCAGAAAGCACATGCGTCAGCCCTTTCCGTGCAGAGGCATCATCAACAAGATAAACCGTTGAGGGATTATCTTATCATAAACATATCTAAGGCTTTGTCAGCACTGTCAATTACACCTTAGTGGCACTAGCCCAACAGATTTTATCGTTTGTACCGGCTAGGGCAATGGCGGCGGCTTCAACGGAGGCTTTGCCAGAGGAGGCAAGCGAAAGATCCAGCGGCCCGCTATGATAGCGATATAGATGATGTAGCCCGCCGACGACGCGGCTCCGGCGACATATGTCATGGCAGCGGCGCGTAGCACCTCTTTGACGCCCTTTTTCTCCTGGTCATCCATCAGACCCAGCTTCTCGAGCTGCCCCATGGCCCGCTTGCTCGCGTTGAGCTCGACCGGCAGCGTCAGGAACTGAAGCATCAGAGCGCCTCCGTATGCCAGGACCCCGGCCTGCAAGAGAAGGGGACTACCCAGAAATGAGCCGAAGATAGCTGCCGGAAGGCCGAATTTGGCGCCGGCAGATGCGATGGGTGCCAGGAACGTCCGTATTTCAAGCGGCCTGTAGTCCACCTCGTCCTGAATGGCATGCCCGCTTTCGTGTGCGGCGATGGCCATGGCGGCAACGCTGGGTACTCCGTAAATCTGCTCCGACAACCCAATGGTCTTGTCGCGCGGATTGTAGTGATCGGTCAATTTGCCCGGTTTCTGGCCGACCTTTACACGTCCCATACGATTGGCTTGGAGGATTGCTTGTGCTGTCTGCGCCCCGGTCATGTTCGCCTGGTTCCGGACCCCGCTCCAACGACTATAGGTAGATTTCAACTTTCGCTGCACCGCCAGCGCAAAGAAATACACGGCGCCGGCAATGACATAGTAAAGTAGTGCTTCCATATGGATAATACCTCTTCTGCCGCAGTTTGCCCGATTCATGGCGTGAGGCTGTTCATCGGGGTAATTTGTTCCAGCGAGGGCGAGCGGGGAGCGAATTAACGGATCAGGTAATAACGGTCATACGGTGACCTTATCCTTGGTCTGTTTCGTGGTCGATTTCCCCCCGGCGATCAGCGCCACAGTCTCGCCGTCTATGACCTCCTCCTCCTGGAGGATTCGGGCAATTTCGTGCAACGCGGACTCGTTGCTGGTGAGAATTTTCATGGCTTCCTCAGCCGCCTCATCGAGGAAGCGCCGGATTTCCTCGTCGATCATACGCTCGGTTTCGGGGCTCAAGTTTAACGCCGAGACCTGGCTGCCGAGATAGTCCATGCCCGCCGGTCCGACGTAGCGCACCGGCCCCAGTTTCTCCGACATTCCGAACTCTGTCACCATCCGCCGAGCCATACCGGTGGCCCGCTCGAGATCGTTGGAAGCACCGGTGGACGTCTGCTGGAAGACCAGCAGTTCGGCGGCACGGCCACCCAGCATCACCGCCATGCGCTGCTCAAGAGCCGGTTTTGACATCAGATAACGGTCCTCTTCCGGCATCTCCATGGTGTATCCCAGGGCGCCCTTGGATGTGGGAATGATGCTCACCTTGTGAACCGTATCGGTGAGCGGCAGCAGCTGGGATACCAGGGCATGACCGCTCTCGTGGTAGGCGACCTTCTTGCGGGTCTCTCCCTCCAGGGGCATATCCCTCTGCAGGCCCGCCACGATTCGCTCTATGGCGACCGTGAAGTCTTCCATGGTCACTTCGGGTGATCCCCGCCGTACCGCCATCAGGGCGGCTTCATTGATGAGATTCGCCAGATCGGCCCCTGAAAATCCGGCCGTAAATCGGGCGACTTTGTCCAGGTCCACCTCGGGTGAAATGGACACGCCGCGTGCGTGGATCTCGAGAATCTGGCGCCGCCCCTTCTCGGTCGGCAGCGGAACCACGATCTGGCGATCAAACCGACCGGCCCTGAGCAGCGCCTTGTCCAACACCTCGGGACGGTTTGTGGCGGCCATGATGACGACCCCCTGGTTGGAGGTAAAGCCGTCCATCTCATACAGCAACTGATTGAGAGTCTGCTCACGCTCGTCATTGGTGCGCATCGCCGCTCCGCCGGACCTGGATTGGCCGACGGCATCGATTTCGTCGATAAAGATGATGCACGGCGCTTTGGCCTTGGCCTGCTCGAAGAGGTCTCGCACCCTGGATGCGCCAACCCCCACGAACATTTCGACGAACTCGGAGCCGCTCATGGAGAAAAAGGGAACGCTCGCCTCGCCGGCGGTGGCTTTGGCCAGCAGGGTCTTGCCGGTGCCGGGAGGGCCGACAAGTAGCACCCCTTTCGGCAGCTTGGCGCCCATCTTGACGAAGCGGTCGGGGTCCTTGAGGAACTCGATAATCTCCTTAAGCTCCGCCTCCACCGCATCAATCCCGGCTACATCCCTGAAGGTCACGCCGGTCATCTGGCCGGTGATTTCGGTGGCCTTGCTCTTGCCTATCGACATCATACCTCTGGCCCCGCCACCCATGCGCTTCATCAGGAACCACCAGATGAGCACAAACGGGAGAACCGGCAGGATCCAACTCAGAAGGGGACCGAGAATGCCTCTCCGTGCCGGCTTGGCCTTGAAGTCGACACCGGACGCCACCAGCTCTTCCACCAGGTTTTTGTCTTCGATGCGAACCACCTTCCGGGTAATTTTTTCTTTTGGTTCTTCACCGGACGCCTCGACGGAGTAGAGGATGCGTTCGGGTTCGACCACCACCTCGGTAATTGCACCTCCGGCAAGGTCTTTTCGGAACTGGCTGTAGGGGACCTTCTCTTCAGTCGTTGTCATGGGTCCGATGACCATCTCCTGGAGCATCAGGATGAGCAAAAAGGCAACGATGATGTAGATGGCGGATGCCTTGGTTTTAAACTTGAGATCACTGTCCATTTGACCCTTCCTTCCAGTTGTCCGTCTTGGCTATCCCAAGACCCCAGATGATGGACGGAATTGGGATAAATTGTTGAGAATTTGAAATGTTGAGACTGAAAATTCGGCTGCAGCTAACAGGAAAGATAACCAACCCATGCAGATGTCTCGTTACCAGAAAGATAGCGGATCGCTAACTTTTAATGAATTAGTATTCTGCACCGAGCGACCGCTGTCAATTATATCTTACTGGTATGGTCCAAAAATTTTATGCGATGCTGGAATATGAGAAATGCAAGGCTTTGTGCCTAAGTTCAGCATGAAAGCCAGGCCTTTATCGGTCACTATCTCGCGGTTTTTCTGCCTCGGGTAATGCATCGCGATCATTATCAGAAGGGTCTGCCGCCTTCCGATCGGAATGAAGGTAGATATCCTGTACGGGAAACGGGATAATAATATTTTCTTCCTGGAACCGTTCGTAGATCGATGTAATCAGTTGATGGACGACCAACGGCCTCTCTTTGGGGTGTTTGGCCCAGGAATTGGGTGTCAAACCTTGAATTGTGAATAAAGAGACTGTGTTTTTCTTATATCTGCTCGATACAAGTATCCTGAGCGAGCCTGTTAAAAAACGTCCCAATCCTCATCTCATCAGATACCATTCCGTCAGCGGTATACCTTTTTTCATCCGTCATCTGAGTCATGGAGCTAAGTATGGGAAGCGCCATTCGGAATGATTTCCAGCAGTTTTTGAAAAGGATCTGCGAAGAAATCCTCTCCCGGGTCCATATCCTGCCAATCGGTTCAGATGTGGTTTTCACATAATATTCTGTTTCACGAACACATCAGGCCGGTGCGGTGACCGGCCTTACGAAAACCGCCATGTAGGGCCGGTCATCACACGGGCCTTCAGCATATGGGGGGGATTCGCCCTTCGAATCGGAAAAGAATTGCGACATTGTCGATTCACCACTGGATGCCCCCGGCCAATTACATTCCGGGGCAGGCTTATCAAGTCCGGCATGACGATAGAAACACCACGATTTCTTTATTAAGTACCTATTTGGTAAATGATCCTCCAGTACAGCTTTTTGAAAGATAATCTTTGAGTATCACGAACTCGCCTCGGACCGATATTTGGACACGGATGCCACTTCGGTCACCGAACAGCCTGCTTTATCGCTCTTCGTACAAAGGACTCGTCGGTGAGTGCATTCAGAAACGCGATGAGTTTTTTCTTTTCTTCCGGTGACAGCTCGAATCCTGTCATCAGGGAATCGGAACCCGATTCGACCTCGGTTTCCGAAGTTCCGGGATTGACAGGCCGGGCCCGGCCGCCGGCCGCGTAATGATCGAGAACCGCCTCCAGGGTGGGAATACTTCCGTCGTGCATGTAGGGGGCCGTGAGGGCGATGTTTCGGAGTGTGGGGGCGCGGAATTTTCCCATGTCTTCCATCCGTCCGGTCATCCGGTGGACGCCGGTGTTCGGCTCCGGGTAGGCGCCGCGCCCATCTTCGTCATACAGGGCGGTATTGTGAAACAGCGGCTCCGGAAGCTCAGAGCCTTCATAGACCACCGGCCCTGAGAAGTTGAACCCGGCGTGGCATTGAAAGCAGCTCAGGCGTTTGGAAAAAAACAGGCGTGCACCGGCGCGTTCTCCTTTATTCAGGGCAGTCGATTCACCACCATAGGCCCAGCGGTCGTAAGGCGAGTTTCCGGATATGAGCGTTCTTTCGAAGGCCGCAATTGCGTAAATCGCATTGCGCATGATCACCGGTTGTTCATCATCCGGAAAAGCCTTACCGAATAGCCGACGCATGCGACGATCTTTTCTTAACCGGGACAAAACTTCGTCTTCGCGGCCGGCCACCCCCATCTCATGGGGCCGGGTATTCAACAGCGGCACGCGGATCTGGTCTTCCAGACGGGTCAGGGCCGGATCATCCCACCCCAGGGTCGCATTGTAGGCAACATTGGTGAGGGACATGGCCGATCGCGGGTGGATACTGCCCTGCATGCCAACTGACCGACTCTTTCCGTCGGTGAACGCAAGCTCGGGCAGATGGCAGGTGGCGCAGGACACCGAGCCGTCTCCCGATAGCCGGGTGTCATAGAACAGTCGGCGACCGAGGTCGACCTTTTCAACGGTCATGGGGTTGTCCGGGGGCACCAGGGGGACAGGAAATCCCTCCGGCAGCTCCCAAACGTAACCGACCGGACGATTGACATCCGGTCGGTGGGTTATCTGGTGGCCGTGGTCGCAGCCTGCCACAAGCAGCATCACGGCAAGCGCGACTGCCGTGGCGGGTTTTACCATTTCCTGGCCAGTCCATCGAGCCCGTCCGGTTCCTCACCCGAGGCGATGGCCGCCTGGAGCGCGTCGGCAAGTTTCCGGTCGAGCTGGGTCAGCTTGCGGTGGTCTGCCAGGGCCTTGTCCTCGTTGCCCATCAGCATGTACAGCACGCCGCGATACATGTAGGCTTCGGCCAGGTTTGATTTCAGGGCAATGGCCTGGTTGTAATGGCTCAACGCCTCGTCGTAGTACTGCGGTCCCTGCTTTCTCATTGAATATCCAAGGTTGTTGTAGGCTTCCGCCATGTTCGGATTCTTTTTTAGGGCTGCATTAAAACGTTTTTCAGCTTTTTCGTACTTTCCCCGTTGCATCAATTTGACGCCGTCATTGTACTCTGAAACACCCGGGCGCGTGTCCCGTTTCGGTTTTGGGCTGCTGCCGGCGGCAAACACTTGAGTGCCGAAAAATAATAACGCCACGGCTGTGGCGGTCAATCCCATAAGCATCTTGTTCATGGTCTCATTCCTTTATGGTAGATGGATTCGGATAGCGGCTCTGAATTTCCATAGTCAGACTTAAGTAGAAAATTTCTAATATCAGAAATGATAAATAGCCGCAGGATCTTTTCAAGGGCAGGGACAGTATCGACATCTCAAAGAACACGGCAGGACCGAATGCGGTCCTGCCGTTTGTTGTACACCTTACCTCGCCGTGACTGGGATTAGCTTGTTTTCGCACCGACCGACGTGGGTGACGTTTGAAATACGCGTCTTGAATCACTCAGCACACCTTGGGCGCGGCACGACTCCCTAATCGTCATCCTATTTACCGTAGGAATATTTGCAGCCGCCGTCGGGAGAGTAAGGCCGAAGGAATCGAGTGATTTCCTCTCCGGAAAGGGATTTGCCGCTGGCTTTTAGCCTTCTTGGTGCAATGCCCTTTTCGACCCACCGCTCCAGGGCCCCCAGTGCATCAAAATCATCCAGGCCGATCGACGTCCCTGCACCGACAAACTCCAAACTCTGTGCGGTCGAACAATGGTCCATGCCCGGCACCATGAAGAGGCGGAAAAAACGCTGTGTTCTTCGCACTCCACCCATGGCCGCAACAACGCGATCATAGTAGTCCAGGGTGTAGATCGGCGGAACAATGGAATCCGCCCATCCATGATACATGAGGATTTTGCCGCCCAGCTGTTTAAACCTCTTCAGGTTCGTATCCGTGGCGTTATATATCCTGCCCATGAATTCCAGCAGGTCCGGCGTGGAGTCAAAATCAAAATCATCGGCGGTAAAAGTTGGATCATCCACTTCAAAAGCCATATATTTCAGAAAACCGTCATTGAACCCCCGGATCAACTGCAACGCCAGCGGATTTTCAGACGTCCCGTCCGCACCCGGCACCCAGATCGGCCAGTAGATTTCAGACCCATAGGGAATGACCCCCTCGTACAGGATGTCCTCCCAGCTGTTGACCGGCTTGCTGTAAAGTTGTTCCAGTGCGGCTAACTGGTCTGGCGAAAGGTCCGCGCCACTGAAATCTATCTCAGGGCAGCGGCGGGGATCGGATATCAGACCGTCCGCTTTTCCATCCAGATCGTCGCACTGATCCAGTATGGCCTCCTGTATCGCGGCCTGATCCTCGGCACTAAACACATTGTCGCCGACCCCCTGCACCACCCAGCTCATCCAGGTCGCCACGAGGCCCGTGTAGTCAAGGGCCGGGGCGCCGCTGATCACACCGTCAAAATCCTTGGGAAAACGCAGCGCCTCCACGATCGCCTGGCGGCCGCCGGTGGAGCAACCCGCAAAATAGCTGTATCTGGCTTTTCGGCCGTAGAAGACGCATATGAGGGCTTTGCTCACCCGGGTTACTTCGTGGATCGAGCGGAAACCCCAGTCGACTTCCCCCGGCCGGTTGTCCAATGCCCAGTCTGCGTATGTGCGCCCGAGTCCCATATTGTCGTGCCCGGAATCGGTGGTGGCCGCGGCATAACCTCTCAGCAGTCCCCAGTTCAGGTTGTTGGTAAATTGTCCGTTGGGGAAGTTGGTGTCCACGCCGCCGCAGAACCCGCCGCACCCGGCCAGATAGAATTTCCGGTTCCATTCATGTTTGGGCAGAAGCCGCAGCTCAAACCGGATTTCCGGAAAGAGAACTCCCGTGACCTGGTAGAACGCCGGTAGATCGGCGGATTCTTCCACAAAATTCATCTCCAGCTCCAACAGAAGTTCGAAATCTTGTGGATTGGGGCACTTTTTCCGGTACTTGCAATCCGGTTGTCCCGGGTCGTACGGGACACCCAGGGTTTCGTAGATTTCCTCAAGGGGTATGATACCGTTGTAAATGTAATCGCCGGCACCGGCCGAAATCGGGCTGCAGAGCCACACCACCAGTGCCAACATTACCCCTGCCACCATCGTAAAACGGGAAACACGTTGCATATGCCACCTCCTTGGTTGTGGGTTTGCTACCAGAAGAGACGTAAGGCAAATGGTGCTACCATGGTTTACCTGCTCCCAGGATGGTAACGCTAACTTTCACGAACAGATCGAAGCTCAGGGACGAGCTCTCCGCCATGCCAACAGCTGTCTGATATGGTTTACGTTAAACTGGAACTTTATGTTTACACGTGAAGGGGGGGAATACATTCCGGTTGAGGTTTAGCAATCCACAAAACGGCAATGGGTCTTCAAATTTTCGAGTAATGTGAAACACTGCACATTCTGTATCCTTAAACCGGCAGGGCTGTCAAGATTCCGAGTAGTTAAAAACGGGTTAGCCTTTTTTCTTATTTTTTGTCTTTTCCTTTAAAAGATTTACCACGAGGTGGCATCCTCTTCAGAAGAAAAATCGGAGCGATGAGAAGGATACCCAAGACCGGTGTCCTTAAAAAAAGCCAGGGTGTCTTGCGTCGATGCCAATAGCATCCCTATGACATCGTGGGCACGCCGAACACCCAGGATGCGGATACCGATTGAAACTGTACATTTATATCAGGAGCTTCTCGGCTTTTTCCGCGATAACGTCCATCCCGACGCCCCTTGCCCGATCGGCCAACCTGGCAAGACGTTTGGTCGCGCCGGGTTCTTTGCTGCGAATGGCGAATTCCGCTTCGTATAATTCACGTTCCAGCTCGTGAGCCCAAAACTCGTGCCCGGAGCCCATGTTGATCTGATGCCGGACCATATTCACATTCTCCTCGGCCCCGTAACGGCATGCCAGCCGGAGCTGCACAAGGAGCGCCCGGCTCATGCACAGGCGCAGTTCATCCCATACGGCCTGTTCATAGGACATGTGGCTGATCCCGATGGCCTTGCCATACTCGCCCCGGCGTTCCCTGATGAGCGCATCGGCATAAATTGCGGTAGATGCAACGCGCCTCTCGTGAAGCGGCTTGGCGACCTTCAGCGCCTCTTTGACAAGTGACTCGCCCTCATCGATCTTGCCGTTTATGGCCAACCGGATGGCGAGTTCCGCCCTGGCTGCCGCGAGTCGGATATCGTCGCCGTCCTGCTCGGCCCGATCACAGGCAAAGTGCAATGCCGGTATCAGCTCGGGGAATTCTCCGTACAAGGAGGCGACCTGACAGACGATCAGGACCGCATCCACCGCCATTGTGGGCGGAAATTCGACGAGCAGGGTTTTATATTCTCCCGTAAATTTCCGGCACTGCGCGATATAGGCATCCGCACCCGTGATGTGGCTCATGACGAATGCATCACAGAGAAATTGGTAGTAGGGCCCCATAAGGTGGCCAAGGTTTACCAATCGTCGGATGGCCGTGCGCAGCTCGATATCGTCATAGCGGGCCAGGCGGAGCCGTGTCTTCACCCAGTCCGCCAGCATGAGCGTGTATTCCGGAGTGTCACCCGGCTTTGCCTGGACAGCCTTTTGGAGGATCCGGAGCGCCGTGTCCGGCAGGCTCGCCGCCTCCTGGAGAGCGGCTGTCATGCGTACCGCCTGCCACCGATCCAGGCCGTCGGCCCAATCCCGGATCCGATCTTGCACCAGGTCCTGCGTTGCGCCGGAATTGTCTCCGTCTGGAACCAACTGGGGGGGAACGCCCCGAGCGAGGGCGCAAAATTCGAGGGCCTGGGTGGCGTCCATCTCGACCAGCTTCGCCTTCGCACCATAGTGGTTTTGAAGATCGAGAACCGCTTGTTTCGGCGGATGGCCGGGTTGATAAAGAAAGCAGAATCCCGGCGAGGTTTCGGCAGCATCCCAGATTCCCAAATAGTGTCTGTCATGATCGAAGTCAGCCCCTGAAAATCCGGCAAAAAGGAAAGGATACCGATGCAGCAGGCGGGTCAGAAGCAGATTCAGAACCTCCGCGCGGCCGCGCCGGCGCTGTTTACGCGTATCGACAAGCGAGTCGAGAACGTCCGCAGAGCCATGTATCTTGATAATGGGCAGTACAGCCGGATCGCTGTCCTGCCATTCATCGTCGAGACGCGCAAAACCCTCCGGATCGCACGCGACCGAAAAAGGCACGTCGGACCGCTTCAGGGATCGCTCGATGAGCCGGTCCGCGTTGGTTGTGACAATAGCGGCCAGGCTGCCGGATTTTGCAATGGCCGCGATCGCGTTGTGGCCGCGATTCGTTTGTTCGATATCGATGGATGTGAGGGCTTCAAAGTAGCTCGCCCCGGTGCACTCCTCAAGAAACTGGGCCTGGTAGTCGGGCGGATAGCTTCTGCTTTTGTTGCGATAGCCGCGAAGAATTGTCGAATAATCATCATCGATTCCAAAGTCCAGGCTGACGCGATCGTAGAGTGCTTTGAGAATCCACTCGTTGAGGTCGAACCAATTCGGCAGCGAGGATGGCGGCCCGACGGAGATGCCCGCTCCTGCAAAGATGACCACCCCTTCACTGGATAATCTGGGGGCAAATTCTTTCAGGGCTCTGGGAATCTCGAGCCGGCCTTCCTTCCCGCCCGGTGACGCATCCAAGTAGTCGACAGTCATGGTCTCAGGATGATGCATTGCGTTGCCGTGGCCCGGTTCGTGGCTCACTGGCAGTGAGACGCTGTGGATCGAACGCGCTCAGGACGATGAGCGTGCTGTTGTCTGATCCAGTATGTTTCGAACTTTCAGGGAAAGCTCGGAGATATCGAACGGTTTCTGGATAAATCCATTGCATCCCCGCATTATTATATCTGCGGCCTGCCCTTCAATGGCATATCCGCTGGAGAGCATCACCGGCATGCCGGGCCGAATCTCTCGAATGCGGTCGAACGTCTTTCCGCCGTCCATGCCCGGCATGATCAGGTCGAGAAGGACCAGATCGATGCGATGCCCTTCCGACTGCATCTTGTCGATCGCTTCCGGACCGCTCCGGCAGACGAGAACCCGGTAGCCCAGCTTTTCCAGCATCGCCGCGGCGACCTCGATGATCATTTCTTCATCATCGACCAATAAAATGGTTTCCGATCCCGTGGTTAGATCGTCCTTGGCGGATATATCCTGCCGGGGCTCCTTGTCGGAAACGGGTAGGTAAATATTGAAGGTGGTTCCCAGACCGACTTCACTGTAAACGGTGATCAGACCGCCGTGGTTCTTCACAATCCCATAGGCGGATGCCAGCCCCAGCCCGATCCCGCGACCTTTTTTCTTGGTCGAAAAAAACGGATCAAAGACCCGCCGCAGGGTACTGTCATCCATGCCGATGCCGGTGTCCGTAATCGATATCCTGACGTATCTGCCGGGTGTTGCGTTGTGAGGTCTGCAGTATGCTGCGTCCAGTTCGACCGATTTCGTTTCCAGGGACAGTTTCCCGCCGCCGGGCATGGCCTGCCATGCATTGACGAAAATATTCAACAGCGTCTGCTCAATTTGACTTCGGTCGACTTCAACCACTAGGGCAGGGTGTTGAAAGCTGGTATGCACGGCAATCTCTTTTCGGGTCCGACCGAACATCGCAGCGCTGTTTGAAAGTAATTCGTTGATATCGAGTGCCCTTACCTTGTATTTGCCGCCGCGGGCAAAGTCCAAAAGTTGTTTGGTCAGGTCCGCTGCACTTCGGATGTATTCTTCCACGGCATGGATATGCTCCCCATGGGGATTGGAGGGCTCCAGATCGATCGCCATCAGCGAGGCGCGGCCCTGAATCCCCATCAACAGGTTGTTAAAATCATGGGCGATGCCGCCGGCCAGAGTGCCGATGGCCTCCATCTTCTGGGCCTGTTGAAGCTGGGTTTCAAGCCGCTTTCTTTCTTTTGCCGCTTTTCGTCGTGAGGTGATGTCCCGAACGATACCCTGAATCACCTGTGTCTCGTTGAGGTTAAACAAACTGGAAGACACATCCGCGATGAAACATGCGCCGTTTTTTCGTTTAAACGTGGTTTCAAAATTCACAAACCCTTTTTCGAGAATCGTCTTAAAGGCCCAGTGCGCCTTTTCCAACACCTCGGCTGGATGCAGATCCTGCACGGTGAGCGACAACAACTCGTTTCTCGTGTATCCAAACTGATCGAGAACGCGACGATTGACTTCCAGGATATTGCCCTGCACATCATGGATAAATATGGCATCGTTGGAGTGATGGAACAGATTCCGGTATTTTTCTTCATTATCTTTTAGGACGCGGTCCGTTTTGATGCGGTCGGTAATATCCACCACGATCCCCTTGTAAAACAAGATGGCGCCCTCTTTATCACGATCAATCGTGGTGCGGTCTAAAATCCATCGTACCTCGCCATTCTTCGAGACGATGCGGTACGGCTGATGTTCGAACTCTTGCCGTTCCCTGTCGCTGCTATTTGTGGTCACTTCATCCATGACACGTGGGAGATCTTCGGGGTAAACCACCTGTTCGTAGGAGATCTTTCCGCTGACAAATTCGTCGGCGGAGTATCCAAATAGTTTTGTTACATTCGGAGTGACGAACACAACCGGCCACCCTTCGGTGTTTTTCCACAAAAAGCCAACCGCCGGGCTTCTGTTTAGAATATCGAATGCCAACTGGAGATGCTTCTCGGCTTTTTTCCGCTCGCTGATATCCAGGGTTGTTTCAAAGCCGCCAATCACCTTTCCGCGGTCGTCTCGAAGCGGATATCCCTTTATCAGCCAGCATCGGCCATCCGCAGAAGTTTTTTCAATGGTTTGAAAAGAGCCGGTCTCCATCGCCCGGATCACCGGACAGTCCTCGCAGGGCGTCTGCCGTTCAGCCCAAATCGACCAGCAGCGCTCCCGCCGGATGTTCTCCAATGACCTTTCAAAGGTATCCAGGATGGCTGAATTCGCCCAGATGATGTTCATGTCTCGATCGAAACACAGAATATGCTCCTGCAATGCATTGAGGATCTTGACCGCCCCTTCTGGGGCAAAGGATGTGCGTGGATTGTTGGAGATCGTTTCCACCACCGTTAAACTCCCGAAGTCGGCAACTCCACGGATGGTCCAACGCCACGAATCCCATCTCGTTGGATTCCTGCCGTGCAAGGTGTACACTTTTGAACTCCCCTGCTCACTTTCCCACGGGGATCACGTACAGGGGTGTTTCTTCCTTCCCTAAACCAAGGACCGCCCGAATCTCCCGATCATGGAAAGCACCGATGACCACGGCTCCAAGCCCTCGGGCGACGGCTTGCAGGCACAGATTCTGGGCCGCATGCCCGGCTTCCATGTGAACGTACCGTATTCCCCTGTCACCGTATCGGCCGGTCGTTCTCGCATATATCGCGGTTACGATAAAGACCGCCGGCGCCTTTTGAATCGCCCCCTGGCCCAGGGACGCCCGGGTTAACGCGTCTCGCCGGTCCCCGTCGATGAGGGCCACCAGGTCGTGTTCCCGGGGACGATATCTGTAAATCCCCGGTGCCAGGTCGTCCACATCTCCGACCGATATATACATTTCCAGGGGATAGGTGGCCCCGGCCGACGGTGCCGTCCGATATCCCCTGTCTGACGAGATGCCCTGGGCGGCCCACAACAGCTGCCCGACCTCCTCCAGGGTCATCGGCACCTGCCGGTACGATCGCACCGAGCGCCGTTGCGCGAGAGTGCGTTCCAGGGGCACAGACCCCTCGGATGCCGGTCCGGGCAGTTCGATGACCCGTGACGGGGGTTCCTCAGCCATGGCCATTTCCTGTCGGCCAAAGATTACCAGGGTACTGATGCCGGCGAGCAGGAGCACCACCGTCGTGAAATAATCATGATGGTAGTGTCTTCGCCGCATCGGCGATATCCTCATGCGTTTTTCAAGGTATACACGGGGTCGGATTGCTGCTACTTCGCAGCGGTCGAGAATTCATTTATGGCTCCGGGACGGTCCACCGTGTTTAACGGTATACCCGGACTATCGTCCCGCGTATCTTAGATAGTTTATCATGCTTTGGGAAAATACGAAATGTAAGCCCGCCACATAGTCATCCATGCCCATTCCGATGCTTTTGTGCCATACACCCGGGACAAGGCACTAGTTCATCCTTCCATGCCGTCCATGGGCGCCGCTGTTGCGCATCATCTTGTGATGAAGCCGTTCGGCGCGGAGACAAAAGGCCTCCAGCTTGGCGGTAATGACCTGCGGAAAGGGGGAACCGTCGCTTTCAATGGCCAGAAACGGCAGATCCTCGACATCGGCCAGAACAGCCCGCAAATGGGCATTGCCGGGATCCGTGGCCAGTTTGTCCTCACGGATCATGACTTCATTCAATATGGCCTCGGACAGACGGTTGGGCATGCACCCGAACGGGCCAATGGCGATGATTCCACAGGCGTGCGTTGCCACTTCTTCAAGCGCTCCGCCCACCGTGAGGACTGCTTCCCCGGTCAATTCCCGGGAGACATATGGCGCCGCCTGCTGCACGATTCGAGACACCTTGACCATTTCAGGGCGGACCAGATTCGTTTCGGCCAGCGTTGCTTTGATGCGCCTTTCATACCGGTTCATGTATTGCTTTTTCAGCTGAAAGCCGAGCCACTCTCGTTTCGAAAGGCGATCTTCCGCAAGGTTGTGCTCCATGAGGTAATCGGAGTACCGAATCCACTCGTGTATCGGTGTACAGCTGGTGGCAAACCCCTTTTCTGCAAGGCGCTCGGTCAGATACTGCCGGGAAAGACCATCCCGTCGAACAAAGATCTCTCCGGTCAGATTGATGACCGGGACCGTTTCCGGGGGGCGTGCCAGACGGATCTGTTGGAAGCGCGCAGCGGTCTGATGAAGCTGCTGTTCGATGGTTTCGAAACGACCGGTTCGAATGGCTTTCCGAACCTGGGCAAGCTCCTCTTCAAAGTCTGCCATGGCGCTGTCGGTATCCTCTGCCGCCACCAGGAGCATGGAGCGGATGTCTTCCAGTACATCGGCAATCACAATGGCCCAGAACCCGTGAAGTTGAAAATCCGTACCCAGGCCGGCGTAAGAGTTGTCTGCCGTCAGAGAGAGCAGGGCGACGTCCGGAAGCCGGCGTTTGCGGATCAGGTCTTCCATGAAAATCTTGTATTGGCCGAATCGGCAGGGCCCGGATCCGGTGGCCATAAAGTAGACCAGCACCTCATCGGGGCGTTTGAGATTATGGATGTAATTCAGCAGGGTTCCCGTCGTCAGTATCAGAGGCAAGCACTCTTTACAGGAGGTGTTGGCCCGTCCCAATTTGAGGATCGCTTCATCGGCGGGTGGGTGGGGATACGCATTGATGCCTTTGGCGTGGAACGCTTCGGCAACCAGCTCGGTGCCCAGGCGTCCCATCGACGGGAACAGCACCGTCACACGGGAATCGGTCAGGGCCAGGGTTTCTCCGGATGAGGTCACCACATGGGGCTGGCCGTTGTCCATGTACATGCTGGCCGGGAGAAACACGCCCCCATCGATTTGCGGGGTTTGATCCATACCGAGTTTTCGATACGCGGCCACGATGTCCAGAAACGCTTCGATGCGCGTGTCCAGCCCGGCATCGGCCGTGTGGCTGTCCAGCTCCAGCGTCAGGGACGGTTTCCGGCCCATGATATCGCGGAAATAGCTCACCACGAAGGAATCCGGTCCACAGGAGAAGTTGGTAATAAACGTCCCGAAGAGCTGGGGGTGGCGTCGGACGAGTCGGGCGGCCCTCATGATTTGCTGCCCCATGCCCCAGAACATGTGGCGTTTGGCCCGTTCGGTCTCCAGTGGCAGGAAGTCCAGGGGAAACACGGTCACGCCGCGGGACGCCAGCTTGTGGGGGATACCCATATGGGCCTCTTCCACAAACGCATTGTATGGCCGGCCGAAGATCACAACGCCGGTTTGCTCGGGAGCGAATGCGAGTTTATCGAGGGCCTGTCTGCCGATAACCTGCATCTCGTTAAGGCACCGTTTCTGTTGCACAAACGCCTTTTCAAAAGCGGCATTGGCCGCCTTGCGGCCGACTCCCAGCTCCCTGGCCATTTTCACCAGCGGTGACCGGGCCGCTTTGAGACCCTCCTGGAGATCGATCAGGGGCGTTACCACGCGAACACCTTTGGCCTCCAGCGCTCGCAATTGCTCCCGATAGGTTGCTTTCAGGTAGAACGGTTCACCCTGGGCCAGGGGGCATATCAGCGTGCAGGTAATCGGGTTGTCGACCGGAACCGATCGGAAATGGGGCAGGAAGATGACATCCGGCGGCTCGTCCATGGCGAGCAGCGTATAAAAAAAGCCATGGGCCAGTTCCGCAGGATAGCAGAACGGCGCGTTGCGCTGATCGATCCCTTTCTGAGACGACTCGTTCGGCAGAACGGGCTCGAAACCCAGTTCCGAGAAGAAATTGGAGTACAACGGATAATAGGTATTAACCTGAAAGCTCCGATTGATACCGACCCGCTTGATCGGTTTTCCCGAGTCGCGCAAAGGTCCTTTGGCCGCATATTTTTCAAAGATCAGATGCTGGCGGATCCGCACCAGATCCAGCTTCTCGACATCATAGGAGACCTTGTGGCGCAGGTTGTAATACCGGTTGCAGGCGCCTCCGAATGGATATTTCCGGCCTTCGATATGGATCATCGAGATATCGCATCGACGGTCGCATTTTTGGTTGCCGCCCCGGCAGGTGAAGGATTTGCCGTATGCCACCTCCCGGCCGGCCAGTTCCGCCAGATCGAACGCCTGGGGTTGTATCAGACCCTGCCGGATCCGCTCCTGTACCTCCAGCGCCACGCCAAAGGCGCCCATCAGACCCGGCTCCGGTGGAACGATGATCGGTTTTCCCACAAGGGCGGCCATGGCCAGGGGAACCGCCCGGTTATAGCAGACCCCTCCCTGCATGAAGACCTTCTCTCCCACCGGCCGATTCCCCTTGACCCGGTTGGCGTAGTTCATGCAAATCGAATAGACCAGGCCGGCCACGATGTCCTCGTGGCGGACCCCCTCATGGATGGCATTTTTAATATCAGAGGCGATAAAGGCGGCACACTGGTCATTGAAATTCGGGGCGCGGTTCCGGTCAGGGCGATATCCGCGATAGCCTCCATTTCAACGCCGAGCGTCTCCAGAGCGGATTCTTCCAGAAAAGACCCCGTGCCGGCCGAGCACGCCTCGTTCATCGCGTAGTCGGAGGGCACGCCGTTGGTGATGTAGGTGTACTTGGCGTCCTGACCGCCGATTTCAAAGATCGTATCCACACCCATATCAAAGTAGACCGCTGCGGCCGCGTGGGCGATGATTTCGTTCATGATGCCGTCGGTCAGGGCGTGGAGGCCGGCGATTTGTCTTCCGGAGCCGCAGACCCCCAACCCCTCGATGTGAAGGGATTTTGGGTCGACCCGTCGTTCGATCTGTTCCAGGATGGCCTGATAACACTTGCGGGAAGCCCCGACCGGATCGCCGCTGGTTCGGAGGTATACCGTTCCGAGAAGGGCGTTGTCCGAAGTGCGCATCAGCACCGCCTTCGTGGTGGTAGAACCCACATCGAGCCCTAAAATACAGGTGTCTCCGGATCTCGGCGTATCCATCCCGATGGATTTGAATTCCACCTGGTCCTCAAAATGGCTCAGAGGCTGAAGGACGTCGAAACTGGCAATTTCGGAGTGGAAGAGATCGGTGATATGGGGAGAGACGGCGGTGTCGTTGTCCATTGCCCAAAGTGCCGCGCCAAGCGCCTCGAAGTAGGGCGCTTCGTCGGGTACGATAAGATCGTCGATTTCCTTCCGCAGGTATTCGATCATCATCCGGTTTCGGGTGGTCCCGCCGGTGATCATCACGTGCCGCCGGTCCACTTTCTTGAGGAGTTCCAGAATCTTATTGGCCATCATCTGGCACAGGCCGGCGGTTACTTTGGGTCTGGGAACCCCCTTGTTGGTGGCATGGGTGCAATCGGACTTGCAGAACACCGAACAACGCCCGGAGACGTGGTAAGGGGTCTCGGTAGCCGCCCACTCGGCGGCTTCTTCGAGGGAAACGTCCATGCGGCGAAGCTGCTGGAGCAGAAATTCCCCGGTTCCGGAAGCGCACTTGTTTCCGGTGAGCACATTCGAGATCTGTCCGGACGGACTTAATGCGTAGACCATGAAGGTCTCTCCGCCGGCCGAGACGATGGCCGGGCAGGCGATATCCGGCAGTTTGACAAACCGGTAGGCCATCTCCACGGCTTCCGGCTCCGGTATAGAGGTCAGGTTCACGAAATGCCGGAATCGGCGGCCCGTTGCGGCGACCCCGTCGAATGCGCTCAGTTCGAAGCGATTCAATGCGTTGACCAGGGTCTTCTTGGGATCGCCTTCATGGGCATGGATTGAGGTGTCGACGACCCGGGGCCGAGACGACGGCGACGGGTTTTTCCGGATGTGGACGATGGACACCGTGGACGCACCGAGGCACACTCCCAGGGTGTTGATCTCTGTGGCGGCAGGTTCTTTACGCATCTGTCGGTGATACCCCATTTTCGCGGATCGGTGTTCAGTAGCATACAGTCCGGCCTTGCTGCCCGTGTGGTGGTGCAGCGACCTGCCGCAGTGATCAAACACGTTCGCCCATGCCCATGCTGGACGGCGTCGGGATGTTTCGTGCTGTCTGTTTGGCGCGGTTTCCGCTTCTGCGGTACCTTTGCCGCCTCTGGGGAAACGCAGTGGACTACAATCTGTCCAACAGGTCGAAGACCAGCCGGACGCCGAACCCGGTGCCCCCCGCCTCACAATAGGCAGTTGCCTTTTTCACATAGGCGGGTCCGGCAATGTCGATGTGGGCCCATCGGGTCTTGTCGACAAATTCGGAGAGGAACAGGGCTGCCAGGATGGCGCCCCCCCAGCGCGATCTGCCGATGTTGCGAAGGTCGGCGAAATCACTTTTGAGCTTCTCTTTGTAATCTTCCGGCAGGGGCAGTCGCCAACATCTTTCGTGGGTGGATTCGCCGGCGCGAAGGATCATTTCGGCCAACTCATCGTCCGGAGAAAAGACACCGGCAATGTGTTCGCCGAGGGCCACCAGACACGCGCCGGTGAGTGTTGCCATGTCGATGAGCACCTCGGGTTTGTATTGTTTGATGACATACGCCAATGCGTCGATCAGGATCAGCCGCCCTTCCGCATCGGTATTGCCGACTTCCACGGTTTTACCGGTGTAGCTGGTGACAATGTCTCCCGGCCGAAACGCGGCACCGGAGATCATGTTTTCAACCAGCGGCACGGCGCCGATGAGTCGGACATCCGGTTTGGTTTCGGCAGCGGCGATCAGCGCCCCCGCGACCGCTGCCGCACCGGCCATGTCCATTTTCATGTCCTCCAGTGAGCCGGTCGGCTTCAGATTGATGCCACCTGTATCAAAGGTGACGCCTTTGCCCACAAGGGCCACCGTCTGTTTGGGTTTTCGCGGCCGATACTCGAGAAGCGCCATCACCGGAGCGTTGTCACTGCCGGCGGCAACCGCCAGCAGTGCGCCGAACTTCCGACGCTTCAATTCCGCGGCCTCCATGAGCCGCACGTTAACGCCGGCTTTTTGAGCGTAATCCTGGATGGATCGGGCAAATTCTCGGGGAGATTTGTCGTTGGACGGCGTGGAAACCCAGTCTCTTGCCAGAAGGGTGCCGCGGCAAATGGCGGCGACGCGTTTCGGCAGACGGCGAAACGCCCTGGCATCGGTATCCCCGACGACCAGGCGGACTGTCTTTACAGGCTTTTCCGTATTGTCGGCTTTGTAGCGGTTAAATCGATGATTGCCCAGGAAGGCCCCTTCCAGAATGGCCGTCAGAAGATCCTCGGTTGCGATGCCGAGCTTGCGCCCGGAGGGGGCTGCCAGCCAGACGTCGGGCAAACCCCTTTTGGCGGCCAGGCGGACGGCATTTCCGGCGAAACTCCGGAGCACCTCCGTATCCGTCTGTTCCAGAGTACCTACACCCAAAAATACCAGGCACCGAATCTTCATTCGGGGAGGATCATAAAGGCTCAGGCGCTCGCCGTTTGTTCCGGTGAACCCATCGAACCCCTTGGCTCTGCGAACCAGCGCGGCGACGCTCCGGTCCGTGTGTATCGACGCATCCTCGCAGACCGGGATCACCAGGGTTCCGATTTCGGCGCTGCGTATTTCCGCCGTATGTAACCGCAGGGTCGTGTTCACGGGGCAACCTCGTTCCAACCTGCTGAAATTTCGACTCAAGCTGCCTATCTATAGATGATTTTGAGGCGAAGCTCAAGGCTGGTGTTCATGCCAACAGATGATCCCGTCGCTCGGTTATTCCGACCGAAACGGGGATGTTGTCGCCCAACCCCGGTTATTGCCGTTGGGGTCCTGACAGCCGCCGCTCCAGCTTTTCCGGAGATGTGATCGGCAGGTCGCAGCTGAAATTTGTGCATACATAGGCGGTGGCCTTGCCGCCCTTGCGGGTCAGGGACTCCGTAAACGGGGCAAGCCTTTTTAGCTGTTCCTGGTTTTGAGGGGTTTTCAGCAAGACGGCCAGTTTCGGTGCGAAACGGGCATGGATCACTCCCAGCAGGGCCCGGGTATCGGCCCCGCTTTCTTCCCCGGTAATCACCACCTCGTTACCGGCGCTGAGAAGGATGTCCAGGCCGGAGAGAAATTGCGTGAAGGCCGAAGGGTGCCGGCGAACCGATCCGTCGAACGCGGCGGCCAGCGCCGCCGCCTGTGTTTCCCAGCGCGGGTCCCCGGTCAATCTGGAGAGCAGTACCAGATTGCCCAGGGCCGCCGAGTTGGCCGAGGGCAGCGCACCGTCGTAGAGTTCCTTGGGGCGCACCGGCAGATCCCGGCGAAGGGCGTCGGTCATGTAAAATCCACCGTTACCGGTATCCCAGAAATCTTTGATCATCAGATCCTGAAGCTCCAGGGCAGCGGTTAGATCTGATACATCGAAGCGTGCCAGATACAGATGCAGCAGACCGGAGATGAAAAAGGCATAATCATCGGCAAGGGCAGGGATGCCGGCGTGCCCGTCCCGGTACCGGTGCTGCAGGCGGCCATCGGTGTCGCGCATCTGCGTCAGAAAGAAACGGGCGGCACGATGGGCCGCCTCCGCGTAAACGGGATTTCCGGTGACTCTGGCGCCGTAAGCCAGAGCGGCGATCATGAGCCCGTTCCAATCGGTTAGAATTTTATCGTCCCGAAGCGGACGCACCCGCTTCTCCCGCCGGCGAAACAGGTTCTGGCGGAGTTCATCCCACTGCCGGGAAAATACTGTATCCGACAGCCCGAGCTGCCCGGCCATGGCGGCGGGATCGTCGGGCCAATAGATGATGTTGGCGCCGGTCCGCTGGTGGGTGGCCTCGTCCAGGAAATTGCCTTCCGGGGTCACCTGGAGCGTTTCTGCCCATTGATCGGCGGTGTTGCCGCCCATTACCTCCTCGAACTCCGCCCGGGTCCAGACATAGAATTTGCCTTCCTCCCCTTCGCTGTCGGCGTCTTCTGCCGTGAAAAAAGCGCCCTCCCGGGACGTCATATCCCGGAGCACGTATTCGAAGATTTTCTCCGCCGTTTCGCGAAACTCCGGATCTTTGGTGAGCTGGTATGCTTCCAGATAGGCAAGGGCCAGAAGCGCCTGGTCGTACAGCATCTTTTCAAAGTGGGGCAAAACCCATTGACCGTCGGTGGAGTACCGGTGAAAGCCATATCCCACATGGTCCCAGATGCCGCCGCGGCGCATGGCCCGCAGGGTTTGCTGCACCATGGCCAGGGCGGATGGATTGTCAGAGTGGCTGTTGTAGCGAAGCAGAAACGACAATCGATGGGGAGTCGGAAATTTCGGAGCGGATCCAAAGCCGCCTTCTTTGGGGTCGAATTCGCTTTTAATCTGACGAAATGCGTTTTCCAGAATATCTCTCCGGGGATTTTCGCCGGAAGAAAATGAAAAAGCGTTGTCCAGGTGCCCCGTGACGACGCCGGCCGAATCCAGGATCTTTTGCCGGTCGTTCTGCCAGAGCGTCTGGATCCGCAGACTCAGGTCGATCAAGCCCATACGGCCGAATCGGGTTTCCCTGGGCAGATAGGTGGCCGCAAAGAAAGGTTTTTTGTCCGGAGTCATGACGATGGTCAGCGGCCACCCGCCGCTTCCGGTCATCATCTGGCTAACCGTCATGTATACGGCATCCACGTCCGGGCGTTCTTCCCTGTCCACTTTTATGGAGATAAAGGTGTCGTTCAGGTGCCGGGCCGTTTCCGGATCTTCAAAGGACTCCCGCTCCATGACATGACACCAGTGGCAAGTGGCATAGCCGATGGAAAGAAAAATCGGTTTGTCTTCGCGGCGGGCCGCTTCGAATGCCGCTTCGGACCATGGATACCACTTTACCGGGTTGTAAGCATGCTGAAGCAGGTACGGGCTTTTTTCGTTTATGAGTCGATTCGGTGTCATTGCCGTCTCCTGGGGCTCAACGGGGGGGGACGCCCGTGTGGATCCATTGCGGTGTTCGGCCACGGCTAATCCAATTGTCAGCACGAATATGAGAACGGTAGGGATGATCCGTTGCGGTCGCAACATGCCCCGGGCTTTTGTTATGCTGTCATGCGGAGGGTCCATCGCGCGCCCCCGATAATTTTACGGCGTTTGCACCGGCGCCTATCCACCGTGCCACACGGTATTCCGGCAATTGCTGCGGGCCGGTGCTTCAGGAAGGTCTATCCAGTAAATGTTCGTACGGAAGAAACGATGTCAAGCGGGGGTCTTCGACCGGAATTCCGATCGTAAAATGATACAGGCTTTGAAAGGACAGATCCGCCAATCCCATTAGATTGTGTACCGCATCATCAAAGAAGCAGCCGATTCCGGTCCCGCGCACATCATGGGCTTCGGCTTCCAGGTAGAGGACCTGTCCGATCATGCCCGTTTCCCAGAACAGGCGGCGATACTGCCACGGTGCGTTCCGCAGGCTTTCGGCAAACCGGACAATCATCCCCAGGGAGAAGGCGCTGAAACCGGCGATGTCCTGGTGGCAACTGACCAGCGCGGCGGTCTGTCGAAAATTACCCGGTTTCAGCAAAAACAGGGGAAACTCCGGTTCGACTTCCTGCCAGAGGAAATCACTGTCGGCAGCAGCCCGGAGGTCGGTCATGTCTTCGGCGGCTCTCAAAAAGAAATACATTCCGGGCTCCATCCCGCCGACCCGGTGAACGAACAGCAGCAAATGGGTGGTGGGCGCCGTCCGGACGGCGTCAAAGGGTGGGTGGTTGTTTCTCGGAAGGGTTTTATCCAATATGGCCAGAAAATTTTCTCTGGACAATGACCCGGAATCGTCGAAGGATACGGCGCTTCGCCGTCCGCGGATCATGGCCGCCGGTGCCGATGGGCTGAAAGCGCCGGATCTGAACGGCCGGCTCCCGTATGCTGCAGACGCCGCCTCGGAGGCCGGCGCCCGGGTCAGGCGGGCTGTTTCGTAAATAATGTCCCAGGTGACGGTTTCCTTGCTGAGACGGTTGGGGCGGCCGGTGACCGGCATGCCCCGGCAGGCGGTCACGAAGGGACGGGGCAAGTGGTGGGGACAGCTCCGGGTACCGCCCGGGCGGACCACACAGATCAGTTCGGGGTCTTCCCGCTCGATGCCGTGCCACTGAACCTTGTCGAAACCGAGCACGGTGTCCAGGTCGTCATCCGAGACTTCGTCAAGCATCCTGGTATGCCATCCGAACAGGGATGCTGAAAATGACAGCGCCGCCAGCGCGTGGCCGGTGTCATGCTGGCAATACCGGAATGCGCGTTCACCATACTTCCATGATTCTCGCCAGAAGATGGATGTCAGGACGACCAAAAACGCCTCACCGGAAAAATGCCGTGTCACCTCATCCCAGACGGCCGACTCCAGCGACGCCCTGGGCTCCAATGCGTGAAGAAAGGGATTATAGTGAAACACCCCGGCGGCTGCATCGTCCATGGATGGGAGCACCGGGTGGGCTTCGGTGGGGTGCAGGTTGCCGCTGGACGGATTGATCCGCAGCGCCCATCGGCTGCCGCCGGCCGATTTCCACGTAGAAATGGCCAGGGAAAGCTCCAGAAATCCGCCGATGCTTTGCCGGTTGATCGGCCATACCGCATTGTTTTCTCTTTGGTAAAGATCGTCATGGGTAGTGCCCGGATCGGTTTCCAGCAGGGGCAGGGGCAGCGGCGTGACCCCCTCGTAAAACCTGAACGGAACCGGTTGGTTTCCCCAGTCCATATATCCGGGAGACCGGGCATACCGCTCCAGGTGGTGTTTGGTTTCCTCGTGGTAGCGCACCACGTCCGGATACGCCGGGTGGGTCATTTCTGGGTCCTTTCGGTATTTTCACTCACCACAGAGACACAGAGGTCACAGAGAGTTCCATATGTTTATCTCACAGAGCTCTCAGAGATCACAGAGAAAAAAAGGGTGGCCGGTGCGGACGTTCACCGGGCAAAAAGCCAGGCGCATCCGCCCGTGTCGGCTACTGTCATCGCTTCGCGAATTTTCGGTCGCGTAAGTTCTCGTTTCATGAGTCCCATATAAGGCACGGAGTCGGCGTCATTTGGAGTTAGCTGCACGCCTTGCTGAGGGAGTTTCAGAAATCGGTATCTCCCGATTTCTGAAACAATACTTGCGCTCTGTGTCCTCTGTGTCTCTGTGGTGAATCTTTATTTATCTGAAAACAGATCATGAAACCTTCGGGCTAGCTCAGGGCGTTGCGGATTCGGGCCATCGCCTCACGCACGTTTTCGGCGTTGTTGAAGGCGCTGATCCGGATATAGCCCTGACCACAGCGGCCGAAACCGGCGCCCGGCGTGCAGACCACGCCGGCGGCGTTGAGCAGCATATCGAAAAAGCTCCAGGAATCGGTCCGGCTGTCAATCCAGATGTACGGTGAATTCTCCCCGCCCACACAGGCGTATTCGAGAGCCTCCATTTCGCTGCGGATATGTTCGGCATTCGCCAGATAGTAGGTGACGCGCTCCATGACCTGAGCCTGACCGGCCGCGCTGTAAACCGCCGCGGCGGCTCTCTGGACCGGATAGGAAACGCCGTTGAACTTGGTGGCGTGCCGGCGATGCCACAGATCGCGAACAGAGACAGGATCGCCACCGGCCGTGTAAGCGGTGCATTCCAGCGGCACCACCGTGTATGCGCACCGGGTGCCCGTAAACCCGGCGGTTTTGGAAAAGCTTCGAAATTCGATGGCCACTTCTTTGGCACCATTCACTTCGTAAATGGAACGGGGCAGGGTGTTGTCCTGGATGAAAATTTCATAGGCGGCGTCAAAAAGAATGAGGCTGCGGTGGTCCCGGGCATAGTCGACCCACTGTTGCAGTTCAGATCTGGAAATGGTGGCGCCGGTGGGGTTGTTGGGAAAGCACAAATAAATCAGATCTACCGGGTCAGAGGGCAGATCGGGCACGAAGCCGTTTTCCCGGGTGCTGTCCAGATAGATCAGCCCGGCATAGCGGCCGTCTGTGAACTCGCCGGTGCGGCCGGCCATAACATTGGTGTCCAGGTACACCGGGTAGACCGGGTCCGGAATAGCGATCCGGATATCCGTGGCAAAGATTTCCTGAATGTTGCCGGTATCGCATTTGGCGCCGTCGCTGATGAAAATGTCTTCCGGCGCAATATCCGCCCCCCGTTTCCGGAAATCATGCTCGGCAATGGCCTCACGCAAAAAGGGATATCCCTGTTCCGGGCCGTAGCCTCGAAACGTGGCGTCATCCGCCATTTCGGCCACGGCTTTGTGGAAGGCATCGATGCATGCCGGAGGCAGCGCCCGGGTCACATCGCCGATCCCCAGCTTGATCACTTCCGTGTCGGGATTATCCGATTGAAATGCGGCAACACGTTTGGCGATGTCCGAAAACAGATAGGATGCCTGCAGTTTGCGATAGTGCTCATTGATGCGGATCATGAGTCAATACGTCCTCCTTGGTGGGTATTGCCGGTTGGGCCAACGGTGTTGCTTTCCATCCCAACCCGCCTTGAGGGAAATTATGGCCCGGTATTCCGGTTGTCGGGATCGCTATCGGATTCGGTATCGGAATCGAAAACAGCTGGCTATCCATTGCGTCGATGCCGATACCGAATCCGATACCGGTACCGATGATCCCGGTATTCTGTCGCCCGGTCCGGATCCAACATTCGAGAAACCCGTCGGGCAATTATTCCAGACCACCACCTCATACACATCCCCTCCCTAAATGGCAAGCGGTTCAACGCCGGGGTGGTTCTTGCTACTGATCCCGGCCGATGATAGGAAAACAGTCAACGTCTCACTGCTTTGGTTCCCGGGTGATGTTATGGGTGTGAATATCATCAGAGGCATATTCGGTCTGCTGGTACTGGTGGCGGCAGCGTATGCGGTCTCCGAACAGCGGAAACAGATTCAATGGAAGACGGTGGCGGCGGCCATCGGCCTACAATTGATCATCGCAGTGGTGCTTCTGAAACTGCCGGAAACCCGGGGGGTCTTTGTGGTCCTCAACACCGTCGTGCAGACCCTTGACAACGCCACCCAGGCCGGCACCGGGTTTGTCTTCGGGTATTTAGGGGGGGCGCAGGCGCCCTTTGACCTGGCGGCCACCGGCGGCAGCACCTACGTGCTGGCCTTCCGCGGCCTGCCGATCATTCTGGTGGCCAGCGCCCTTTCTTCTCTTTTGTTTTACTGGCGAATTTTGCCATGGATCGTTCGTGGCGTGGCATGGTGTCTCCAGCGCTATCTGGGCGTCGGCGGTGCCGAAGGCCTGGCCGCTGCCGCCAACGTCTTTCTGGGGATGGTGGAGGCCCCGCTGTTTGTCCGTCCGTATCTGGCGAAACTCTCCCGGGGGGAGCTCTTTACTCTCATGACCTGCGGCATGGCCACCATCGCCGGGACCGTCATGGTACTCTATGCCAGCATTCTTTCCCCGGTCATACCGGATGCCATGGGCCATCTGCTGGTGGCCTCCCTGATCAGTGCGCCGGCGGCGATCGCCATGGCCCGAATCATGATTCCCACACCCGAGGGCCGGTTGACGGATGCCCGAATCACCGACCCGGCCGCAGCCGGAAGTGCCATGGAAGCGATCACCAACGGCACCCTGCAGGGTTTAAACCTCCTGCTCAACGTGATTGCGATGCTGGTGGTCCTGGTGGCCCTTGTGGCACTGGCGAACATCTGTCTTGGCCTGTTGCCTGATCTGGGTGGCCGACCGCTGACCCTGGAACGTCTCCTGGGCTGGATCATGGCGCCGGTGGTCTGGATCATCGGCATCCCCTGGTCGGAATCCGTCACCGCCGGCAGCCTCATGGGCACCAAGACCGTTCTCAACGAACTGCTGGCCTATCTTCAAATGGGGCAGCTGAACGACGGGGAGCTTTCCGAGCGGTCCCGGATGATCATGACCTATGCCATGTGCGGTTTCGCCAATTTTGGATCCCTGGGCATCATGATCGGCGGGCTTGGCAGTATGGCTCCCGAGCGCCGCAGCGAGATTGTCACCCTTGGTCTCAAATCCATTGTCGCCGGCACGCTGGCGACTTCCATGACCGGAGCCATGGTGGGGATGCTGTGGTGAGATGACCCGGTGTGTGAATGATCGCCGAACCGTGGGGGCCATCACCCGGATGTTGCGGATTGACACCGGAGCGTCTATTCTTGACATCAGACCGGTCAGAATTACTCTATCCGGGACAACATTCTGAGTCATATCCGTTTGCCCTGATATGAACCGGATTCCTTTCTGTATATTTAGTTGCCGCAAATAGTCGTACCCGAACATCAGGCGGATGGTGTGGCTTCTCGCCGCGTCGAAAATCAGCTTGAAAACCGTCAACTGGGGGAGAATGAAATGGAAGAATTGCTTGCAAAGATTTGGGAGGTGCTGTCCTTGTACGGCATGCGCGTCATCGCCGCGATTGCCATTCTTATCATCGGTCGGTGGGTGGCCAGGATCATCCGGAACACGGTGGCACGGATCATGGAGAAAGGTGAGGTTGATCCGACGATTGTATCGTTTACACGCCACCTGACGTATATTGCCCTGATGGCTTTTGTCATCGTCGCCTCTCTGGGGCAGCTTGGCGTTCATACGGCCTCCTTTATCGCGATTATCGGTGCCGCCGGCCTGGCGGTCGGCCTCGCCCTGCAGGGGTCCCTCGCCAATTTTGCCGCCGGTTTTCTGATTATTCTGTTCCGGCCGTTCCGGGTCGGGGATTTCATCGAGGGGGCCGGCGTGGCCGGCGTCGTCGAGGAAATTGAGATTTTCAACACCCAGCTTCGGACCGCGGATAACAAAACGGTAATCATACCCAACGCAGGACTGACCTCCGACAACATCGTCAACTGGTCGGCGAAAGGCACCCGCCGGGTGGATATGACCTTCGGCATCGGTTACGAGGACGACATCGACAAGGCCCGGTCCATCGCGGCCGACATTCTTGCATCCGACGAGCGGGTACTCAAGGATCCCCCGACCCAAATCGCCGTTTCCGAACTGGCCGACAGCAGCGTGAATTTTGTGGTTCGCCCCTGGGTGGCTTCAGGCGACTACTGGGGCGTTTATTTCGATACCATGGAAGCCATTAAAAAGCGTTTTGATGCCGAAGGCGTCTCCATCCCCTATCCTCAGCAGGATGTACATTTGTATTCGCACAACGACTGAAACAGACAATTCTTTGGTGGATGGTCCGGGTCGAATTGGAAATCCCGGTATCCCGGGATAGCTCGCCCTCTGGGTGGGATGTCTTGCAAATTTCCTGAATTCTTAGTAAAAGATAGATGTTGAACGCTTTGAAAAGAGCCTTTCAGGGGGAGGACCATGGGTGACGAGCACAAGATTCTGGTGGCTGATGATGACCCGGTAAGTCGACAACTTCTGCTGCAACAACTCGAAAAAGCGGGTTTTCACGTGCTGCTGTGCGAAGACGGCCAGGAGGCGCTGGAAGCCCTCGACGATTTTACCGCCGATCTGATCATTGCCGATTACCGCATGCCCAAGATGGATGGGCTGGAGCTCCTGGAGCAGATGAAGGCACAGGGCCATGAGATTCCCTTTTTGATCATCACAGCCTATGGCGGGATCGACAGCACCCTTAAAGCGTTTGAATTGGGCGCCACCGAGTACCTGACCAAGCCGTATGACGCCAAGGAACTGATCCTCGTCGTTCGTAAAGCGCTCAACATCGGGAAACTGCAGCAGAAATTGTCCCGTTTGGAAAGCGAGGTGCATGAAAAGTATCACTTCGATGACCTGATCGGACAAAGCGCACCCATGCAGGAAGCTTTCCGTTTGATTTACAAGGCTTCCCAGAGCGCGGCAAACGTTCTTATCACCGGGGAGACGGGCACCGGAAAAGAATTGGGGGCTCGGGCGATCCACTATAACAGCGCCAGACAACCCGGACCCTTTGTGGTGATGAACTGCTCGGCCTTTTCCACCGGGACCCTGGAAAGCGAGTTGTTTGGGCACGTCCGAGGCTCCTTTACCGGGGCTGTGCGGGATCACAAGGGCCGTTTTGAGCGCGCCACCGGAGGAACGCTGTTTCTGGACGAAGTCGGCGAGATCCCTTTGGATATTCAGGTAAAACTGCTTCGCGTGCTGGAAGAAAAAACGTTTGAGCGGGTCGGGGGGCAGGAGACGATTACGTCGGACTTCCGACTCATTGCGGCCACCAACAGGGACCTCAAGGATATGGTTCAGAGGGGCCTGTTCCGGGAAGACCTGTTCTACCGTCTTACGGTAATCAACTTAACCATGCCCTCATTGAGGGGGCACGCTGACGACATTCCCCTGCTGATCCGGTTTTTCATCAAGCGCTACAGCCGCTTGAACCAAAGAAATATAAAAACCATCTCCCTGGAGGCGCTCAAACAAATGCAGGAGTACCCGTGGCCGGGTAACGTGCGGCAGTTGGAGAACGCCATCGAAAGTGCCGTTGCCTTGTGTGACGGTGAAGTCGTCCGCTTGTCGGATTTGCCACTGGAACTCACCTCCTTGCCCGTTGAAGGGGAAGAAGGGGAAATTCCGCCGGAAGGATCCCTGCCGGATGCCGTGTCCCGGCTGGAGATGGACATGATCCGACGTGCCCTGCACGCCCAGGGCGGCGTGAAGGCGCGTGCGGCCAAAGCGCTTTCAATCAGCGAGCGTGTGCTGGCCTATAAAATCGCCAAATACAACATCAATCCGAAACATCCCCTCAGAAAAGACTAGCCCGAACATTGCATGAAATCTTTTCAGCAAATGTCTAAAAAGATGCAATATCCAGGATAGCGCCCCTTTGGTAGCTGTCATACGGGAAAACCGGCCAGATCCGGTAGCGATCCACCCCTTTCGGCCTTCAATTTTGTCGGATTTTCACCGACATTTCTCAATGAAACGCGTCCCCCGGAACCGCCCCAGCATCCCCAGATCACGTCCCTATGAGTGCTTATTCTAAATGAATTCAGAATGTTAAGAATATTTTTAGGGAAGCTCACGGTGAACATCTGCCCTGGCATTGTTTTTGCTCAACTATTTACCGGCGCTGCGGTACCCTTGACGAAAAGAACGCCGTTAACGCCGCCCCTCTATACCCGCCAAATCGCCGGGTCGTGTATGAAAAAGGCCAGGGGGAATGATCCCACCGGGCAAAGTGGCGACCAAAAAAGTAAGGGCAACACGACCCGGCGAGGCGGCGCGGCCAATCCGTTTGCCCGTCGGCCCGTCAGTCCGTCGGCCCGTTAGCCAGTCGGCCCGTCAGCCCGTTTGCCCGTTTGCCCGGTTGCCTGCGGCAAACGTCATTTATTGTCCTTATCGCTAATCTTTCAGCTTTCAGCCTTGAACTTTGAGCTTATCCGCCGTATTCCGATTTCCAACTTCCGATCATCCAGAATCCAGCATCAAGTATCCAGTTATACCAAATCCACCAGTGCGTTGTCTAAATCCGGAAAGGTAAAGTTGAAGCCGCTCTCCAGCAATCTGGACGGAACGACCCTCTGGCTTGCGAGAAGGGTATTACCAAATTCACCCAGCACCAGTCGGACCATAAACGCCGGTGCCGGCATCACCGCCGGCCGGTTCAGAACATCCCCCAATGTTCTTGCCAGATCCAGATTCCGGACCGGGTTGGGAGAGCAAAAATTGAAGGGACCCCTTGCGGAATCCGTTGCGACGACAAAGTCGACGGCAGCGGTTACATCGTCCATGTGGATCCAGGGGAACCACTGCAACCCGTCCCCGATAGGGCCGCCTACCATCATTCGGAACGCCGGAACCATCTTTTCGAGCGCTCCGCCGCCACGGCCCAGCACAATACCGAATCGGGCCAAAACAACCCGAGCGCCCTTGTCTTCCGCGGCCAGGGCCTCTCTCTCCCAGTGCTCGCCCAAACGGGCCAGGAAATCATCTCCGGCCGGCGCGTCCTCGGTGAGAACGTTGTCTCCCTGATTCCCATAGTATCCCACGGCCGAAGTGCTGCACAAAACGACCTCCCGGTCCTCCGGCAGGGCATTCACGATGTTTCGGGTTGTCAGAATACGGCTGTCGTAAATGGTGATCTTGTACTGCGTCGTCCACCGGTTGAATATGGTTCTTCCGGCAAGATTTATAATGGCATCGGCGTGTTTCACAGCATCCTGCCATGAACCCGGCTCGGTTGTGTCCGCCGAAATGTAGTGGAACCGGTCATGATCGATGTGACGGTGCTCTGGCCGGGCACCCACTCCAGTGACATCATGGCCGGTGTCGAGCAAATGTCGGCAAAGATGGGTTCCCACGAATCCGGTGGCGCCGGAAATAAAATAATTCATGACCAGCCTCCTTTACGTCTTGGTCAGGCCAACACATACCGGATGCCCCACCCTCCGGATGGCCACCGGTCATCGCTATTTTCTCTATTTTTTCAAATAGTTGAATTTTATGTTGAAAAGGTAACACGGTGTCTTGCTGGAGTCAACAGGACCGCGGAAACACGGATCAGGCCAGGCCGGAACGTTCGTCTGACAAACGCTATAGCTCTCCTGCTCATCAGGAGAAGAACCGCAAACGAAAGAGGCGGCACCCATGGTACGTGCCGCCTCTTTTTTCTGAATTTAGGACCGTGTCAGGTCGAGCAGCAGGAGCCTGTTGTGCCGCAGCTGGAGCATCCTGCGCTGAAATCCATCCCGCAGTCGAGCTTGAATCCGTGGACAAGAAAATCGACCTTGATGGGTTGGGCTTTTTCGAGGAACTCTTTGTTGATCAGATACTGAAAGCCATCAATGTCAAATTTTTCATCATTTTCTTGAGGCTCGTCCAGAGCCATTGCCAATCCGGGGCCGCCTCAGCCGCCTTCGTTGAGAAAGATGCGGATCGGTTGAACCTCTTTTCCATCAAAATAGGCGGTGATTTGTTCTGTAGCCGCCGGGGTCACTTCCAGCATGTCGTCCTCCTTCAATAATAATGGCCTGCCGGAGCAGACCAGAGTTCAGGCCGATAAAGTAAAAAGAATTTTAACCATATTGATCCAAATTGTCAATATTCGGGCGATAACCGGTCCATTGTGGAGCGATAGATGCCGGAATCTTCCGGTGAAAAGAGAATGAAGATCACCTTTTCAATGGATAAATGGTTTTCCAGAAAGCGGGCCGCGGTGTCGATGGCGATACGGCTGGCTTCCCGGATCGGATATCCGTAGACGCCGCAGCTGATGGCCGGAAACGCGATGGCGGATAATCTGTGCTGCACCGCGAGTTCCAGGCTGTTGCGGTAGCACGACAACAGCTGTTGACTGTCGCTGGGGCGCCCCCGGTAGATCGGGCCTACCGTATGGATAACGTATTTGGCCGGCAAAAGGTACCCTTTGGTGATGCGGGCCTCACCGGTGGGACAGCCCCCGATGGTTTTGCATTCCTCGAGCAGCTCGGGGCCGGCGGCGCGGTGAATGGCCCCGTCAACGCCTCCACCTCCCCGCAGGGACCTGTTGGCGGCATTGACAATGGCATCGACATCGAGTCGGGTAATGTCACCCTGCCGGATTTCCATGCGATCCCATATGTCCCGTGTCATGATCTCACCGGATAGTGATGCGCTACCGTGTTCATGTTACAGGTCGTACAGAGTATCATCCTTTTTCGGAGCCGGTTTGGCCATGCCCCCTCTTTTTCTTTTCCCGCCCGGAAGCAGAAAGGGTTCCTCTTCTTCCAGTAAATCTCCCATTTCAGCCTCGACCTGCTCCGGGTCTTCGCCCCGCTCCATTCGCTGCAGCGCCTCTTCCATGTTTGCCCCGAGCTCGAGTCCGGTCATACCGGTCAGTTTCCGCATCAGGTTGGCCGCTTGCTTGGGATCGTTCTCATCGATGCGGTCGGCCTCCCTGGCCAGGACTTCCATGGCGCGTCCCATCTTGGTCTCGTCGATGGGCAGATCGTCGAGATCGCCATCTTCTTTGGCTTTTCCGGTTACGGCGAATAGAGATACCTGCCGGGTCAGTTTCTGATGCTCACATTTGGGGCAGTTCGGGATTTTACTCGTATTTACGGCTCTGGAAAAAAAATTGAAAATGGTATTGCACTGGTCACAATAAAACTCGTAAATCGGCATTGCTGTTCTCCGGATCTGTTGCCAGGTACTCAAAAAATGTTATGCAAGGCGTGGGTTAGGGCCTTTTGATGCGCGTCTCGATTTTTTTTAGCCGCCCTCCTTGAAAGGTCAGAATGTAATAGATTCCCCTGAGCGGTCCGTACACCCACTGTTCCACTTTCATCTCCCGGTCGCCCCGGCGGTTCAATCCATACCCGACGATTTCGGCAAACTTCGGTTCCCCGCACTTTTCCACCACCTCAAACTTGAAATCACCCAGTTCCACCATTCTTGTGGAACAGATCATGGCATGGGCCGGAAAGACCGCAATGATCACATATAGTACGGCCACCAGGGCTGCACAGGTCGTTCTCACGACGGAATTCCTCTGGTATGTTAACGGGCCAGGGTATCCCCCGGCGGTTATAGGATATCGCCGTGAGGGGTCAGTCTTTTGCTTCATCAAAGTCTTCCACATCATCGTCTGAAAACACATGCCCACATCCCGGGCAGATGAGTTCCCGGCATTCGTTGGATCTCGATTTTCGAACTCGACGCAGCTTATAATTGCAGCCCGGACATAGAAGGTTCAGATCTTTTTCTTTCGCTTCACAGGAATCCACCATACCCGCCTCCGTGATCGAGAATTATTGTTTCAACCGTTATACTAGGGCGTCCTCCGGCAGTTTGCAACCACCGAGACAGGTCATCGATCGTCCGCTTATGGAATCCTCGGGATCTTAACTGTGTTTCAATATCGCTGCCTGAAGAGATGCTGTGCCATCACCGGGCTTCCGGCGATGATTGAAACGGCATGGCCTCCTCAGCAAAGGCGGTTAGCACCAGCCATGCTTTGGCATCGAATTTCAGCGCCGGGTTCCGACACAGACGAGCGGCGTCTGTCGGGGAAACAAACAGCACCTCTATCTGCTCGGATGCCTGGTTTCCGGCCGTACTTACCTCTCCGGCACACTCGACATATACCATTGAGACCGATTCATCGCTCATCCCTGCAGAAGAATACACCGGTGGCCCGATCTTTAAGATTCGCGTCACCGCAAGTCCGGTTTCTTCCTGCAGTTCCCGTATCGCCGCTTCCTGGAGGGTCTCACCATCGTCGACCAGTCCCGCCGGGAACCCATACTCCACCCCGGCCAACGGCACCCGGTACTCCCGGGTGATGACAAGTTGGCCACGTTCTACATGAAATGGCACGATGACAACGGCGTCCGGCGGGACAAAGTCACCGGATATGCATTTCGGCGCTCCATGCCGGGTTGCAATCTGCCACGATTTGAGACGCCCGTCCCTCCCCTCATAGGCGACATCAAACAGGTTCACCCATTTCTGCTCGGTCAGTGGTGTGGCTTGCTTGATCTTCATTGTCCGGAGTCCGGCGGTACTGCCTATCCTGCATCTGCTCACATATCAAATGCCCTGTCGGCCACATTCTGGATATGCGGGACATGGTACCGATGCCGCATTGGGTTGGTATATTCTCTCACCCCTTCAGGAAACCTTGAAAGAGTCATCTAACCATTAAACAGGAATTTTTCAATTCTTTTAAATATTGGCCCACACAACCATTGCCCGGGCAGGATAAACCGCGATGCGCAAGAGAGGGTGTTTCGTGGACCCGGTTGTATGAAAGCAGGAGGGGAAGGATATACGTTACATGGCATCATTTGCTGAAATACGGATTCGGAAACGGGAGGAGAAACGGAAGGCCTTTGTCCGAAACACCTTCAAAAATTCTTTAGTTAAGGCCGGTCGTTTCCCAACAGATCAGATACGGATTCCGATGCCACTGGTTTCCCGGCGAACGATCGTACCATCATAGGTGATGGCGTCATGTCTGGTGCGGGAAAAGTAGCTGACTTCAACAGAATCACCCGGGGATAAGGGCAGGTGGGTCAGGACAAAAAATCCCCCGTTGCTGATATTCAGCATGACACCCGAATAGGATTGATCATTTACCGTTATGACGACTTCCTCATAACAGGCAAATCGGGGGTGTTCTCTTTTTTCCTCCACTTTCCAGGTCATTCCGTCCATTTCGCCCTGCCACAGGATGGAGTTTCAGAAACATTTTGCGAAAAACGTGCCATTCATACAACTTTCTGAAATTTCATTGAAAATACACAGAAGGCAGTTCAGAACCGAAGCCGGCGTGCCCAATTCACAGTGCGGTGATGCCCTTGTAACTGTGCACCCTCAATAGGGTTCATGTCCTCCATGAGCACATGGATCCGTTGATTGTTCTTCCAGATACAATTTTGTTTGACCTAAATCGTGCAGTTCGTATATTGAGTCTTATCGGATTCTATCCATTCCGTTCCCATCCAAGTTCGCCAATGCGATAAAATCCCCTGGTTTCGGGGATGCTCACGTTTCGAGACGTTTCACGCGCTCATGTTCCAAACCTTTCAGAGGGCTCGGCTCATGACCCGCAGCGGATTTGAAGTCCATCCGACCCGCCGAGTTTGTTCTCAATCTATAGATGTTATCACACAAGCGTCAAAAAATCTCATACGACCCTTTCGTCAGAAACCGCCTTATAAAGGAGGTGAGTTCAGGTTTTCAGATATCGTCCACTAATGACAGGTTCAGGAGAAAGGAGACAGTCATGAGGAAGCATATCTTGACCATCCCGATGTTTACAACCCTTGTAGCGGCATTGCTGTTTTTGCCGGGTTTCCAGGGACAGACCCAGGCCGCGGACAAGCTCGGCTGGGTCGGTCCTGTTTACAAGGAACTGTCCGCCAGCCTGACCAAAGGCTTCAAGGACTACTATAAGAAAACCTACGGAAAGGACGTGAAAATCACCTTCGTGAGGCCGGGCGGGTGGCCGGTCTGCGTGGATAAAGTCCGGGCATGGAAAGGCAAGCCGGATGCCGACATTTTCTTAGGTGCCGGCGCCCCGGCCCATGAAGTTCTGAAGCAGGAAGGACTCATCGTCCCCTACCAGCCGAAGGGTTGGGACAAGGTCCCTGCGGCATGGCACGGCATGAAGGTAAAGGACAAAGATGATTACTGGACCTGTTTCGCGCCCTGGATCGTCACCAATCTATAACGAAAAGGTATTGAAAAAACTGCGGCTGCCGCCCCCTAAAACGTGGAACGATCTGCTCAACCCCATATATCGGGGCAACATCGTCCACACGCTGCCTTACGCCTCCGGAACCATGCATGAGACCATAGAAATTCTCATGCAGGCGTTCGGCGAAGAGGAAGCCTGGAGATATCTCAGGCTGCTGGCGGCCCAGCTGGCCCGGTTTTCCACCGGAAGTACAGATACAACTCAGCTGGTGGCGCGGGGTGAGGTCCCCATCGGCGTTGCCCAGCCGCAGATGAACGCCATGGCGGCGCGCAAAGACGGATTTCCCGTACGTGATCTACTTCCGGAAAAAACGATTCTGGTTCCGGAAGCCGTCGCGTTGCTGAAGGGTTCACCCAATGCCAAGACCGGGAAGATCTTTCTGGATTGGCTGTTCAGCGATGAAGGGCAAAAATACGTGCTGGAGGGCCGTTATTTCGCAGCCCGGACGGACATTAAATTCTCCGCGTGGGAAAAAGAGGGCGTCGGCATGGCCACGCATGCCGCAAAGGCGCTGGGGGTCGACTCGTTCTGGGATCTCAACGTCGACTTTATCGAATACGACCTGGATCTCGCAACGAAACGATGGGACGAGGTCAACCGCAAGTATGAGTACGAAATCTACCGGAAGTGGGGCGAGTTGAAGAGCAGTCTGTTCCTGATCGAGGAAGTGGAGGGCGAAATCGACGCCGCCAAGGCCCAGAAAATGAACGTGAAAAAGGCTGAGGCGAAAATAAAAGACGCCAGAAAACTCTTCGAGATCGATGGCAATTACGCGGCCGCCCGCCTGACGGCCTCGCAGGCCCGCGCTTATCTGATTTCGCCCTGAAAACCTGCTTTTATGGGTTCACTGATCGGGCTCTTCCGAAGGGAGTCACGTTCCGACGTTTCATGAAGACTCAAACGGGCAGGCGCTATCCCGGACATTGCACCAAACGGAGGTTTATATGGCCAAGGCAGTTCCTGACGGGGTTACACAGGCACTGACGTGCCCCTTGGCGTCTTAATAACGCCAAGACGCCTCGCTTTGCGATGCGTTGCTTACTACGAGGCGAAGCTGTAGTCGACCTACCGCGAGCCTCGAATAACGCCGGCCATGGAAGCCTCCGTTTGGCCCGTAGGGTGAAATCTTTTCAGAGTCTTTTCTGAATTTTTCAGAGTCTTTTTTGAATATTGAAGATGATCAATTGTATTCTTGCCGAAAAGACTCATCATTGCACGAGCGCTTCGATATCGTTTCTTTTCAGCTAAATGCTGAAAAGATTTCATGCAATATTCGGGCTATCCCGGACGATGCCACGTCCGGGATACCAGGTCCGTGAACCAATGAAGTTCCCCGCCGAAAACTACGGGGGCTTAACTCGGAATTGCGTCATGTTACCCCCTCTCTTTACCGCTTCGACACGGTTAAAGGCGTCGCAGGTCACTAGTGAGGACGCATTGGAGGCCGCCCGCTACCCCGGCGGCGGAATTGCCGAAGCGCTCCAACACGCTACGGGGTTTACTCAATGTTAATCCGGAATCGCAGATAGACCTCCCAAGGGTGCGCTATGTCTCGCGGCAATCTGATTTTAGCAGGAGCCCTGTGGCTGGTCGTTGCCTTTCTCGTGATCTTTCCGTTGTCCATTCTGGTGGTGGAAAGTTTCAAGATCGCCGAAACCGGCGGCTGGGGCATCGACAACTACCTGGAATTCTTCAAGGACACCTATTATTTCAAGACCTTTGCCAATACGCTGCTGCTGAGTACCCTGGTACTCCTGACCACCACCCTGTTCGGGGTTCCCCTGGCGTATATTCTGGCAAGGTATCGCCACCGGGGGAAGACAATTTTCACCGCTCTGATCCTGCTGCCGATCGTTCTGCCCGCTTTTGCGGGAGTGTTCGCATTTATCATCTTTTTTGGTAAATACGGCACTCTGAATCTGATCCTGATGGATATCGGACTGATCGACACCCCCATCAATTTCATCTACGGGCTACACGGGCTGGTGTTTATTCAATCCCTGCACATGCTCCCGTTTATTGTCCTTGGCCTGTCGGCGGGCTTCACCAACATAGACCCCTCCTTCGAAGAAGCCGCCGAAGTCGAGGGGGCCAGCGGGTATCGCAGGTTTTTCACCATCACCCTGCCGTTATGTACCCCGAGTTATCTCGCCGGCGCGGTCCTCGTTTTTCTCTGGCCGTTTACCGACTGGCTCACCCCGTTGATTCTGGGCCAGGTCGATTTTCTACCCTCGATTTCGTATCTCAACATCGCTTATCATTTTACCGATCTACACCGAAAGTACATGGGGATCGTTGCGGTGGTCGTGTCTTCCATTGTATGCATTTCCCTCTTTTTGCTCGCCCGGTGGTGGGTCGAGAGAAAAAAGTATACGGGCCTGTCCAAAGGAACGACGTCCGAAGGCAGAGTGATCGAACCGAGCGCACCCGTTAAAGTCGGCGCGTATGTCTACATGGTGCTTGTCGCCATTCTCGTTCTCCTGATTCCGATTGTGCTTGGGTTGGCCGCTTTTTCCAGAAGGTGGGTCTTCGAACCCCTGCCGACGTACTGGACCCTCGAAAATTTCAGGCTGATCCTTCTTGAAAGCCCGGTTTTGATCAAGAACTCCTTCCTGTACAGCGGGATCGCCCTGATTTTCGGGATCGCCTTTGGGCTGCCGGTCGCCTATCTCATCGTCCGCACCCGGGTGCCCGGAAAAGATGCCCTCGACTTTGTGATCACCCTCATGCTGGCCTTTCCGGGTATCGCAATCGGTGTGAGCTATCTGCTGGCGTTCTGGGAAGGCATCCCCCTGGCCCAATACTGGATCATCATGCCGCTGGCCCTCTTTGCACGGCGGCTTCCATATTTCCTGCGGATGGCGCATTCCTCCTACCTGCAGTTGGACCCTTCCCTCGAGGAAGCCTCCGAGGTGTCGGGTGCGGGTAAACTCAGAACGTTTTTCAGTATATCCTTGCCGTTGCTGCTCAAAGGGGTTCTTGTCGGGGTCGTGATGTTTTTCATCATGGCCTTCCAGGAAATATCGACCGCCGTTTTCCTGTACAAAGGCGGATGGGAAACCTTGCCGATCGGCATCTATTTGAACTGGCATCGCGGCATGGAATTCGGGATCGCCGCTGCCATGGCGTTTTTGATGATCGTGATCACGTTCATTCTGCTGCTCATCATATCCAGAATAGGGGGTGGTGTTCTCAAGGCCGCCTGGGGCGCCGAAGGAAAGTAAGGAGACAAGATCCATGGCATATATCGAGATCCAAAACCTTTACAAGCGCTATAAAAAGGTCGTGGCGGTAAATCGCATTCAGCTGGAAGTCAATAAAGGAGAAATGCTGACACTCCTCGGCCCGAGCGGGTGCGGTAAAACAACCACGCTGCGCTGCATCGCCGGGCTGGAAAAACCGGAGGAGGGGGATATCGTTATCGACGGCAAACCAATGCTTTCCCAGGGGTTTGTACCGCCCTCAAAAAGGGGCATCGGCATGGTGTTCCAGAACTATGCCGTGTGGCCCCACATGAAATTGTTCAGCAATATCGCCTACGGTTTGAAAATACAGAAAGTTCCCAAACCAGAGATCCGGGACAGGGTGCATCAGGTGTTGGAACTGGTGGGGTTGAGCGGCCTTGAAGCCAGGTACCCGGCACAGTTGAGCGGCGGGCAGCAGCAGCGGGTGGCCCTGGCCCGGGCCCTGGTGAGCAACCCGAAAGTGCTGCTGCTGGACGAGCCCCTGAGCAATCTGGACGCCAAGCTGAGAGAAGGGCTGAGATTCGAAATCAAGAGTCTGGTGAGGCGGATGGGGATCACCTCGGTATATGTCACCCACGACCAGGCCGAAGCCATGGTGATTTCAGACCGGATCGTCGTTATGGAATCGGGAAACGTAATGCAAATCGGCAAGCCGCAGGATATTTACAAGAGACCCGCCAACAAATTCGTCGCCGATTTTATCGGGACCATGAACTTTATAGAGGCCGAAGTCGAAGAGATCCTTAAGGACTCGGGAGCGGTCACCGTTCGAACCGGGTTCAGCGAAAGGATGCTGTGCCGGAGGTCCGATGCGTCGGTTTCCCTACAGCCCGGGGAAAAAGTGTTCGCATCCATACGCCCGGAGGACGTGGACGTGTTTGCGGAGCCGCCTCAGGGCAGGGAGAACATGTATAAAGGCACCCTTGCCCACAAAGCGTACCTGGGAAACTTTTTGTACCTCTTTGTAAGCCTGGACGGCACCATGATCCGCGTGCAGGTGTCCCATCACATGCCGGAGGAAGAGGGACAGGAACTCTACCTGGTGTTGCATCCGGAAAAATGCATGATCTTGTTCTGATATCGCCTGGAGAGTGCACCCAATAGCGGAATCTTATCGGGAAAAGATGTCATGCCATATTCGGTGTAGAGGAGCCCCAACAATGTGCCCAGATATGGCCCAGGCACGCCTGGGAGAACTTTTCGGAAGCGAAACCGACGACTGCCCCTGCGGACGCCCGCATCGGATACCGACTCTGGAAGCCGACCTTCGGACAGGGGCATTTGAACAACTGCCCCGGATGGTCGACCGTTTTTTTCCTAATGGCTCGGTTCTGTGTGCCGCCGATGGCAACACCTGGCCTGCGGCCGGGGAAGCCGCGGTCACCATGTTGCGGGAAAGCGGCCGGCCGGTCGGCATTCATCGGGTCGATCCCGATTCGGAGCCGGCCCATGCCGATCGGGAATCGGTGGATGCGCTGGTTATCGCCATTAAAGGCCATCGCCCGGCCGGATTGCTGGCGGTGGGGTCGGGCACCATCAACGATATCTGCAAATCGGCGGCCACGGTCACCGACTGCCCGCTGATCACCGTGGCGACCGCCGCCAGCATGAACGGCTATCCGTCGGCGATTTCAGCGCTGACCGATCAGGGCGTCAAAATCACCGAACCCTGCCGGCCGCCGGTGGCGATTATCGCCGATCCTGAGATTCTGTCCACGGCGCCGGCCCGGATGGCTGCGGCCGGATTCGGCGATCTGCTTTCCAAGAATGCGTCCACGGCCGACTGGCTGGTGGGCCACCATCTGTTCGGCGAGTACTTCTGCGGGTTTTCGGCGGCGGTGGCCGAAGCGGCCCGTATCAATACCAACAGCCCCGAAGGGCTATCCGTGCTGATCGAGGCGCTGCTCCGTTCGGGGCTCTCCATGGTGCTGGCCGGCTCCAGTTCCCCGGCATCGGGCGGCGAGCATCTCATCAGCCATCTGTGGGACATGACCGCCCACTGGCGCGGGAGATCCCCGGCCCTGCACGGGGAGCAGACCGGTGTGGCGACCTTGATCTCGTTGGGGCTGTATGAGAAATTGCTGGCCCTGGATGCCGGCGCGCTTCGCCGCCGGAAAGAAAGTCAACCCGTCGCGGAAACGCCGGCGGACTTTGACGCCTTTATTCGGAAGTACTTCCGTGATCTGGCCGACGCCGTACTGCCGTTTGCCCGGCGGAAGTATCTCGATGGGTCAGCCCTCCGGCAGCGACGGTCGAACATTCTGTCCTGCTGGGAGAAATTCCGGAATGCGGTGGGTCCGGTGGTGATCCCTGCGGCCGATTCCCGCTCCCATCTCCGGGCTGCCGGCGCTCTCTGGCGGGCCGCCGATCTGGGAATCTCACGGGAGGAACTGACCTTTGCCTACCGATACGCCCGCTGGATCCGCGACCGCTATACCGTGCTGGACCTGGCCGCCGATCTGGGTCTGCTGGAGGAATGGGAGGAAGAAATCCTGAACCTCGTATAGAAGTGGTCTCGAAACCCCATCTATAGCGATTTTCAGAATTCCGTTCCGATTCCTTTTACGATCAAGCTATTACCGCAAAGGCGCCGAGGTCGCAGAGTAGATTTTAATTTTGCATTTCGCTGCCCTTCGAGACCCTCCCTTCGACTGAGCTCAGGACAGGTAGGCAAACGGGATGCAGGATCCAGGATACAAGATACAGGGGTTAGGAGATTTGGAGAGCTGGATTCTCGATACTGGATGCTGGATGCTTGAAGTCAGAGGCTTGCCCGCCTTTGGCGGGTCGGATGTCGGATGTCGGATGGCAGAGGACAGAGGGCAGAGGATAGATGTCGGAGGTCGGATGTCCGAGGTCGGATGGCAGAGGACAGCTAAGACATAAGGACACACGGGCTAACGGGCAAACGGGCAAACGGGCCAACCGGCTAACGGGCTAACCCTTCGGCAGGCTCAGGACAGGCGGGCTAACCCTTCGACTCGCTCTGCTCACTTGGAAAAATATATATAAATTAAATATGTCGCTGGGGCTCTTTCCCTGAATCCCCCTCTCAGGGATTCTGGGAAACATACAGTTCCGTTGCGCCCTCTGCGACTCTGCGGTCATCGTTTCCATATGTCTGCAAACGGAACTTATTTAGGACAACCACTATAAACAAACACGTGACCCCCTGCCTGTGGGGTCGACTCGTGGGGTCGTAGCTTGTAAAAGCGAAGCCCCAAATCATTGGACCCTCTTCTCCAACTAATTTGGAGAAGAACCATTTAACTTGATCCTGCGACATTCATCCATGACCGTCTTGCCCTGGGCCATCCATTCGGCTACCAGCTCGGTGATCCGGGGCTGGCTGCCAAATCCTTCAAGAAACATCTGTACGTAAAACTCCATGTGGGAAAGAGGCGTGACCAGAATTTTTTCTGCTGTCTCGATCATTTTTTGGTCGTCGTTTTCCGGATTTTTCACGCTGTCCATAATGCTTCCCCTCGTGACGATACTGCCATTACCAAGATTCAGGATGCCGCCCCAGACGATGGTTTTCGAAGAACTCAACGTAACACAAACCAATGAAACATCATTGACGCATCGCGCCAATGGTTTGATCTGTAGTGCCTTTTCTCTCCCCAAGCGGGAACGATGGCCTGCTCATTTCTTGCCGGAAAAAGAAAAACCGGAATCCTGATGGCGCAGGGGTTCCGGTTCTTTGAGTTCGGCTTATTTGTATATATTATGTGAACCTGTCTTCAAACACGCGACGATGTCTGAAAACACCGAAGATCACCAGTCCGCCGGTAAGGAAGAGCACACTGGGGGGCAGGGGTACCGGTGTGCCGGCGGCGGATTCCAGCAGCGTGAGATCCGCAACGATATTGCCGCCGCCATCCAGGAAAATGAGGACCGAGGGGAAATTGGTGCCGGCAAGCGTGGGAGGAACAGCGCCGAGCACGGGACTCGGGTCGGTGTCATAGGGATACGGGACGGACAGGATGAAGCTGGTGGCGGCGATACCGCCGATGTCCCCGGAAGTAAGCGTGGCGTCAACCTCGTACAGATCGTCGCCGAAACCGAATCCGGGAGAGAATTCCCCGTAATCGTCGAAATGGATATCTCCCGACGTGCCGGATAATGTGTTTCCGTCCACCGTCGCAGAAATGGATGTCACGGCCCCGGTAAAGAATGTTGTATCCGGCTCGAATGGGACGGATTTCGGGGTAAAGACACCGGTTGTCGCATCGTTGAAGGTGTAGCTTCCGGTGATGATATCCTCGTCGGTGATGCCGGGGGCATTGAAGGAGGAGGTCACCGGCGCTTCAAAATTAAATGTTATCAGGGCCGCTTGTGTAGTTGCAGGCACAACCGCCGGCAGCATACTGAGAAGCAACATGCCGAAGGACAAGAAAAGACGAATGATTGCCATATCGCCCTCCTGTAGAGGATTCATTGCGGAGTCGTTGCAGCCATCTATATCTGAGGATTTTGGGATACAAAGGAAAGGATAGGACACGTTTTGAAAGAATCAACACTGTCAGAGAACGGGGTCAGGTCTTGCCGGGCTGTTGCCCAAATAGCCATTGAATCGCATGGTTTTAGTTGCTAGGTGTTCATAAACCACTCGAGCACTGAGGTAACCGAT
>CAFBRK010000228.1 GCA_903231505.1 Olavius algarvensis associated proteobacterium Delta 3 | reverse complement strand
CAGAACGAATTGGATATCATGCTCGAGCACGCCGGGTCGAAACAGTCCCAAAAAGATATCCGTAAACGCCAGCATCTGATGGAACGCTCTTTTGCCAGAGGCAGCCGGTATGGGTT
>CAFBRK010000227.1 GCA_903231505.1 Olavius algarvensis associated proteobacterium Delta 3 | reverse complement strand
GTGGCAAGCTAGACGTAATGAGGTCTGATTTTTCTATTGATTAAGGTGGGTTATCTGCTGCTTTCCTGTTTCATTTTTCAGCGTTTGTCAAGTCCAATTATCCGAAGCGATCAATAGCTGTTTCGAGCAGCCGATCCATGGCGGCAAAATAATCCCTTTCCACCTTCAGGTTGCACAGTTTGCAATAGCGCTGGGTCGTCTTGATTCGGCTATGGCCGAGCAGGTCCTGGATGGTGACAAGATCCGCATCGGCGTTGAGAAGCTGGGTGGCCATGGTGTGCCGCAGTTGATGGCACGACACCTTTGTCCCGGCTTCTCGGGCATAGGCCTCTATCCGCTTTTGCACCCCACGAACCGATATGGGCTTTCCCTTGTAGCGGCCCCGTTCGACAAGGAAGAGTCTTTTGGCACGACACACCGGCCGTACTTGCAGATAAGCGGCCAGCGCTTTGTAGGTGTCCGGGCTGATGTATACGACACGATCCCTGCCCCCTTTGCCCAGGTAGACATAGAGACGCTTTCTGTGCCAATCAATGGCTCCAAGGGTGATGTTGACGGCTTCGGTCACCCGCAGCCCGGAGCGGAGCATCAGCATAATAATCGCCAGATCCCGTTTGCTGGTTACAACCGACAGAAGTTGCTTAACTTCCTGGTCCCGCAGATGCTTTGGCAGCGGTTTTGACAGACGCAGATGACAGCCCTTTCTGACCGGGTTATCAACGGGCAGATCTTCTTCGAAGCGAAGAAAGTCATAGAATCGCCGGATGCTGATCAAATAGCAGTTGATCGTTTTGGGCGCCAGGCGCCTTCTTAGGAGATAATCGATGTAGGCACCGATTTTTCGGTGTGTTACCTCTTCTAAAGGCCGATCGACCCACACGATAAACTGCTTGAGGTTGCTAAGATAGCTTCTGATCGTGTGCGGCGAGCAGTTCCGGCGCTTCAGATGCCTTCGGAAGCGGACAATCGAGTGGGTCAGGTCCATCGGTCATGTCTCCTTCGATGATGGCCATGGCTTTAAAGTATTCTTTTTCCCGGGTCCTGTCGGTAAGCCGAGCGTAGCGAAGCGTCATCTCAAGGTTGCTGTGGCCCAACAGCTGCTGAAGACACTCCAGACGCATGCCGGCATTTAAAAGATCGGTGGCAAACGTGTGCCGAAGACTATGAAGTGTGTATCGCTTGCCCGCCAGCCCGGCTTTGCTCAGATAGGTGTTCATCATCTTTCTTGCGGTCGTGTAACCCATGGTATTGCGTGCCCGGGCGTAAAAGACATTGACCTTTTCCGGATCCCGGATGTAAAGCCATCGGCCAAGGGCCCTGCAGGCATCATCGCTCAGGCAGACGGTTCTTCCGGTTTGGTTTTTTTCACCCTCCCATAGAAGGATCTTTTTTTCGGCCAAGCGGACATCATCCATCTTCAGGCTTAATAGCTCTCCGATCCGCATGCCGGAACGGAGCATGATGACAATCATGGCCCGGTCGCGGATGTTATCGATGACCGCCAGCAGCCGTTTGACATCAACCGGGTCCATGGCCCTGGGAAGCGCATCAGGAACCTTGATCCTGATTTTACGAAGTAACAGGCTTGCCGGCAGCAGCCGCTGATCCACCAGATACCGCAGAAAGGCATAGATGTTGATCAGCCGCAGATGCAGCGTTTTGGGCTGCATCCCTCGGTCCTGCTCATGCTCGACAAAGGCTTCCAGGTCATCTCGGCTGAGCTGCTCGATCTTGGTTTTGCCCAAAGCGGCCACAAACATCAAAAAAAGCATCAGGGACGTGCAGTAATTGGAGATGGTTCTCGGTTTGCAGTTCTGACGGTGTTTTTGATACAGGAATTTACAAAGATGACCTTTGCCGAAGAAGCTGGCCTTGGCGATCCTCCGGAAAATGTCTAGCATCGCCTGCCGTCTTTTGTCGGTAATTGGTCCGTTGGATTGACTGCTTGCTGCCGGATCTGATTGAAAAAGAGCGATTCCCCGCCGTTCAAGCTCTTGAAAATGCTCTTTTAGGGTCGGTGGGTGGCAACCAAGCAGGATGTTGGGATTAATCCGGGTTGGGCTAACAGTGGTCATATCTGCCTCCTTTTCTGATTTGGCAGAAAAATCAGACAGATAATGACCTCTAACAGTTTTTAGGTCAACTCATCATCTCGTTACGTCTAGTGGCAAG
>CAFBRK010000226.1 GCA_903231505.1 Olavius algarvensis associated proteobacterium Delta 3 | reverse complement strand
AGATCGCAATTGAATCATGCTCCCATGTTGGTTGAAAGAGCATGCGTCATGGAGCTAAAGACGGCTCGATAAAACCGGTTCGGGCAACAGCCCGACAAGGTTTGACCCCTTGGCTAATTGTCATGATTGATCAACCCATACTGACCACTGAGCGGCTGCGCCTTCGTCCAATGGAGCCATCCGATGCCCCGGCGATCCAAACGGCTGCCTCGGCCCGGGAGATCGCCGATACCATGATTTCTGTCCCCCATCCCTATCCTCCTGGTGAAGCCGAGCGATATATTGCTCGGCAGCAGAAAGAGCGGGAAGAAGGTGTTTCGGTCACCTTTACCATCGCGCATAAAACGGAACATAATTTCTGTGGTCTGATTGAAATCCGCTGTATCGATCGCGAGCACGCCCACGCAGAGATCAGTTTCTGGTTAAGCGCGGCGGCCTGGGGACGAGGGTACATGAGTGAGGTGATTCACGCCATACTGCAGTACGGATTTGAAGAGCTTCAGCTGAATCGATTCTATGCATATCACATGATGCGAAATCCAGCGTGCGGTCGGGTTCTTGAGAAGAACGGTTTCACCCAGGAGGGGATGTTGCGCCAGTGCGTGCGGAAGTGGGGGGAGTTCGAGGACGTGGCTCAGTGGGCCATCCTGAGGAAGGATTGGGAAGCCGTCTCAACATAAAGGATCTTCATCCCTGGGTCGGTAACAGTTTCATCATTCGACACAACAGCACAGTAAACAACTGAAGGCAATTGAATGCTGGAATTTATGGACATCGGGGTCGATAAGGCCATTGCCTACCGTATTGGTGGAAAAATCACAGAAGAGGACATGACATCCGCAATGTCCCTGTTTCAGAAATAAATGCGCTGAAAAAACGGCAACGGGCAAGCCGTACGGCAGTTTAGCAATTGCCAAAGATATGTTCCGCTAAAATGAAGCGTTTTTTTGTCAACACCCCCCCCTTGTTAAGAGAATGCGCAGCTATAGATGCTCGGGGTCGGGATCGCTATCGGTATCGGAATCGAGACATGACGGTTATCTTCGAAGTCGATACCGATTCCGAACCCGATAGCGATTCCGATGACTCCGGTCCGCTGGCATTTGTATCCCGTTTCTCAATCGGAACGGAGGTCTGACATCTGCTATAAAAACCGGTTTCTACGCTAGGGGCAGATCCCCTTCTCCCTTGGTGGGAAGATCGGATCGGCCCATGAGGTACACGTCGACGCACCTGGCGGCCTCCCGGCCTTCCGATATTGCCCAGACGATCAGCGACTGGCCCCGGTTCGAATCACCGGCAGCAAAGACACCATCCACACGCGTCATGTAATACTTGTCGGTTTGGATACTTCCGTACTGGGTCAAGGGCAGGTCGTACTGGGCCACCACCGTGCCCGGTTCCGGGCCTGTAAATCCCAGGGCCAGCAGCACCAGATCTGCCGGCCAGGTCCGCTCCGAATCCGGTTTCTCGATCATCTTCGGCCCTGTTCCATCCGTGTCGACAAACTCAACGTCCACGGTAACCACCTCTTTGACACGTCCCTGTTTACCCAAAAAGGCCCTGGTCAAAATTTGCCAATGCCGCGTTCCGCCCTCTTCGTGGGAGGAACTGGTCCGGAGCCGCATGGGCCAATACGGCCAGGGTTGATGATCCGGACGATCGTTCGACGGTTTCGGCAGCAGTTCGAAATTGACCACTTCTAGAGCGCCTTGCCGATGGGAGGTGCCGATGCAGTCGCTGCCGGTGTCCCCGCCGCCGATGACCACCACATGTTTGCCATCTGCGGTTATCGAAGGATTTCCATAACAGTCCGCGTCCTGGCCGGCGATCAGCCGGTTCTGCCGGTTTAAAAAGTCCATGGCAAAGTGGATGCCGTCGAGCTCCCTTCCGGGAATCGGCAGATCCCTGGGAACAGTGGCACCGGAGCAGAGCACCACGGCGTCGAATTTTGCAAGATCATCTCGGGTGATGTCCACACCGACATGGGCTCCGGTTTCGAATTGGATGCCTTCCCGGATGAGGATATCCAGACGTCGGTCGAGGACCCATTTTTCCATCTTAAAATCCGGGATTCCATACCGCAGCAGGCCGCCGATCCGATCGTCCCGTTCGTATACGGTGACGGTGTGCCCGGCACGGTTGAGCTGCTGGGCGCAGGCCAGACCGGCCGGGCCGGAGCCGACAACCGCCACGGTTTTGCCCGTCCGCCGGGTGGGTGGTTCGGGACCGATCCATCCCTGTTCGAACGCGTATTCGATAATCTCCTTTTCAATTTGTTCGATGGTCACCGGGGGTTCGTTGATTCCCAGCACACAGGCTTCTTCACAGGGGGCCGGACACAGCCGTCCGGTAAATTCCGGAAAGTTGTTGGTTCGGTGAAGCTGCTCCACGGCCCGTCGCCATTGGCCCCGATAGACCGAGTCGTTCCAGTCCGGAATGAGATTGCCGAGGGGACAACCCGAATGGCAGGTCGGAACACCGCAGTCCATGCATCGGGCGCACTGGGCTTTCAGCTTGGACTCCGGAAACGGCAGGTAGAATTCCTTGAAATCCTGTTTCCGTTTTTCGACCGGGCGTTTTTCCGGCAGTTCCCTGTTATATTCTTTGAATCCTGTTGGTTTTCCCATTTTTATATCTTCGCTTTTTCCCCTCCCTCTATCCCTCCCCCCTGGGGAGGGAAGTAGGAATATGAGGGGATTTCTTTAGATCGAAACATTAACCTGACTGTAATGCAGAAACAGGTTGGTGATGCTCTTTCTCCAGTCGTCCCAGGGCACGCTTGTAATCCACCGGCATCACCTTAACAAACAACCGGAGATAGGTATCCCATCGCTCCAGTATCTTTCCGGCCACCGAACTCTCGGTGTACCCCATGTGTCTTTCGATGCTGGTCTTGAGGAAGTCGATATCCTCGCTCTCTTTCAGCTGTTCCAGGGCAACCATCTCCATGTTGCACCGGTTACGGCGAAACTCTCCGTCATTGTCGAGTACGTACGCGATTCCGCCGCTCATGCCGGCGGCAAAGTTTCGGCCCGTGGGCCCCAACACGACGACACGGCCCCCGGTCATGTACTCACACCCATGGTCCCCGACACCTTCCACGACGGCGGTGACCCCGCTGTTACGGACGCAGAAGCGTTCCCCTGCCCAACCCCGGATGTAGGCTTCCCCGGCGGTGGCCCCATAAAATGCGACGTTGCCAATGATGATATTCTCTTCGGCGGCAAACGTGCTGCCATCCGGCGGGCGTATTGTGAGCCGGGCCCCGGAAAGACCCTTTCCGAAGTAATCATTGGCCTCTCCCCGGAGGTGTATCGTTATTCCGCGGGCCCCAAAGGCGCAAAAACTCTGGCCCGCCGAGCCGGAGGCATGAATGACGATGGTGTCTTCAGGGAGTCCGTCGTCCGTGTAGTGTTTGGATATCTCATAGGACAGCATCGTACCGACCGTGCGATGGACGTTTCGAACCGGCAGCTCCACTGTCACCGGCTGCCCGTGTTCCAGTGCCGGCCGGCATTCTTGTATGAGTTGATGATCCAGGGCATGTTCCAGACCGTGATCCTGGGAATCGATCTGGCAGACATCCGAGATGGCCATGGGGGTCTCCGCTTTGTAGAGAATATTCGACACATCGATCCCTTTGGCTTTCCAGTGATCGACGGCAAGCCGCTTTATGAGTTTGTCCGTTCTTCCAACCATCTCGGCAACCGTCCGAAACCCCAGCCGTGCCATGAGTTTTCGTAAGTCTTCAGCTACAAACCGCATCAGGGTGATCACATGTTCCGGTTTGCCAGTGAACTTTTTTCGCAATTCAGGATCCTGGGTCGCGATGCCGACAGGGCAAGTATTTAGATGGCATACCCGCATCATCACGCAGCCAAGGGCAATCAGAGCCGCCGTGCCGAATCCGACTCCATCGGCACCCAGCAGGAATGCCACAGCCAGGTCTCTGCCGGTCTTGAGCTGACCGTCGGTTTCAAGGACGACTCGGGACCGAAGGCCATTCATAACCAGGGTCTGATGGGATTCAGCCAGCCCCAATTCCCATGGGAGGCCGGCGTATCGGATCGAGGTTTGCGGAGACGCACCGGTACCGCCGGCTTCGCCGCTGATCAGAATGACATCGGACCTTCCCTTGGCAACACCTGCGGCCACGGTGCCCACCCCAACCTCGGACACCAGCTTGACGTTGATGTTGGCTTCCGGGTTGGCGTTTTTAAGGTCATAAATGAGCTGGGACAGGTCTTCTATGGAATAAATGTCGTGATGGGGTGGTGGCGAAATGAGCCCCACGTAAGGCGTAGAATGCCGTGTTTTGGCGATCCAGGGATAGACTTTGAATCCCGGCAGCTGGCCACCCTCGCCGGGTTTGGCACCCTGGGCCATCTTGATCTGCAGGTCCGTAGCGTTGGCCAGATAGGCGCCCGTAACACCGAATCTGCCGGACGCCACCTGCTTGATGGCGCTGTTTCGCCAGTCTCCGTTGGGGTCCGGGTCGTATCGGTCCGGATCTTCTCCACCTTCTCCGCTATTGCTCTTGGCGCCGATGCGGTTCATGGCCACCGCAAGAGTTTCATGGGCCTCTTTGCTGATGGAGCCATAGGACATGGCCCCGGTTTTAAACCGTTTCACGATTTCCGGCCAAGGTTCTACCTCATCCAGGGGAACGGGTGTTTCGGCAAAGCGGAAATCGAACAGGCCGCGGATGAATCCTTCCTCCTGGTTCTGTCCATCGACCAGATCGGAAAATTCGTCCCAGGCGGCCTGATCATTATTCCGGACCGCTTGCTGCATCTTGGCTAGGGTCTCGGGGTTGTACTGGTGGGCTTCTCCGTCCCGCCGCCATTTGTATTTACCACCCAATTCCAAATCTTGACTTCCCGGAATGTCCGCCCGGGGATAAGCATGATTGAATCGCTGCTCGATTTCCTGGGCGATGATGTGGATGTCGGCCCCGCTGATTCTGGAAGAAGTGGCCGTAAAATATGTTTCGATAACCGTTTCGTTCAATCCGATGCACTCGAATATCTGGGCCCCCCGGTAGCTTTGAAGCGTAGAAATGCCCATTTTTGACATGACTTTCAGAATGCCTTTTCCAACTGCTTTGATATAATTGGTTACGGCCTTCTCAAAACCAATATCCGGAAGCTCAGCGCGGGCAATCATATCGGCAAGGGTCTCGAATGCCAGATAGGGATAAACGGCTCCGGCGCCATATCCGATGAGACAACAAAAGTGATGGATTTCGCGGGCTTCGCCGGTTTCCACGACAATGCCGCACCGGGTCCGCAAACCTTTGCGAATCAGGTGATGGTGCACCCCGGCTGTTGCAAGCAGGGAAGGGATGGGGGCATTTTCCCGATCCGCTCCCGTGTCGGTCAAAATCAGGATCTGGGCTCCGCCGTCCACGGCCTGCGCCGCGGCTTCGCATAGCCCGGCCATGGCCTGCTCAAGTCCCGGGCCACCTGAGTTCGCCGGAAACAGCATCGGCAACGTGGCACTTTTTAGCCCAACCCGATTCGGATCTCGGAGAAACGCCATCTGGTTTTCGGTCAGGATGGGCTGTTTGATGCGCACCTGCCGGCAATGGAGGGGGGTCTCCTGGAACAGGTCCTGTTCTTCACCAATGGTGGTTTCCAGGGAGGTCACCAGTTTCTCCCGGATGGCGTCCAGGGGGGGATTGGTCACCTGGGCAAACAGCTGGCGAAAATAATCGAACAGCAATCGGGACTTTCTAGACAGGATCGCCGGGGGAATGTCATCCCCCATGGAGCCCGTGGGCTCTCCTCCGTCTCTGGCCATCGGGGCCAGAAGGATATTCATGTCCTCGAGGGTGTATCCAAAGAGCTGCTGGTGTTGGATTAGAGGAGCTCGAGATCGAGCCTCTTCAAATAATGCGGTGTCGGCAGGCGGCATCTGAATCATTTGCTCATCCAACCATTTCCGGTAGTTCTGCCGCCGACTGATCTTTTCTTTGATTTCCGCGTCCTCGATGATGCGGCCTTCTTCCATATCGATGAGAAACATCCGCCCGGGCTGGAGTCGGCCTTTGTGCAGTACATTGGCCGGATCTATGTCAAGAACCCCCGTTTCCGAACCCATGATGACCAGGCCGTCTTCGGTCACGGTGTAACGGGAAGGTCGGAGGCCATTTCTATCCAGTACGGCGCCGACCCATTTCCCGTCCGTAAAGGCGATGGAGGCCGGTCCGTCCCAGGGTTCCATGAGACAGGAGTGGTACTCATAGAAGGCTTTCTTTTCGTCCGACATGGTTTCGTGATTCTGCCAGGCTTCGGGGATCAGCATCATGATGGCATGGGGCAGGGACCTGCCGGTGTGGATCAGCAGTTCCAAGGCATTGTCCAGGATGGCCGAGTCGCTGGCACCGGGTGTGGCGATGGGAAACAGTCGGGCCATATCTTCTCCGAAACGGTCGGATTGAAAAAGAAATTGCCGTGCATTCATCCAGTTGATGTTGCCTCGCAACGTGTTGATTTCGCCGTTATGGCAGAGGAAGCGAAACGGATGCGCCAGATCCCAGGAGGGAAACGTATTGGTGCTGTAGCGCTGATGGACCAACGCCAGGGCGCTGGCCATATCCGGGTCTTGAAGATCCGGATAATAGGCTTTGAGTTGGTGTGCCAGAAACATGCCTTTGTAAATGAATGTTTTTGCCGACAGGCTGGGGATATGAAAATAGTGGCCCTGGCTCATGCCTGCGGCGCGGACCGCATTTTCAGCCAGTTTTCGGATGATGAAGAGCTTCCGTTCGAAGCGATCGACGTCCCCGTTATCCTGGGATTTGCCGATGAAGACCTGATGGACGGATGGTTCGGCTTGCCGGGATATTTCGCCGATAACCTCACTGTTGACAGGAACGTTTCGCCAGCCGAGGAGTCTCTGGCCTTCTTCTTCGACCGCCCGTTCGATATGGGCCATGCATTGGTCCCGTTCGATAGATTCACTCGGCAAGAAGACCAGACCGCTGGCATATGCACCTTCCGGCGGTAGCTGAATCCTGACGTCTCCGGCAATTTTTGTGGTAAAGTCATGGGGAAGCTGCATCAGGATGCCTGCGCCGTCACCTGTGGCGCCATCACAGGCCACCGCGCCACGGTGGGACAAATTGAGCAGGATATCCAGACCGCTGGAAATGATGTTGTGGGATTTGCGACCCTTCAGGTCGCAAATCAGACCGACACCGCAGGCATCATGCTCATAGGCCGGATCATAGAGACCCCTCGGACGTCTATGGGGATTTGATTCCGGTGTTTGAGTGTTAATCATCAGATCTCCATGTTCCCTGATCGGTAGGTGTTGTTCGATAGGTTTATCCGCCGTTATCCTTATTTAAACGCCTTCACATTTGCAAGATAGGGACCATATCATTAGAGACAACGAAAACAAGGTATTTTGGCCGCAGATCAACAATCGACATGGATCTCGATCACGGGTTGTCCGAAAAGTTTTTTACAAATTTGTATTCTGACGTCTAAAAATCAACTTTTTTGTACACTTTAAAGTCATGGCTCCCACATGGCCTGTTCGGTCCTCTATCTCAAATTTATAACTAAAGCCAAGCGTGGTGCTGGCCACAATTCAGACTCTAACACCTTTTCTCACAGACGGGCCATTGAGGAATTGACAAGGGAATAAATTTTCGTTAACTAACTTGAGCTTCAAGGGTAACGAAAATGAAAAGCGCACTGATCACCATACTGTCGGAGTCCAGGGGGGTGGTCTCCGGGCAGCAGCTTAGTGAGCGGCTCGGAATATCCCGGGTATCGGTCTGGAAGCACATTCAGCAACTCCAGGAATTCGGTTACCGGATCGATGCCGGCCCAAAAGGCTACCGCTTAAAAAAGAGACCGGATACTCCATTTCCATGGGAGATACCCGAGTGGGAAGACCGGATCCATTATTTCCCGAAAGTGGCGTCGACCATGGATGCCGCGCGTGATCTGGCCCGGAAGGGCTGCCCCCATTTGACGGTTGTGGTGGCCGATCGACAGACCAGGGGGCGCGGGCGATTGACCCGAGCCTGGCAGTCCGACACCGGAGGGCTTTACGTTACCGTGGTGACCCGGCCGGCATTGGCTCCCATGGAGGTGGCACGGATCACTTTTGCGGTGTCCCTGGAACTGGCGCGGACATTCAACACTGGCTGCGGTGTGGATGCCCGGGTGAAGTGGCCCAATGATATTCTGGTGGATGGCCGTAAGCTGGTGGGCATCCTGTCGGAGATGGAAGGAGAAGCCGATCGGGTCAATTACCTGAATATCGGTGTCGGGATCAATGTGAACAATAACCCAACCCGTCGGGAACCCAACGCGGTTTCCTTAAAGGAATTGACGGGGAAAACGATGTCGAGAAAGAACATTCTGGCTGATTTTCTGGATCGGTTCCGGCATCGTTTGGACAAAGGGCTCGACAGCGAGGTGATCCAGGAATGGAAGACCTGCACCGACACCATAGGACGCCGGGTGCGGGTGGAAACCGTCCGGGGTGTCTTTGAGGGAACGGCCATGGACGTCGACCAAAACGGCGCCCTGGTCCTCGGTCTGGACGACGGCTCCCGGCAACGGGTGATATACGGAGACTGTTTCCACCAATAGAATCGATTTCAAAGGCGCGTCTAAGGCTGCAGGAAACAGGGGGATGCAGGATACAAAGATGCAAGGTTCAGGATGAACGATGGGTATTGGGTACTGGGTATTGGGTACCCGGTGCTAACTATGGATTACAGATTGTTAAAGACTCTCCATATACCGAATACCAAATACCTAAAAGCGGGCGAACGGGCTCACGGGCAAACGGGCCAACGGGCAGACCGGCCAACCGGCAAACATACAAGGAACCCCACCCATGACCTCAAACAAGCAGACGCTTGCCCAGCAGCGTAAGATGGAAACGGAAACCGGCGGCAGACAGTTGCGGATGACCGTTTACGCCTCCCTTATGGCGGCATTGACGGCTGCCGGGGCCTACATGGCGATTCCCATCGGCCCGGTACCGATTGTGCTCCAGAACCTCTTCATCTACCTGGCCGGACTGCTTTTGGGGTGGCGCTGGGGGTTGGCCTCCGTCGGCGTCTATATCCTGGCCGGTGCTTTCGGGCTTCCGGTGTTTGCCGGGGGCCTGGGCGGTATCGGGCGTATCGTCGGTCCCACGGGAGGGTACCTGATCGGTTTTCTGCCGGCGGTCTTTTTGATCGGATGGATATCGGCCAAAAGGAAAGGCAACGTCGTCTATGACGTTGTGGCCATGATTATCGGGACCGCCGTGATATACGCCATGGGGGTTTCCTGGCTGAAGATATTGACCGGTATGACCTGGGGAAAAACCCTTGCGGTGGGCATGCTGCCGTTTCTGATCGGCGACGCGCTTAAAATTGCCGCAGCCGTTCCTATCTCCAAGGCGCTGCGCCCCATCGTGAATAAAACCAAGGAAGCATAAGCACGTTAATAATAAGAGAGGCGCCTTTTCGATAGGAAATCCGATATTCGAATTTCGGATTTAGTCAATCCGACGCCTTCACGTACTAAAAACGGCTTCCGCCATTAACTATTATGTCGTTCATAGAAATCCGAAATTTGTGTCATCGTTTCCCAGATGGCACCCTGGGAATCGACGGGATCGATCTTTCCATTGAAAAGGGCGAGTTTGTCGTCATTGCGGGAAAGAACGGCTCCGGAAAGACAACTCTCCTTCGCCACCTCAACGGACTCCTGACTCCCTCCAACGGGGAGGTGATTCTCGACGGCATGTCCGTGGGGCAAGATCCGCGTCGCGCCCGCAGGATAGTCGGCATGGTATTCCAGGACGCAGACAGCCAGATCGTCGGAGAGACCGTGTACGAAGACGCGGCCTTTGGTCCTGAAAATCTGAAGCTCGATCGAGAGGCGATCCGCCAGCGGGTTGTAAATGCATTGGCTGTCGTCGCTCTGGAGCGGCTTTCCGAGCAGCGGCCCCATATCCTGTCCGGGGGAGAGAAGCGCCGGCTGGCCATCGCCGGGGTGCTGGCCATGGAGCCGGAGGTGGTGGTGTTTGACGAGCCGTTTTCCAATCTCGACTACGATGGGATTCGGCAGGTACTCACCCAGATGCTGACCCTGCACAAGGTGGGGAAGACATTGCTGGTTACCACCCACGACCTGGAAAAAGTCATCACCCATGCCGACCGTCTCGTGATCCTGTTCGAAGGTGAGGTCGTGCGCAATGGCGCTCCAGCGGATCTCCTGGAAGAGACGGAAAATTTTGGTGTGAGACAGCCCTGTGCGGCACGTCTGGGCGGGGAGGTTCCATCGTGGCTGGACTGACGGCACTCGGTTACATCAGCGGCAGCGGCCGTCTTCACCGCTGGGACCCCCGGTTCAAGATCGTCGCGCTGATTATGGTGAGTCTTGCAAGCCTGGGAACAAGCCTCCCGGTGCTCTCGGGAGCGTGCCTTTTGATGTTGATGGTTGTCATCCGGGCAGGCGTTCCTCCGGGGGCTCTTATGAGGGATCTGAAACCCGTCGTTCTATTGCTCTTATTCATTTTTCTGGCAAGGGCCCTGGTGACTCCCGGTGAACAGCTGTTTGTATTGGGTCCCTGGCCCGTCACTCGTGAAGGGGTGATCGCCGGAGCTGCCATCTGCAGTCGTCTGCTTCTAGTACTGCTGGCGGGTGTCGCCGTTATGGCCTCTACTCGACTGTCCGAGATAAAAGCCGCCGTGGAATGGTTTTTAAAACCGATACCCGGGGTGCCGGAAAAGCGGGTCGGGACCATGCTCAGCCTGATTGTTCGGTTTCTGCCCCATATCCTTGACCAGGCCCGCGAAACCGGTGAAGCACAGCGTGCCAGGGGCATCGAGAACCGGAAGAATCCTTTCTACCGGGTGATCCGATTCTCCATACCTGTCCTTCGCCGAACCTTTCTCACCGCCGACCAACTGGCCCTGGCCATGGAAGCCAGATGCTACGCGGACGATCGAACCGATGCGGAACTGGTTTCCGATCGCTCCGACTGGATTCTCATGGGCACCACTGTGCTGCTCTGCCTTTGTCTTCTAATGTTCTAATAAAATTATCAAACTCGATTGTTACCCGTTGCGTCCAGCGCAGGATAACATCCGATGCGATTCATTTAAGTGAAAGATTCTGCCTTCAGCCCCATGAGCGACATCGTCGCGTTCCATAAAATCGCAGAGCGATTTTATTTTGACAGTTGCCCTCAAACTTTTGTAACCGGCACACAAGCAAACAGGCAAACCGGCAAACCGGCAAACGGGCCCGCAAGTCTTGACTTAGTTCAGTCTATGACTTATTTATTAGTCATGATTCGACTCAACATACATGAGGCCAAGACCCATCTGTCCCGCTATCTGAAACACCTCAAGGATGGCGAAACCATTGTCTTGTGCCGGCGCAATATCCCCATTGCAGAAATTCGTCCACTTCCGGATGCACGCCAAGAATACCGGCCGATCGGTCTAGCAAAAGGCACGTTCGATGTGCCGCCTGATTTTTTCGACGATCTTCCCGAGGAACTGCTCCTGTCGTTTGAAGGGAATTCCGATTGAATCTCTTGCTGGATACATGCACCTTTCTCTGGCTTATTACCGGTTCGAGCGCTCTCTCTCAAAAGGCGCGGGATGTATTCCAGGATCCGGCGAATGAGGTCTATCTCAGCAGCGTATCCGTGTGGGAAATGATGATCAAGTATGGACTGGGGCGGCTTTCGCTTCCTGATTTGCCGGAGCGTTTCATCCCGGTGCAACGGGAGCGCCACGGCATTGACAGCCTTGATCTTGTTGAGGAGGCAGTGCTTCAGCTCTACAAGCTGCCCCACTATCATCGCGATCCATTTGATCGGATGCTCATCTGTCAAGCCCAATTTCACGGGTATGCCCTGCTCACCCCGGATGAAAAGATTACCGCTTATCCCGTTCGATGCATCTGGTAATTGGGGCCATAAAAGCAACCCGTCTATCGTGTGCTTCGACGTTTGCGTCGCTGAACAGGCCTATTCCCAATAGCTCGATGGAGCAAAGCGGAAATCCCGCCGCCGGGGCTGGAGGGATTCCAATCCAATTCCTCTACTTTGGCGGCCCCCGACAAGCTCAACCGCGTCGGAGAGGCCCCCTCTTGAATCCAAAAATTTATCTCAGTGGGCTTTGTGAGCTCTGTGATAAACCCCGGCCAACCCGTCTTCGCTCCTTCTGAGCTTCGACCCGGCATGCCGGCAAACGGGCCCACGGGCTGACGGACCCACGGGTATACGGGCCGACCGGCGAACGGACCATGTCGGTACCATTTTCCCTTGACAAGGCTTTTTGATGAAGTTAGATTTCCAAGTCTTTATAGGGGCCGTTAACTCAGTCGGTAGAGTATCTGCCTTTTAAGCAGAGAGTCGCTGGTTCGAGCCCAGCACGGCCCACCACATATCCCGTCCCCATCGTCTAGCCTGGTCCAGGACACCGGCCTTTCACGCCGGCAACAGGGGTTCAAATCCCCTTGGGGACGCCACATGAAATCGATGGTCGTCAGAATGTCTGGCGGCCTTTTTTTTCGGGCTGGGGTCAAATCGGTAAGGGGGATCTTATTGCGCACTTGGTACAATGTCCGATAAGAAACGCATAAAATCCTAACCGCCCCCCATTTTCGTTCTTTATAGCGATTGCCACAATTGCGTTCCGAATGAATCCGAAGAATCCATCGTCATGCCGGACCCCGATCCCCGCTGATTAGGGGATCTGCGACCGGCATCCGGAATCGGTTTGCTGCTTACTGGATTCTCCTTCGACCTTGCTCAGGATGGTGAGCTTGCCGCGCCCAACCCTCGAAAAGGCGATATCGGCCCCGAATATAGCTGTAATCGATATAATTTGATATAATTGATGAAGTAAAAGAATAGAAACACCAAAAACAGATCTTTCGATGACAAACGCTGAATTATGAAATACCAAGTTCTGATGAAAACACCGTTTGCTATATTGATATCCATAGTCTTGTTTACGATCTCACCACTTACATTGTTTGCCCAGGAAATTACTACTCACAACATCTCAGAATACCTTGGGGGCGGCAAATGGAAATGGAAGGTTTACGTCCAGGCATCCCAGGAAATTCTTGATGACATAAACGGCGTGGAATATACTCTGCAAACAACTTCGGCTGCTTCTGTCCGGAGGGAGGATAGGATCGGAGATCCGCGCTATCCATTCGGCCTCACGAACATCGGACGGAAGCCCTTTGAGATCTCACTCAAAGTTTTCTTCAAGGATAAGGAAAAAGAAAATCGTCACCTGAAGCATATGCTCATCTTTAAATCACCGCCCGTCGCTAATCCCCTACCGGTAAAAACAGGTAATGTGGCCGATTCCCTTGGCAACGACAGGTGGAAGTGGACGGTGTTCATCCAGGGGCCCACCAATGCCCTGGACCGGATACGGTTTGTCGAATATACGCTTCATCCCACATTTCCTGAAAGAGTACACGAAGTACGTCAACGTGGAACAGAAAACCGTGCTTTCGCCTTCTCAGCGATTGGATGGGGAACGTTTGAGATCCGGATACGGGCATTTCTTAAAAACGGAGAGGTTCAGAAACTATCCCATCATCTCAGGTTTTGATGAACGTACCACAATGGCAATCGCAGTAACGCAAACGGGTCGGGTCTTGAATAAAAAATATGGATCATCTCCCAATTCGTTGCAGATAATTCAGGCAAAGCAGGAAAATATTTCCCAATTGAACCAGTGAGATCGCAGAGGGTTCATCCTTCGACGCTTTGCGCTTGGTCTCTACGAAAGGCTCAGGGGGGGCAGGACTAGCGGGTAAACCTTGAATCCATGCCGGAGGCAGGCAAGCCCTGGGCCCTCTTCTCCAACTAAATTGGAGAAGAACCGAATGGTCCAAAGCTTAGGGACCGGGTATCAGGGCTTCGATGCGGAAAATATAAGACCTAACGAAAGCTGTTGATCCCCTTCCAGGAGTCCGTTCCAGGCATTTTGCACTCCCAGAAATACCAGCCATCTACCTCATCACCGGTAATGAAGAAGGCGGCTTCCGATGATGAATCGAATCTTTCGCCCTCCACGACGAGAGCGCCATTGTTCACTTGCCCCGTATACTCAATGCCGTTGTAGGTGCTCCGGAACTCCGTGCCGTGGGGAAACTTGACGCCCCGACTCATCCAAGGTCGATCGGTTCGCTCTATTTTGACCGGGCTCTTGAAGGATGTAGACGGAGAGAGGTTCAGCAGGTCCCTGAGCACATCGTTAAAGGAGACCTCCTCCGACTTTCGTCGGAGCATCAACGCCTTGTATACCTCAAAGTCGATTTCTATGGTACGCATAGCACTTCCTATATCGCTGAAAGTTATGCAACATTTTACTAAAAGTTATATAACACTGCAAGTTCTATAGGAAAAATGTGTCAAGCAGTTGTTTGGAATTGTCAAAGGTGGCCTCAACAGGCACGGGTACCATCGCCCATATGGAGCAGAACGGCATCGCTGACCGCTCTCACGGAATTTGTCGGACCGGAAAGAAAGATTTGAATTGGCAAGGAGTGGAGGAGCCTGTAACGTGTCTTTGGGCCTTGCCCGATTTTTGGGATTCGAGCATCCGTTTTCATGACGATCACGGATGTTCATAAACACGCCATGCGGAAAAAGGAGCATTGATGAACACACGATACGACTTCAGCGATCAACACGGCATTGTAACGGGAGCGGCCAGCGGTATCGGAAAAGCAGTGGCCCTCTTGTTGGCGGAATCAAATGCCGGTCTGGCCCTGGTGGACCGGGATACCTCCGGCCTGGAGGCGGCTGCCCGTGCCTGTGAGGAAATATGTTCTACCGCGCCCCTGTCTATTGATGCCGACGTGTCCAAACAGAGTGATGTCCAGCGCATGGTGGATGGGACCCTATCCCGGTTCGGCAAGATCGATTTCCTGGTGACGAGCGCCGGCATTTTGTTCCGAACGGGTTTTCCGGACATCCCCATGCACGAGTGGGACGAACTGATGGCCACGAATGTGCGGGGGCTCTTTATGTGCAACCAGTTTGTTGTTCGAGAGATGCTCAAACAGGGTGGCGGCGCCATCGTCAACGTGGCCAGCGTGGCTGGACGTTCGATCAGCCTGATCGGTGGCGCGCACTATTGTGCCTCCAAGCATGCGGTAATCGGCATCACCCGGCACATGGCGCGTGAGCTGTGCACCCGCGGCATACGCGCCAATGCCTTCTGCCCCGGCGCCACCCACACTCCCATGATTCACGACAACATGAAGCCCGATGAGATCGAAGGCCTGGAAGCACGCATTGCCCTGGGGCGCCTGGCGGACCCCGAGGAACACGCCCGTGTTATCGCATTCATGCTAAGCGACTCGGCATCCTACTTGAACGGGGCCTGCCTGGACAGCAATGGCGGGTCGGTGATGCTATAAGCTCGACACCTTGCTATCTCTCTTTCGTCCTGTCCGGTGTTTGGCGCCTGAGAGCAATCTTCTCAGCCGGCAGACCCGGAAAAAATGTAACCCGAACATTGCATGATATCTTTTCAGCAAAAGTCTAAAAAGAAACAATTTTGTTATCTTAACATGAATTCGGAGGCATGGGCCCGCGATACAATTCGTCACATTATAAAACTGGTGAACGGCCTGAAAAGATATCACCCTGCGGGCCAAACGGAGACCTCCATGGCCGGTGTTATTCGAGATTCGCGGTAGTCGGACTACAGCTTCATCTCGAAATGCCTTGCCCATGAAGGTCTCCGTTTGGTGCAATGTCCGGGTTAACGGTGAAGGATCACTAACAACTGGGTATCGACGTCATGAATGAGAACAAACAACAGATAGAAAGTTTCCCGTGGTATATATGGCAGCAGCACGAGGGCAACCAGCGGTTCCGGAGCGCTGAAGGCCGGCCGGGCCGGATTATTAGCGGCCGTCTGCTGCCGGGATGTGATCTTTTGCACGGCATTATCGAAATGGCCGATGCCCACAGGGTCCGGTCGGCTTGGGTGAATGGATTCGGCAGCCTTGCCAAAGCGACGTTTTCAAGGGGGATCGTGCTCAGCCGTAACGATCCGGAGCGGGTGGAGCGCCTGCCCAACGTGAACCTGCCGGGACCGATCGAGATGTGGTCCGGTATGGGCCGATTCGGTATACCGCAGACAGGTGAGCCATTCATCCATTTCCATGGACTGGTGGTAACTCCGGAAGGCCGGTTGTACGGGGGCCACTTTTTCCCCGGCGGCAACATTGTTTATGCCACATTCGAAATCCATATCCAGGAAGTGCTGGGTGTCGAATTCAGACTGGAGATGGACGAGGAGGTCGAACTGCCGTTGATCGAGCCGAAAGAAATGTAAAGAGGGCCGGTAATGAGTTTATAAGTTTCATATACCACCCGTTCACCCAATCGCCCATACGTAGCAACGTGATCCGTCATGGGTAGCCCTTTTAGGCGGCAAGTATCACGAATGCCGCCTTCAAACTCCACGCCATGGTACGAATCCAATTTGTGGTCACCAATCGATCGATGCATGCGTTATCTTTGCCTGATTGAAGGCGTTTGTGAATCGGAACCTGCAGCCTGAAGGTGGATAGCCATATGACAACGACCAGAAAAGCGGAAACCGAGGAATACAGGGAAAATTTTGTCTGCGTCAGCCAGCCGAGGGTCATCACCACTTCGCATATCATTAAAGGGAGCACAATGACGGAAATCCGCCTCACATACCAACGGTGGTACGTCACGAAATCCCCCGATCGTATTCGACGAAATCCGGGGTATATGATGATCTGTACCAACCATATCAGTACAAAAAGCCCCCAGCTCACGGCAATGTTAAGCGTGTACAGATGAGATACGTCGCCGGCCATTTAAACGCCTCCGCATCCAGACCCCGGCCCCCTGCCTTCTATCGGGACATATTATCGAAACGACTACAAAGGCCGCAAAACGGTTGTCCGACTCCAATTGCACATTCACGTATCCGGGGTCAAACCCGTGAACAGTGATTCGTGTCATGTGCGCCGATTCGGTTTTGCGGTTTTGCCCTCATAACAAAAAACGGTGATCATTGGGGCAAGGTGATCTCGATATTCACTGAAACGTAGTAATCCTCATGACAGCCGTTCGATGGTAGATTTCAGTTCGACATATGTCAAAATTTCCAAATGTAAAGCTGGATCAGTGTGCTCAAATATTTAAGTCGTTTTCCAATGAGAACCGGTTGAAGTTATTCATGTGTTTGGCTTCCTGCTCCAAGCCGGGGACTGTCGGATATTTTGACACAGACAGTTCCGCACTTGTGGGGGAATTCGTTGATAACCTGAGTGTCGCCCGCTAACGGGCCATCCTTGAGCTTGACGACCCTTTCGGCTTCTGTAGTGGTTGTCATAGATCTGTTCCGTTTGCAGACATTTGGAAACGATGACCGCAGAGTCGCAGAGGACGCAAAGGAACGGTGTTTTTCCCCGAATCCCTGAGAGGGGGATTCGGGCAAAGAGCCCCGGCAGCATATTATATTAATGTGTATTTTTCCAAACGATCGTTTTGAATTTCGCCCTCTTGGTCTTGAGGCTCTCGAAGGGCAGCGGAATGCAAAATCAATATCTACTCTGCGACTTTGCGGTGATACATTGATCGTAAAAGGAATCGGAACGAAATTCTGGCAATCGCTCTATACGGGTTTCCGTTTCACACGGCTCAGAAATTCCATAGTCCATTCCTTGAAATCACCCGTAAAGGGATAACCTTATATTCATTAACCAAATAAGGTTACTGTGTGATTTGCAGGGTTGCACACGCTGATTCTTCGACTTTTCTACCCCGAAATTCCCCTTAATTCCTGTCGAAATCATTCGTTTCTTTAACGATTTACAAAATTGAACCGGGAGGACGCTATGAGAACCATATATACATATGGGCTGTTTCTGGTGCTTTTCACCTTTGTTGTTGCACCGCTGCTCGGCCCTGAATATCGGCTTTCGGTGCCATCTGCTGAAGCCACGGAACAATTGAACGATAGCTATGGAGATCGACTCGGAACGGTTCGTTTCCCATTGTCTTGCAGCGATGCGGCGAATCAACTGGTCGAAAGGGGTGGCGCCCTGTTGCACCACATGACATACAACGGTGCGAGAGCATCGTTCGCCGCAGCCACCCAACAAGACCCGGAATGCGCCATGGGGTACTGGGGGCAGGCCATGACCTACATCCATCCCCTCTGGTCGGATAAGCCCAGTCGAGGGGACTTTGAAACAGGCCGGGCGCTAGTTGCCGAAGCCAGGGCACGCGGACAAAAAACGGATAGGGAGAATGCCTACATTGCGGCTGTTTCGTCCTATTACGAAGCAGGTTGGACAAAAGATGAAGCGGCGAATCTAAGAAATTTTGAAGCAGGGTGGGAAAATGCCTATCGCCGTTTTCCCGAAGACATCGAAGCGGCCAGTTTTTATGCGCTGGCGCATCTGGCCACCGCCAGCCCGGGAGACAAGATCTACCAGAAACAGAAGAAGGCGGGCGCTATTGCTGAAACAATCCTGGTCCAGGTTTCCGATCATCCCGGAGCACACCACTATGCGATACACGCCTACGATTATCCACTATTGGCTTACAAGGCGTTGAACATCGCCAACAACTACGGTGAAATCGCGCCCGATATCCCTCACGCCCTTCACATGCCGACCCACATCTTTACGAGGGTAGGGCTGTGGGATGAATCAATCATATTCAACAAACGGTCAGCAGAGGCGGCGCTGAAACATCCGGCCGGCAATAAGATCTCGTTACACTACCCACACGCGCTCGACTACCTGGTGTATGCCTATTTGCAGCAGGCTGATGATGACAGTGCCAAACAGGTCATGGATGAGCTGCTGATCCTGGAAGGATCCTTTCAGACCCACATTGCGGCTTCTTATTCCTTCACCGCCATCCCCGCACGCTACGCGTTGGAAAGGCAGCAATGGGCCGACGCCGCAGCTCTCGACCCGGGTTTGCCGGCTAATTACCCCATTGGGAAATTTCCGGCGATGGAGGCGATCACCTATTTTGCGAGGGCGCTCGGTGCTGCAAGAAGCGGGAATGTAGCTATGGCCAAGCAGGCATATGAGAAGCTCGTGGCCTTGCAGGGTAAGGCGGAAAAAACGTCTGCCTATTGGGCGAACCAGATCGAAATTCAACGATTATCGGCGAAGGCGTGGATTACGTATCAAGAAGGGAGGGAAAAAGAGGCCTTGGGTGTCATGCAACAGGCCGCGGAACTGGAGTCCTTGACGGAGAAACACCCGGTGACCCCAGGGGAAATTCTGCCCGCTCGAGAATTGCTGGCAGACATGCTTCTTGCCATGGGCCGATACAAGGATGCCCAAGCAGAGTATGAATCCGTACTTCGGCGGAGCGCCAACCGCTTTAACAGTCTGTACGGGGCCGGCGTTGCCGCAGAGATGGTAAAGAACAAGGAGGAAGCCGTTTGGTATTTTAAAAAGCTCATGGAAACTACCGGAAATGTTGAAACGGACCGAAAGCAGGTGCAGCATGCCAAATTGTACCTGACACGGAATCAGATGACCTCAGGAGGTAATACCTATAGATCGGCTGAAGACATGGGATCGTGACCCCCGGGGCAATACCCGATCCGGGCGATGACAACGTTATCTGTGAGATAGGGGCATTTCTCCTTGCATGCGATCCTTTCTGAATCGGGAGAATTTCCCTTGACAAAGTCTCGTCCGGCATATATGTTCGATATATGTCGAACTTTAAAAATAAAAAACTTGATCAGCTTGCTGAAGTTTTCAAGGCACTCTCCAACGAAAACCGGCTGAACATTTTCGTTCGGCTGGCTTCATGCTGCAAGCCGGGGACGGTGGGGTACTTCGATGCCGGGAGTTCGGCATATGTTGGCGAACTGGGTGATGAGCTGAGCGTTGCCAAATCCACCGTGTCCCATCACATCAAGGAGCTGCGCCGGGTGGGCCTGATCCGTACCGAGCGGCAGGGTCAGAAAATCGCATGCTGGGTCGACCCAAACATGGTGGAGGCGCTGCATGAATTTTTTGATTTCTGATTTTGGCGGGGTGTTTTTTTACCTTAATTATTCGATATATATCGAAATATCTAAATAAAAAGGAGGTAGCATGAATCGTCTTTCGACCGATCAGATTCTGCGTATGGTTCGGGATCGATACGGAAAAATCGCTTCATCCAGTGGCTGCGGTGCGTCGTCCAATTCTCCCTGCTGCGGTTCCGCAGCCCCCCAGCCCGACATTTCCGGTCAACTCATCGGCTATTCCTCTGAGGAACTCTCCAGCGTTGTCGATGGTGCCAACCTTGGCTTGGGATGCGGCAACCCGGCGGCTCTGGGACAGCTAAAGCCCGGGGAGACCGTCCTCGATTTGGGCAGCGGGGCAGGGTTCGACTGTTTTCTCGCAGGAAAAGCGGTAGGCAAAGATGGGCGGGTCATCGGTGTGGACATGACACCGGAGATGCTTTCCAAGGCAAGGGAAAATGCCGTAAAAATGGAGGCTACCAACGTCGAATTCAGACTGGGTGAAATCGAGAACATTCCCGTTGCGGACGAGAGCGTGGATGTGATCCTCTCCAACTGCGTCATCAACCTGTCTCCGAAAAAGCAGCGGGTGTTTGCCGAGGCGTTTCGGGTGTTGCGCCCTGGAGGACGCCTGGCCGTATCGGACGTGGTAGCGCTCAAACCGCTGCCTGAGCCGATGCGGCAACAGGCAGCCCTTATCACCGGATGCGTTGCCGGGGCCGAACTCGTGGAGAATCTGAATGCGATGCTGACAGATATCGGATTCCATCAGGTTCGCATCACCATCCGGGCCAAAAGCGGTGAGTTGATCAGCGAATGGTTCCCGGGAAGCGGGGCGGAGTCCTACGTGGGATCTGCCGACATCGAGGCCATAAAGCCCACCGTGTCTTGAAAATATTCGGCCTTGAAGTGCCTTGCCCATGAAAGTCTCTGTTTGGTGCAATATTCGGTTACACATGAGGAGAACGGAATGATATCCGGAAAAGAACAGAAGCCGGAGGATGGCATCGTTGAGCGCGTCATCGAACTGGCTGGGAAGAACTACAATTGCAGTCAGATTATTATCAAACTGGCCCTCGAGAAAGAGGGTAAAGAGAATCCGGATTTAGTCCGAAGTGTTTCCGGGCTTGGAGATGGATGCGGACTGCTGAACGAGACATGCGGCCTCATGACCGGGGCCGCATGCATGCTGGCCTGGTATGCCGGAAAAGAATCCGGTGACGAAGCACCTTCTGAAATGTTGCTTCCCATGCTCCAGGACCTGGGGGATTGGTTCGAGGAAGAAATTCAGGGGCAATTTAAGAGTACACGATGCAAGGATATTGCGGGAAAAATGGTCGGGACGCCCGCGGGCATGCAGATCTGTGGAAGGCTTCTTCTCCGGACATACGCTAAAAGCAACGAGATTTTGGAGGCCTATGGTTTCAAACAGAATTAATCCATGTCAGCTCGCCGCCTCCCCTTCGACCCTGATGGTCCTGGACCCCGACCAGATGAAGGCTTACAATCAGGAGCCGGATCAGTGTTGGGAATGTTTTTCGTGCGTCAAGATCTGCCCGACTCGGGCTATCGAAGTGAGGGGTTATGCCGACTTCGTACCCTTGGGGAGCAATATCATGCCCATGTTGGGTACTGAAGACGTCATGTGGACCTGCAAGTTTCTAAATGGGGTCATCAAACGGTTCAAGTTCCCCATTCGAACCACACCGGAAGGCGCGGCCAATGAGTATCCGGATCTGAAAGGCAATGATCTGGAAAGCGGTCTTCTTGCCACGGAAGAAGCCGATGGCTTGGAGATCCCCCGGCCGAAAGAGTTGGCGTAACCGTCTGACTCACGTGAGATAGGCCTATCTATTGGCGCAAGGAGTTTTTTCCTTGCGCCTCTTTTGTTTTCAGCAAATGTCAGAATTCTGTTCCTGCTGCCGGATTGTCTATAATAATAAATCGCGCAGAATCATCGGAATCGGTATCGGATTCGGAATCGGTATCGATCTTGAGGATAGTCGACCTTCTCGATTCCTATTGCGATTGCGATAGCGATCCCGAGAGGCAAGTTGCCCTAACAAACACAGCCTCTTCCGCAGGAATGAAGTCAGTGTTTTTTGAGTAAACCGTGGGGTGAAGGAGTGAAATCCAATTGGAACATGTTTATGACGGTTGCGTGAATTCCCGGCTTAGTTTTTTCCAGCTCTCCCGTCTGTCTTCTTGCTTTATAGGGCGTCTTAACTCGGCAAGAACATCTTCCACATAGGATTCCCGACGCATCCCGACAAGCACTGTGGATACGCCGGCTGTGGACCGGAGTGCCCGAATCGCTTTCTGGCTGAGCGTTCCTTCTTTTTCCCAATCCGGGTCAGCGCTGTTGACAGCATAGCGTATTTCGTTCAGTTGACGAGCGGTTGCTTCTGCGTAGATAGACCCCACCGCTTCGAACGCCTCGTCCATAACTTCCTGGTGGGTCGTCAGCCATCCGGCCAGGTTTTCGTTTGCTTCCGCATGGGGCTTTAGAAAGTCGAACACACCCTGAACACGCGGGACGAACATGCTTTTCCACGCCTGGCGAAAATTCTCGTAGGAACCAAAATTTTTCCAGTAGTGCTTCAGGTAACCGCCCACCTCATTTTGCTGCTTGATCCGGACCTTCAATCCATCGGGGATGTCCAACGGAGTGAGAATTTTTCTCCAGAGCCGGGTCTCCGACTTTTCGAGTTGACGGATTGTTTCTATCACGTCGTTGGTGTCCATGCGCTCGGTTTGCGCCATGTCCGCAAGACAAAGCAGCCGCCCGGCAACAATCGCATTCAGCGGCCGGTTGATCAAAACTCCGAGGTTCTTGTCGGCAGCAAATGAGAGGACCGATTTGCCGCCGGACTGGTTAACCTCCAGTGCCGCGCCGGACTCCATCAGGTTGAACGGCATCTGGGCGATGGCAATCGCTTCTGCGATTTGCCAGGCAGTCTCCAGCCAGGTGAATTCCGGATCGTTGGAAGGGCTGGGGAACGTGTTGGAGCTAACGCCGTACCACCGGATGCGACCGTTCTTGACTTCTTTTTCAAGATGCTGAAATGCGTTTCGGATGCGACGGTAGTATTCTTCCCGGGCGTCTTCCAGAGCCATTCCGTTCTTCTTCGCCCAGCCCAGATAGTACTCTGGGTTATGGAGCAGATATCCGTCCAGGGTTTCCAACCGAAGTCGATCCAGGCTGCGGGTGAGTTGATCTTCGATAAACTCCGGGTGAATGCAATGTTCCAGGCCCTTACCGTACTCCACCAGTTCCTGAAAGGGCCGACCTTCGCTTTTCCGCTCCTGGCTTAACTCAAAGTTCTGCCCCTGGAGATATCCCACTTTGGAGATAACGATGATTTGCTCCCGTTTCACCACGCCTCCGGTGGTGAGATCTTCCAAAACCTGTCCCGCAAGGCTCTCCGACCCACCGTCGGCATAGTTGGCGCTGGTGTCGATGATATTGATCCCTGACGTGATGGCGGTTCTCAATGCGTTCTCGTGGTGGGGTACGCCGGTGCTGATCCGATACCCACCGAAACCGGCCTGACTCGTCATACAATCGGTTCGACCCAGAGAGACATATTGGACGGGTTCGTGCTGGTCGGCATATCTCCCTGTGCCGTCTGGGGTTGCATGTCCTTTGAGCATGGCAAATTCCTTGAATCTCAGGGGTCAAACCTTGATTAGTGATTAATATTGCTCATCCTCGTTCAGCTTATTCCCTTGCGTGCAATGACAGAGAACTCTGTTAGCGATCGGCAGGGCAGCACGTATAATCACTAATCAAGGTTTGACCCCTCTTTTTTCCATCAGCTATCCTCCGAGATAAATTTTTCGGTCATCAGGTAGGCTTCGTCATCGTTAAATTGCTTTGGCGGGCTTTTGTAAAAATAGGCAGAGGGTCCGTTCAAAGCACCTCCCTGGTTGCGATCCAGCGCAAGTTTGGCGCAACGGATGGCGTCAATGGCCACACCGGCCGAATTGGGTGAATCTTCCACGGAAAGGCGCAACTCGATGTTCATGGGCACATCCCCAAAGAGTTTTCCTTCCATGCGGATAAACGCGACCTTGTTGTCCTTTTGCCATGCCACATAATCACTCGGGCCGATGTGGATATTTTCATTTTCCAGGCGTTGCCCGGCAACCGCTTGAACGGCCTCGGTTTTGGATTTCTTCTTTGACGCAAGACGCTTACGATTTAACATATTCAAAAAGTCGGTGTTTCCGCCCGTATTTAACTGATAGGTTCGCTCCAGTTTGACTCCCCGCTTGCCGAACAGGTCAGTTAGCACACGATGGGTTATGGTGGCACCAAGTTGAGATTTAATGTCGTCGCCGATGATCGGAATATTTTGACTTTCGAATCGTTTCGCCCAAACCGGGTCGCTGGCAATGAACACCGGGATGTTATTTACCAACGCGACCCCTGCGTCCAGGGCGCAATCGGCGTAGAACCGAGTGGCTTCTTCGGAGCCGACGGGAAGATAATTAATCATCACTTCCGTTTCCGACTCCCTTAAAGCAGTTACTATTTCTTCTTTTGTGGGTTCGGGAGCATCAGCAACTAAAAAGGTTTGTTCATCGGTGAACTCTTCCATGTGATCAGATACACCATCCAGAATTCTCCCCATCTGGACGGTGACTAATGAAATGGGGATATCCGGACAAAACACACGAGTACAATTGGGTTTAGAGAAAACGGCTTTACTGACATCCAATCCCACTTTGCGTCTATCAATGTCGAATGCTGCAACCACATCGATGTCGAAGGGTTTATAACCACCGATATCCCAATGCATCAAACCAATGGCATCGTCTGCTTTTTCACTTCGGTAGTAATTAATTCCCTGAATCAATGAACTGGCACAATTTCCAACACCGATGATGGCCACCTTAATCGCGCTCATGATGGGTCACCCATCTCCCTTTCTCAAATGCACTCCCATGTGTGTTTGCTTAACTGCCTGCATATCTCTCCCTTTTCTAATGAAAAATGCCTAGTCTCTGCCGTTGCTGCCGCATCCAAAACCATAATCTCCAGCGGCGCACGCGTGCTCAATCTAAAAACAATAAATTAAGTCAATATTCTAACTGTTTATGCAATTTTCAAGACGTCGAATACAAGTTTTTTAAAGAAAACTCGGCCGAGGGCAGCATCTGCACGACTCAAACATCAAAATTGAGTGAAATGAATGTCAAAAATGTCCACTAAACGACAATATTTGTCAAAATCTTCGAGAAAGACAGCGTGGGAATGATATAACATATTGATATTATGTATTATACTAAAATTCTCAGCGGTTGGTATGGTCCTTGCTAATTCCTTTATAGTCCGTTGTTAAATTTGCCTATTTAGGAAAAATTATATGTCAGGATGGCTAAAATCGACCGCCCAGAAACTGATCAAATACATCCAGCATGGCGGACCTCGTAATCCAGAAAAAGCGCCTGATCGGAAACCGACCGCATCGACGGGTACCGACTCTTTTTCAGTCGGCATCCATTTTGAAGCCCTTGAACCCCGGATTCTGCTTTCCGGAAGCGGAGAGGGAACCCTCGCCGGCAACGCCCTTCAAGCCAACCACGAAATATCCCAAAATGCCATCGAAATGGAGCTGCTCACATCCCACGACCAAAACCTTCGATTGGCATCAGATTTTCTGAATACGAGCGAAGCCGATGAGGGGACCTCAGGGTCAAGCGGCGATTCCTCCTCGCGTGTTGTCCGGGATGCAGCCCATGACGGACTTTCGCCAGACAATCAACGTTCTCAAGATATTATTGCCACTTCTACCGTATTGTCCACCGATAAAAACCAAACGATGGATGTCATCTCCGGGGAGAGCTTCGACACCTTGACAGCTATGGACCGTCCGCAATTGGACACCACAGAGACCGGCGAGCGGCGTGAGCTGGTTTTCGTCGATGCCGGTGTCGACAATTACCGGGAACTGATAGGCGATCTCCTTGAGAATCAGGACGGGAGAGCATCTATTGATGTGTTTGTCCTGGATCCGGTTCGAGGCGGCGTGGAACAGATCAACGACCTGCTGGCGGAACACGAGAATCTGGATGCTTTGCATGTTGTTTCCCACGGCTCCGACGGTTCTGTAAAACTTGGCGATACCTGGCTCGATAATGAAAACCTGGACGCCTACGCCGATGATATCGCGGTGTGGCAACGTTCCCTTTCCGAGGGGGCGGATCTTTTGTTCTACGGCTGCGATCTGGCCGGAGGGCAAGAGGGACGGGAACTGCTCGATGCGTTAGGTGCATTGACTGGTGCGGATGTCGCGGCCAGCGTCGATGATACAGGCCATGTGGTTCTTGGCGGAGACTGGGATCTGGAGTACCGAACAGGTGACATCGAGACCGCCGTTGCCTTCAGCACCGAAGTTCAGGGGCGCTGGACCGGGCTGCTCGCCGAAACAGTCCATGAATCCTATGAGACCGGCACTGATTCCCTGGAAATCTGGGACGGCCAGTCCTGGGGGCAGACGTTTGAAGATACGGATGGCGCAGGAAACTACACGGTCAATCGCATCAGCTTGTGGATGATGGAGAACAGCAGTGCGAATAAAACGGTTATCGTTTCCCTGCGCAGTTCCTGGGACGGGGCGAATCTGGCCAGCGCCACGATCGCTTCGGGTTTGCTGTCGGATGGCGTATTTGTCCGCCAGGACTTTGATTTTTCAGATGTGACACTGAGTTACAATACGACCTATTACCTGCGCATCGACTACGCTTCAGCCTCGGGAAAGGTCTTTGTTGAGACCGATGCGAGCGGATCCTATTCCCGAGGGGATCTACTCGATAATGGTACGGCACAAAGCGGCGATATGAGATTTCGGATCAGCGAGGTCACTATTACGCTGCCTACCCTCACGACCTTTACGGGTCCGATCGACACGACAGCCGAGGACACGGAAGTTGAGATTACTTTGGCCGATCTCAAGGCCCAGGGCGACGAGGCCGATTCTGACGGGACCGTGGATGGCTTTGTGGTGAAAGCGATAACCACCGGCACGCTCAAGATAGGTTCGAGTGCAGGCGCAGCCACTGCCTGGGTTCTTGGAACCAACGACACCATAGACGCCAACAACCATGCTTACTGGACCCCGGCCCAGGATGCCAACGGGACGCTCGATGCCTTTGAGGTTGTTGCCCAAGACAATGACGGTGCCGAGTCCGTCACCGCCGGTGTCATCGCCCGGGTGAACGTCAATCCGGTCAATGATGCACCGACTCTTGTCGGCACGGCAGCAAACCCGACGGCCACAGAGAGCGGAACCGGGACCAATCAGGTCGCCCTTATCCAGGCCGGCACCGGTGGTGCGACGGATGTGGACGCCCTCAATTTTGACGGCGGCACAATTACCGTCACGCTGGATGCCTACAGGCCAGGAGACCGGTTGAGCGTACTCGGCAGCCCGACGGGCGTCGGATCGATAAGCGGCGGGGACGTTGCGGCTCTGGTGATCACGCTAAACAGCGGGGCCACCCCGGCGAATTTAGGCGCGATCCTTGAGGCACTCAGATTTGAAAACACCGGGGACAATCCGACCGTTGGCGGCAGTGATACGGATCGGGTGTACAATATCGTTCTGAACGATGGCGGCAATACCCCAGCACCTGCTGAAACATCCAACACCCTGACCGGAACCATTACGGTGACCGGTGAAAACGACGCGCCCACAGCTACCAACCTGAACGCTGCAGAAACCTACATCGAAGATACGGCACTGAACCTGACCGACATAGTGGTCAATGATGTGGACAGTGGATCGGTGACCGCGACGCTGACCCTTTCGGACACGGCGGTTGGCATTTTGACGACCGGCAGCTCGGGTTCTGTCACCTCGACCTTCAATGCCGGGACCGGTGAGTGGCGCGCCAGCGGTGCCATCGCCGATGTGAACGCCTTGCTCGCCAGTGTCGCGTTTGTTCCCACCCCCAATTACAACAGCAATTTCGCCATCGATACGAGTGTGGACGATGGTGTCGCACCGGCCCTGACTGGTGTCAAGAACATGACCGGTACTCCGGTCAACGATGCGCCGACGATAACGGCAGTGGCAGGGCCCACTGAGGCTGACGAGGATACTGCTTACGATCTGGACCTCTCGTTCACCGATCCGGATGACAGCGCGGTCACCTGGACCGTCAATTGGGGGGATGGGACCATAACTTCGGCCGCATCTACGGGCGTCACCACAACCGTTGCCCACACCTATGCCCGGTCGGGTTTTACGTACAACATCCTGGTATCCGCCAACGACGGGGAAGACACGGTCCTGCAGAACGAGCTGCTGGTCCCAACGTTGGGGCCCGACAGCATTTTTCGTTACGAAGAGACCACTGGAGGTTTTTTACAGGAGTTCGCAGCCGCAAATGGGCTGAATAATGCGGTCCAGGTGGTTGTCGGACCGGATGGCAATATCTATGTCACCGGCGAGACTTCCGGAAACGTGTTGCGATACAACGCCGTGACCTGGGCGTTCATCGACGAATTCATTAGCGGACCGAACGTACTGGGCGGGTTGGCTTTCGGGCCCGACGGCCACCTGTATGTGTCAAGTCATTCCACGGATGAAGTGCTGCGCTACGACGGAACCTCCGGTGCGTTTATTGACGACTTCGTCACGGCCGCGAGCGGTGGATTGGACAGGCCCTACGGATTGACGTTCGGACCTGACGGGAACCTCTACGTAGGCTCCTATAGTGATAACCAGGTTCTCCGCTACGACGGGGCCACCGGCGAATATATCGATGTGTTTGTCAGCTCCGATAGTGGCGGCCTGAGTACACCCGAGCAGATGATCTTCGGTCCGGATGGACATCTCTACATCGCCAGTTTCGATACCAATGAAGTGTTGCGATACGACGGCGGGTCCGGAGCGTTCATCGATGTGTTTGCAGCCGCTGGCCCCCCGGGGGGTCTGAACCGGCCGACAGGACTGGCATTCGGCCCGGACGGGAATCTGTACGTTTCGGATTTTAGTGATGCCGTCATCCTTCGCTACGACGGGACCACGGGCGCGTTCATGGATGAGTACGTGACCGCTGCAGGCAACGGCGGCTTGGCGGGGCCGGCGTGGCTCAGTTTCCTGCCGGAGCAGCGGGTCCTGGTCCGTCCTTTTGCCGACACGCCAACGGTAACAAATACAACCACGAACGAGGACACCCAGTCTTCCTCGGGACTGGTGATTTCCCGCAATGCAGCCGATGGGGCGGAAGTCACACACTTTAAGATCACCGGTATCGTCAATGGGACGCTCTACCGGAACGACGGCAGCACGGTCATCAACGACGGTGATTTCATCCCGTTCTCAGAAGGCACCCTGGGCCTGAAGTTCACACCCAGTCTGGATTTCAATGGTCTGGCGACGTTCAATGTCCAGGCCTCCACCACCGGCAACGACACCGACCTGAGTCCTGTGGCCACCGCAAGCATCACCGTCAATCCGGTCAACGATGCACCGACATTGACAGGTGCGAACGACCTGTCAGCTATCGACGAAGACCCGGTGAGCAACCCTGGCACCCTGGTTTCGGATCTTATCTCCGGCCAGACAAGCGATCCGGATGCGGCTTCACTTGAAGGCATTGCCGTTTTTTTTGTCGATGACGCCAGTGGCACCTGGCAGTACTCCACCGACGGCGGTACGAACTGGCTGGCATTCGGCTCGGTGGATGCGTCGAGCGCAAGGCTGCTCGCTGCCGACGCCAACACCTACGTGCGTTTCGTGCCGGATGCGGACTGGAATGGGACCGTCACCAACGGGATCACCTTCCACGCCTGGGATCGTACCAGCGGAAGCAATGGTGGCAATGCGGACCTGACGAGCACGTATACGGTGCGCGACGAGTTCAGCATCCCGTCCTATTCGAACGACAACGGCACGGCGAGCTGGGCCGGGCCGTGGGTCGAAACGAACGATAACGGCCTACCCTCCAGCGGACAGGTGCAAATTACCGGCGGAGAATTGAGCCTGGATAACCATGACTTTGGCAGTTTCGAAAGTGCCACACGCGCCGTCAACCTGTCCGGAGCGATAAGCGCAACGCTTGATTTCGACTTCCGTATTCTGGGTGGCATCGATAGTGACGATTCGGTAGTGATCGAAATCTCAAGCAACGGCGGCACTAACTGGGTGACCCTCGAGAATTTCACCGGTTACACCGCGGCCACATCCGGCTCACGCAGCTTTGATATCGGGGCTTACGCGACCTCGGATACCCGCATCGGTTTCCGGATCAATAACGAGTACCGTGGCGCGTCCGAATACTTTCGGATCGACAATCTGCAGATCGCCTACACCTCCGTCGGTGGCACTGGCGGAACGAGCGCGTTCAGCGCGGCGTCGGCATCGAGCTCGATTAGTGTAAACCCCGTCAACGATGCCCCCACTGCAACGAATCTAAACGCAGCTCAGACCTATACCGAAGATACCTCTCTCAATCTTACCGACATCGTGGTCAGTGATGTGGACAGCCCCAATGTGACCGTGACCCTGACCCTTTCGGATGCGGCGGCAGGCGGTCTCAGTACCGGGACGTCGGGTTCGGTCACATCCACGTTTGCCGGTGGTATGTGGACCGCAAGTGGTGCCATCGCCGATGTGAATACCTTACTGGCCAATGTAACGTTTAATCCGACTTCCGATTATAATAGTGATTTTGACATGACCGCCAGCGTGGATGATGGTGTCGCAGCATCCGTCACGGGGGTCAAAAATATCACCGGCACACCGGTTAACGACCCCCCGGCGATCACATCCGATGGCGGTGGTGATACGGCAGCCATCTCTATTGATGAAAACACCTCTGCTGTGACCACGGTTACGGCCACAGACGCTGACGGAGATACTCCGAAGTTCTCAATCACCGGGGGAACCGATGCCGGCCTGTTTGGCATCGATACCAATACCGGTGTGCTGACCTTTAATGCGGCCCCGGATTTTGAAAATCCGGGGGACTCCAACACCGACAACACATATGTGGTGCAGGTCACAGCGGACGACGAAAACAGCGGCACGGATGTCCAAACTCTGAGCATCACGGTCAACCCGGTCAACGACAACGCACCGGTGTTTACGTCGGCCGCTGCGGCCACCGTTGATGAGGGCCAGACCGTGGTGCACACCCTGACGGCTGCCGATGCGGACCTTCCGGCCCAGGCCGTCGGGTTTACCATCACCGGCGGTGCAGACCAGGGGCGGTTCAGCATCGATGGATCCAACCAGCTCATCTTTAATGCGGCACCGGATTACGAGAACCCTGTCGATGCCGGCACGAACAATGATTACGAGGTAGAGGTTACCGCCAACGATGGCAATGGCGGGACAAACACGCAGACGATTACTGTCACGGTCAATCCAGTCAACGACAACGCCCCGGTGTTTACGTCGGCTGCTGCGGCCACCGTCGATGAGGGCCAGACCATTGTGCACACGCTGGCTGCCACCGATGCCGACCTTCCGGCCCAGACCGTCGGGTATACCATCACCGGCGGTGCCGACCAGGGCCGATTCAGCATCGATGGATCCAACCAGCTCATCTTTAATGCGGCTCCGGATTATGAGAACCCGGTCGATGCCGATACCGACAATATCTATGAGGTCGAGGTTACGGCCAGCGACGGCAGCGGCGGGACAACTACCCAGACCATCAATGTCACGGTCAATCCGGTCAACGACAATGCCCCGGTGATGACTTCGGCGAGTGCGGCTAACATCGACGAGAACCAGACCGTGGTGCACACCCTGGCTGCCACCGATACCGACCTTCCGGCTCAGACCGTCGGCTTTACCATCACCGGCGGCGCGGATCAGGGTCGATTCAGCATCAATGGATCCAACCAGCTGGTCTTTACTGCAGCCCCTGATTATGAGAACCCGGTCGATGCCGATACCGACAATATCTATGAGGTCGAAGTCACCGCCAATGACGGTGCGGGCAATACCACGACCCAGACGATCAATGTCACGGTCAACCCGGTCAATGACAATGCCCCCGCATTTACATCGGCGGCAGCCGCCTCCATCGATGAGAACCAGACTGTGGTGCACACCCTGACGGCCACCGATGTCGACCTTCCGGCCCAGGCCGTCGGCTTTACCATCACCGGCGGTGCGGACCAGGGGTGGTTCAGCATCAACGGCTCCAATGAGCTGGTCTTTACTGCCGCGCCGGATTACGAGAACCCGGTCGATGCCGACACCGACAATGTCTATGAAGTCCAGGTCACCGCAAATGACGGTAGCGGCGGCACCACTGTGCAGTCCATCGGCGTCACGGTGAACAACGGCCCTGAACCGCCGACCGCCTCCAATCTAAATACGTCCGAGACGTATACCGAAGACATACCGTTGAATCTGAACGATATGGTCATCAGTGATGTGGACAGCGCAACGGTCACTGTGACGATGACCCTGTCGGACCTGACGGCCGGCACGCTGAGCACCGGAACGTCGGGAACGGTTACGTCGACCTTTTCGGCCGGTGTGTGGACTGCCAGCGGAACCATCTCCGATGTCAACGCCCTTCTGGCAAGTGCTGTATTCACACCCACCGCCGATTACAACAGTAATTTCACAATCACCGTCACCGCAGACGATGGCACCACCCCGCCCCTTGTCGGTGTGAAGAACATGACCGGGACACCGGTAAACGACGGCGTCACCCCGCCTCCGGATGATGATCCGATAGACGATCCGGGGCCCGAGGAAGACCCGTCGGATACCACGGACCCCGATCCTGAAGACGACCCCGGTGACGGCGATGACGAAGAAGACACCGGTGAAGAAGATCCTCTGGACGAAGGCGGTACAGAAGATGGGACGGTCGACTCTGATCTTTCTCCCGTCCGTCAAAACGGCGCCCAAAAGAGCGCGGTAGCAAAAACGTTCCGTGCATTTTCGAATGCAGAGGGAAGTAATTTAAAACTTGCCGGTTTTGCGAATATGGACCTAAACACTGTGGTTGAATTTCTGTTGAGCAGAGAAGCGTCCTCTCCCGAGCCGGCGGCGATCGTCCAAGCCGTAGAACAATTTTTCAATCAGCGCGGCTTTGATCCCCTGTCCGCTCTTGAATACGAATTTTTAATGAACTCCCTGGATGAATTGAAACGGGAAGCAACCAGCGAGGTCCAGTTTCAGGATATTGTCGCCAGTTCCGCGATTGCAGTCACATCGGGGCTTTCCGTGGGCTACGTCATCTGGTTGATTCGAAGTGGAATTCTTCTCAGTTCTTTTCTTTCCTCCATGCCTGCCTGGCAGATATTAGATCCGCTGCCGATTTTGGCGGGAAAAAGAGAGGATGCCGAAGATGACGATGAGGAGTCTTTAGAGACAATTTTAAAAAAAGGCCCCCAAAACTCCGAAAAAAATGATAAAATAAAGAATGCGTCTTCCGGCACCATGAAGGTGATGGGATAGGGTATGAAAAAGGTGAGTGTAAAATTCCGCGTTGTCATCGGGATGGTCGGCCTAACGGTCAGTCTCGTTTTCTTGGCCACCTATTTGGGCATCGTCCCGGACAGAGTTCGTGCCGTTCGGGAAGGTCGCACCCATTTGGCGGAGACTATCGCCATACACTCGACAGCGTTGCTGATGAAGAACGACATGCGGCGCCTGAAAGTCGACCTGAAACTGGTCGCGGAACGCAATGACGATCTGTTGTCTCTTGCCCTGCGCCGCAAAGATGGCCGCTCCTTTTTCGCTATAAGAGAACATGAACAGAACTGGCAGCCGATGGAAGGAGAATATTCAAGGGAAGAACAAGTCAGGGTGCCCCTCTACAGTGGCGAGTACAAATGGGGGCAACTCGAGCTTCGTTTCAAGCCGCTGGCGAAACCCGGGATTTACGGGGTGTTTCAAATTCCATCGGTGCGCATCGGGTTGTTTTTGGGATTGGGGTGCTTTATCGCCTTTTACTTTTATCTGGGTCGTGTACTTCGCCAACTGGATCCCGCGAAGGCCGTACCCGGAAGGGTGCGATCCGCGCTCGACACCATGGCAGAAGGGCTCCTGGTGGTCGATCACAAAGAACAAATCGTGCTCGCCAATCAGGCTTTTTCGGAGATGGTTGGAAAATCGCCGGAAAACCTGCTCGGCCGCCAGGCCGGAGAGTTCCCCTGGAGGGACATGAACGGAAACACCACTGAAACGAATGGCCGACCGTGGGTACAGGCTCTGGAGAAAGGAGAACCGCAAAAGAACAGTATACTTCGCCTGCAGCATTCGGATGACGACTGGCTGACGTTTAATATCAATTGTTCTCCGGTTCTCAGCACCGGCGGGAAATACGCCGGTGTGCTGATCAGTTTTGACGACGTAACCCAGCTCGAGCAGAAGGAAATCGAACTGCGCAAATCCAAGGAAGATGCCGAACAGGCCAATCACGCGAAGAGCGAATTTCTCGCGAATATGAGTCACGAAATCCGTACACCCATGAATTCCATCCTCGGTTTTACGGAGAGACTCAAGCGCGGCTATGCTCAGAGTCAGGAAGATAACCAACGGTACCTTAATACCATTCATTCCAGCGGGAAGAATCTTTTGGAACTGATCAATGACATACTCGATCTTTCCAAGGTCGAATCCGGCCGTTTGGAGGTAGAAAAAACCTGGACCGAGCCCCACAGGACCATCCATGAGGTCCTTCAGATGCTGAACGTCCAGGCAAATGAAAAAGGGATTGCCCTCGATTTAAACGTGCAGAACGCTCTGCCTGAGAAGATCGAAACCGACCCGACACGATTCCGGCAGATCATTTTCAACCTGGTTGGCAACGCGATTAAGTTTACGGATGCGGGAGGCGTTACCGTGACCTGCCGCTTCGAGAAAACCTCTGCCGGCCCCCGGATGTTTATCGACGTTACCGACACCGGGATCGGAATCTCCCCGGACAATGTGAACGCCATCTTCGATCCATTTACCCAGGCGGATTCGTCGGTTACCCGCCGTTTCGGTGGAACCGGTCTCGGTCTTTCCATCAGCCGTAAATTCGCACAAGCTCTGGGGGGCGACATCACCGCAACCAGCACGCCTGGCGAGGGGAGCACCTTTACGGTTTCCGTGGATACCGGTAATCTTGACGGTGTAGAGTTTCTGTCGCCTGAAGAGATTGAAATGCTGGGGGGCCAGCTCAACCAAGGCGACGAATCCCAATGGCAGTTTCCCGCCTCCCGGGTACTCATTGTGGAGGACGGCATCGAAAACCGGATGTTGGTCCGGCTATTGCTCGAAAAGGCAGGGCTTCACATCGACGAAGCGGAAAACGGCCAGGAGGGCGTGAACAAGGCGGTCGCGGAGCACTACGATGCCATCCTGATGGATGTGAATATGCCTGTCATGGATGGCTTTACGGCCACCGAAAAGCTGCGCCGGCAGGGGTTGAAAACGCCCATCATTGCATTGACCGCCAATGCCATGAAGGGCTTCGAGAAAGACTGTCTGGATGCCGGGTACTCCGATTATATCACCAAGCCGATCGATATCGACCAATTCATGCATTTGATGGCGGACCTCCTGGGTGGCCGGCAGATTGCCGCCGACCCCGGAACGTCCGATAATGGGCCTGGAGCGGAGTCAAGCGGTGGGAAAACGGCGCAGACCGGCGGACCGATACCGATAGTATCCAAACTCCCAGCCGACAACGCGAAATTTCGGGATTTGATTGCTCGCTTTATCTCCAGTCTCCAGGACCGGTTCGATGCTGTGGAGCAAGCCCGGAGCGAAGGCGACTTCGGGAAAGTCGCAGACTTTGCCCATTGGTTGAAAGGATCCGGAGGCACCATGGGGTTTGATCAGTTTACAGAACCGGCCGCTCGGCTTGAAATGCTCGCAAGGGAAGGCTCCCGGGAAACCGAAATCCTACAGACCATGGAACAGCTCCGTGACATGGCCGGCCGCCTGGTCATCTCTGAAAATGGCGCCGCTTCTTCTGCCGCTGTCAATGTCGACCCTCCCGGGGAGAACATGTCGGGTCACGGCTCTCCGGTTACCGAACTTGGGTTAGCACCGGAAAAACCGGTGGTCTCCCGTTTCGGTGACGAGCCGAGGTTCCGGGATATACTTTTCACCTTTATCGAAAAGCTTGAAACCACCGTCGGTGAGATGGAGCACGCTTATCAGAAAGGCGATATGGAACAGCTTGCCTTCCTGGCTCATTGGCTGAAGGGAGCGGGCGGCACGGTCGGATTCGATGACTTTACCGAACCTGCAACGATCCTGGAAGAATCTGCAAAAGCGCGGGAGACGGAGAAAGCCGGCCAAATGCTGACCCGGGTGAAAGGCCTGACACTTGCGATCGTTCCGCCGGGTGGCAATAGAGACCATCCGATGGAGCATGGGCGGCGTTACGCCCAGTCCGGGTAGCATTCAACTGTAAACAATACATCAGGATAACAAGATGAATTCTGACGGCAGCTCTGCATTACCGGATGACTTGGGGGAGCTTTTAGACGCAACGATTATGATGGTGGATGATGAGCCGATTACCATGGAGATGGTAAGGGCTTTTCTGGAGGAAGACGGGTATCGAAACTTTATATTGATCGAGGACTCCGGCAAAGCGATGGCGGCGATCGAAGAATCCCGTCCCGATGTTTTGTTGCTCGATCTGATGATGCCCGATGTCTCGGGCTTTGACATTCTGGATGCCATACGGTTACAGCCGAAACTCAAGCATCTTCCCATCATCATTCTGACATCCTCGGCGGAAGCAGAGGACAAGCTCCGCTGCCTGGACCTTGGGGCGACGGATTTTCTGGCCAAGCCGGTGGATTCGAGTGAGCTTCGACTGCGAGTGCGAAACACCCTTGCGGCCAAGGCGTATTTAGATCAGTTGGCCTTCTACGACCGCCAGACCAACCTGCCCAACCGGCACATGTTTATGGAGCACCTGGAGTGGGCCCTGAAATGGGCCAAGCGTGATGACCACCGGCTGGCGCTGCTGAGCATCGAGCTGGACCAGTTTGAAACGATCAGCAACGCGGTCGGGTTGCTTGCCGGTGATGAAGTTCTGCGCAAAGTCGCCCAGCTCATAAAAAACGTGATCAGAAGCATGGACGCGCTGGCACATTTTGACGTTAAGGAAGATTCCGATGTCCACCTGTTTAGCCTGGAGGGCGGTGTTTTCTCCCTGCTTCTTCACCAAATCCCCAGCGAGGGCATTGCTGCGCTGGTGGCGAGACGACTGCTGGATTCCTTTAGGGAGCCCCTGGTAATCGATAATACCGAGATATATCTGACGGCCAGTATCGGGATTGCCACCTATCCCATCGAGGAAACGGACAATTTTGGACTACTCCGGCTCGCTTCCAGCGCCAGAGATTATATCAAAAATATGGGCGGCGACTCATTTCAGTTTTCTTCCCGTCAAATCGATCAACAGTCCAGGGAGCGCCTCGATCTGGAAGCCGGACTCCGAAAAGCCCTGGAGAGAAACGAGCTTTTCTTGTTCTACCAACCCAGGGTGAATGTGCTAACCGGTGCCATCGAAAGTGTTGAGGCGTTGCTTCGCTGGGAAAGTGCCGATCGTCGCCTGATTCCGCCGAGCGAATTCATCCCCGTGGCGGAAGAAACCGGACTCATCATCCCCATCGGTGAGTGGGTGCTCAACGCTGCCTGTCTGCAACTGGCGGAGTGGCGCCGGGAAGGGCGTATCGCCATCGGTTTGTCGGTGAACCTGTCGGCGATCCAGTTTCAGAACCGGGAACTACCGATCCTGATCAGACGCATTGTGGAAAATTATGGTCTGGATCCGCAGCTTGTATCACTCGAATTAAAGGAAGACATCTTGATGCACCATGTCGAGGAAAAAATCGGTATGATGCAGCGTCTGAAAGACATCGGCCTGAAACTGGCCCTTGACGATTTCGGCACGGGGTTCTCGTCTCTGAATTACCTGAAACGGCTTCCCCTGGACGAGCTGAAAATCGATCGGTCCTTTCTATTGGATATGTCTAAAGATGCCAACAACCGGGCCCTTGCCTCGTCGGTGATCTATCTCGGCAAAAATTTCGGCTTGCGCACGGTTGCAGAAGGGGTGGAGACAGAAGAACAACTTCAGTTCCTGCGGGACGAGGGATGCGACCTGTATCAGGGGGCGTTGTTCAGTATGCCGCTCTCAAAATTCGAGATATCGGAACTGCTACCCTCATCGCATTGAATGTCATAAAAACGTTCCGGCATATCGGGCGTGGCGGCCATGCCACGTGTCAGAAAGAAATGTCATATGTTCAATGATCGGCTCCTAAGCGCCAGGTGGGCCTGGCACGCATTGCTATCGGTGATCGTTTGGCTGGCTCTCAGCGGATCTCCTTCGGCCGAGCCTCTGGAGGTCCAGGCCATTACCAAGCCCAGCGCGGACATCACGCTGTCGTTCATTGTGCCCGGCAGGATGGCAGAGATTCGGGTCAAGGAGGGCGACGTTGTCCATAAGGACCAGCTGCTGGCTTATCTGGACGATGAGCCCGAGAGAATTCAAGCCCAGCAATTGAAAATCCAGGCCGCCGACAGGAATCGGATCCTGTCGGCCAACGCAGAGTTTGCTCAAAAGAAGGTGGATTTGGAGAAACTTAAAGCGGCGAGGAACAAAGGGGCGGCCAGTGACTGGGAAATCGAGCACATGGGCCTGAGCGTCAGAATTGCCGAGCTTTCCCTTGCGGCGGCCAAAATTGAACGGGAGCAATATCAACGTCGTTATGCCCAGGCGTTGAGTCAACTCCAACGGATGCGACTCGCGTCTCCCTCCGCGGGGCGGGTAGAGAAAGTATTTGTCGAAACCGGCGAAGCCGTTGAAAAGCTCGGGCCGGTGATCCACCTGGTCAAGATCGATCCGCTTTGGCTCGATGTTTCTGTCCCGCTGATCTATGCCCCACCCTTGGCGCTGGAGCAGTCCGTTCTCGTGACGTTCCCCGGAGGAGAAACCGGTGGTTCCGGAACGGGCCGGATCATCCATATTTCGTCGGTTGCCGATGCCGCCAGTGATACATTGCTTGTCCGCATCGAGATCGCCAACCCCGCAGGGCGGCCTGCGGGCGAGCGGGTCGTCGTCGGGTTTCCTCAGGTCCGCGAGGCAAGAACCATAACAGATAAGAATCCTGAGTGAGCCCGAATATGTCATGTTGGTGAAATGCCCGGGTGAACCTGAACCTGTCTTGAATTTTTTTCATGAACTGTCGCCGGTCGGCCAGGGGCGGCCGGCGCCGGAATCTACACACCATGTCAGGGAAGACATACGCTATGTTATCGCAACGCCGATCTCCGGAAGACCTTTCCGTACTTTCGGAGGTCGCGGCTCTGCTCAAATTTGACGGCCCACCCGGCCGTTTTCTGTCAAAACTGCTCGCGCTGCAATGCCGCCTGGCCGGTGCAGACAGCAGTGCTGTGCTTCATGGGGACAACGATACGGGTCTGGAGATTCTGGCAGCATATCCACCGGTGCGAATGGGCGGTGGGGCAACGGACAGGATCGGCAGAATCACACCCCTCTGTTTGAAAGTCCTGTCCAGCGGCGAGGCGGCCATTGCACCTCTGGAGCCGCTCCAAGGCCCCGACGCTTCGGGTCGGCGTCACGTCATCGTTATTCCCGTTAAAAAGGAAGATCTCGTTTCCGCTGTTGCCGCCTTCGTGGTGGCCGCCCAAGGCCCCATGGAGATTGCCGCAATTCGTGAACGCCTGGAGCTCTTTTCATTTTTAGGGGAGCATCATGAACTGCAACTGGCAGTCACGGAAGGCCGGAAAGCCCTGCGGCGCCTCACCCTGACGCTGGAGATTATTTCGGTCGTCAACCGGGCCGCCCAGTTTATCAGCGCGGCGATGGCGCTGTGTAACGAATTCGCCGATCGCATGGATTGCCGCCGGGTCAGCCTGGGCGTATTGAAAGGACGCTCTGTGCGAGTCCGGGCCATGAGCCGCACCGACACCTTCCGTCCGGAGATGAGACTGACGCAGGATATCGAAGCGGTCATGGAGGAATGCCTGGACCAGGATATCGAGGTGCTTTACCCGCCCGCCGAGGATTCCTCCCATGTCCGCCGTGCCGCCAAGCAGTTTGCCAAACGGCATGGACCGCTTGCCGTATTGAGTGTGCCGATTCGGCAGAACAATGACGTGGCCGGTGTCCTAACACTGGAGCGAACCCCGGAGAGGCCGTTTACAGTTGAGGAGATCGAAACGATCCGGCTTGCCTGCGATCTATGCACGCCCCGACTGATGGAACTTCACAAAAAGGACCAGTGGTTTGGTGCCCGCGCCGCCGTGACGGCTCGCGATGGACTGGCGACGGTTCTGGGGCCCCGACACACCTGGATAAAAGTGTGGACGGTCCTGATCCTCCTGGTGGCGGGATGGCTGATCTTCGCAAAAGGGGATTACCGTATCGACGCGCCATTTATCTTCCAGGCGACAGTCCAGCAATCCGTGGTGGCACCGTTTGACACGTTTATCAAAGATGTGTCGGTAGAGCCGGGAGACTCGGTCCAGGCAGACGAAACCATTCTGGGGAGACTCGACACCTCGGAACTCCGGTTAACATTGGCGTCATTGAAAGCTGAGCAGCTCGGTTATCAGAAGCAGCGGGCCGCATCGATGAGGGATGGAAAGACAGCCGGCGCCCAGATTGCCCAGACGCAGAGCGACAAACTTGCCGCTGACATACGCCTGATCGAATTCAATAGAGATCAAGCCACCCTCGTGGCACCCATCTCCGGTTGGATCGTTTCTAAAAACCTGAAGCGTCGGCTCGGGGCACCGGTTGAGACCGGCGACGTTCTTTTTGAGATCGCCCGTATCGACGCATTGCGGGCAGAGCTCTTTGTTCCCGAAGAATCCATAGCCCGGGTCCTCGTGGGACAAACCGGCGAACTGGCATCCGTTGGTCACCCGGATCAGAAAATCCGGTTCACTGTCCAACAGATCAATCCCATCGCCGAAGTCGTCAATCAGATAAATGTATTTAAGGTACGCGCCAAGCTGCACGATCAGGCGGACTGGATGCGCCCGGGTATGGAAGGTGTCGCCAAGATCTCCGCGGGGAAAAAGCCCTACGTGTGGATCTGGTTCCATCGCCTTGCCGACTGGTTGCGCATGAAACTGTGGATTTGATTGAGGTGGTCACGTGCCGGTCGACCGTCCGACATTCATAGAATCCTGGTATCGGGTATCCGATTTGACCCCGCGACTGCTCGGCGCCGTCAATGTACAGCGACAGCATTTCAGAGGTCTGAGGTGGTACGTTCTTCAGAATCCGTCCAGCAATGACTATTTCCGGCTGAGCGCGCCTGCGTATCACTTTGCAGCGATGCTGGATGGCCGACGAACCGTCAATGGCGTCTGGCGGATATGCATGGAGCGATTCGGCGACGCTGCGCCGACCCAGGGCGAGGTCATCGATGTGTTGAGCCGGCTGTATGCGGCCAATCTGCTGCAGGGCGATTTCGCGCCCGATGCCGAGGAACTCTTCCAGCGTCACCGGAGGCGAAAATGGCGGGAGGTCAGAGGCCTGCTGACCAATTTCCTGTTCATCCGTGTGCCGTTGTGGGATCCGGATCGATTCCTGGGCAGGTGGGTCGGTGTCTTCGGCAAATGGTTCACCCTATACGGGTTTTTCGCCTGGGCCGCTATTGTCGGGGCCGGGCTGTGGGCGATCGGCGGACACATGGGAGATATGACCCGGCAAGCGTCAGGTGTCCTGAATCCGGACAACCTGCCGCTACTGTATGTTGCCCTGGTTATCGGAAAGCTCTGCCACGAAATGGGTCATGCCTTTTCCTGCAAACATTTTGGAAGACAGAGCGGTACGGGCGGTGAAGTACACCAGATGGGCATCATGTTTCTCGTTTTTGCCCCCCTGCCGTTTGTCGATGCGTCCAGCGCGTGGGCATTGCGGGACAAGCGGCAACGGATCGTCGTGGGGGCCAGCGGAATGCTCGTGGAACTCGCGATTGCCTCCCTGGCGGCCATTCTATGGGTCCATACCGCCGAAGGGACCACGGTCCATGCCATTGCCTACAACATGATGTTCATTGCCAGCGTGTCTACTCTGCTGTTCAACGGAAATCCCCTGCTTCGGTATGACGCATACTACATCCTTCTGGATGCCCTCGAGATTCCCAACCTTGATTCACGTTCCAGAACCTACGTGGCTTACCTGGTGAAGCGATATCTGTGGGGCATCCGCAAGGCCCATGATCCGAGCCACGGGTCGGAAGAGAAGGGATGGCTCGCTTTTTATGCCGTGGCCTCCGTGATCTGTCGTGCGGTCGTTTTCGCAGCGATTATTCTGTTTGTCGGTAGCCGGTTCTTCTCCATCGGGTTACTGGTCGCCGCCATTCTGGTGACTCTCTGGCTGGTAAGGCCCCTGGCGAATCTGTTTCGCTATCTGGCCACCAGCCCTGAACTCAACCGGCAGCGGATGCGGGCGGCCATGACCACATCTGCCGGTTGTTTCGCCCTGATTGTTTTTGTCGGACTGATCAGAGCACCGGATCGATTCCGAATAGAGGGCGTGGTCGAGCCGTATACCTACGCAGAAATTCATATGAAAACAGACGGCTTCGTCCGGCGGGGACTTGATTCCGGGACCGAAATCGAACCGGGCGGCCCGCCGCTCATCGAGGCGTCGTCTCCTGCCCTGGAAGCGAAGCGCGAGCGGCTTGCCGCCGAACTCAACCAACTTCGGATTCAGCGGCAGCATGCCCACACCACAGAGGCCGCCGCGGTCCAGATTATGTCGGAAAAAGTGGCGGCATTGCATGAACAGATTTCCCGTAATCATCAGGATCTGAACGACCTGCATCTCGGGTCACCGATCCCGGGGACTTGGGTGGCGCCCGAGATCGACCGGTACTCGGGCCGATATCTGAAGCAGGGCCAAAAAATCGGTATTGTCGCCGATCTGAATGATCTGCGTATTCGGGCCGTCGCCGGCCAGAGTGTCGCGGCGCGGCTGATAAAGGAAACGAAACCGCTTGTCGCCATCCGGGTGAAGGGACAGCCGGAACTGGAGGTGGCCGGCCGTATCGAGACGATTATCCCTGCAGGACAGGATCGTTTACCCTCGGCGGCCCTCGGGTATGCCGGGGGGGGCGCAACGGAAATCGCGTTGGAAGACTCTGACGGCCGGCTGGCGGCAGAGCCGTTCTTTGAAATCCTGGTGATACCGGAGGTCCCGGCGTCGGGTCGATTGAGACCGGGCCAGATCATGGTGTTACGATTTGAAACGTCCCCGCAACCGTTGCTCGAGCAAGGCCTGCGAATCCTGTTGCAGCTTTTCCAGAAAAGGTTTCACGTCTGACATGGAACACGTGCCCAGCACAACCTGGCGAATGCTTTCCAACGGGCCTGCCAGCGTGGCGTTGCCCCAAGGCCTGGATGCCATGTGGCATCGCGCCACCGGTATCGCCAAGCGGATGACGGGTAGAAAAGGCGCCCTTCTCCGCCAGGCGGAAGATATCGTGTCCATGGAGAAGCGATTTCGCCACCTCTCTGATCAACGGCTGCGGGACGTGATCTCCCAAGTGCGAGACCGATTTTGCCTGGGTCGCGAATCCGCCGAGGATTGCATCCGTGCATTTGCCATCGTACGCGAGGTGGCGGACAGGACTGTCGGTCTTCGGCCGTTCACTGTTCAGATCGCCGCAGGACTTGCCATGGCCTCGGGCAGCATTGCGGAGATGGCCACCGGAGAGGGGAAAACACTGGCGGCCACGATGCCGGCGGTTATCGCCGGCTGGCGCGGCCGAGGGTGCCACGTTATCACGGCAAATGAATATCTGGCGAAACGGGATGCCGAATGGATGGCGCCAATCTTCAGCTTCTGCGGGATGACCGTGGGGTGTATCGAAAACACCATGACGCCCGCCGAACGGAAGCACATCTATAACGCCGATATCACCTACTGCACCAGCCAGGAAGCGGCAGCCGATTTTCTTCGGGACCGGCTCACTCTGGGTCGGTTTCAGAGCCTGCCGACGGCTCTGCTGAGGAAGATCAGCGGCAATCCCGATGTCGACCTGAACCATCTGATCCAGCGCGGACTGGAGTGCGCCATCGTGGACGAAGCGGACTCGGTTCTTATCGACGAGGCCGTGACGCCGTTGATTATTTCCGGTGCCGGTCGGAATCCGGATCAGGTGGAAGCCTATGAGCAGGCGGCCCGATTGGCCGGCGAACTCATTTCCAAAAGCGATTACAGCAGCGATAAACGGTTTCGCGAAATCAATCTCACCCGGATCGGCAGACGTCGACTGGCCGAGTTGTCCGAACCCCTCGGCGGGATCTGGGCTTGTCCCCGCCGCCGGGAGGAGCTTGTCGTCCAGGCCCTGGTGGCCGGTGAGTTCTTTCTTCGGGACAAGCACTACATCGTGGACAACGGAAAGGCTGTGATCATCGATGAATTCACCGGGAGGCAAATGCCGGATCGGACATGGCGCGATGGTCTTCATCAGGCTATCGAGGCCAAAGAGGGGCTTGACGTGAACCCGGCCAAGGAGACCTATGCGCGCATCAGTTTTCAACGATTTTTCAGGCTGTATCGGAATTTGTCGGGAATGACCGGCACAGGGACCGAGACCCGGTCTGAGCTGTGGCAGACATATCGTCTTCCCGTGGTTGTCATTCCACCCCGCCGCCCCAGCCGGCGGAACATCCTTTCGGATCGTATTTTCGCCGGGGCCGCCGGTAAATGGAAGGCGGTAATGGCTGAGGTGCATCGTGTGCATCAAACCGGGCGCCCAATATTGATCGGCACACGAAGCGTTCAGGCCAGTGAAAATCTCGGCCGCCTGCTGATGGACGAAGGGCTTTCGCGCCAGGTACTGAACGCTGTGCACCAAGACCGCGAAGCGCAGATAATTGCCGGAGCCGGACAGAAAGGGCGTATCACCGTGGCGACCAACATGGCCGGTAGAGGAACCGATATCCGTTTGGGATCCGGGGTGGACGCTTTGGGCGGCCTGCATGTCATCGCCACCGAACGTCATGAAGCCCGCAGGATCGATCGACAGCTGTTCGGGCGGTGCGCCCGCCAGGGCGATCCGGGCAGCGCCCGGGCCTATGTCAGCATGGATGACGAGCTGATGCGGCGTCATCCCGGTATGGCGTCTGCTGTGCTGGCACGATATTCCCGTAACACGGATCATGAGATATCGTCTGCGTGGTCGAAAAGGCTTGTCGATGGGGCTCAGGTCCGCGCCGAACGGGCGTCGTTCCGTCAACGGCGGGAAGTACTTCGCACGGATACGTGGCTCGACGAGCATTTGGGGTTTACCGTCAAGGGCCTTTGACCTGACCCTGCATGCAATTGTTTCACTAACTAGTTAAAAATAAAGGACCGACAACCACAAATCAAAATTCGGGAATAGGGACGGTTGTCGCCCCACATTTTCCTCTAATTTAATGACCGGCGTAATCGCCGAACGCCGACCCATAGGTGATTATGAAGCGTCCCACCACACAAAGCATTGTGGCCGTTTTCTTGGTGTTCGTACTTGTTCCTGTGGCAGGCGGACAGTCTGATCCGTCGCCCCCGGGTGTTTTGAAAACCCAGGAGATGGCTCACAGCGACGTGCAGGGGGATATCTATCTCGGGCGCGTGATGACCTTGATTTATCCGGCGTACCGGGTCGCTGCCGCAGATATGTATCTTCCCGATCTGATTCAGCTGGCCGACGCCCTCAAGACGGAGCGTCGAAAAAACTACGGCATTGTTTTAAAGGGATTTACAGACAACAGCGGGTCGCCGGAAGGAAATCTCGAAATCTCCCGAACACGGGCTGAGGCCTTAAAACAACTGCTTGTGACAAACCCTGCCATGGCCATCCAAAGGGATAGAATTGTTGCAGAGGGCTATGGTGCATCCAATCCGGTTGCCACCAACGATACATTTGAAGGCCGTCAGAAGAATCGACGGGTTGAAATTCACATCTACAGCAGCCCTGCGGCGGCACGGCGCCTTTCTGACGATTTGGATGTCACCCGAATCGATCCCGGGGCGCAACCTAGCGAACCGGTTTTATCCGGTACCCGGTCAATGCCGTCATCCGTGCTGGAATCCTCTCCCGGTCCGCAACCTGCGCCGCTGCCCGAAGCCTCTCCAGGTCCTGAACCTGCCCTGCCGGCGGACACGGTTCCATTATCCCTGATCGATGCCATTCAATACGGAATGGAAGGCAACCAGGATATACGGGTCGTATCCTTCACTCCCCGGCAGACACGAGAGGAACTGGCTGGCACCGAGTCGGTTTTCGACGCGGAAGTCTTTGCCGACAGCGCATTCCGGCGCGATCCGAACCTGCAATCGAGTGTAACCACCATTGTCACCGAAGATGACGGCCTCGTTCAAACCGGAATCCGAAAGCCCCTCGGAACCGGCGGCAGCATCTCCACGGCCCTGGAGATGCGCTACGGGAATTTAAACAATGCGGATTTTGATCGGGTTTACCGGTACACATTTGCCCCAACCCTGGAAATCAGACAACCCCTGCTCAAGAATGTCGGCGGCAGGGAGCAGCGGGCCGCCATCACTATCGCGAATTACCAGGTCAGCATATCGGATGAAGCGTTTCGCGAAAAGGTATTGGAAACGGTGACCCGCATCTCCAGAGCCTATTGGCAGCTCTTTCTGCTGATAGAGCTTGTGAAGATCGATGAGCAGAATTTCGACATGGCCGAAGAGGTCTACCGCCGGGAGTCGGTGCGGGTGGCAGAGGGCATTTCTCAGCAGCTTGATGTTGAGCGTGCCCGCAGCAACGCCCATCGGCGACGCGGCAACCTTGTAAAAACCAAGGAACGGTTTCGCGTCACACTGGACCAGCTGAAGCTGCTGCTCAATTGGTCGAACCTGACCATCGATTCAACGGTGGACATTGTTCCCATTGATACGCCTCAGACCATGGTCAAGGACGTGGATGAACAAGAAGCCATTGACATAGCGTTGAAACATCGGCCGGAAATCGAGCGGGCCAGACAACGATTGGAAATCCGTAAGGTGGAGGAAACCCTCTCACGCCACTTGCGTCTTCCGATACTGGATGTGTTCGGACGATACGCCGTGAGTGGATACGGCCGCGATTTTTCGAGCGCTGTCGATGACACCGGTATCAATGATAATGATGCCTGGGCTGCCGGATTGAATTTTGCGTATCCCCTCGGCAACCGTTCGGCCCAGGCACGATATCGGAAAAAATCCCTCGAGCGCCACCAGGCTTCCGCTCAAATAAAGCGGGTGCAAAATAAGGTCAAGCAAGACGTCAAAGAAGTACTGCTTGCCATTATGTTTGCCAAAGGGGAGATCGACTCCACGAAGGTGGCAAAAGATTCCGCTGCACGAGTGGTGGAAGGAGAATTTGCTCGATTCGAAATCGGCCAGACAACCAATGAAGAACTGCTCCGGGCCCAGGATCTGCTTGCTGCCAACAGCCGCAATTTCGTTCGCGCTGTCATAAATTACAATATCGCCCTGGCCGAACTTTCAAGAGTTCAGGGGGTTCTGCCCGATGGCGTGTCCATCGAGGGGTCCACGTGGGAAACTAACGATCGGCAATAACATGCCCGGTTGAAACATGGCGCGGGCGTTGGAATGATTGCCTCGGCGTTGCAGATGTACTATGGTGTGTTTGGCAAACCGGAGCCACCTGTGGAAAGGCGTGCCGGAATCACGACACACGTGCCATTCGACGTTGGCTGTTCATTCCGTCGGGAAAGATTCATCTGAACCCGATCATCGCGTGACATCTTTTTTATGACATGGTCGGGTGAGTCTCATCAAATTACCCATGATCCTGAACAAATCCAATTCCCTGCAAAACGTATTGATCCTCGGTCTTGGCGGCGTCGGCTACTACCTGGCAAAACGTCTGGCCCATGACGGCTATCCGGTGACCGCCATTGAGCCGAACAACAGCCTGATCCGTTATGCGGACCAGCGTATGGATGCCCGCCTGATCCACGGATCCGCCATGAGTATCGAATGCTGGAAAGAAGCCAATGCCGGATCGGCAGACATCCTGATCGCCGTTACGGATCATGACGCCATTAATATGCTGTCGTGCTTGATCGCAGATCGTTTCGGCATCCCTCTGAAGGTTGCCCGGGTCCGCTCCCTGGAGTTCGGTTCGAAGGATTCCGTGCTGGATATGGCGGATCTGAACATCGATCTGATCATACATCCTGAGGAACTGGCCGCCCAGGAGATCGTGAGATTGATCCAGCGCACCGCCGGAAACGAAATCATCGATATCGCCGACGGGCAAATGCAGGTTATTGCGACCCGTATTCATGCTGCCTCCCCTTTGGCTCACCAGAATCTCAAGGATATTTCCCGGACCCACCATGATTTTCCGTTTCGGGTGGTGGCGTTGGCCCGGGGCATCACCACGATTCTCCCCGGCGGGGATCAGGAGATCTTACCCCAGGATCAGGTCTTCGTCATGGCCAGCAAGGAGGATTTACCCCGGCTCATGACCCTGATCGGCATCAAGCAGCAGCGTCGCCACCGGGTGATGATCCTCGGCGGGGGCCTGGTGGGGAGCCGCGTGGCCGAGTTGCTGGGAAAAGACGTTCAGGTGAGAATCATCGAAAAGGATAAAGATCGGGCCGAAGAGCTGTCTTTCCAGTTAAAACACGCTGAAGTGCTCCATGGGGACGGATCGGACGCGGAGGTTCTGGAGCAGGCTGGATTGTCGGAAATGGATACCTTTATTACCGCAACAGGCGAAAATGAGACCAATATTATGAGCAGCCTGTTGGCGAAGCACCTGATGTCCACCGAAAATGGCACGTCGACAGACCACGAACGCAAGACGATCTCCCTTTGCAACAAAGAGGCGTACCTGGTCCTTGCCGCCACCAGCGGTTCGGATATCGCCCTGAACACGAAAATTCTGGCAGGTACCGAAATTCTCAAATTCATCCGAAGAGAGGAACTTCTTTCTGTTGCCCACCTTCATGGATTCGATGCGGAGGTTGTTGAATTGGTGGCCGCAACCGACTCACCCATTACCCGAAAGCCACTATCCAAGCTGGGGCCGTCGTTTTACGGCAACATTCTGGTGGGGGGTGTTTTCCGTGAGGGAAAGTGGCAAACTGCGGTGGGGGACACTCAAATCCACGAGAACGAGCGCGCCATTGTCTTTTGTAAACCGCTGCAACTCAGGGATGTGCAGCAGCTGTTCCTGGGCTGACCGTCTGCAGAGCACGATATTTACCCTCTCCAACATCAGAAAATATCGGAATCACATCCTGTTTGGAGGATTGCATTCGGGGATGAACGTTGCGATCCCGTTGCCAAACCGATATTCGGATGGGAGCCCTGCTTGCCGGGTCGCCGCCTTATGAGAAATCTGGCGTCTCTGCGGTAAATTTATAGTCTTCTTATCGTTTCCAGAACGACGGATAAAACACCACCAGGGCGGAAAACATCTCCAGTCTGCCGACCAGCATGTTCCAGGACAAAAACCATTTTCCCACATCTGAGATGTGGGCATAATTCTCCGCGGGCCCGATGGCGCCGAACCCCGGGCCGATATTCATCAGGGTTGCAATCACCGAGCTCATACCGGTGACATAATCCATGTCGTCCACCAGCACCATAAAGCACCCCCCGCCCAGCACCAAAAAAATGTTCACGATGAAATAGCAGACCGACAGGTAGATAATGGAGTCGTCAACCGGACGCTGGTTCATCCTAACAGAAATCACCGACATGGGCTGAAGGAACAGTTTTTTGATCGCCGCGGCCATAAATTTACAGATAATCACGTAGTGGACGATCTTGATGCCGCTGGTTGTCGACCCGGCGCAGGCGCCGATAAAGCACACGGCGTAGAGAAACATCTGGGCGGCCTGGGGCCATTTTTCATAATCGGCGGTGGTGAAGCCGGTGGTCGTTAAAATGGACGTCACCTGGAAGGTACCATAACGGATCGCTTCCATCAGCCCGCCATAAGTGTTTTCCCTCCATAATATCCAGGACACCATGCCGCAAAAAAACAGCATAAATCCTAAATACCAGCGAAATTCGGTGTTTATTCTCAGAACGTTCCAGTTGCCCATCAGCATGTGATAGAACAGCATGAAGGTCATGCCGCCCAGGAACATGAACAGGATGATGACCCAGTCAAAATAGGCATTGTTATAATGCCCGATACTGGCGTTCCAGGGTGAATAGCCGGAGGTGGATACGGTTCCGAAGGAGTGGCACAGTGAATCGAAAAGGGACATGCCGCCGGCACTCAGCAGAATGGTCTCCAGAACGTTCAGGGCCATGTAGATTCCCCAGAGCCAAATCATGGTGTTCCGGTTGCGGGGGATAAATTTTTCTTTGGTTATGACCTGTCCGGGGCTCGATTCTGCCCGGAATATGCGAAGGCCTCCCATCCCGTGGGGGAGAAAGATCACCGTCAGGGTGAGGAACCCCATGCCACCGAGCAAATGGGTTTGGCTCCGCCAGAACAGCAACCCGTGGGGTACCACCTCGATATCGGTGAGGATGGTGGCGCCGCTGGTGGTGTATCCCGACATCATTTCAAAGAACGCGTCGGTAAAGGATGGAATTGAGCCATGGATCATGAAGGGCAGAGCGGAAATGGCGGAAATCAGCACCCAGCCAAAGACAGCAATGAAAAATCCATCTTTGATATTCAATTCATACCGGTGGCGAAACACCCACCACAGGGGGAGACCGCATGCCACCGTGATGATGCCTGAAACCAGGATCGCGCGAAGATCGGCGCCTCCGTAGTACAGAGAGCAGATTATCGGCAGAATCATGGAACTGCCGGTAATGATCAGCAGTTTTCCGAAGACATTGGCTATCGATGTAAAATGCATGGGCATCCAAAGTGACTGGCGGATATGCGGTGCCGTCCCAGTCGGCGGCAATGTGGATGTATACCCGAAAAACCGGCGAATCGGAAGTTCCGCTTCCATCGGCCATGGTCGCAGGGACGATGAAATTTTGAAATATACCCATAACTATATCATATTTCCCAAATAAATAAGAACTTCCGCCGTTGACAGAAAAGAGGTGCTCTTGCGATATTTCAATTTGAAACCCACACGGAGCATGAACGCTCATGAAAAAGTTTTCCATCAAAACCAGATTCCGCATCGGCGCGGCGGTGATTTCTCTGGTGATCTGCACCAGCGTCGCCATTATCGTCTATGTCTTCCTGAAAGATCTAGCCACTGAGCGGATTTACAGGGAGACCGAAATTTTTATCGGAACAGCGGACGCCACACGTCTCTACGTAAAGGACGTGCTCAGACCGACCATCGCAGATATGGTGTCTTCCGATGATTTCATTCCCAATGCCATGTCCACGACCTTCGTCGGGCGGGAAGTCATGAGCCGGCTGCGCAACCGGTTTCCGCACTTCAGTTACAAGCGGGCCTCCGATAATCCCACCAACCCGATGAACCGGGCCGATTCCCTGGAGGTGGAAAAACTCACGTGGTTTCGGGAAAATCCGGACAGGGGAGAATGGCATGGGTTGATACGCAAAGGGGATCGTTCCTATTACGCCCGCTTCCGGGCCATACTGGCCGAGGCCGAATGCCTTCGCTGTCACGGCGACCCGAAAGATGCTCCCCGGCAGATGAAAGAAATCTACGGTACCGCAGGCGGGTTTTACTATCGGGTCGGAGAGGTGGTGGCGGCAGACACCATATACATCCCGGTGGATGTGGCCTTTTTGCATGTCAAGGAGACCGCCTGGAACATTTTTCTGATCGCGGCCATCAGTCTGTTCGCATTGCTGGGCCTTTTTTTCCTGCTTTTCAATCGAACAGTTATCCTGCAAATGGACGGGCTTCTGTCCCGGTTTCGCAGCATCTACGACAAACCGGATAATGCTCCTGAAATCCTGCGGTCCATGGATACCGCGGACGAATTCGAGCAGCTCAAGTTCGCCTTTGAAAAGGTCGCCGTGGACCTGAAACAAACCCATGACGAACTGCGTGCTTCCGAGAGTAAATACCGGACGTTATTCGAGAGCAGCCGTGACACGATTATCATCTGTGACCGGGAAAACCGTCTTGTCGACATCAACGAAGCCGGCCTCACGCTTTTCGGATTTCAGGATAAAGCTGAAGCCCTTTCCATCGAAACCTGCTATCAGCTTTTCTGGGATACCCGGGACGCCAGAACCCTTTCAGCGATGATTCAAAACAAAGGGTACGTGGAAGGGGTGGAGATGCCGATGGTGGACCGGCAGGGGCAGCGGCTCATTGTCATGATATCCGGAGCCCGTCGTCTCGATGAAGACGGCATGGTGGACGGCATCGATGCCCGGCTCCACGATGTGACCCGGCAGCGGAAGATGGAACGGCACCTGGCCCGGACGGAGAAGCTGGCCTCCATCGGGGAACTGGCGTCCGGGGTGGCCCACGAGATCAACAATCCCCTGGGCGTGATCCGGGTGTATTCAAATCTGATCGCAAAAACAGAACCCCTGGACATCCAAATCGCCGAAGACATCCGTGTCATACAAAAGCATACCGAGCAGTGCACGTCGGTGGTGCAGGCGCTCCTGAATTTTGCCCGGGCCTCGGAACCGCGCAAATCACAGTGCGACATCCGTTCCTGTCTGGATGATGTGCTGGCGGTTCTCGAACCGCAAATGAGAAAGGAGGCGGTGACGGTTCACGTCGAGGCAGACTCGGATCTGCCGCCCATCGTACTGGATGAGCCTCAGATGAAACAGGTGTTTATGAATCTGATCATCAACGCGATTCAGGCCATGCCCGGGGGCGGCGCCATCCGCGTGACGGTCCAAACGGACGATGCGCTAAGGCAGGTTCACATTAACGTGAGCGATACCGGTGTGGGCATTTCCGAAAAGCACCTGAACCGCATTTTCGATCCATTTTTCACAACCAAAAGCGCGGGTAAGGGAACCGGACTCGGGTTGGCGGTCAGCTACGGAATTGTGGAGCGGCACGGTGGCGAGATTACCGTTCTGAGCGCACCCGGCACGGGAGCTACCTTTACCGTGGTGCTGCCTTTAGATGAAGCCGCCCAAGGAGACGACGATGCCCACTGATACGATTCTTATTGTGGACGATGAAGCTGATTTGCTTCGCGGCTTGAAGCGGTTCCTTGGGATGGAACTCGACTGCCGCTCGCTGACCGCGGAGACCGCCCGCGAGGCCCTGAAAATTCTCGAAACCCATCCGGTGGATCTGATTCTGGCCGATATTCAGATGCCGGAGATGGACGGTTTCGCGCTGCTTCGGGAGGTCAAGGCCTGGGACCCGGCCATCACGGTGATCATGATGACGGCCTACGGGACCATCGAAAAGGCCGTGGAAGCCATTAAAAACGGCGCCTATGATTTCATTCAGAAACCGATCGATGAGGAACGCTTGCTCCACCTGTTAAACAAGGGCCTCGAACTGAACCGGCTGGTCCGGGAAAATGCCCGTCTCATGGAGCAGATGTGCCTCCAGGACAGTTTTGCAAACATGGTGGGGCGCAGCCGCCCCATGAGGTCCACGTTTGAAAAAATCCGTATGCTCGCCCAGTCCGATGCCACCGTCCTGATCCAGGGTGAGACCGGCACCGGCAAGGAGCTGGCCGCTCTGGCGATTCATGATCTGAGTGGCCGCGGGAACCGTAAACTCATTACCGTCAACTGCCCGGCCCTGCCGGAAACTATTCTGGAAAGTGAGTTGTTCGGGTATCGCAAAGGCGCCTTCACAGATGCCAGGGAGGACCGTCGCGGACTATTTCATCAGGCCCATGGCAGTTCGATTTTTCTCGACGAAATCGGCGATCTCTCGCCGGCTGTTCAGACCAAGCTGCTGCGCGTCCTTCAGGACAAGAAGATCCATCCCCTGAGTGCCAGCGACAGCCACACCGTGGACGTTCGAATTCTCGCCGCCACCAACCAGAACCTGAAGGCGAAAATGAAACAAAACCTCTTTCGGAAGGATCTCTTTTACCGGCTGGATGTGGTCACCCTCATGATGCCGCCCCTGAGAGGCATCCGAGAGGACATTCCACTGCTGGTGGATCATTTTCTGGAGTTGGTGGCCTGCGAGCAGAACAAACCCAGGAAAACGGTGACACCGGAAGTTCTCGATGTCCTGTTGGGGCGAGACTGGCCCGGCAATACCCGGCAACTGGAGAACCTGATCCGGGGATGGTACGCCATCACCGGGGAGCAGGAAATCAGCTTGCGGCATCTGAGAGCGGAGGGACATCCAAACGTGCCCAGGCAAACCGCGCTGCCGCTGGATCAACCCTACCAGGACCTCAAGGATCGGGCGATTGCATCCTTTAGCCGGGAGTATCTGGAACGGCTCCTGGGGCAAACCCAAGGAAACATATCGTCGGCAGCCCAGATCAGCGGCATGAAGCGGCAATCCCTGCAAAAGATCATTAAACGTTATGGTATCAATGTGACACGATTTCGGGAGCGATCGGGATGATGGACTGATTCAAGGTCGTATTTCTCCAAAAACAGCCCCCTTTCAGCACTGCATCCTGAAAGCGGCGCTGCCAACTCAAGGCGGCACCTTTGCCGATCCGTAATTGCCCATTCCCAGCATTCCCGAGTTTCTCCATAAGATTCTGAAAATACAATCTTTTTGAAACAGCCGGAATTCGCTGAGGCCTTCCTGCCGATCCTGTGGTGCCACCCGGAGGTGGCGACAGCGACATGCCACTTCCGCCTATTTTATTTAAATACATATAAATTACAGATGGTTAAAAATGTACACGAGCGTGGCATCGATGTTGCTACGCTCTCCGGGTTAAGCATGCACCGGCAAACTTCAACTGCCGTTCAATGAACCATCAGGTCAACGAACAGAAAGGAGAACACGACACATGGCGAATAATTCCGATGTTGTAAAGGATGTCGGTAAATGGGACTGGTCTGAACTGATCCGAAAGGAAGATTGGTGGGCCGTATGGCTCGGGTTTGCCCTTCTGATCGCCGGAGCCCTGATCTATTTTCCCCATGCCGGCGAAATGAAGGCCAAGCTTGAGGCCGCCGAAGGCAAGTACATGGCGGAAGCCCAGAAAACGGACAAGTTCAAGACGGTCGGTTGGTTTCAACTCTACGATGCCCGGAAAAAGGTAAAGGCCCTGAACGTCCCCGCCGGCAAGTGGTTGAAGAAGTTTTCGTCCAAGCCGAAAAAATGGACTTCCAACCCGGTGGATGCCTTTGTCATGAGCAAGGAGAAGGCGGCGGCGAAAAAGGCCAAGGCCATGCCAAAGTATGAAGCGGCCAAGGCCAAGGAAAAAGCCGCGTTGGCTGTTGCGGTTGCCGCGGAACAGGCTGCCCAGGCTGCCGGGTTCGACGATGCCGGGCTGAATGCCGAGGCCAAAGCCAAGATCGAAACATGGCGGGACACCCACCTGGCTGCCGGAAAGGCCAAGAAGAAAACCGGAGCCAAACCCTACAATCAAATCCCGTGGCTGATTGGACTGGGTGTGGCATTCGCCATATTCTTCGGTATCGGGCTGGCCGCCATGGGCAAATCCTTCGGGAAATTCGCCCTCGGTTTTGTGTTCGTGTTTGGCGTGACGTTGCTGGCCTGGCTGGCCGCCAACCAGGCCACCATGAAACACTACGGGATCGGATACGCGGCCTGGGCGATTCTCTTCGGCATGCTGATCAGCAACACCGTGGGCACTCCAAAATGGGCCATGCCGGCGGTACAGACCGAGTACTACATCAAAACCGGTCTGGTGCTCCTCGGCGCCAAGATCCTGTTTGAAAAGATCATCGTTATCGGCACCGCCGGTATCTTCGTGGCCTGGGTGGTGACGCCCACCGTCTGGCTGGTGACCTACTGGTTTGGTCAGCGTGTGTTAAAGATGCAGTCCAAGCGCCTCAATGCCACCATCTGTTCGGACATGTCGGTGTGCGGCGTGTCGGCGGCCATCGCCACGGCGGCCGCCTGTAAGGCCAAGAAGGAAGAACTGACCCTGGCCGTCGGGTTGTCGTTGGTATTTACCTCGATCATGATGATCGTCATGCCGATCGTTATCAAAGCCACCTTTCCCGTGGATAAGCAGCTCATCCTGGGCGGTGCGTGGATGGGCGGCACCATCGATGCCACCGGGGCCGTGGCCGCAGCCGGGGCCTTTCTCGGCGAAAAAGCCCTGTTTGTGGCCGCGACGATCAAGATGATCCAGAATGTTCTTATCGGGGTGATCGCCTTTTTCGTGGCGCTCTACTTTACCACCCGGGTGGAAGTGGCAGAGACCGGTGTGAAAGTCGGCCCCATGGAAATCTGGTATCGATTCCCCAAATTCGTTCTCGGTTTCATCGCGGCGTCCCTGATCTTTTCAGGATTTTACACCTATTTTAACGGACAAATCGCAGGACTGGGAGCGTCCATGGTCGACCAGGGGGTCATCAAGGGGATGGGAGACCTCTTCCGAGGCTGGTTCTTCTCGCTGTCTTTTGTCAGCATCGGGCTGGCCACCAACTTCAGGGAGCTGAAAGAGCATCTTGTCGGCGGAAAGCCGTTTATCCTGTACGTGTGCGGCCAGTCGTTCAACCTGATGCTGACTCTGATAATGGCCTATATCATGTTCTACGTGGTCTTCCCGGAACTGACGGCCACCATCTAACCCGAAGTTGTATGAAATCTTCCGTTTCATGCACTTCCGGGGCGGACACGACCCTGGACAACATGAAGAACCCGGGTTAATATTAAACAATGTTGTACCGGCGGGAATTCTTTCCCGCCGGTACAATCCCGGTATCGCCATACCCCAGGAGACGCCTGATGACGCCAGCGAACGAAGACAACGCGCACGCCGAACAGCCCCGGCGCCATAAACGCCTGAAGGCCTGGGGGCAACTTGTCGGCGCCTTCTTCCTGGTATGGATGTTCGGCACCGTGGTGGGTCCCTGGCTGGAGACCCGCATTCCGGTGTTCAACAAGATCGTCGAGACCATCGAAAAACAGGACATCGATTCCAACGCTTATTTTTATTCGGAAATCAAGGCATCCTACGACGCGGAGCCCTACCTTCGGAGTGCCCTCGAGCAGGGCGTGCCGGATCAAGCCGGGTGGACGTGGCCCTTTATTTCCGGGATTGTGATCTGTTTGGTTATCCTGTGGCTCGGTTTCCGATTCATGCCCGTGGACTGACCACCGGCCCACCGGCCATTATACCCGCCTACCCATGCCCGTCATGAGAATGAGTGAAAAAAAAGACCTGATCCTACAGTACGAGGAACTCCAGGCGCAAATTCTGGCCGGTCGCGTCATTTTTAAACCGCCGTTGACGGCATGGTACATTCTGATGCCGCTCATCTTCATTTACTATTTTTACCGGTTGCAAAAATACTCCCAAAGCCGGAAAGACTTCGTTCACAACTATATGCTCTCCCGGAGAAGGGCCCTCGAGGAGGTTGCCGACGCCGTTGAAACACACCGTCCGCCGGATATCGACAGCTTCAGGGAGTTTACCACCGTCCCTGCTGAGGCGACACCGCAATATATTGCCTGGATCCGTGTCCTGGTCGATCACTACACCGACCTGCTGCGGTGCGACGGTACCTGCTGCGAGGACCTGATACGATCGGCTTACGACGGCCGGGGGAATTATCTGCTGTTCTTGAACCGCCTCAACCGTATCGAGCACAAACTGAATCGGGCGCTGACCCCCGGGTTGGAGGTGGACATCCCGGACGTCATGGAAACCATCACCCTCATGGAAACTCAGGTGGAGCAGATGCGGCGTGCAGAGGCGGAGCGCATCTTTCCCTAGATCTTTCCTGTACCCAGAAACAGACCCTTGACAGACCCAGACCAAACGATTCGGCAAGGCAGACACTCCGGTGATCGCCGCTGGGCCATGGGCGGCCATCTGCCGCCCCTGCTCCCTATCCCGGCACCGTTTCCCATATGGCGTGCGCCAGCGCAGCCGTTCCCAATTCTCGACAAACCATGCCTTGGAATCATTCAATTTTCAGATGAACAGATTTCATGCCGCGCCATGCATCAGGAGATCATGGAGACATCCCATTTCATCGACACGACCCCGTTGACCACCGACGCCACCGGAGGGTTCGATGCTGCCCCGCTGGTTGGATAAGCTCCTTTCGGGTGGCACGATACCGGAAACACGACGGGCAGCGGAAAAACCGCGCCGTTGGCGGCTGCTCCAGGTGGAAAGATCCATTGCCTGCAACCTGAAGTGCATCATGTGCCCATGGCGGGAACTGGCCCATCAACATGCCCGTAAAGGCCATCTGGAACCTGACATATGGGGGGCCATCTCTCCCTATCTTGAGGACGTTCAATCCATTGATTTCACCGGCGGGGGAGAACCCCTGCTGCAACCCCATTTGATCGAATGGGTCCGCGAGGCTGGCGAGGCGGGATGTGAAACAGGGTTGCTGACCAACGGGACCCTGCTCACGGCAGCGACGTCCCAGCAACTGATCAAGGCCGGTATCGACTGGATCTGCATCTCCATGGACGGAGCGACTGCCGACATATACGAAAAGATACGCTCCGGGGCTCGATTTCATACCGTTTGCGATCACCTATCCCGGCTCACAGCACAGCGTATCGGGAAACGGCCAAAGGTGATGATCAATTTTGTCATGATGCAGGACAATGTCCATCAGCTGGACGCCTTGGTGGAACTGGCGGACCGGCTCGGAGTAGACCGGATTAATTTTAAACAGTGTGATGTGATCCGGGGCGACAGCGGCAGGGGCTTCGGCCTGTTTGCCGACAAAACCACGCGGGAAATCCGAAAAATGGAAAAGCTGCTCCAGCGGGCCAGGCGACTGGCAAAGAAGAAACGGATTGAGACCACCGCCTTTGCCTGGGTGCCTGAGGAAATGCCGGTCTGCGATCAGGATCCGAGAAACAGCATGTTCATTCGACACGACGGCAGCCTGGCGCCATGCATCAATCTGGCCCTGGGGGGGCTTACGACCTTCCTTGGAAAGGAAGTTGAGATGCCCACCGTGCATTACGGCCGGTTGCCCGAAGACGATCTGTTGGATCTCTGGGAGGCAAATACCTGCCGATTCTACCGGGAGCGTTTCGAGTTGCGGATGAACGCCTATGAAACCGGATTTACACGCAGCGATCTGGAGCCATCCCTGCCCAAGATCAAGGAAGCTCTCGAAAACGCCCGGAAGGCCATGCCTCCAGCCCCGAAGGGATGTCAGGTGTGTCATTATCTCTACAACATATAGGTATGGGTATTATCGCAACTGTCAGAATTTCGTTCCGATTTGCGGGTTGTTGACGCGGATGAAAGTTACCGAGTTATCGGGTTCGGGAACGGTATCGACGTCGAAGTCGGCCATTCTGTCTCGATTCCGATATCGATATCGGACATGGCCGTATCCGGACTCCCCCGAAGCGGCATCCGCTTAACAGAAACTCACGATGTTCAAACGGAACATATTTCTAGCACAGAGTATGGTTACCGGGCACCCGATTATCTGTTTATTATTGACATGGTCTTTCGACGTTGCCAACTTAAACGCGTATAGAGCCGGTTTTGTGTGATCCATCAACCCTTCACGTTTGTCGCCCTTAAGCCAATGCAGAGGAGATAAAACCATGTCGAAGACCAAAAACGAATTTCTGGAAGAGATGAAAAAGCAGCTTGAAGACCTGAATTACCAATGGAACATTGAACGCAACAAATTCGAAGCAAAAGCCCAGCACGCCACCGCTGAGGCAAGAAAGCAGTTTGAGGACGAACGCGAAGAGTTTCGCAAGTTTCGCAAAGAGATGCAGGAAAAGATTGTCGATTTGGACGTGGCCAGCGACAATGCATGGGAAGATCTGAAGGACGGGACGGAGAAGGCCTGGACGGCACTCAGCGACTCGTTTAAAAAAGCGGCTTCCCATTTCAAGTAGTTGAGATATAGGGGGACCGGGTAAAACCTTCAGCCGGACCGTGATGCAATTCGTCATCCCCTGAGGAACCCGGCTCGAGTTACATCAAATCGGATACTATCGTTTACATTCCCGACGGTTCGTGTGGATCGTCAGCGTGCAGTGAACCAACCGGTTTTCAGTGTTGCGCGTGGTTTCAGCCAAGTGCTTTAGGGGAGACATGGGTTTGCATGCCCCCAGCTAATTATAATGATTGGAGAACTTGGCGCGGTCGATCAACATGTTGGCGCATAATGTCAAGGACAAAAAAATAAAATGCATTACGTTGGGATGCAATACATGAGAGTGAAGGAAAACGATAGCGACTGCCAGATTGCCGTTTTCGAAATCAGACATCGGGCCCCTACAGTCTTTCGAGACATATTTATGGCAACTGGTGTTCATTCAGGAAACAGGTAACATTCCGGGATCATCACGAACAGACAGACGAGTAGCGTTGGGCGGCAGGATAAAGATGACCTGTGCGGTAATTGCGGTTTTGTGCCGATTTCGATCCGCCCATTCCCGACCGACGCCAAAACTGTCTTTCAGGATTGTCGTTTTTTTCCTCAGGTAGGCCCTTTTTCAAACCCGATTTTTTAAAAATGCTCTAAAAAACAATCTGTTATGGAAATATTCAGGTTGGTTCTGTTCTTGCATGTGGTTTTCTGAAGCGGCCACGGACATCCACGTTGGAATTTTTCAGAAAACCTGCCGCATCGGTTTGGGAAGATGGATACCACCTGGAAAAACAGGTGCGGAAAATCATCACTTGCAATCTGGACAGATAATGACCAGTATACGTAATCCAAATTTTTTGTTATCATCTAAACGTCGTCATTATGAGATTTCTATTATATAACATCCGATACGGCGCCGGGGTGGGCCCCAAATTTCACCTTCCGGTGCCGTATTGCGGTTATCTCAAGCCGACGAACGGTCACTTCAGTAAAATTATGGAGTTCATTAAGTCCGTCGGGCCCGACATTGTTGGTCTCGTGGAGGTCGATTTCGGCTCCTACCGTGTTGAAAAGTGCAATCAGGCTGAGGTGATTGCGGATCGCCTGGATCACCGGGTGGTGTATGAATCCAAATATTCAGCACAGTCCATGGCCCGAAAGATCCCCCTGATGAACAAGCAGGGAAACGCGATTCTGACCAATTTGGAGATCGTGAATCAGCGCTTTCATTTTTTCAATAACGGGGTCAAACGACTGGTCATTGAAGTCGAGTTGCCGGAATTGAGCATATTTTTAGTGCACCTCTCACTCAAATTCCGCCATCGTCAGTATCAACTCAACCAACTGCACCGGCTTATCACCAAACAAGACAAACCGGTGATCGTTGCGGGAGACTTCAATGCCTTCCGGGGGGACAGGGAATTGGAACTGTTTCTCGCTGCCAGCGGAATGGTCAGTGCCAACATGCACTGCGAATCCTCTTTCCCCAGCAATTTCCCTGTCAGAGAGCTCGATTTCATATTCCACAGCCCGGAAATCCGATCCATCGGTTTTGAGGTACCCCACGTCAAATTGTCCGACCACCTGCCGCTGCTTTGGGATTTCGACATCCAGCCCAAAGAACCTGCCGTGCCTTTCGCCAGGTCTACCGACGCAGCCCGTGGAATGGTTGCCCCTCTCGATATATCGTCGATCTAGTGCGTTAATGCACCGACCCGCTTTTCTGTTCGGATTCCCGATTCAAAGAAATATTGATCTTTTCCTAAAGAGACACGTATATTTCCTATCTGGGACCATCAGACCTGAGCAACACTTCCTGCCACTAGGTTAAAGGGATTCGGAATGGTTATCAAGCCAGGCTATCCGGCTGTCGATTTCGAGGTCCATGATATTTTTGGTGAGAGAATCACTCTTCGAGGGTACAGGGGCAAACGCCTGCTGCTGTCCTTCTACCGGTACGCCGCGTGTCCACTCTGTAACTATCGTATGGAATCCCTTGTGCTCATGTACCCCCGTTTCAAGCGTCTTGGCCTGAATATTCTGGCATTTTTTCAGTCACCTCGGCACAGCATCCTGCATTACGTGGGCAAGCAGGACGCTCCGTTTCCGATTGTGGGCGATCCCGAGCGGGCGGTTTACCGAGCCTACGGCGTGGAGCCCTCCTTGACGGGGGCCCTGAAAGGGATGCTCCGAATGCCGACACTGATACGGGCAATCTTAAGGGGATTCAAACCGGGAAGGATCGAAGGACACGCCGCCATGATACCGGCCGACTTTTTGATCGGTCCGGACCTGATCGTGCAGGAAGCCTATTACGGGAAAGACATCGGGGATCACATGTCCCTGAATACGATCGAAAGATGGTTGCGGGAGAACAGAAAAACACCCTGATACCTGGTGACCCCGGGGTGGTGTGTCGGTTGGAGGCAGCAGATAAATTTCTGTCCGGATTAACGCTGATGGGGACGTTCCGTACATGCCGGTGCCGTGGACAATCTTTGACATCCTGGATGTGAATCAAGACGGTGAACTATCCAGATCTGAGCTGCACACGGTGGCCAAAGATCTTGGCTGGTACTGGAAAGAGGCGCCCCTGTTTGCGCTGCTCGATTATCTGACGGTATCCAAACCTCTATCAAAAGATCGATTCATTGAAATCCTTCAGCAGATGGCCGGGGATCCCATGGAACCCTATGGCGATGTGCTGCTGAAAACCCCGGGCGCAGTCGGAAGGGTCAGACCGCGTCCCGTCGGAACTCTCAGATCACAATCCTCCCGCTTATCCGGGACGTACGAGGCGAAACACAGCTCGGTTGCCTCGGCCGTCGCGTACCTGTCGGAGCATGCCGGGCTCGATGTATCGAATGCCTACGGGCGATTGCTGGGCTCTCTTGGTACGCTGCCCCTTTCCAGAGGCAGGGCCGCGCTGGTTATCATTGACCCACAAAGGTCCTTTATCAGCGGTGCCTGGATGCGATCGATCGGCTCCCGGGCCGAGAGCGATGTGGCACCCATCCGGCTGGCGTTCGACCAGTGTGCCATGGTATTAGATCGCCTTTACGGCCGAATGGAGGTCATGTTCAGTCGCTGTCCGTTTCCGCCTGGGAGCTACGATTGGTGCGACCCGCTGGCGGACATCCTGGACGACGGACAGCCATACGTTATCAAGCCGGGAAACAGTATCCTTTTTCCACCCACCAATGGATTTCGTCCGTGGATCGACCGATGCATCGATGAGGGCATCCGGTCGTTGGTCATCGGTGGATGCACCCTGAACAGCTGTGTGCGGGTATCGTCCATGGAGGTCCAATCCCTTTTTCCTGCCGAGCAGCTTCAGGTTATTGTCGATGTGAGTCTCTGCGGGGCACGGGGAAAAAATTATTTACCGTCCCCTGAATTCGGAGGTGTTTCGCCGGCAGGTTCCGCTCTGGAACAGATGGCGAACTCCGGAGTGTCAGTGGTGAAGCGGGTGCGTTGGTAGTAACCGCCCGAGGTTTTCGTGAGATCGTTTCAGCCTGAAAGGAGAACCGTCATGGATGTGGTATCGATACACAAGGTAGCAACGGAACCGCTTGAAATGGATATATTCACCGGAAAAGACGTGACCATCCAGGAAATCCTGCCCGACAGCGAAGAGTTCACGATCAACATCGTCAACTTTGGAAAAGGCATTCGAAACAAGCTGCACACCCACACCACCGAGCAGATTTTGATTGTGACCGCCGGCACCGGAATAGTCGCCACCGAAACACAGCAGCGGCTGGTCACCGTCGGGGACATCGTACGGATACCCGCGGGGCAGAAGCACTGGCACGGCGCAACTGAGAAATCCGAATTTTCCCACGTTTATGTCATGGCAAGAGACAGCGAGCTGGTGCAGGTAGAAGACTAGCCCAGACCAATCACGATCTCTTTTCCGGGCCAGCGTGATGTCTGCCTGTCACGGACCGAGCCATTCTTTGCAAGGGTGGTGTTTCGGTATTATCATCAGAAAAATTTTTTATTCCCCGAACGGTTTTACCTGATTGGAGCTTGTGAAGGATTCAACATTCTCCGGCGGTCTGCCGGGCGGCACAACTTGCGGGGTTCTATGAACACGATGCTGGAACAATTGCCGGACACCTGGAAAAAAAGTCTTGACGAGATTCAATCGTCGGTACGACAGTTTGTCGAAGGAGAACTGCCGAGGGGAAACAACGGGGCCGCAGATTTTCTGTTATCCCTCGAGCACAGACTTTTTGCCATTAACAGCTGGCTGCTGGACGTCGAACAAAAACAGGCCCTGGCAACAGATCCCCGGGATGTGTTGACCCTCTATGCGGCGGTCGCCATGTGCGACATTGGTTCTGCCGATGGTTTTTCATGTGTATTAAACGGGAATGCGGTCGGGGACGGTAACGATCAGGCCCATACCGACATGGTTTCACGGGCGCACCAGGGGATACGACAATCGTGGCAGCAATCAGGCGCATTTGATTTACATGCGGCCGAAGAGATTGCCCGAGTGTGCCTGGTCAGTGACAGGGATTTTGATACGAATCTCGAGCTGCCGGAATCGGCAGGCGGTTCGACGTCGGGCGCAAGTCCGAATTTAAGACTCATATCCGCCACCATCCGGCTATCCAGGGAACTGGATCTGACTCCGGGTACCGCGGCTTTGCGCATTTGTGACTATCTGTCCCCGGAAAATCGCATGGACGGGACCCGGGTGGCTGAGTATTTTGATCTGCTCGGAGCCGGTCCCCACCCGACCTTTCCCGGAACCATTCAGGTAAACATCCATTGTCGACACCCGGAGATCCACCGGGCCCTGAAACACCATGAACGGGCCGTCCAGAATCTGTTAAACAACATCAACAGAAGCGTCCGGCCGCGTTTTCTCTACTCCGATGTGATCTATGAAATTGAACCGGAGGGGTATTCCCCGGTGGACCTGAAATTTTCGGTCGACTCGTCTGCCGCGCTGCAGCTGTTTATGGGAAACCGGCTCTATTCGGACAAGCGGGTGTTTCTTCGGGAACTGATCCAGAATGCCATCGATGCCTGCAACCTCAGGAGACTGTCGGACAAACATTATGAACCATCGATCTCCCTGAAGTTCAACGAGGATATCAGCATCATTACCATCCGGGACAACGGTATCGGAATGGACCGGCAATGGATAGAGAAATATTTTTTAAAAATCGGCATCTCCTTCTACCAGTCGGACGATATCCGACGTATCAACCGGGACACCCGTCTGGATTTCAGCTTCATCAGCCAATTCGGGATCGGCTTTCTGTCGAGCTTTCTGGTCTCTGACAAGATCGTCATCAAAACGCGCAAGCCCTCCCAGCCCGGCCTGATGATTACCATTACCGACCTGGAGGACTATTTCGATGTCCGCTCCCTGGGCACGGATTTTCCGGCGGGAACCGAGGTCTCCATTCATCTCAAGCCGTCTGCCATCGATTACTGCCGAAGCCTCGAATACCTTGGTTATCTGAAGACGAACATCCGGTTCCTCAAAGTCCCGGTGGACTTCGAGAGCGAAACCGGGAAGCATACCATCATTGGTGAGGAGACCTTTGCCTACGAACGGGATGAACGGACCGAAACGGAATTTATTGCCCCGCTGGACTTTTCCAGTTCCGAGGGATACCTGCTGCTGCGCGGGAAAAAACCGGCAGACCGGATCGTGGCCCTGGAAACCGTCAGCGGCGGCGTGTCCGTCTTCCAGGATGGGATTTTCGTTACCCAGATCGATACCCTGCTCCCAGATGGGGCCAGAAACTACGTTATCGGCCGGATCAACCTCATGGGGGAGGAAAAATGTGAGCTGAGCATGGACAGAAACCGGCTGTTCTGGACGGATGCCCAACTCAGCGGCATCCGGAGAAAGATACTTCACGGCCTGATAGATATTGCGAACCTGATGCTGGATGCGCTGGACACTCAGGACTCCGCCCCGACGAGCCGGCAGAGCATCACCAACATTCTGGCCAGCTTCTTCGATTTCAATCTGATCGACGACGGCATGTACCAGCGGCTATACCCGCCGCTGCAACAGGTGGTGGAGAAAAAATTCCGGGATTTTGTCCGTATTAATTTTGCCCATACGCGCAACATGTCCCATGTCCCCGAGGCGGACGGCTACGCCGAAGACTGGCAGCGGGTGGTGATCGGATCCTTCAAGAAAAAATAGAATCTGTCTCAAAGTCGTGTCTGAGGGTCCGTGGCGGTGTTGTGGGTCGACAAGAAATGCTCACATACTATCGTGTATGCTCCGATTTCTTGCCGCCCCCCGCTTGTTGAACACACGTTCAATACAACAGGATGTGAAATCCCGCCGATAGGCGGGGCCCTGAACCCTGACCCACATTTTTGAGACAGATTCAATGTTAACCCATTTGCCAAGGATATCCCGGGACTGCAATTACAGCGCAAAGACGCCAGTCTTCACATTACACTTACCACTACGCGTTTCGGGATAGGGGCGCGACCCCACAGGAAGACGGGTACAATCTCCCGGCGGGTAATTAAAAGTCCTCGTTCTCATGGAACCTGATATTTCCTACAGGAGGCGCAATGACTTACGAAGAATTCATCAACAGCATGGACGATAAACAGCCGCCTCTTCAGCTTTCGGAGACGCTGACCTCCCTGTGGTGGGATAAGAAGGGGGATTGGGACACGGCCCATTCCATCGCCCAGGAAATTCCCTCCGTCCAGGGGAGCGCCGTGCACGCCTACCTGCACCGGGAAGAGGGCGTGATCTGGAATGCCGACTACTGGTATTCCAGGGCCGGGCGGTCACGGCCGGACATGCCTTTGGAGGAGGAGTGGGAAGCTCTGGTCGAAGAAATGCTTTCCAATGGGTGACATCCGGTTGCAGATAAACCCGCTTAACAAAACTGATTCCGGTACCGACCCCGAAGGTGCATCAGGAGATTAACCGTCGCGCAAACCGGCTATTTGTCCGCACAGGTCAGGAAAGAAGCATCATCGCAGAACATCTGACGATTCCCGCTTCCCGTTAGCATCGGGCCGGATCAGGTTTTCGCTTTTGATTTGCGCAACAGAAAAGACAGCATCAGGCAGACAACGCTGACTGCCAGACACACCGCAAACGCGTTTTTAAAGCCCGCCACCGGATACAGATCCCCGACACGTCCGGCCCGGTCGAGAATGGCCCCGGTAATGACCTGAAACACGGCAACCCCTAAAAAGGGCGCCGGATTCAACAGGCCGGATGTCAGGCCCATGATGTCCGCCGGTGTGTTTTCCCGGATATGGCCCCACAGCACGCTGATGAACCCGCCGGTGGCCATCCCCATGATCAGCAGCACCAGCGCCAGCCCGATCATTCCCAATAGTGAAAACAGAAACGTGACGCCCACCCAGGTTAGCGTGTAAAGGGCGACAATACCAATCATGATATTTCGCTTTTCCAGGGCAAACCGGTCGGTGAGCCAGCCGAACAGGGGGGCACCGATAATCACCCCGATGGGGATGACCATGTTCAGTTTGCTGGCCAGGATCCGTTCGATTCCCAGAACGGTCATCAGAAACGGTGTGGCCCACAATCCTTGAATGGTCACCAGTGTTCCATAAAGTCCAAAAAAGATGATCGCCGCCAGCCAGAACTGCCCGGACGCCGTGACCCGTGCAATGTTTGTCCACAAACCCGATCTTCTCTCGGGAACAGATACCCCCGTTGCAAAGGCCTTGTCATCGGTCACGCGAGCATCCCTAGTGAACAAAAGCGCAGAGAGTGCCAGAATAAGTGTGATGCCGCCTATCAGAAAGAACGTCGATCGCCATCCCCAGCTATCGGTGGCCCAGGCCAACGGGGTTGTGGCGATCACGGCACCGACATTTCCAATGGCCATAAAACATCCGAGTATGGTGGTAAATTCACCTTTCCGAAACCATTGGGAAATGGCTTTGACCGTTGGCACGTAGACGCCCCCCACCCCAAATCCGATCAGCGCCCGCCCCACCGACGCCCACCCGATTGTCGGCGCCAGCCCGAACACAAAGCAACCGGCCGCGGCTGCAAGGGACCAGTAGGCGATGACCCGACGGGGGCCAAGCCGGTCACTGAGGTAGCCGACCACCGGCTGAACAAAGGCGTACAGGTAAAAGTACATGGAGGACATGAACCCGAGAGCGGTGGCATTGGTGTGGAACGCCGCCAGCAGGTCCGAAACGATCACCGATGTCGACACCCGGTGAAAGTAAACGAAAAAATAGATCAGGGAGAAAACGGAGAACACGACCCATCGGTGGGGGGCGCGGTACCCGGAGACGGAATTATCCGCCATGGCACGAGTTGTTCAGGGGCAGTCGGGACAGAAACATAATCGAGTGGTTATGGACCATTTCGATCCCTTACGCAAGTCGCTATGACATAACGCCGGATAAAATGACCGGTATGGAAAGGTAGCCTGCGCGTTTGGGATCATTCCGGTTCCGGTTGCGGCCTGCGCCATGCCAGAACGGCGTTGGCACCGAAGAGCAGCAGGGCGCCCACCCAGCCGGATGATCCCAGGGCAGGATCACCGGCCAAAACCGGACCGAGCAGGGCGGCCAGAAGGATGCGCATGGATGACATAATGCTGCCTTCCACCGCTGTGACGTATCGAAATCCGATGGTGAGCAGAAACTGTCCGGCGATGCCGCTGGCCGCACACAAGGTCAAGTAATTGAGAGATCGCTGATCCGGCCAGAAAAAGTGTGCATGGAAGCCGGCAAACATGATGACGGCCCCCATGCCGAACATAAAGAATAACACCGTGTTTACGTCGTGGTACCGGCGGCTGACATTGAGATAAACAATGGCCACCGACGCGGAAAGACCCGATGCCAAACCCCACAAGCTGTCGGTGCGAAACGTCATTTCGCCGGGTGCCAGGATAAGCCATATGCCGGCAACGGCGATGCCCACCATGGCCAGGGCAACCGGGTCTCGCTGGTGTCGGAGCGCCGCCCAGGAAATGACGGCGACAAACACCGGATAGGTCATGTTCAGGATGTTGGCTTCGGCAACGGAAGTGTATTTGACAGCCATATAGAAACAGTAGACGGCCACACAATTGGCCAGGGTTCTGCCGATCAGCAGATGATAGCTGCGGGGCTTGGGCCGCTGCCGGCGATACCCCATAATGGCGCACACCACCAGGAATCCGAGGAGGAACCTGACAAAGGCAAAATAGGCGGGGTCGATCGACACCTCAGCGCGTGACCAGCGGATCACAACGGTCGAAAGGTAGAAACAGAACGCCGAGGCGAATACGGCCAGGGACCCGCCGAGCCTTTGTGCCGATTGTTGCATGCGGCATCATTAGCAGAAATGAAGGCAAATATCGATGATCCCGAAAATGGCATGCCAATTCCGGGATCCGTTCAACGGGTCATTGCCGCGGCAGTCTGGAAGTTGATCGTCTTCTTGCGCGGGATAAACTCGTTGACGATGACGCGGGCATGGACCACGGCAAACGCTTTCAAAAGGCATAGCAGCAGGGTGCCCCCGCCCAACCACAGCAGGTTCGAAGGGACGCCGTTGATCAGATCGTTGACAGGGAGGCCGATCATAATTGCCGCACACATCTCGAGCAAGGCAGTAATCATACCCAGAAACGGCTGCCGCAGATAAAAATATCCGCCCCCCGGGAAGAGGATCGCGAGCAAGGTGGCAACGGTACTGCTCTTGAACTTGAGCCCGCACTTCCGGCAGTCGGAAATCTCATCGTTTAACCCTGTTGCACATTGCGGGCAAAGGTGTACCCTGCGGGCGGCACCGGCTTGCTTGTCTGCAAATGATACGATCTTTAACAGCGCCCCGATCTTTTTTTTCTCCCGGCCGGAAAGACTGACAAATTTCTCAGTTTTTTCCCCGCCGTTGTAATTCACCACCAGGCTTCGGCCCTTTACTTGTATCGATTCACAGAATGCATAATAAATCTGGGCGATGCAATTGCGATAGGTGTATTTGGACGTGGTGGGAACGTGGAAGATGCGACGATCGGTAAAGATCAAAAGGGATCGTTTCAGGTAGATAAAAAACCAGCCGATACCCAGCTTTTCGAAAACCGTGGGGGGCGAGTGCCCTGTCGTGACTAAAAGGATGTTTTCGTCGGGATCCAGAAAGGGCCGTATAAATGGTATTTTGATGATCAGCTTTCGCTGGCGTTTTTCAATGCGGGGCTTGTATTTGTTCCGGGAGTTGGAAAAGATGATATCCTGATCCACGGGAAGCCCGAATACTTTATGATACTTCACCCCAATTACGGGAAAATTGCCGTGCACGTTCGGGTTCGTCACCGCCATACACCCCTTTCTATTGAGCTTTTTTTTGTCTCCGTATCGATGGCGATCTGTCAGACCAAGCTGATCCACCGGCGCCATTTGCAGTTGTCAATTGGTATACAGACAGGTCCCAAGGGCTTCACACATGGGTGCAATGCCGTATTATACCCGAATATCGGGTATAAAGACAGCGTGCCGGTTGATATCAGGGTGTTTTTCGATTCCGAATGGAACGAGTCCGATCACTGCCGGCCATCGACCCCGTCCGGAGCACCACATCGTGGCGCCGGTTTCAGAAGCGGGAATCGCCGACCCGCTGATCCGTTGTCTGTTTTTTTCATGGCAGACAAGTCTATTTTTTGTTAAGTATGTATTGTGTTAAATATGTCTGTACGGGTTCCCTCCTGGCGAGAAGCAGAGACCTGCTGAAGGCCTCCTCTTCATCCAAACCGATTCCATGCGAAAAAGACTGCTTGTCATAGGACTGATTACGACCTTCATCGTTGGTCTATCCGCAATTGGCTGCTATTCTTTGATGCGTCGGCATCTTTTGCTGTTCCCGGATGGTCGGGGGATAGAAGCAAAAGAAGCCTGGGAGGTTTTGGGTGTCACCTTTTACAAATCCGGTGAAAAGATCCTCGTGGTGAACACAAAGGATCTATCGGCCCATGTACCTCCCTTTTCCTTTGCCAAGGGGGATATCCGACGTCGGCTATCCTATTACGCGGCACTTGCACGGCAGTCGACGGGCGATGCCGGTGGTGACCTGTTTTCCCTTGTTTCAAAACGCATTGCCGGCATTCCGCTCCTTGTCATTCTCGTTCTATTCATGCTGGTGCCGGCGGCCGGTCTTTTCGTGAGAAAACGGCTACGACGCGAGGCCACACCGAAAATCCGCCGAAAGACAACCACTAAAAGCAAAAAAACCCGCACGGAACCTCTGACACCGCGTCTCATCAAACAGGAGGATGTCGTACGGTTCTTTCTGGAACTGTACCGGATGCAGGTGGGGGCTCCCGCCGATGCGTCAGGAAAAATAGAATCCCTTGAAAAGGAACACCACGGGCCCGGCAATCTCTATCAACTCAGTGTGGAGATCCGCGACAAATGGAAATCGCGGCGCATGACGATCAGCCCCATCGGCGATACTTCCGCCAGCAGAAGCCAATGCTTTTATGTCATCTACGACACGCACATGGTCGTTAAAATACCACCGGTACCGATCCGTGACTATTCGGATTACATTCGCCGCATTCAATATGAGGCCGGCGTGGTCAAGGGCCCTTTCACCGCGCAAGTGTCTCATACCCAACCTGTCGGTCATCTTGAGCAAGGTCCATCGGATTGGAGGCGCAGCCTCCCGGACACCGGAGCAGGCTGAAACCGACTATATCGACCTCCTGGAAGGCACTCCGGCATTGCAACGCGGTTTGCAGATCGAGGGCACGTTTGTGTTTTTCATGGATCTTTCCCGCGACTACTTCCTCGGCCATGTGATGGCCGGCATCGGAAAACAGGACGTACGGGAACGCCTATCCGAAGATGCCGGGATGACGGCAGACTGTGATGGTTTTGAGTCTCGATACGGAACGGACAATGTCTGGATCTGTTTTGATCTTCAAAAGCTGTATACCCGATTTGTAAAGGGTATTCGGCAGATGCAGCGATCATTTGGTCCGGAGGATGCCCCGGGCGATGCCCAACTCAGAGAATGGTTTCACGATCGTCTATGTGAACCGTCGGCTCCAATCCGGTGGGGATCCGGATCCTTCCGCCAGGCTGCCAGCGAACTTCTCGGTTCCATTTTAAAGGATCAACCGGAGCTGGTCACGACCTACCGGAAACTGGCGCTCGAAAAAGCCCGTGATGTCTCCTTCAAGCGGAACCAGCATGTTCGGAATTCCCTGGTGAGCAACCTGCTGGATTTACTCCAATGGCTGGGAGAGCGACGTGTGGCGATCCGTGATTTGAAACCGGACAATCTATTTGTATCCGGGGATCCGTCCCGCTATCCATTGTTTTTATCATCTGCCCAGGATTTTTCCGTAGGGCTGATCGATCTCGAAACAGCCATCATCTGTCCAACGTCGCCTGAAACCCCTTATCCCCAGCCTCAGCTCGGGGGTACGCCGACCTACGCCACACCGTCCCATTTTATACCAAACAAACTGCTCGGTGAGTGGTTTCCGGATCTGGGCCAAATTTTTTTCATGCAGGACTGGTATGCACTGATAGGTATTGTCTTTACCGTCGTCACCGGTGAACGGCTGTTTCAACGGACGGCCGAACTTTTTGGAGGTATCATCTATTCCTTGAAGCAGTCGAAAACTCAGAACAAGCCGGTGGATCAAATCTATTGGTCTTGCAATGATCGATTCTGGCTGATGGCCAGAGATGAATTTAATAAGAAAACCGCCCGCAATGCCCCATTCTTGACCACGGTCATCGCAGAGGCTCCGGAACCGATTCTTGAGCAGCTGCGATCGTTTCTGGTCGAAGCCATATCTACCCAGAGTTCTCGCGTGGATGATGCCGTGACGAATCAATCCCTGATCCGAAATGAAGAGGCACGTCGTAAATTTCGGGGATGCTCCTCTCGCGCCGTAATGCAGGCCATTGAAAAGTCACACAGGGGGAAGTCGCCCCAATCCGAGCGATTTATTGCCTTTTGCCAGGAACTTGCAGCGATGAAATTACGGCAGGAGCGGCTGCAGCACCTCAACGAGACATTTTTATCCCAATTGCCTCGATATCCGGTTAAGGATTTACTGGAAGCAATGTTCGAACGGGTTGCCACCGTCATGGGCGGTGACATGGAACCACTTCCGGATACGGCGGTGACAACGGTTCCCGATACCGAGGGGGAGCCCGCAATGAAGATGGATAAGTCAACCCTTGAGTTTACACACTCCACTGAATCCGGCTGATTCGATTTTTGCCCACACCGGGCCGCAACGGCAAACAGCGCGATCTGCAGCGATTGACTTATGTATATTCCGATAGGTCGCGGAGAAGGTTCGGAGCGAAACGAAAGCGGAGCGCAGACGGCAGTATATGAGCCTTTGCAGCAGAGGCGAGGAGAAGGGGACCTGCGATTTGCCCGCAATCCCACCGGCGCTTGGACCACGGGCTATCAGCCCGGGCATTGCAGCCCGGTGCGTCAGGATTCACGTTAAGACACCGATATTGTTTCTCTAAAGACATTTGCCGAAATGATGTCATGCGATGTTCTGGTGAAACACGAGCTTGAGATTGGTTCTACTCTTTTTTCGGAGGTGGTGACGGCATGGCGCCGGTTTTTGCTGCGGCGATCTGTCGGATCCTCGGATCGGGGTGGTCGAGGTGGGGTTTGAGAGCCTCACGCGCGTCCGGGTGGTTAATTTTGCCAAGGGCAAACGCAGCGGCCGCACGAACGTCATCCGAAAACTGTTTCCGGCGAAAGAAGAATCCCTTATAGTTGAGCACCTTCGTTAAGGGAGCGATGCCCTCCTTGCTGGCGATTTCGCCGAGTGCAAGGCAGCATGCCTTCATTCGGGGTTCCTCCCTGGTATCGTTAAGCACATCGGTCAATTCATCGACGATTCCGGGTGGCTTTAATTTGCCGATACAGGAAATCGCCTCCACGGCCAGCTCCATTTTTGGGCCTTTGGCTGCGTGGAGTAGCATGTTAGCCATCTTCGGATCATTGATGCGTTCCAATACTTTCAGAGCAGCCTGCCGGACCTGGACATTTTCATCACTGAGCAGTTGGCCGATCTCCCCCTCGATTTCCCGCGTCAGGATTTCGATCACTTCAAGTATCCGGATCTTTTCTTCCACGGCGCTCTCCTGCATAAGGACTCTCTTCAGGCGCTCTCCCGCCTGGGGAGCGCTTTTTTCCAGTAGCATCATGCTCACGTGACGGGTCCGGTAATCGTCAACTGTTTTTATAACATCGATGAGCATTGGGACTGCGGCCGGCCCAAAACTGGCAATCAGTTGAGCGGCACTCCGCTGTCTTTTGGTGTCACCTGACAAAAAATCTTCGACCAGCAATTTCTGAATTGTCGGATTCACCAGGGCGCCAATGTTTCTGGCGAGGGATTGCGCCATGGCACTATCTGCTTCTCTAAGATCCTTCCCCCGTTTGTTGAGCGCCATAAGCAGCCGGGCAGCGTGGGGATAATCGCTAAACTGAATCAGTGGGGCTGCCAGACGATGCATAAACGCCGCGGTTTGTACGATCAGGTTGGAATCTTTTTCTTCCAAAAACACCCGTAGCAGATGATCCGAGATGATTCGAGCGAAATCCTGCTGGTAGGCCGGCGTCAGTTGATCAATGGTTTTGCGACAGGCCTCAAGAATCTTTTCACGGATGGGTGCATCACAGCTCGGATACTTACGGAACACTCTTTTCGTCAGGGCGCTGACACTGGCGATGTTATCCCTGAGGAAAAGATCCGAGACGACCTCCGGCATGTTTTCAATCACGGCATCGATGGACACCTCGGATGGTTCCGGCTCCCCTTCCTGGACGGTCAGTTCGGCGCTGGGAGCCTGCTGTCTCGCGGTCGCCGTTTGTCCGCCGGCGCTCCTGCCTCCGCCCCCGGCCGTATGCTTGATTTTGACTTCAAACATATGTTGATCGAAAAGAATGCCGGCCAGTTTTTTCTCCCTTGCCAGTCCCTTCCAGAACTTCGGGTCCGTCCCGGTTGCGGGGAGGTCCCCCAGGGTGCCGATCAGTGTTTTGAGTTCGTCCTTGGTATGACTGTCCAGGAACGTGAGGCTGCTCAAGCCGATGGCATCGAGATATTTCAGTAACCCTTCGGCGAGCGCCTTGTACTCTGAGGTGTCGATTTTTTCGCCATTGATCAGCAGCGAGCCGCCCACGTGGGACAGGGTCAGCAAGGAATAGCGACTTAAAAAATTCCGCAACGCATTGGCGAGAAGATCGACGGCGTTTTCTGAGGCGTTGCTGGTGATCGGATAGAGTTTTATGGTTCTTGCCGCACTCAGAAGTGCTCGAACAATTTCCGGGACCAGTCCCAACGCATCCGCGTCCATGCGCGGGGCCGGACCACCTGGTGCTCCCTCCTTGCCGACTCCCGGCGCGGATTTTTGCATGGCATAACGCATCTGCTTGAGATCGATGCACTTCAGCGCATGCTCTCTCGAAAAGGTCCCCCAATGGTCTTCCTCGAAGACTTTCTTTTCACTACGCCCAAGTTCGTCGGTCAAGGCGGCCAGCTCTTCTTCCATGACGCCCTTATGAAACGCGATGCCTTTGAGATCAAACCGTTCCAGAATTTCAATAAATGAATCCGCCACCAGCTTAAAATCAGTAATGTCCATCCGCTGGCCGTTAATGACAAGGGCGTTTTTACTCTGGGACAGGCTGAGGCACTCGTTGTCCATGAGAATCTGATCCAACGCTTTTTTTAAATCCGCGTTTACCTTGACAACCGATTTGCTGCCTGGAGGATACAGCTTGATATTCCGAAGCGCCACGGTAAATGTACGGATCAAACCCGGCACATGGACCAACCCTTCCCGTGACAGCGGCTCTTCTTCCGGAGGCTCATCGGAAGGCATATCTCCGGTGTATTCGGCAGCTTCCTGGGCATTAAAGTGGCGGCGGTCGGACTCTGCCTGAACGCGCTCATAGTTCTCCGCCTTCTTGGTATCGTTGGATCGCTTGAAATGGTATGCCAGGGATGCCGCAGATGCCTGAAGCTTTTCGTAGAGACCCTCTTGATAGGACCCGATCTGCTCGTGGAGTTGCTCCTTTCGCTCCGGTTCGATGGCATTGTAGGTAATGTTTAGAATCCGCTTTCCCAGAAACCGGATATTTTCATCATTGAGAGCAAAATCGGATTTCAGCAAGCCCTGGGCCGCTGCCTGGTCGATAAACTCAAGAACCTTGGCCTCCATCTTGTCGGAACTGCCGATTAAAACGCTCAGGGAGACATTTTCTCCCAATGCCGATACCTGGTCCAGGAGCTGTCTGCTTTCCTCATCGAGCGCCGCAATCTTTTCGGTGACGATTTCTTCCATGGATCCCGGAAGATAACCCTCTTCAATCGGGTGTAAGGTCCATTGCTGCCCCACCAGCGTAATCTGGTGGTCGAGCACCAGCTTTCTCAGGATTTCGGCTAAAAACAACGGATTCCCCTGGCTGGTTTTGACGATATTGTTCGCAAATTCCGAGGGAAGCTGGATATTCGGAAATAATCGCTGAATGTGCAAAAGGGTATCTTCTGCCGTCAGCGGTGTCAGCGGAAACCGTGTTATCTCCAGTTCCTTCCCGTAGTTCGCGACAAACCGTTCCAATGGCCCAGGGGTTTCATCGGCGCCGGATTCGCTTCCCTCGGAGGTTGTACCGATGACAAATAATTTCAACTCGTCGCGCAATATCAAACGACGCAAGAGTTGAAAGGTCGCTTCGTCTCCATAATGCATGTCGTCGACAAACAAAAACAGGGGTAAATTCCCCAGCGCCCTGTTTAGGAACACCACAAAGGCCCCAAAAACACCTTTGCGCAGCGCACTCTCATCGATGCCCTCCGGGGGGGTTGCATCAAGGCCAAGTCCCGGCAGGATCTGAGAGAGAAATCCCTGTTCTTCCGAACTCAGCTGCTCGAGAATGCCCCACCCCTTGTCTTCTCTCTGGTTCATCAAGCCAACGGCGACGGTCTCCATGAGATAATAGGGGCGGAACATTTCCTGTGGATTACCATATGTCTTGACCTGAGCTGCCTTGCTGCGGCTCAGACTTTTTGCAACGGATGTCAGAAATTCGGTTTTCCCCATTCCGGCTGAGCCGTCGATCAGCAGAAACTGACTCTTCTGCTGGCGAAAGGCCTTTACGGCTGCCTTAATTTTGGAGAGCTGTGTCTTGCGACCGACGATATTAATCGAGTCTAGTTGATGGACGGCAGCCTTTTCGGACACCTCTTCCTGAATGACTTCAGCGGCATCGGCCAGCTGATTTCGACCACGCTTCTTTGCCAGGTATAGAGCCATGTCCGCCTGTCGGACAAATCCTTTCCAGTCCGTGGCATCAACCGGCGCGGTGGCCACCCCCAAGCTGACCGTGAGTTTCACAGAGGTATCTGCCTCCGGGATGGGGAAAGGCATGGCGCGAACTTTATCAATCAACCCCTGACCCACGGCCACGGCGGACGATTTCCCGCTCCGTTCCAGAAGCAGCATGAATTCGTCACCGGCATATCGAATGGGCAGGCCGTCCTCACCGACAGAAGCCTTCAGATGAGTCGATAGCCACACCAATGCCTGGTCGCCGACCTGATGCCCATAGGTGTCATTGATGGACTTGAAATGATCCAAATCCAGCATGATAAGGGACAGTTGTCGATTGTCGAACTGATCCCATGGAATTTTTGTACTCAGATAGCGAAGAAGAAACCGCCGGTTGAAGATGCCGGTCAGTTCATCTTCAAAAACCAGGCGGGAGGGATCTTTTCCGACAGATTCCAGAAATTGGACGAGATCCTGATTTTCCATGGGCGTGTCCCTCACATAATAGGTTACGACGCATCCGAGTGACGGTTTTGCCGAAGATCACACCCGCCGTTTTGCCTCATCGGCTGCATCGCTTCAGATTAATAAAAAATTATAATAAATCAGATAACTTGTGTCAAGTCGATCCTCTCGACCGGGATGGCATCGGGCACCTATCGTATTTTGTGTCGTGCTGTGGCATCATCGGACGATCCACTATATGCCGTAAGGCCGACGCGCGTTTTGTCTGAGGGGTATCCACATGCAAGGAGTTTGCCCAAGGTGCTAGTATTCTTTTCGTATTTTCATGATGCGTATACGAAAAACTGATGAGCGCTACGTACTAGCCCGGACATTGCACCAAATGGAGACCTTCATGGGCAAGGCACTTCGAGATGAAGCTGTAGTCTGACTACCGCGAATATCGAATAACGCAGGCCATGGAGGTCTCCGTTTGGCCCGCAGGGTGAAATCTTTTCAGGCCGTTCATCCGTTTTTCAACATGACACATGGCGTCGCAGCTCGATGCGTCAGTATTCACGTTAATGCACCGATATTGTTTCTTCTAAGACATTTGCTGAAAAGATTTCATGCAATGTTCGGGCTATGGTTATGAACCAATCCATTTCACTGCTGCGGAATTCACTGACCGGCGCCATTGGGGTATCGACATGACCTAGTCCCCTGGGAAAGGTGTATGGACATTGCCCTCCGGATCGACAAAAGGGTTGTTTTCGGGTGGCTGGCGGTTGTCCGGGGGTTGGTTTATTAACCGAATACGAGAAATAGGGTCTATGCCAGGCGCATGGTGGCCGGGTGTCGGTGGGGTGGTTGCCGTCAATGGGGTTGAAACGCTGATCCGCAGTTCATCCCATACCGGCAGTGCCCCACATGTTTATTGGAATGACGGTTTTGCTTTAACCGCAGCGGCAGCAATCTGCTGGACCCGGGGATCTCGATGGGTCATGTGCAGGGTCAGGATCTTTAGAGCCTCCGGACGTTCGATACGTGCAAGGGCTGCTGCTGCGGCCACCCTGACTTCCGATGTATAGCGCTTGCGGGACAATATGGAACCCTCCCTATCGAGTATTCTCGCCAGGGGTTCGACACATTCCTTGGAGGCGATGTTGCCGAGGGCTAAACAACAGGCGGCAGACCGGCTCTCCTCTTTCGAAGAATTGAGTATATCGACCAGTTCCTCGACGGCCTCCGGCGACTTCATGCGGCCCAGACAACTGAACGCGTCCAGTGCAATCTCAATGTCGGCTTTCTTTGCCAGGTGGCACAGTATCTGCGGGATACTTGGATCCGTGAGACGCTCGGCAATCCGGAGGGCGGCCAACCGGACTTCACGGTTGGAATCCCCGATGGCACGACCCAGTTCAGCCGTTAAATCCATCGTCAGAAGGTCAATGACCTCGAGAATCCGAACCCGCTCCCGGGGTGTAATCTCCAGCGCCAGGGCCCGCTTTAGCTGCTCCACAGCCTTCTCCCCCAGTTTATCCAGGAGGTTCATGCATATATATCGGATTCGATAATCCTCGGTTGATCGCAAAAGCTCGATGAGCATGGGAACGGCGGATCTCCCGAGACCGGCGACCAGTTGAGCGGCATTTCGCTGCCGCACCGACTCTCTTGACTTGAGATCATCGGCAAGAAGCTTCTGGGTGGATGGGTTTAGCAATCCATCGATTTTGACGAGCAGTTTTTCCAGAGATGCATGGCCCGTTTTCTGAAGCCAGCCCATCTGTTGGCGGACCGCTGTCAGCAGCCGTGCGGCATAGGGATATGCCCTGAACTGAATGAGCCCTTCGGCCACACGGTACACGAGGCTGGCAGCCTGAATAATGAGTTCGGAATCCTCTTCCTCGAGAAATCTCCGGATCAGAGGATCTGTTAAAATCAGGGCATAATCGTGCTGAACGGCCGGGGCCAGTGCATCCATCGTTTCGTTGCAGATGCCGATGACATCTTTTCGGGTCGACACTCGACACTTGGCGTAATCGGCGAACAGATCCGTCATGAGCGCGTGCACTGCCGTCCCTTGGCCCTTGAGAAAATGATCGATCACGGATTCGGGCATGCCGTCGATGATAGTGCGGATGTCGTCCTCGGAAAAAATCCGTTCGGCCGATTCGATCCCGGCACCCGCGCGTTGTGGTTCAATATCCAGCCCGTCCTCGGATGCCTCGCCTTTTTGAAGGTTTTTAATGTCGTAAAGGTGTTGATCAACAAGAACCCGGCTCAATCCCAGCTGCTGTATTCTGTGTCTCCAGTAATCCGTACCGTTGTCGGTCGCCTGTTGATTGACCACGGCATTGACAAAAGAGGTGATCTCTTCCTGTGACAGGTTTTGCAGGAACGTCAGACTTCTGATCCCGGAGACGTCGAGAAAATTGAAAAACTCCTCTGCCTGAAAGACGAATGCCGATGTGTCGATTTTCTTCCCATTGATCAGTAGAGACCTGTCCACCTCGGACAGCGTCAATACTCTCTCGACCGAGAGAAACCCCTGCAGGTTTTCCAGTAAATGGGATAGGGCGCGAGTGGCTGCCCGGCTGGTTAACGGATAGAGCTTGGTTGTCCGGATGGCGCTCAAAAACGCCCTCAGGATATCCGGGATTTTTGAGAGTAGCGCATCATCCAGGGCCTGGCCTGGCGGCCCGGTCGGAATTCCCGTGTATGTTCCCGTTTCCGTCGTCTGGGGCGCGTCGGACGTCTTGGACTTGTAACGGACCTGCTTTAACAGAAGGTTGTTTAATTCGTGATCAGCGGAGAACTGTCTCCAGAATTTTTCATGAAACGCCCGCTGTTCGCTGTGGGCCAGTTTATCCGTGAAAAAGCCGATTTCCTTGGCGGTCAGCCCTTGGCGAAACGCCACCTGCTTTAGATCGTAACGCTTGAGGATCTGGATAAACGCCTCGGCAGCCGGCTTGAAGTCGTCGGTCGTGCCCTCCTCTCCGTTGATGAGTAATTGGTCCTCCTGCTGGGCCAGGCTGAAAGATCTGTTGTCCTTTAAAATGTGATCGATGATCTGCTTCAAATCCTGATTGGCGCCGATAACCGATTTGCTGCCGGGTGGGTAAAGCCGGATGTTTCGGAGGGCGACCATGAATTTGCGGATGAAATTGGGTACTTCAGATACCCCTTCCCTCGTGAGGGGTTCTTCGTCGAGAAATGCTTCTGCCGGGATGGCGCCGCTGTAGGATATCGCCTCTTCGGGATTGAAGGTGCGCTGGCTGGTTTCCGCCTGGATATGTTCGTATGTTTCGGCCTTTTGTTTGTCGGTCGACCGCTTGAAATGATAGGCCAGAGATGCGGCGGAGGCCTGGAGTTTTTGGTACAGGCTCTCCTGGTATGATCCGATCTGCTCGTGCAGTTGTTCTTTACGTTCCGGTTCGATGGCGTTGTAGGTGATCTCCAGAATGCGTTTGCCGAGAAACCGGACGTTGTCATCGTTGAGATCAAATTCTGATTTCAGCAAGCCCTGGGCTGCCGCCTCATCGATAAATTGGAGCACCGTGGCTTCCATTTGGTCGGATCCGCCGACCAGCCTGCTCAGGGAAACATTCTCTCCCATGACCGACACCTGATCTAAAATCTGCCGGTTATCTTCGCCAAAGTCGGCTATTTTTTCGGTAACGATTTCTTCCATGGACTTTGGCAGATACCCGTCTTCAAATGGATGCAAGGTCCACTGTTGACCGACCAGGGTGATCTGGTGATCGAGCACCAGTTTTCGCAGGATTTCGGCAAGAAATAGCGGGTTACCCTGGGTGATGGCCACCAGGTTGTCAATAAACCCGTCCGGCAGCTCAATTTTCGGAAACAAACCCTTAATGTGTTTGGTGATGTCATCGGCCTTCAGTGAGGTCAGCGTCGTATGGACCAGTCCGAGTTCTTCCCCGTGGTGGGTGACGAAACGATCCAGCGGACCCGGCAGCATGCCTGCACTGCGTTCGCCCGCTTCAATAGTCGTTCCGATCACAAAAAACCTGATTTCGCCCCGCTTCATGAGTTGCCGGATCAGCAAAAGGGTCGCCTCGTCTGCATAATGCAGGTCATCGATGAAGAGAAACAGTGGCTGTTCACCCACGGCCAGAGAAAAAAATTTGATAACGGCGCCAAAGATAGCCTCGCGCAGGATCGGAGCATCGAGGGCCGGCGAAGGGTCCTCCTCACTACCGAGACGTGGGACAATCTGAGCCAGGAAAGCCCGCTCCTTTGAACCTATTTGTTCCAGGATATCGACCCCGCTGTCTTCCTGCTGCATCAGGAGGTTGACGATCATACTTTCTGCCAGATAGTAGGGACGGTACATTTCCTGGGGCATGCCCATGGTCTTGACCGATATGAAGCGGCCTCCGGTTGTACCGGTTCGGAGGGTGTTTAGAAATTCTGTTTTGCCCATACCGGCGGCACCTTCGAGCAGCACGAATTGGCCTTTTTTCTGCTGAAACTCTTTCAGAGCCGCATTGATTCGGGCGATTTGAGCGACCCGACCGGCAATTTTTACCCCATCGAGCCGATAAAGGGCCACCTTGTCGGAAATCGTATCATTGAAAATTTCCGCCGCATCCGCCATCTGGTCCCGTCCACGCTTCTTGGCAAGATACAGTGCCATGTCGGCCTTCTGGATAAAATCTTTCCAGTTATCGGCGTCCGTCGGAGCTGTGGCGACCCCCACACTGATGGTCAGGTGGATATCCTTTTCGATGCCCGGTGGCTGGAAGCGATCCTCGTGGATCCGTTCCATAAGTTGTTGGGCACATTCTGTTGCGGATGTTTTGCCGGTGTTCGTCAGTAGCACCATAAACTCGTCGCCGGCGTACCGGATCGGCAAACCAATATCGTGAACCAGCTCTTTCAGGTGGTCGGCGAGCCAGATCAGGGCCTGGTCCCCGACCGGGTGCCCGAACGTATCGTTTACGGACTTAAAATGGTCCAGGTCCATCATGAGAAGCGAGATAGAATTGCCGTTGAATTGTTCCCATGGTACCTTTGACTCCAGATACTGGAATAAAAACCGTCTATTATAAATTTTTGTGAGCTCGTCCTCAAAGACCAATCGAGCCGGATCCTTTCCAGCTGAATGCAAAAATTGGACGAGTTCAAATTCTTCCATGACAATTCCCCTGCCGACGGCTGACAGTGCGCCCCGGTCGAACCATTATATTTCGCCGAGGCGGTTTAGGGTGGATATGCTTCTCAGCACACAGAATGCAAGAACCTTGCCTATTTTACTAGTACCTTGGTACTATTGCAACTATATCCTTAATGAATACGGGTGATGGGTTTACCCACAGCGTGTCACCCGAAAATGTATGATTGCCTGCATTTGTTGTCATGCCGGACCAAAGGATCTTGCCGCCACGTGCGTCTAACAGGGTGAGCATACCGGGTACCCTGAATGGATAAACTGAATGACATAGACCTGGTCGATCGCGCCCGCAAGGGGGATACGAGGGCCTTCGAACAGCTGGTGCAGCATAACTATACCACCGTTTACCGTACGGCGTACCGGTGGTGCGGCAATCGTGAGGACGCCGAAGATATTGCCCAGGATGTGTTTTTGAAGGTCGCCCGAAAACTGAAGACGTTTGCCGGGCGATCCTCCTTTAAGACATGGCTCTATCGGATTACCATCAACACCGCGAAGGATCTCGGACGAAAACGTGCCACCCGCCGGGTGTATGAGACATCCGGCAATGAGGAACCGGCACCGGATCATGCGAATCCCGGGGGAGAGGCTGTCGTTGCAGCCCGCCAGCTATATGGCGCCATCGACCGGCTGCCGCCTCGGCAAAAGGCTGCGGCCATGTTGGTCTGGGCAGAAGGGTTGACCCACAAGGAAGCGGCCCGGGTATTATCCTGCGCCGAGGCAACCGTGTCCGGACACCTGTTTCAGGCCAGGGAGAAACTCAAGGAAATGCTGTCGGTAACATCATGAGAGATGAAGACCTACAAAAACGGATGGGAGCACTTCCAATTCCCGAGCCTCGGACGGAGGCCCGTCAACGGGCTGTCCGGGAGGCAACGGACGAATTTGACCGGCAATTCAAAGCCGGGGAAAAAACAACCAAAGGATTTGCCCGGCGGTGGCGTCTATTAGGTAAAACCCTAACAGGAGGTCCCGCCATGGTTAAGCCGATTGCTGTCACAATGAGTGTTTGTCTCGCTTTGACCGTGCTGTTCATGATGGTCACGCCCAATTTCGTTTCCTATCGTCGCGTCCAAACGGGTCCGGTGAACACCCCGGCGCCGGAAGCACCGGCCCGGAAGTCCGAGGTACCCCAAACGGTAACACCATCGACGGACACTGCCGCCAGGGAGATAACGGCCGATCCGTTCCGGGTCGCAGCCGGTGCCGACGCAGAGAGTAGATCTCCTGCCAAGATGAGAAGCGCTCCGGCGTTGATGAGAAAAGACTCAGCTCCGATTCAACAGGAATATATCGGGCGCGATCGTTTCGAAGCCTTTGATCCCAATCCGGTCAAGCGGGCCGCCGAGGACCCGGTGTCCACGTTTTCCATTGACGTGGACACGGCAGCGTATGCATTTGTCAGACGGGCATTGAATAATGGGCACATGCCCCCGCGGCACGCCGTTCGAATCGAGGAACTGATCAATTATTTCGATTACGACTATCCGCTCCCGGCGGATCGACAGACACCATTTAAACCAACAACTTCGGTTTTCCCCGCGCCCTGGAACCCGGAAAATCTCCTGGTGCATATCGGTATCAAAGGCTTCAACCTGATCCCGGACCATCGACCGAAGGCCAATCTGGTGTTTTTGATCGACGTTTCCGGTTCAATGAACATGCCCGATAAACTGCCGTTGCTGAAAAACGCGTTCCGACTGTTGGTAAAGACCCTGGAACCGGAAGACAGGGTATCTATGGTTGTTTACGCCGGAGCGGCAGGGACCGTCCTGGAGCCTACACCGATCCGGGAAAAAGGGAAGATACTGGCGGCCCTCGGTAATCTTCGGGCCGGTGGTTCCACAGCAGGCGGGGCCGGCATTCGAAAGGCCTATGCACTGGCGGAATCGAATTTCGATCCGGAGGGTGTCAACCGGGTGATTTTGGCCACCGACGGGGATTTCAATGTGGGCATCCGGGACCCTGAGACGCTTAAAAATTTTGTGGAACGAAAGCGCCGAAGCGGGATTTATCTGTCGGTGCTGGGGTTTGGGCAGGGAAACTACAACGATGCCTTGATGCAGAAGCTGGCTCAAAACGGAAACGGCAACGCCGCTTATATCGATTCCCTGAACGAGGCCCGGAAAGTGCTGGTTGACGAAGCCGGGTCCACGCTCTTTCCCATCGCCAAGGACGTCAAAATCCAGGTGGAATTTAATCCGTCAATGGTGGCCGAGTACCGGCTCATTGGGTACGAAACGCGGCAACTTCGGCGAGAAGACTTCAATAACGACCGTGTCGACGCCGGTGAAATCGGGGCCGGGCACAGTGTCACCGCACTATACGAAGTGACTCCGGTGGGAAGTTCGAACAGGCTGGTTGACGATCTGCGCTACGGTCCGCCGAAGGGAACGTCCGCGGCGCCGGCCAACACCGCCGGTGAACTTGCGTTTCTGAAAATTCGATACAAGTTACCGGATGCCGATCGCAGCCGGCTGATCCAAAAACCCATCAACGCGACAGAGAAAACCCCGACAATCGATGAGGCGCCGACGGAGGCCCGCTTTGCGGCGGCCGTGGCCGCTTTCGGGCAGATCCTCCGAGACGACCCCTACACAACGGACTTTTCGTGGGACGATGTGCTTGCGCTGGCGAACTCCGCCAGGGGCAGCGATCCGTTCGGCTACCGTGCGGAGTTTCTGGGTCTGGTCCGTCTGGCCAAGACGGCGCGGGCTATGGGTGACCGCTAACCCTTTGGCATCTCATGAAATATTTTCAGCCAGGGGATATGAAAATGCACTCGACGGTCGGAAGCGGCATTCATTCAGATCGGATAGGCGTGTCGTTCCCCAAATTTTTTTCAGCCAGGGAAAAGCAACAATGCCGGAAAAATGGCATGTCAGAAAACGTCTATATCTGTCCCTTTGAAAAAGTGATCGTGCGCCCTATGGTAAGGGTCTGACATCCAGTCATTGGAGGTAAGGGAATGAGACGGGTCATATTCTTTTGTATCGCATGGGTAGCTATGGCAACCGGGGTCGTTGCACACGCCCAGTCGAAACCCATAAACCCCACCATCGATCAGTTCAACGCCTATTGGTATCCGAAGGGCGCGGAGATTTCCCGGTTTACCCTCGAGCAGGCCCGTTACGGGGAGATCCACCAGGGTGATGCGGTGCTCATTTTTGTCACCGAGTCCATGAATCCCGCTCTCCAGGTGAAAGCGGACCGGCCCGGTGACGGAGACATTCCGGTTCTGAAGTTGAATGCCACCCGAACGTTTTTCACCGGTATCTACCCCTATTCGGTGATGACGTCGGTGTTTTCCCCTGTGGATTTCCAAAAGAGGCCGTTTCCCCTCAAAATAACATTCAGCGGGCAGGAGTGGTGCGGGCAGGTCTGGACACAGCTGAATCTGAGGGGCACGACCTACCAGGTGCATTCCTACTCGTATTTCGAAACTGAAGCGGATCAAACGATGACCATTGCAACGGCCCTGTCCGAGGATGCCTTGTGGAACCGGATTCGGATGGCGCCGGCCACGTTGCCGGAGGGGCGGTTTCAACTGATCCCGGGGACGCTCTACTCCCGGTTTCGCCACACACGCCTTGCACCGCAGCCGGCAGAGGCCGAATTGTGGTCCATCCGGAAAAAAAGCCTGGAGGGGCTTCCGCTCATGGCCTATCGTGTCCATATGTCTCAGGATGATCGTACACTGACCATTTTTTTCGAAGCCGAATTTCCCCATCGGATTCAAGGCTGGGAGGATACCTACCCCGATGATTTTCGGGGTGGGCGGCCCCGCTTGACCACTCGGGCCGAGCGGACCCATACCCTAATGACCGATTATTGGAACAAAAACAGGAATACGGATCGGTCGTTGCTGGATAAATTGGGTATCGATCGGCGGCGGTAACGCCTTCGGTGATATCCTGGACGGGGTTCCACGCGTGCGGATGCCGAAGGTTCCCGTTTCAGGTGACAAAAAATGTCATCGCGATGACATTTATTGCGTTTCCCAACTCAGACCCATCCCACAATAGTGTCGATATTATAAAAATCTCCTTTCGATACAATTACTTGTCCCATTACGACGTTCTCATGACACCCATGGCACCAATTTTGCGGTTTCCGATAACACCATTATTACCAATACAGCACATATAATTATCGGAAAGATTAACGGTGGTTTCCGGGAAAGATGGCCCGGGCCTACCCCTTTCTGACTGAATCATGGAAGGAGTAGAACATGAAACGCAACCAACGGCTGCATCGCCTGGTCATCCTGATGCTGTGTGTCGGAATCACCGGTGCGTTATCCTTTTTGCCCAATACCGCTTCGGGATGCCAAAAAGCCACCGGTCTGGTGCACGTCAGCGACGTGGCCACACACCGACATTACAGAACAGCCTGGGCTGAAATCGGCGCCAGACCCTACATCGATCGTCGCTATCAGATCCGCCAGATCACGCCGGGACTAGCCGGCGGGGTCCTGGTGAGGACCGCCAACAACGACAAATGGTTCAGCAAAGAGCGCCTCTTTACGCTCAACGCCGACCAGGACGCGTTCGTGTACATCTGTTTTGATCAACGGGCCTTTCATCAACAGGGCTCGGCGCCGGAATGGCTTGGAGATGACGGGTGGGAAGAAATGAAGGACGAATCCATCATTACCAGCGATTGGCCGGCGTCTCCAATGGTCGTCTTTCGAAAAACGGTGGATGGCGGCGACCCCATTCCCTTGAGGGGAAATCACTACGGTGGCGATAACGGGGCGAGAAGCAACTTTTTCGTCGTTGTCAAATTTCTCAATCCCGGCAGCCAACTCGTGGAAATTTTACAGGTGTCATCGAACCGGCGCTACCGGGTTTCCGAGGCAAAACGGGGAGCAAGGGCCTACATTGACCGCAGATATCGTATCAAGACCCTGAGCCATGAGCTGGACGGCGGCGTCCTGGTGCGGACGGCCAATAACGATAAGCGGAACACTGCCGAGAATCATCTGAGCCTTTATGTGTACAAGCCGGCGACCCTGTTTGTGGCCTACGATAAACGGGGCAGCGCCGACCCGCCCCAATGGCTTGATGAATGGAAGCTCACGGATCTGACCGTTCGCACCGGGGATTATCGCGCCTCCCCCATGGTGGTGTTCAGCCGGAGTTTCGACAGCGACGAGGTGGCCGAACTCGGTGGAAACCGTTTCAACGGCGGGCATAAGGCCTGGAGCAATTACTTTGTGGTGGCGGTACCGGACGAGCCCTGGAAGCGGAAGGCGTTGATGGTGGTTGGAAAAACCCGGCTCAATTTCAGCGATGCACTGGTGAAAAGCCGCCTCGAGAGCCGAGGCTTTTCCGTGATGGTCAAAGATGACGATGAGGTCGAGGCCGCCGATGCAGAGGGAAAGGACCTGATCCTGCTTTCGGAAACTGTTTACTCCAAGCGGGTCGGGGATAAATTTGCCCAGGTACAGGTTCCGATTATCTGCTGGGAGCCGTATCTCTTCGATGACCTGGGAATGACCGGTGCGGCGGCCGGCATCGACTTCGGGTATGAATATCGACAGCGCGAGATCCACGTGGTCCAGCCGGATCACCCCATGGCCGCCAATTTGGAAAAAGATACGCCGGTGACCCGCTGTCCGACCCGGTTCGGATGGGCTATGCCCACGGACACGGCCGAAGTGGTGGCCACCCTGGTCGGGGACTTGGATAAAGCGGCCGTATTTTATTACGATGTCGACACGGAAATGCCGGGCGGCTTCCCGGCTCCGGCCCGCAGGATCGGGCTTTTCTTTGATAAATATACCCCCAAGAAACTCAATGCGGACGGTCGCCGGCTTCTCGAGGCGGCCTTCGACACGGCCCTGGGCGTCAATGGCCTGAAAATTTACAGTGACAACTCCTGGAAATCCACGGATCAGGAATACGAGGGATGGTCGGCGCCGGAATTTGATGATAGTGATTGGCGCCAGGCCGCAGCACCCTATCCGAACCGGAAACCGGCAAATCACTGGTTCCGCATCCCCGGCACCAACGCCCAGTACATGTGGGATTTTCCGGGCGGCGGGGAGATGACCGGCTACAACGGGCCGGCGGATGTCTGGTTCCGCAAGTCCTTCGAGCTGCCGGTGGCGCCTTCCGCCCTGACCAGCGCGGCGGTGACGCTGGCCGTGGACGACGTCTACGATTTCTATGTCAATGGGAAGTTCGTGGTCTCCAACTGGGACAGCCCGGCGCATAACGGCCTGGTGACCGTCGATATCCTCCCGTACCTGGAGAAAGGGCGCAATGTGCTGGCCATCTATGGCAGCGATGCCTACCGCGGATACGAGTGGGCGCTGTTTGAAGCCACCATCGAGTGGGAACCGGTGAACATCCCCGACCGGGAGTGGACCTTTATGGTGTACCTCAACGGGGACAACGAAAACGAAACCCACATGTTGAACGACCTTCAGGAGATGGAATACGGGTTATTCAAGGCGATGGAAACGGACCCGGATGTAATCCATAAACTGGCGTTGGTGGTTCAATTCGACGGGAGGGGGGGCGACAATTCGGTCCGCTATCTGGTCCAGCCGGACCCGTCACCCGGTGGCGAGATTGTTTCCGAGGTGATCGATCCTTACCTTGGCGAGGTCAATATGGGCCATCCGCAAACCCTCAAGGATTTTATCCGGTTTTCCCAAAAGGAATACGAAGCGCCGAATTATGCCCTGATTCTGGCCAACCACGGTGAGGCAGTGGCCTCGCCATCGATATTCAATATGGGAAAAAATTACACCTCCAGCCCGGCAAAATACATCCTCTGGGATGAGACCAGCGGCGATGACCGACTGTATGTGGGCGAAGTCACCGACGGACTTGGCGAAACCGAGTCGGTCGATCTACTCGGTCTGGATACCGGTTTTATGGGCACCGTGGAGACGGCGTATCAATATCGGCCGGAGTCCGGAAAATTCGGGGCCGACTATATGGTTGCGTCACCGGCCAAGGCATTATCCGAGGGATGGGATTACTCCGTTATTCTGGACTCCCTGGGTGACGTCGCAGAGCTGACGCCGGAGCTGTTTGCCAGGACCATCGTGGCAGAGGCCTATTCGGATCCAGGCATTCAGGACAACGCCCTGAGTGCCTATGCATTGGTTGCGGTAGCAGACGTAAAGGCAAAATTCGATCAACTGGCTTCTGCGATTCGCCGGAATCCGAACACTTGGAATTTCGCAAAGAGCGTTCGCGGATATTCGGCCAACGGGGGCCCCAGGTTATACAACGGTCCGCCGATCATTGAATACTTCGACGATCAATTGATAAGGAATATGGGAAATCCGGATGGTTTGTCAGCCCCGTCGAACTGGCTTCAGACACCATTGTTCGATCTGTATTCATTTTCCAACGCATTATCTGCTGGTTCCATACCAGCAAATGTCAGGATGGCAGCCGCTGATCTGACCGGGACCGTTGAGACCTGTGTGCTGAGCTCTTCTGGAAAGGTGACCCGAGCCTATTTCAACGGAAGGCAGGGGACAGAATTGCCGCTTTCAGATGGTGTTAATGGACTGGCGTTTTTCTTCCCTGACGGCGATTTCCTTATCTGGACAGGAGGACCTGCCTATGCCTACCAGTGGTGGTACACCGCCGGTGACACTGAAACTTGGACCGGAAATATGTCTTCCCCTGCTCGCCCACAATATTTGAGCGATCCATTGTACGGCCACTTGGATTTTTGTACATCTGGATCTATGCAAAACAGCATAGAAAACTGGCGCGAGCTGCTTGAGTACTGGTATGATCGTTCCAATCGGTATACGCCGGACAGCTATTAACCGTACCCAACATATACCCTCCACAAAAGGCGTTTGCCGCAGTTGCGGCAAACGCCTTTTTTCGTTTCTTTTTCGCATTGACGGAAAGCGGTCTTTTTGATAACTCGACCAGATTGGTCGAGAAGGTATTTTTCGTGCGGCGCGCGAGCCCCGGCATGGGCGATCGGGCGTTACCCGGTAAACTGAATGTTACCCGCCCGCCGCGCGCCTTGCGTCGTGAAACAATGAACCCCACATACCCGAAAGAGGTTACCGATGAGTCACCCCAAAAGCGGTTCTGTCATGGTGGTCGGGGCCGGCATTGCCGGCATGCAATGTTCGCTGGACCTGGCCGAATCCGGTTACTATGTCTATCTGGTCGAAAAGGAGCCGGCCATCGGCGGGTTGATGTCCCGGCTCGACAAGACGTTCCCCACCAACGACTGTGCCATGTGAGTGATCTCACCGAAACTGGTCGAGGTCGGCCGGCATCTGAACATCGAACTACTGACCGATACGGAGCTGCTCGCCCTGGAAGGCGATCCCGGCAGTTTTACGGCGCGGGTGAGGAAAAAACCGCGTTTTGTAGACCTCTCCAAATGTACCAGCTGCGGAGACTGCACAAAGGTCTGCCCCATCGAGGTCCCTGATGAATACAACCAGGGGTTAAACACCCGCAAGGCCGTTTACAAACGGTACCCACAGGCCATTCCCGGTGCCTACGGCATATCCAAGCGGAGCGTGTCGCCCTGCAAGGCCACCTGCCCGGCCCATGTCAGCATCCAGGGGTACATTGCCCTGATCAACACCGGGCAGTATGCCGAGGCGCTCAAGCTGTTCCGGGAGGACCACCCCTTTCCGGCGGTTTGCGGCCGGGTCTGCCACCATCCCTGCGAGGAAGTGTGCACCCGGGGCGAAGTGGATCAACCTCTGGCGATTCGGGAACTGCACCGGTTTCTTGCCGACTGGGAGTTTTCGCAAGGGGAGCCGGTCGTTCCGGCTGTGGCCGAACCGCGCGACGAAAAAGTCGCCATTGTGGGGGCCGGCCCGGCCGGGCTTGCCGCCGCATTTTTCCTCGCCAAGCAGGGGTACCGGGTCACCGTTTTTGAATCCATGGATGTCGTCGGCGGCATGATGGCCGTAGGGATCCCCGGGTATCGCCTGCCAAGGGATATTCTGGCGCGGGAGATCAGCGTTATCGAGAAAATGGGTGTGACCATCAAAACCGGTGTGACCTTCGGCGAAGATGTGACCCTGGACAGCCTCAAGGCCGACGGTTTTTCAAGCCTGTTCATCGCTGTGGGACTCCACGGCGGGCGCAGTCTGGGTGTCGAGAACGAGGATGCGGAAGGCGTCCTCCAGGGCGTCGACTTTCTCCGGGAGGCCGCGTTGGGCAAAGAGGTGGAGATCGGCGACGACGTCATCGTCGTGGGCGGCGGAAATGTCGCCATCGATGTCGCGCTGACCGCCAAACGGAAGGGGGCAAAAAACGTTACCCTGGTCTGTCTGGAGCGGCGCGACGAGATGCCGGCCTGGGAGCATGAGATCGAAGAGGCCCTTGAAGGCGACATCAGGATCGTGAACAGTTTCGGGCCCAAGGCGTTTTTCATCGACAAGAGCAAAAAAGTGTCGGGTCTGGATTTTAAGACCTGTACGGCTGTCTTCGACGAGGAAGGGCGCTTCAGTCCCGCGTATGACGACAGCCAGTGCGAGGCCATGTTCGGCGACACGGTCATCGTCTCCATCGGCCAGAGCGCCCTACTTTCCGCCCTCGAAAAGGAAGGCATCGGCATGACCCCCCGGGGCGGCCTGGACGCCGATCCGGTCACCCTGCAAACCAGCATCGATTGGGTTTTCGCCGGCGGGGATGCGTTGTATGGCCCCAAGTCCGTTGTGGATGCCGTCGCCAGCGGCAAACAGGCCGCGGAAAGCATTCACAGACAGCTCACCGGTCAAGATCTTCATGACGGTCGGGAGAAAGCGTGGGATTTTGAAAAACCCGACACCTCGGGCGAGACGACGGCCCACCGGGTGCCGGTACGCTGCCTCGACCCCGAAGCCCGGGAATGCAATTTTCTCGAGGTGTCTTTTGGCTACAGCGAGGAAGAAGCCAAGCAGGAAGCCGAACGCTGCCTGAGCTGCGGCATCTGCAGCGAGTGCTACCAGTGCGTCGACGCTTGTCTGGCGGGTGCCGTCGATCACGAACAGAAGGCCGAAGAGGTCGATCTGACAGTGGGTTCGGTGGTTCTGGCCTCCGGAAGCGAACCCTATGACCCGCTGCTGCTCTCCGACACATACCGTTACAAGATCAATCCCAATGTGGTTACCAGTCTGGAGTTCGAGCGGATCCTGAGCGCCTCCGGACCGACCCTGGGGCATCTGGTCCGGCCCTCCGACGAAAAGGAGCCCGAGAAGATCGCCTGGCTCCAGTGCATCGGCTCCCGGGACACCAACCGGTGCGGCAACGGGTACTGCTCATCGGTTTGCTGTATGTATGCGGTGAAGGATGCCATGATCGCCAAGGAACATGCCTCCGGCGACCTGGATTGTGCGGTGTTCTACATGGATATCCGCACCTTTGGGAAGGATTATGAAACATATTACCTGAGGGCCAGGGATCGGGAAGGGGTGCGCTTTATTAAATCCCGGGTGCACTCGATTACGGAAAAGCCGGGCACCGATGACCTGGTGATAAAATATGCCGACGACACCGGCGCCATGCAGGAAGAGGTTTTCGACATGGCGGTGCTCTCGGTGGGCCTTCAGGTTCCATCCGATTTCACCGATCTGGCCGATCGTCTCGGTGTGAACCTGGACACGTACCGGTTTGTCGATTCGGATGTATTCCAGCCGGTGGAAACCTCCCGGCCGGGTGTGTTTGCCTGTGGTGTGTCCCAGAGCCCGAAGGATATTCCGGAATCGGTCACCCAGGCCGGCGCGGCGGCGGCCGCGGCCGGGGCGATGATCGTCGATGCCCGGGGCACCGACACCAAGGAGATGGTGCTTCCCGACGAACGTGATGTGACGTTGGAAGATCTGCGGATCGGTGTCTTCGTCTGCAACTGCGGTATCAACATCGGCGGGGTGGTCGATGTCCCGGCGGTCCGGGAATACGCCGCCGGACTTCCCGGCGTGGTCCACGCCGACGAAAACCTGTTTACCTGCAGTCAGGACAGTCAGGATCGGATCAAGGAAGTCCTTCAGGAAAAACAGATCAACCGTGTTGTGGTGGCTTCCTGCAGCCCCAAAACCCACAACGCCATTTTCATGGACACCCTGGTTGCTGTCGGCCTCAACAAATATCTCTTTGAAATGGCCAATATCCGAAACCAGAATTCCTGGGTCCACGCCAACGATCCTGAAACCGCCACGGAAAAAGCCAAAGACCTGGTTCGGATGGCCGTGGGACGGGTAGCCACCCTGAAGCCGCTATCGGAGCGGAACATTCCCGTCAAACAGCGCGCCCTGGTCATCGGCGGAGGCGTTGCCGGAATGAATGCGTCCCTGGACATTGCCGGGCAGGGTTTTGCGGTCACCCTCGTAGAAAAGGATGCGACCCTGGGAGGGTATGCGCGGCACCTGAAACACACCATCGAAGGCGGCGATATTCAGGCCTATCTGCAATCCGTCATCGAGGCGGTGCAGGCACATCCGGACATCGATATCGTGACCCACGCCACCATCGACGGGTTTTCGGGTTACCAGGGGAATTTTCAAACGGAATTGATTGTGGGCCCGGACCGGACACCGGTGACCATCAATCATGGGGTCATCGTGGTTTCGACCGGAGCGGTCGAATACCAGCCGACCGAATACCTTTACGGAACCGATGACCGGATTGTGACCCAGGTCGAGCTGAGCCGGCGGCTGGAAGAGAAGGGAGCCGACGATCTGCAGACGGTGGTCATGATCCAGTGTGTCGGATCGCGGAACGAGGAGTTCGAAAATTGCTCGCGGATCTGCTGCCAGAATGCGATCAAGAACGCCTTGGCCGTCAAGAAGCGGAATCCGGATGCCAACGTTTTCGTGTTGTACCGGGACCTGCGAACCTATGGTCTCATGGAGGACTACTACAAGCAGGCCCGCAACGAAGGGGTCCTTTTCGTGCGGTTTGATCAGGAACATCCTCCAGTCGTCAGGACCGACGGTGACGACCTGCTGGTTCGGGTGGAAGATCACGTGCTGAAACAGGACATCGAAATACAGGCCGATCTCCTAACACTGAGCGCCGGGATGCGGGCGACCGACACCGAGGATCTGTCCGGCATTATGAAGCTGGGGCGCAATCCGGACGGCTTTTTCATTGAAGCCCATGTCAAGCTGCGACCGGTGGATATGCCGTCGGAGGGTGTTTTCCTCTGCGGTACCGCCCATGGCCCGAAACTGATATCGGAAACGATCTCCCAGGCCCGGGCAGCGGCATCACGGGCAGTGACCTTTCTATCCAAGCCCGAGATCAAGCTGTCTGCGATTACGGCAAAACTGGATGCCGACAATTGTGTCAAATGCCTGACCTGTGCCCGCTCGTGCCCGTTTGAAGTTCCGTACTTCGACGAGGCGCGCAAACAGATTGTTATCGATGACGCCCTGTGCCAGGGTTGCGGGGTATGCACGGCGGTGTGTCCGCGGCAAACGATCGATTTGAGCAATTATGCAGACGATCAGATCACGTGCAAGATCGATTGCCTGTTGGAACACACGTAAATCCCAAAAACAGCTCATCGTTACTCGAATAACGGCGGACGGATGTCCGCCGTTATAGGTTGGCAAGGCGGGACGCCGTGGGGCGTTGGTGTGCAAACGGGTTCCGTAATCGCTGTAATGCCCGCCAATCTGTTATATCATAAATAAATTCAATATGTTAAATATTTCCCCGGAGAGGCGGATCATTTGACATCTGCAGGGGACACCGATATAATTCATCCGTTTCCAATCTAGCGCGTTTCGAGCGGGTCATGGCCCGGAGATGCCCTGAAAAAAGGAGAATCCGAATGAGAACCGGCATACTATTGTTTCTGGCTGTCCTGTCTCTATCCGTATCCGGTATGTTGCTGACCGGGTGCTCCTCTACCAGCGTCAAGCGGGTGGATGTGGACGAGACCATCGATTTGAGCGGACAGTGGAACGACACGGACTCCCGACTGGTGGCGGAAGAGATGATCGGCGACGTTCTGAGCCGCACCTGGGTCCAGGATTTCACGGGCTGTTGCCCGAACCGGTTTTATCGAGCCGTCTTTAGCTCCATGACGCATGCTCTTTCAACCAACATGGGAGCATGATTTAATTGCGATCTGAGT
>CAFBRK010000225.1 GCA_903231505.1 Olavius algarvensis associated proteobacterium Delta 3 | reverse complement strand
GGGGTCAAACCTTGACGGGCTGTTGCCCGAACCGGTTTTATCGAGCCGTCTTTAGCTCCATGACGCATGCTCTTTCAACCAACATGGGAGCATGATTCAATTGCGATCTG
>CAFBRK010000224.1 GCA_903231505.1 Olavius algarvensis associated proteobacterium Delta 3 | reverse complement strand
TCTGGCAAAAGAGCGTTCCATCAGATGCTGGCGTTTACGGATATCTTTTTGGGACTGTTTCGACCCGGCGTGCTCGAGCATGATATCCAATTCGTTCTGTCGCAAATGGCGCTTGAGCGATCTGCCGGTTTTACTGCGCGTGCATTGATCCAACAGGTGACAT
>CAFBRK010000223.1 GCA_903231505.1 Olavius algarvensis associated proteobacterium Delta 3 | reverse complement strand
GTATGACAACATCCAAACTGTTTCAACCACTGCAAATGGGAGACTTAGAGCTCAAAAACCGAATCGTTTTGGCACCAATGACTAGAGGGCGGGCCGGTAATGAGCGTATTCCAAATGAGGTAATGGCCGAATACTATTTTCAACGCGCTTCGGCGGGCCTCCTGATCACTGAGGCCACGGTTGTTTCTTCACAAGGCAACGGATGGATCGACTCGCCGGGAATCTACACCGATGGGATGGTGGAGGGTTGGCGCATCGTCACCCGGAAACTGGAGCCCACCGGCACCCCCATTTTTTTGCAGTTATGGCATTGCGGCAGGGCGTCCCACAGCGATTTTCACAATGGCGAATTACCGGTTTCCGCCTC
>CAFBRK010000222.1 GCA_903231505.1 Olavius algarvensis associated proteobacterium Delta 3 | reverse complement strand
CTTAATTTATTCAAACAGATGTGTGATCCCGCTCAGCGGGAGGCACTTCGAGGTGAAGCTGTAGTAAATCTACCGCGAACCTCGAATAACGCCGGCCATGAAAGTCTCCGTTTGGCCCGAAGGGTGAAATCTTTTCAGT
>CAFBRK010000221.1 GCA_903231505.1 Olavius algarvensis associated proteobacterium Delta 3 | reverse complement strand
TTCCGTTTCACGACCACATCAGGCCGGTACGGTGACCGGCCCTACATTGCGCTGTCCTTCTGTCTCGTAGGGCGGGTCACCGTACCCGCCTGCAAACTTGGCGATAAATGCACATAATTCGAATCGGAACGTTAATCTGACAAACGCTCTAGATCGAGGCGGGCCGAGGGATTATAACGATTGCCAGAATCCCGTTCCAATCCAAACATTGTGGGCGTATTGCTAAATTTGACGGCGGGTACGGTGTGTTGGGGCGAAGCCTTGGCGAAGACCAATGCCCCGCCCTACAAAAGCAAGACATCCAATGAAATGTAGGGCCGGTCACAGGCCGCCGCTAAAGCTATGGCCCGCAGGCCGTACCGGCCTGATGCCTTTAGGACTCGGAACATATTTTTGGCAATTGGTATAACAGGAATATATGGAATATTTCGAGGATTGAAATCCTCGGTACAACAAAGATATGGGCCACGGGGGGAGGTTTTGAAACCACTTCTACGGCCTTTTCAGACCCAGCTTCTTCATCCGTGAATGCAAAGTGTTGGGGTGCAGGCCTATTATGGCAGAAGCGCTGTCCTTGCCCTTGATCTTCCAGTTCGTCGCTTTCAAAACGTCGAGGATATATTCTCGTTCCATTTCTTCGAAGGTTTTGAGTATTCTTGTCGCACCGTCTGAAGTTTTGGGAAGATCAAGTTTCAGTATATTTTTATCCGAGGTAATCAACGCACTTTCAATGACATGCTGTAATTCTCTCACGTTGCCGGGCCAGGGGTAGGATTGTAAGGCCCGCATGGAAGACTTGGTGATTTTGAGGTTTTCTGCTTCTTTCCCCATTTTCTTTGAAAACACTTGAACAAAACGATCGGCCAGCAACGGAATGTCCTCGATTCGATCACGCAGTGGCGGTATCGTAATCGGAAAAATCTTCAGCCGATACCACAGATCCTCTCTGAAGTTTTTTTTGCGCACCTCTTCTTTAAGATCCCGATTGGTGGCTGTGATGATGCGGGCATTGGAATGCAAGGTGCGGGGGCTTCCCAGTCTCTCAAACTCACCGCCTTCAAGGACGCGCAATAGTTTCGCCTGGAGCTCAAGGGGTAATTCGCCGATCTCGTCTAAAAAAAGCGTTGACTTATCAGCCAGTTCGAAGCGCCCGACCTGGGCTGTCGTCGCCCCTGTGAAGGCCCCCTTTTCACGGCCGAACAGCTCGCTTTCAATCAACTCACCGGGCAGGGCCGCGCAGTTCACCTTCACCAGAGGCCGTTTGTTGCGGGGACTCAGTTGATGAAGTGCCCGAGCAATGAGCTCTTTGCCTGTCCCGGTTTCCCCCAGAATAAGCACCGTGGAATCCTGGGGGGCAACCATTTCGACCCGGCGCAGCACATATTTCAGTGCTTCGCTCTGCCCGACGATATGTTCAAAGTTATGCTCCAGTTTGATCTCTTGCTGAAGGTAGGCGCTTTCAGCCTCTATCTGGTTTTTCAGCTGACCGATCTCATCATAAGCACGGCGGAGTTCGATTTCAGCCATTTTGCGTGGCGTAATGTCGATGTGAGCCACAATCACACCGCCCTTTCGTCCCCTGAAGGGTGACACGGTCATCAAAAACCAGCGTTTATCGGTCGGGGAATCACAGGGATACTCCATCTCAAAATACTCGGATGAACCATCGAGTAGAGCGTGAATACCATCGAGAGCTTCCATGGCGGTCTCATCACCTTTATAAAAGGCTTTCCGGCAGATCTCTAAGTAGTTCACGCCGGGACCGACACCATTCGGGGAAGTTGCATCATTTTCTCGAGCAAACTTTATCCAGGAATCGTTGACAGTTAGAATATTTCCGTCCCGATCTAAAACCGCTATATGATCCGGTAGCGACATCAGCACGGATTTATTGAATTCCTTGCTTTGCCGCAATCCTTCTTCCATCTGCTTCCGATCGGTGATATCCATCACCATACCAACGAGATGAATGCCAACCTGTTTCAGCGAGAAGAGTACGTGGATGTGTCGACCGGTATGGGTAATGGTTTCTGCTTCAAAATTCGCCATGCTGCCGTGCTTCTGAAGCCCAGCCAGCATCCGTTCACGATCCTTTATATCACTCCATCGTTCCAGTGACCCCTGGGCTATCATTTGTTCCGGACTGTCAAAATCGTACATCCGAGCCATGGCATCGTTGACAAATACAAACCAGCCGTTGATCGTTGTGGTAAAGACCCCGACGATGGAATTTTCCACCAGGCTACGGTATTTCGCTTCGCTTTTGGCGAGCTCTTTTTCTGCCTGCTTGCGCTCATTGATCTCGTTTTCCAGTTCAGCCGTGCGCTTGGCAACCAACTCTTCCAGGTGCAGCTGCATGTTGCGCAGGTCCATGTGGGTGCGCACGCGGGCCAGAACTTCCTGTTCCTGAAACGGCTTGGAGATAAAATCCACTCCCCCGGCTTCGAAACCCCGGACTTTGTCCTCAACCTCATACAGCGCACTGATGAAGATGATCGGCACGTCGCGTGTCCGCTCATCCTGTTTGAGACGCCGGCATACTTCAAATCCATCCATTTCCGGCATCTTCACATCCAGCAGGATCAAGGCCGGAGGCTGGCTTATGGCAGAGTCAATTGCCAGTTGAGGCTTTTCCGCCGGGCGGACCTGGTAACCGTGTTGAACAAAAAAATGGGCCAACAGCTTCAGGTTGGCAATTTCATCATCGACGATGAGGATGTCGTTGGACAGGTGTGTGGTGTTATGTTCGGTAGACATGGGTGTTCGATATGTTCTTTTTTGGTTTCAGGTTTCGGGTTTCGGGTTTCGGGTGTCAGGAACTTTGGACTTACCCCTTTTAGTGGACACACCGAAGAGCTAACCTTATAAGGTAGCTAGGAGGTGTGAGCATGGGTGGTATTCGAACAAAACGAAAGTACGACAAAGAGTTTAAGGTTCTGGGTTCAAGGTTCTGGGTTGAGGGTTGAGGATTGTATGTTCATTGTTCCGACAACAATCTTAGAATTCCCGCAAGATTAGTGGAAACAATATGTTTACTCCTTATTTCCTCCCTGGTCCTTGAAATCATCACCATTTTATCGGCGCCTATCATCTCTGATGTCCGTTTTAATTTGTCCATCTCTTTACGCCCCGACGATCCTGAAAGTTTAATCTCAAAGGCCCAAATTTCTCCCTTGAGTATTAATACAAGATCTAGTTCATGCCCGTCACTTGTCCTGAAGAAATAGGGCTGTTTATTACGACCCAATGATTCAAGGCAAGAAAGGATCTGTTCAGTCACAAAACCTTCCCAACTGAATCCTACCCATGACTGAATGATTAATTGGTCGAAATTACTCACGCCCATAAGACTATGAAGGAGACCGCTGTCCTTCCAGTAAACCTTGGGGATCTTTACAAGTCTCTTCTTGATATTTGTGGAATAGGGCTGAAGTTTCCTTATCATGTAGACCTGTTCCAGATAGTCCAGATAGGAGTTGACCGTATGATATGACAGGCCCATGCTCTTTCCCACCTGACTGGCATTCCAGAGGTTGCCGTGAACTGAAGCAATCATCCTGAAAAATCTCTGGGTTACCTGAGGGGTAGCCGGCAAGCCCCACTGGGGGAGGTCTCGCATGGCTAAAAGATCGAGGTAATTCTCTTGCCATAGTGGGAATTGTTCTTTTGTTAATATACCTCCGTCAGGGAAGCCTCCCATCAACCACAGATTATCTAAACCTCTCTGTTTTACTTCACTAAAGAAAAAGGGAGAAAGCTCGCAAAGGGCTATTCTTCCCGTAAGGAATTCTGATACCTGTTTCATCAACCCGGGTGATACAGAACCCAAGATCATGAAACGGCCGTTTTTCTTCCTATCACTGTCAATAGCATTTCTAATTATGGGAAATATTTCGGGATGATTTTGAGCTTCATCCAGAATGATTATGGATTCCGATTGAATAATATCGTCCCACTGTAAATCCAGTCTCAGTTTTTCCTGCTCAACCTCGAGGTCATAATAAACGTCGGAAAAGGTTTTTGCCAGTGTGGTTTTTCCTGCCTGTCTTGGACCTAATAGCGCAACTGCCGGGAATTGCTTAAGCCGGGAAAGTATGACATCTTGAATTATTCTCTGAATCATATTTTGTATTATAGAAACAAATTTCTATTTTGCAAGAAAATTCTTCCTTTGAGTCGATAGGGTTCATAAAACCTTAATCAGTCCTGAAACCTGAACACTGACACCTGACACCTCACCCGTCCTGACACCCGACACCTGACACCTCAAAAAACTCTGAACCTTTGAACTCTGAACCTTTGAGCCCGCCATAGGCGGACAGGCCATGAACCTCATTCTATGTCCTCCAGCAGGTTCCGAATCTTCCCCATCTGGAAATTCTCCACCATTTCCCGCAGGCCTTCGGCCACTTCAGGGATCTGCTCACCAATGCGTGCAATGACCCCAAGAGCGGCCTCCCTGTTCAGGGCCAGGATCGCCTCCCGAAGCTCATTTAGCAATCCAACGGGAAGCTCGGCCAGCTTGTTGCTGGTAAGGTCGACCTCACCGATCCGATGATCTGGCGCTGCCTCGCTCTCCGTCTCATAGATGTACTTTATATCCAGGAACCGGCCCATCACCTCAAAAATCTCGTGCGCCTTATACGGTTTGATAACCATGTCGTCGCAGCCTGCCGCCAGGATCTCCTGGCGCTGCTCGCGAAAAGCGCTGGCAGTACTTGCAATGATGGGAACTGGTCTCTGGTCACTGGATGCTGGATGCTGGATACTTGATTCTATATCCTGGATACCAGATGCCGGATGCGGACCTCTGTTCTCTGTCATCTGCCCTCTGTCATCTGTGTTCCGACTTCCGACTTCCGACTTCCCACTTCCAGATTCCCACTTCCGAATTCGCCTTGTGGCCTCGTACCCGTCCATGACCGGCATGCGCATGTCCATCCAGATGAAATCAGGGGACTCCTTTTTAAACGCCTCCAGCGCCTCTTTGCCGTTTTCGGCTTCCAGGACAAAAAACCCGACACTTTCCAGCAAGGATTTCAGCAAGATCAAATTTTCCCGGTTGTCATCGGCGAGCAGGATCCGCCAGGTTTTTTCTGTCGGGGCCAGGCCGATTACCCTTGGTTTGTCGTCAACAGGCGCCTTGATATCCGCCGCTTCGGTGATTTTCGCCGGCAATTGCAATCGGAAAAGGGAACCCTTTCCCACTTCGCTATCCAATTCGATGGTGCCGCCCATAAATTCAGCATACTTTTTACAAATGGACAGCCCCAGACCCGTGCCTCTTCGATCAGACGTATCGATTTCCTGCACGAAAGGTTCAAATATCTGCGCTTGTCTGGTCGGCTCAATCCCCGGACCGGTGTCCTCGACTTCAATCATGATGTTGCAATGTTTGGGCTCTTCCGGGATCGCTTCGGTGGCACATCGAATGGTCACCCCGCCTTCATCGGTGAACTTGACCGCGTTGTTCAGCAGGTTGATCAGGATCTGGCGCAGTTTGCCCTCGTCTGCCTTTATGTACGGAATGTTTATTGTTTCGGCTTCCGATGTGAAGGAGAGCCCTTTTCCCCCAGCCCTTGATTGAATCATCGTCCCGATCTCCTCTATCAAGGCTGCCAAATCGAAAGGACGTTCATCCAATTCGACGCTTCCCGCCTCGATCTTGGATAGATCAAGTACATCGTTGATCATGGCCAGCAGGTGCTGGCCGCTGCGGTTGATGATGGATAGCTTCTCCTGTTGATCGTGGGTGGCGTTTTCTTCCCGGGTCAGCATCCCGGAGAATCCGAGGATGGCGTTCAGCGGGGTGCGCAGCTCGTGGCTCATGCTGGCCAGAAAAATACTCTTTGCCTGGTTGGCGGCCTCGGCGGCTACTTGAGCGTTTTCGGCATAATCTTTGGCCTGTTTGAGAGCCAGCTCCGTCTTCTTGCGTTTACTTATCTCCCAGCTCAACCGTCTGTTCCAGAATACAAATATGAGCATGATGCCCGAGGCTGCTCCCCCGACCACCAATATCCATCTCAACACTTTAACTTTGTCTATCCCCTGCTCGAATTTTATCGCGAGGTACTTGTTGCGGATAGCGGTTTTCTCTTCTTCGGTGATGCTCGCCAGCGCCTTGTCAATAATGGAAGTGAGTTCAGGCCAGTCTTTGCGATTGCCCATGGATAACACTTGATTACCATAAGGAACGGCAGCGGTGACTTTAAGATGGGACAATCCCATCTGGTGTATAATATGGCTGGCCACGGTCAGGTTGCCGATAAAGGCATCTGCCTGACCGGTTGCCACGGCTTCCAGTGCCTTCTCGTCCGAGTCGAAAAGTGTCAGCTTGATCTCGGGATAATCCTTGGACAGTTGCTCTTGAACGACAACGCCTTTCGGGACTGCGAGTGTTTTTCCGAACAGGCCCTGAATATCAAGAATGGGATTATCCTCTTCCCGGATGAAGATGACGTAAGGAGAGGAGAGATAAGGCGCTGTAAAAGACACATACTGTTCACGTTCCGGTGTCGGGATGATGAGCGCGGTCATGTCTGGTCCTTTGCCCTGTTTCATGCTTTCAAGAAATTCGGCAAACGGTTGGTCGCTTACTTCATATCTGAATTCGATCCCGGTTCGCTCTTCAATGAGTTTTAGATACTCTATGGTAATTCCCTGCGGCGCCTCTTTACCTTTGATGATCTGGTAGGGTGGATAGTCGGCAATCCTTACCCGAACCGGATGTTTTTGGTCGAGCCAAGCGTTCTCCAGACCGCTCAGCTGGTCCATTATGGAGACGGATTCCGCCTCTTTGCGTTCTAAGAGCCCCCACTTTTCTTGCAGCGACAGGCGTTCTTTGAGTGGAATCGCCCCCATCGCCTTGTCCAGGATGGAGGCGAGTTCAGGTCAGTCCTTGCGTACTCCAAAACCCAACTTGTGGAAGTCGAAGGGTGTACTTGCGGCAACCTTGAGGTTGACAAGGCCCAGATTCGAAATGTGATAGTTCGCTACGGGCAGGTTGCCGATGTAGGCGTCGGCCTTGCCCGAGGAAACGGTTCGCAGTGCTGCCGGCGCAAATCCAAGCACTTCCTTCACCTTGATATCCGGATAGGCCTCGCGAACCATTTTCACCAGGGCATAGCCCTTCTCAATGGCCACCGTCTTGCCGATCAGGTCGTCGAAATCCTTGATGTCTGTGTTATCAGCTCTGGTCAGGACCTTGAACGGCAGCTCCAGGTAATCCTTACTGAAAACCATGATCTCCCTATGATCAGCCGTGTTCATGGCGGTGATCTGGAGATCCACCCGGCCGTCCCGTTGTCGGATAAGCTCCAAGCCTTCCGGCCAGGGTATGCTGGAGACATAGCCGACATCAAATCCAGCCAGAGCGGCGATCCGATCCAGCAGATCTATCGAGAAGCCGGTCGGTTTTCCCTGCACCGTGGAATGAAAGGGAGGGAAGTTGCCTACTCTCGCCATAATTCGAGGGTGGGTCTTGATCCAAGCCATTTCCTCGGCGGTCAAAGAAAGACGATCGCTGAAAAATCGTTGCGGCCATTCGCCGAACCATTTGTTGATGATGCGAGGGAGTTCGTCCTGCTTGAGGGCGGCAATGGCCTTGTTTAAAATGGGAATCAGTTCCGGCCAGTCATTACGAACGTAAGTGACAATTTCTATGGGGTACTCTTCGATGATCAGGATTTTGTCAATCGTTCCCTGCAATTTCTGCTTACGCCAATGGTCATAGCTCATCCAGGCGACTATTACGTCTATCTCCCTCCTCACCAAGGCCTGGGTCAGGGACTCATGACTGTCATAAGGCTTGAGAGTGGCGGAGGGCAGCCTTTCCAGCAGTGATCTGGTTGGACGCGCTGCGCTCTTATAGCCAATACGCAAACTGTCCAGGTCGGAAAAGCGCTCTATTTGATATTCGATCCGGGACCGCCCGAAAACAGAAAAGTAGGTGGGCATCACGACATCGGTGGCGTTGTAAATAGCATCCCGGCTAGTATCTCTTGCACCAAGGGCCAAACCGTCGATCTCCCTGTTTTTCGCCTTTTCCTGAATGTCGGACCATGAATCCTCGATGTGCAGGCCAATGCTGGTATTGAGGACTCGACTGATCTGTTCGAAGAGATCCACCGTCAGGCCAATATGTGTGCCATCAGCCTGCCTGATCACCGAAGGCGGATAGTTGGTGGGAGCTCCCAATACGATTTCCGGATGAGCTTTCAGCCAGGCTTGTTCCTCAGGCGTGAGGGTTACCATCGGCTCCGGCGCCGAACTCTGTGCGCCGACAAAATCAACGTTTAGTCCTGAGATAAAAATAGAAATCGCCAGGAAGGCAATGGTCAAGGATTTATTCAATGTGCTCATACGCATATTTATTACAATGTCGGTTTTCATGTAAGATCTCATTCTCAATGATTTAATCCGCATCATTTCATTTGTCTGAAAGTCGAATCCCGTAAACCGGTTTGCCGGTTCGCCCGTTTGCCCGTCTGCCCGCTTGCCCGGCGACCTGTCCGGCGAAGCTCGTCGAGCGAAGTCGGAAGCCCAAAGGGCGTAGCCCGAATATTGCATGAAATCTTTTCAGCAGATGTCTTAAAAGAAACAAGATCGGTGCCTTAACGTGAATACTGACGCATCGGGCTGCGATGCATTTTGTCACGTTGAAAAACGGACGAAAGGCCTGAAAAGATTTCACCCTTCGGGCCAAACGGAGACCTCCATGGCCTGCGTTATTCGAGACTCGCGGTAGTCGGACTACAGCTTCATCTCGAAGTGCCTTGCCCATGAAGGTCTCCATTTGGTGCAATGTCCGGGGTAGACGGGCTGGCCGGTTTTCCCAGAGCGACTTATAAACGCCGCAGATCGACAACAAATGACCAGATGAGTCTCCTTTTTTTATTGATTATTAGTTTGTCTTTTATTGTTTGTGATTTGTTATTTGAAGTTTGTGATTTTTTGATTTGAACTCTGCCTGCCTCGTATCGGGAAATGAGCATCGATTAGTGGTTTCGCTTTGATTGATAATGTGAATGATTTTATTGGGTTTTGGAGCCAAACATAATTGATGCGCGCTTCAGATGCAATGCTGAAAAACTGGGATACTCCGGTCAGCTTGAACTTGCCCGAGGGAGGCTCTCTCAGGGAATCCTTTTTCGGTGTCAAAAATATAAATCAACATTATGTTTTGAATTAATAAGGCAACTACAAGCTGTAGAGCGGTTTTCAGAGTAACGTTCCGTTTGCCTGCATTGATCCCTCCCCCTTGAGGGGGCAGGTCTGGGGGGGATGAAGCTGGTCCCCCCCCCTTGCCCCTCCCACCTGTATAGACTGGGGAGGGGTATCGTTAATCGGAACATATTTCTTCATATCCAGACCGTTGGTATCTCACCAAAATAATGGTTGATCACTATACCATAATGGAATATACTCCTGAAAAGTTAAACCAAACAGGAACTATGTCCGTGATTGAAATGATCACCCGTTTGCTTGATATGAAACTGCCAGGAGGGCAGTCCGCCTTTTTGTGGGGGCCGAGGAAAACGGGAAAGACCACCTTTCTCAGGGCGGTCTTCCCCAAAAGCCTGAGGTATGATCTGCTGCAGACCGACATTTTTCTGGAATTCGTCAAGCGCCCTTTTCTGCTTCGGGAGCAACTTCTCGCGGAATCCTCCGAAAAGCTGAAAGCGCCGGTCATTATCGACGAGGTTCAGAAAGTGCCCCAGCTGCTTGATGAAATTCACTGGCTTATCGAAAATAAAGGCCTGCAGTTTATCCTGTGCGGCTCCAGCGCAAGGAAACTGAAAAGAGGCAAGGCGAATCTGCTTGGAGGCCGAGCCTGGCGGTACGAGATGCGCCCGCTTGTCTCGGCAGAAGTGGCTAATCTCGAATTGCTCAAAGCGCTCAACAGGGGGATGATCCCCTCGCACTATTTACAGACTGGATACCGGAAATCGCTCCAAGCGTACGTTAGGGATTATCTCAAAGAGGAAGTGTTTGATGAGGGATTGACCCGAAATATTCCGGCCTTCTCTCGGTTCTTCGATGCCGTGGGGTATTCTCACGGGGAACTGACAAATTATGCCAACATCGCCCGAGACTGCGGCGTGGACGCCAAGACCGTAAAGGAATATTATCAGATCCTCGTAGACACTCTGCTTGGCACGATAATCGAACCCTACAAGAGGCGGAAGAACCGTAATGTGATCACCAGGGCCGGCAAGTTTTATTTGTTTGACGTCGGCGTTGCCGGGGCTATCACTCACCGTCGGATCCCTCAGGAGAGAGGTGAGCAGTTCGGAAAGGCAATTGAGCATTTCATCCTGATGGAACTACTTGCCCATCGCGTCTACCGCGAATTGGATTACCATGTGAACTTTTGGCGGACGAAGTCAGGGCTGGAAGTGGATTTTATTTTAGGTCATGGAGAAGTGGCTATCGAAGTAAAAGGGACGAACAGGGTCGACAAAACAGATCTTCGTCCCCTCAAGGCGTTTATCCAGGAATACCGTCCTGCGCGCGCATTTGTTGTCTGTAACGAAGGCACGGCACGTCTGCACGAGGATATCCGTATTTTGCCTTGGCGTGATTTTCTGAAAATGTTGTGGAACGGAGAAGTGATATCGTGATGGCAATAGATGCCCGCTGCCAACCCATTACAGTCAACCCCACAAGCAGGGTTCAAGGCTTGTCCGCCTTTGGCGGGTTCTGAGTTCAACGTTGGGGGGAAGGTGTCAGTGTTCCCCGCTTTCGCTTCAAACGGGATCTACGACAGGGTTCAGTAAAAAACATATTTCCTGACACCCGACACCTGACACCTGTTTTGGAACCCGAACATCGGCACCTGAAACCATCACTCCATCGCTCCATCAATCCATTTTTCCCGGTTCTACCTCCCCCAGCAGGTCGCGAATCCGCTGGCCAATTTGAAAATCATCCAACAGGGTTCGCAGACTTTTCGCCGTATCCGGGCATGTGTTTCGGTGCGGTCAATCACCTCCGGGATGGCCTCCTTGAACTGTGTCGCCCGGTTCAGTGGTATCCCATTCGTTGACTTCCATCTGCATTTCAGTCATTCTCTTGACTAAAAGCTATGGCGGCGCTATTATGCATATGTATAATCGTATGGAGGAAAAATCATGGACCGAACAACGATCATGCTGCCGCCTGAACTGAAAACCAGAGCAGCCAACGAGGCAAAGAAAAAGAAGATGTCCCTCGGCCAATACATCCGGGAAGCCCTGAGAAAATCACTGGAAATGGAGTACCGGAATGAGGTGGAACACGATACTCTTTTTCTGGACACCGCTATTTTTGACGGCTCAACGCCCGAAGATCTGACATCTGATCATGACCGATACCTGTATGGGGATGATACATGATTTTCATCGACACCGGTGCCTTCCTGGCACGCTACCTCCGCAATGATCAACATCATCACGGCGCCGTGTCTACTTGGGAGAAACTGGGTTCGAACCGCGAAACCTGCATAACCAGCAATTTTGTGCTCGATGAAACGTTCACGCTGTTGGGTCGGCGCGCAGGATACGACTTCGCCGTTCAGAGGGCAAAGAATTTCTATGCCTCGCAGGCTCTCACAATCTGCAGGCCAGATAGGGCTGATGAAATCAAGGCACTGCAATTTTTCAGCAAATTTGCGGATCAGCGTGTCAGTTTTAACGATTGCATCTCTTTTGTGTTGATGAAGCGTGAAAGGATAAATCGCGTTTTTTCCTTTGATCGGCATTTCGAACGCGCAGGATTCCATTTAATCCCGTGATCAATCTCGGTTATCGCATAGGTCATGGGGCAACTGATACCAATCGTCCTTTATTGGGCCTTGGAAGTTGAACGTTCGATGTTCCGCTTTTAAGGGATACGGGGTCAACATTTATCCGCCGGTAGTGTGGCGGACTTGCCCGCTACTGGCGGATCGAAATTTGAATGGGTAAATAAACAGCGACAAGAGGGAGACTAGTATATGGTATTACTTTCTGGTTTACAGACGAATAGATTTCAAAGGCAGAAATAGTCTTGGACTGTCATCGCTGAGGCGGGTAAAACCAAAATGCTTGTAGAATCCAGCGGCGTTGTCGTCAATAGCATCTACCACCATGGCATAGATTGCGATTTGATCGCTGACTCCCAGAGTGCGCTTGATTGCATCAGCCAGCAATATTTTTCCAATCCCTTGTCCCTGCGCGGCATTGCTCACTGCCAGTCTGCCGATCAGTGCGGCGGGCACCGGATGCTTAGGCAAAGTCCGAGCAAGCTTTGCAGGTAATTTTTTCAGTTCAATAGATAAGGTGCTCAGGCTGTAATAACCAAGCACCGCCTTTGGCTTATCCGGCTCAGATGCGACGAAAACACGGCTGAAGCGGCGTTTCATATCCTGCTTGGCTTGCTTTTTAAGGTAGCGATCCAAAGCTTCGACGCCACACTGAAAACCCGTCCTATCATGTACGGGATTAAGAGGCGCTATGACCAAATTTTGAAATTCTGTCATTTGCTGACCACACGCTCATCATGTTCCTCAAGAGCTGCGTTCAGTTTGCGATTGAAACGTATCGGTGCGGCCAAAGCCTCGAAAAATGTCCTGGAATTTTTTGCGTTCAATGTCATCGTATCATGCTTTTGAACGGTTTTTTCGGCTTGCTCCAGGGCGCTGGTCAGAATGAAATGGCTAACGGTCTTGCCCTCAAAACTAGCGGCACGCTCAATGAGGCGCTTTGCGCTGCTTTTCACACGAAGGTTGATCCGTTCGTTTTTATTTTGAATTCCTGCATCCATAATAAACAATCCTTGGTTTTTCATAGGTTATTTAGGGCTTAATGTACGTTAAAATGGTGCCTTTGTCAATCTTCGCGGCTTGATTCGACGATTGTCCGAGAATTCTGCCCAATAGCCCAATAAATGGATCTGAAAATACACGAGTTCCAGCATGAGGTCGGAAGAAGAAAAAATGGATCCTATGACATATGGATTTTCCGTAGCCACCTATAACCTAAGACATTTTGAAAGGATCGAGGGGCTTAAAATCGAACCCTTGATAGCCTTGAATTGAAGCAAAAGATAGATGAATCGCTGGTTGGACGAAAACGTTTGTTTGAATTATCAACAGTCACCTTCGAGGAGTTTCTGAACTACAGAACAGATTACCGTTATGAGGATAGCCTGGCCGATTTCCTGGCCATTGAAAAAGACAGGTCGGAACAATTACTGGTCGAATACATGACATTCGGAGGATATCCCAGAATCGTGACGGCGACTGAGCAGCAAGAAAAGCACCGCCTCATAGACGAAATTTTCCGCAGCGTCCTGGAAAAAGATATTGTCTACCTCCTCAAATTGGATAAACCGGAGGCCTTCAGTGCGTTAATGAAAATCCTTGCCGATCAGATCGGTCAGTTAATGACCTACTCTGAACTATCGTCGACGTTGAACGTGTCTTTTCCAACTGTGAAAAAGTACCTATGGTACGCGCAAAAAATATTTCTGATAGAACTCCTTGCGCCATATGCGCCAAATGTCAGAAAAGAAATCAGCAAATCACCCGTGCCCTATTTTTTAGATTTGGGCCTCAGAAATTATCCCCTGGGTCTTTTTGGACGCCTTGAAAGCCCCGCTGAAGGCGGTTTCATATTCGAGAATTTTGTTTTCTTGCTGTTAAAAGAGAAGTTGAGATTCAATCCGGCCAATTTGAGATTCTGGCGGACGAAAGATAAGGCCGAGGTGGACTTTGTGATTGAGGCAGGGAAACGTCTCATTCCGGTAGAAGTTAAATTCAAGCATCTAAGGCAAGCCAAAGTACCCGCCCCGTTACGCAGCTTCATCGAAAAGTATCACCCGGAACAGGCATTCATCGTCAATCTCAGCCTACACGAAACCCTTCGCATCCACGACACAACCCTGCATTTTATACCGTATCATGAACTCCTCCGACCTGAAGTGATTGTGTAATCTGTGTGCAGGAATTAATCAGTCGGATTAAATACTAACTTATGCTTTTTGCCGATTCTGGCTGCCACGATATTCAGTAGAGGCCCAATTCCATATCGGGACGCTGTTTATTTCTTTAATTGAACCGTTTTCTGCGGAAGGGTGCATTCTCGTCCTGACACAGATGGTATCATGGTAACAGCGCTCTGTTTGACATTCGATTTGAAATTGATATATATCATAGTATGTATCAATAACAATGACCTTCCGGAGGTGCCCATGAAAACGGCCAAAGTGTTCATAACCGGCCGAAGCCAGGCTGTCAGGCTGCCCAAAGAGTTCCGATTTACGGGGGATGACGTTTTCATCAACAAAATAGGGAATATCGTCGTCCTGATTCCCAAGGACGATCCATGGTCGTCACTTGCCGACAGTCTCGATAAATTCACGGATGATTTTATGGAAAGCAGAGAGCAAGGGACACAGGATTCCCGAGATCCGGTATGATTCGATATCTGTTGGATACCAACATTTGTATTTACCTGATTCGGAAAAAACCGCTGGTTGTTATCGACAGGATTCGGCGGAAGCAGATCTCCCAGATCGGGATTTCTTCGATTACCTTGAGTGAACTCGTGTTCGGAATAGCGAAAAGTTCACGGCCGGAGCAAAACGAGATGGCCCTGGCTCAATTCCTGGCACCGTTGGACATCCTGCCTTACGACAGCGAAGCGGCACGGCACTATGGCAGGTTGAGATTTTACCTGGAGAAAGAGGGCACTCCGATTGGTCCCCTCGACACCCTCATCGCTGCCCATGCCCTGTCCCTGAGATGTATTCTGGTGACCAACAACGAGAAAGAATTTCGACGTGTTCCGGCCCTCTTAATAGAAAATTGGACGCGATAAAACTAACTCTGCAAATTCCGATACCCCCTCCTCCTTTTAAGTTAAAAACTAACAGTGAATAGTGAAAAGTTGATGATCATCGCTTTGATGTTTTTACTGTTGACACCAGCATTGCAATCAATTCCTTCACATCTGATTGCAGACTGGCAAACATTTTTTCTTTTATGAAGTCAGTATCTTTTAATAGAGACAGCCAATATTCAGTTTCGTTTGCCTCCTTCAAAGCAATACTCATTTTGCTGGTAAAATCAGGTTTGCTTTGCCCAAACTCGGCTTCACGAATTAGCGCGCCGATGGCTGTTCCGCTTCTAAGCACCTGCTTACTCACGACAAACTCACGATGTTCGTTCTGCAGCAATTGCGATAATTGAACGATACGAATCGCAAATAGATAACTCTTATCTTTAAGAGGACTCTCGCTCATCAGCTACTTTTCACTTTTAGTTTTTCACTTTTCACTTTCAGTTCTCCGCTTTTCACTTTTACTTTTTCACTTTTCACTTTCTATGGTGAGTACCAAATCGGTGACGTATAGGCCCGCTCCTGCTGGCTCGTGGGCGCATCCTTGGGCAAGTCGATGCCAAATCGGAAGGCGTCGTACGCATACCAGGGCGGCGTGGGGATCTCCAGGACGCGCGCGTAGTAGAAGGCCTTGTACTCGGGATTAAAATCCGGGTCTCTCCAGACGGCGCCAAGCTCGGACGCGCCAATGGTGTTGGTCCAACTGGCTGTTGCAATGTCCACCGTATTGCCGACGGCTGGCAGCCTTCCATCGGCGCCCAGATTTCGGCCGCCCGACCAGGCGACATTGTAGACCTTTTCGTGGGTTTTTCCCTTGCTGTCGAGCCAGCCTTTGACGATCTGGATCCGGTCCAGATTGGCGCCTATCGGATCTCGCAACGCATACACCATGAAAACCGGTGCATTCGCACTCTCAGTGGGTGGCGGCAGGTCTGCCCCCATGGGCACACCTTTCTCATAGCCTCGGAAAACCGGCTCACGGCTGCTGAGGTCGGCATCGGAGAATTTCCAGCCGCCGAAGAAGCGCACCACCATGCGGGGCCCGGTCGTCGCGTAAGTTTCCTTGCGGTCCATCGCATCGAAGAGCGACGCACGGGTGTTCTCGTGCGCATAGACGGCGGTAATACCGGAAGCCACTTGCTGCCAGCTGAAGATTTCGCCGTTCTCGGTTTTCATGAACGTATGGGTCAACCGTTCCGGCGACGGCTCGTAGCCGGTATGCTTTCCGAAGTAGTTGCTTTCCTCTGCCGTAGCCAGGGACGTGTGGCTGTCGGTGGCGCCGGTGAACCCGAATTTATACGGATTGGTTCCCAGTTTCTTTTCCAATGCCAGGCCGGCCCTCAGAGCCTCGCGGGCGTACTCGCCGGCGAGCATGTCGTCCGTCTTGGCCTGGGACAGGTCCAGGTTGCCGACATCCCAGGTCCCGTAGTCGGCAAATTCATCATCCGGGGACAGGAAGGGGTGTGCTTCTCCATCGCCTTTGATCTGGGTGATTTCGTACATGCGCTCCCACTTGGCGCGCTGCTCAACATAGAATTTGTTGATTTTCTTTCCCGTATACTGGCGGTCGACCGGAAACATGAGACCGTTCGACAGATTGCCGTTATGAGCGAACGCCATGATCGCCCCGTTGGTCCGTTCTTCGTATGTCTCCAGGTACTTGTAGAGATCCAGGGGGTCCGTACTCCCCATCGGTGGAAAGGTTGTAAACGGCACGACCTGTCTCGCCCGATCCCCGCCGTCACGCAAAATGACGTTCCGGTGGAGGTTGGAGCCCTTCACCAGCGACGTCCACTCGAATGCGATGAACGTCGTGAACCGCCCGGGATCGTTGAATTCCTCCGCGTTGTTGATGACCTCGTCCCAAATTGTGCCGTAGCGCCGGGATCCGGGGGAATAATTGGCAAACATCTCCGGATCGACCTTGCCCTGGGAAAACGCCTGGATCACATCCAGAGTGGTCTCCACCGCTTCCTGGCCACCGGCTCGAAAACCTTTTGACCAGCGCGCACCCTGTTCGTATTTTGTTACGAGTGGCGATGCCGCCAGAATGTCATTGATAAATCCCATACCATCGGAATGGTCAGTGATCGCCAGCCAGTCCAGTGGCCGGGCAAGCTTTACCGGTTGGCCCGATGAAGCAATGACCTCCTCTCCCCTGGCAAAGCGGTATGCCGCGCCAGGATCGAGTCGATTGCCGAAGCCTCCCGCATCGAACGACACTGAGGTATGTAGATGCGAGTCACCCCAGAGGGGACGCTGCGGAAAATTGCGTCCGGCAAATGGTGAATAGGCCTTACCGGGATAACTTGTCGACAGAGTGTCCTCTGAAGTGGCAATACCGATCATTTCTCCGGTGGCTGCCGTGCTCAAGCAAAGCAGGACCAACACCGCGATTGCAAAATGGACTGATTTTTGTATGTTCATCCGGGCCTCCTTATCGTACTTTGGAGATAGTCCTATTGGATTACAATAATCCGAATCTGTAGCAAAATAATTACCGGTTGCCGGCTCCGGCGGCGCGATCCTTGTTTTCTCGTTGCCCCCTGAGGTATTCCACGCCGACAGTTAGTTTAACGTTAGGATTCCAGATCATACCGCTGGAGAATTTGCAAGAGTTGTCTAATTCATTCCCGTCGAGAATTCCAGAGTAGTTGGCATCCTGGCCGAGCGCCGGCATGATGTAAAAACACAACCCGAATATTTTATACGATTTATTATCCTATAAATAATATGGTATTCAGGAGGTATATAATGAGAACTAAAAAAAAGGTCAGTCTAACCATTGATGAAGAAATTTATGCAGAGATCGACAAAGCATCGAAAACCCTAAATCTGGCAAAAAGCCAGCTTGCTCAAGAGGCGTTTAGTTTATGGCTGAAAAATCGGACCGAGGCACTTATGGCGAAAGGCTATAAAGAGATGGCTGGAGAGGATAACGCGTTTGCCGCTGTCACCTTTGACGCCCAAAGGGAAATTCTGAAATGAAAAGCTTCCCCAAACGCGTTGAGGTATGGATTGTGAACTGGAATCCTGCTAGCCTGGACATTGCACCAAATGGAGGCCTTCGTGGCCAAGGCATTTTGGAGCGACGCTCTAGTGCGCCTACCGCGAGCTTCAAATAACGAAGGCCACAGGGGCCTCCGTGTGACCCTTTGGGTGAAATCTTTTCAGCTTTTTGTTGGTTTGCGAAACTCACACGGACCGTTCTGATTGGATATGCTTGAAGAAGTGCCACCCGCACGATGGTTTTCCGTGTAACCCTCACTGAAAAGAATTCATGCAATATTCGGGTTAGGCGGTTTCACCCAGATAGGCTTTGCGGATTTCCGGATTGTGCAGGAGGGTGTCGGCGTTGTCTTCCATGGTGACGGTGCCGGTTTCCAGGACGTATCCCCTCTGGGCTGCTTGAAGGGCCAGGTTGGCGTTCTGCTCCACCAGGAGGATGGTCATACCTTCGCGCTCATTGACGTCATGGATGATATCGAAGATTTTCTGGACAAAAAGGGGCGCCAGCCCAAGACTCGGTTCATCCATCAACAGCAGCTTGGGGCGGGTCATCAGCGCCCGGGCGATGGCCAGCATCTGCTGCTCCCCTCCGGAAAGGGTGCCGCCTTGCTGTTTTCGCCGTTCGGCAAGGGCCGGGAACAATGAAAACACACGCTCCATGTCCTGTTCGATTTCTGCCCGTTCTTTTCTGTGAAAGGCGCCCAGTTCCAGGTTCTCGGCGACCGACAGCCGCGGGAAGATCCGGCGGCCTTCTGGAACCTGACACAATCCCATGGCCGGCAGCTTCTCCGCAGACTTGCCGACGATGGAGCTACCCTGATACAGGATGTCTCCCTTATCCACCGGAACGATACCGCTGATGGCCATCAGTGTGGTCGATTTTCCGGCGCCGTTGGCCCCGATGATGGCGACGATCTCACCCGGAAATACCTTCAGGGACACGCCCTTGAGGGCCTTGATATTCCCGTAACTGGAATAGACATCCCGGAGTTCGAGAATCGGATCCGCCACCGCGTTAGCCCTCCTTTTCTTCCGAACGGGTGCCGACACGCTTGGCCGGTATCAGGCCGGCCGGCTTGAACACCATCATCACCACCATGGCCAGACCCACCGCCAGCATCCGATAGAGTTCGAACTCACGGAATATCTCCGGGAGGATAATCAACGCGCCCACCCCGAGGATGATGCCGGGGATCGAGCCCATGCCGCCCAGGACCACCATGCACAGCACCATGGCCGACTCGAGAAAGGTAAAGCTTTCCGGACTGACAAATCGCATGCGCGCGGCAAAAAACGCACCGGCCAGACCGGCGAATACCGCCCCCATGGCATAGGCCAAAAGTTTCAACAGAAAGGTGTTTACCCCCATCAGTTCGGCGGCGGTCTCGTCTTCCCGTATCGATTCCCAGGCGCGCCCGATGCGAGAATAGATGAGCCGATGCACGGCGATGATGGTAAAAATTGCCAGGGCCAGAGCTACATAGTAGAGGTAATAAAGCTTTTTGAGATAAAAGTATTCGAAGCTGAGTCCACCTTCGAAGATTGGGAGATAGATGGCCGGCGCCTTGATACCGAGAATGCCGTTGGGGCCGTTTGTCAACGTCATCCAGTTGTTTAGAATGAGTCGGACGATCTCCCCGAATCCAAGGGTAACGATGGCCAGGTAATCCCCACGCATCCGAAGGGTTGGATACCCGATGATGCAGCCGGCAATGGCCGCCGTGGTCGCTGCAATGGGCAGGCTCATCCAGAACGAAATGCCGTAATTGACACTGAGCAAGGCATAGGTGTAGGCGCCCACACCATAGAAAGCGATATAGCCGAGGTCCAGCATGCCGGCCAGGCCGATCACGATGTTCAGGCCCAGTCCTAAACATATGTAGATCAGGACCTGGATGGCAATGTCCTGGGCATACCGCGTCGTGAAGTTCGGGAAAGCCAGGGCAACGGCAAGGACAATGAGCCACCAGACCCAGAATGGGACTTTACTGGAGGCGATGTTGATTTTTTCCCGGGTGTCCAACAGGGGGCGGGTGATGACATTGAGGCTTCCGCTTTTGTTGGCCACATACAAGAGCAGACCGCAGAACGTGACACCCAGGATGCCGAGCCAGACCTTGAATGCATTGACAAACGTCAGGGTCCCGTCAGGGTGGATACCCATGAGCGGCCACAACAGGCCGAGCAACCACAGCATACCGATGGCGTACGTTTTGAGTACTTTTTTAAACTCGTGTATCATCGACATTCTCGCCCATGATGCCCGTCGGCTTGAAGTAGAGCACCGAAATCAGAATAATGAACGCAAACACGTCTTTGTACTGTCCGGATATGTAAGCGGCTCCGAAGATTTCCACCATACCGATGATGAGCCCGCCGAGCATGGCGCCGGTGATATTGCCGATCCCGCCCAGGACCGCTGCGGCAAAAGCCTTGATCCCGGGCACAAACCCCATGTCATAGCGGACCGACCCGTAATAGAACCCGACCATGATCCCGGCACAGGCGGCCAGACCCGCACCGATGGCAAAGGTCATGGCAATGATCCGGTTGCTGGATATGGCCACCAGCGACGACATGATCTTGTCCTGGGCGGTGGCCCGCATGGCCATGCCGACCCGGGTTTTGAAGACGAGAATATTCAAGCCCACCAGCAGCAGAATCGTCAGCCCCATGATCACAAGCTGGAGATAGCTGACAATGACCGTTCCGACCTCGAAGCCACCCTGGATCAGTTCGCTCGGGTAGGCCTTGTCGAACACCCCCTGGGTCAGCATTAACCCATTGGAGAGAAAAATCGACATCCCGAGGGCAGAGACCAGCGCGGCAAGGCGTGACGCACGTCGAAGGGGTTTATAGGCGACCCGCTCCACGCCCATGGCCAAAAACGCACAGTACGCCATGGTCAGCAGGATCGATGCTCCGATACAGAGAAACGGATGCGTATCGATATAACCCAACCCGGCAAAGAAACTGAGCAGAATGACGCCCATGTAGCCGCCTGCCGCGAAAAACTCGCCGTGGGCAAAATTGATGAGCTGGATCACCCCGTAGACCATGGTATAGCCGAGGGCGATCAGGGCGTAGAGCCCGCCAAGGGTCAATCCGTTTATCAATTGTTGAATAAAATAGTCCATAGTTGCCCGCGTATGAAATTCACTTCGGGTCAGGTCGATTGCCCGGCGGGTGGTCGCCGGACAATCGACCTAGAGGTCTATCTACTTCAGGATACCCTTTTGGGGCGTCCAGTAAACTATGTACTCACCGTTTTCGATTTTGTACCCGACATAATCAGAGCCGCTGTCTCCATTGGGACGAAACTTCACGAATTTGGATGCGCCCTGGAAGTTCATTTTCATGATTTGCTTCTTGATTTTCTTCGGGTCCGTGGAGTTAGCTTTTTTAATGGCGTTCAGCAAAACGAGCGCTGCATCGTAGGCATAGGTACCGTAGGCGCCGATCTCGCCGTAATTCTTGGTGAACCGCTGGGCATAGGCCCTGAATTCGGGCGTGGATTTATCGGTAAATCCATAGGTCACGTAAACACCTTCCGCAGCGTCCTTGGCCACCTTGATGAAATTCGGGTGATACATGGCATCCTGGGAAACGACGGTGGATTTCAGGCCCAGGCGCCTGGCCTGGATGGCCATCAGGCTCCCGGATGCGTGATTCTGAAGGCTCATGTACAGCACATCCGCGTTCGTTCTTTTGGCCATGGTCAAAATGGCAGAGAAATCCTTGTCGCCCTGGTTGACGTGATCCCGCCCCAGAACTTTCATTCCCATTTTCCGGGCACTCTTCTCGACACCGTCGGCCAGCCCTTGGGAATAGGTCGTCTTGTCATCGACAATGAAAAGGGACTTTGCGCCCAGGGCCTCCATCATGAACTTCACGGCGGTGGGTGCCTGGTCGTCATCCCGTCCGCACATGCGGAACATGTAAGGCAGGCCGCGGTCGGTGACCTTTTCGTTGGTGGACGCCGGTGTAATCATGGGAATGTCTTCTTCGGCCAGGGTTTCGGAGGCCGGAATGGTCGAAGAGGAGCAGTAGGCGCCGATAACACCGACGACCTCGAGATTGATCAGCTTGTTGGCGGCGGCCACGGCTTGCTTCGGATCGCAGGCCGTATCCTGGGGAAACAGCTCGATCTTGCTGTATCCGGGAATGCCGCCTTGATCGTTAATCACATCGATGGCGGTCAGCACACCATTTTTAATGTCGTTTCCATCGGCCGCGTAAGGGCCGGTCAGTGGGCTCATGGAGCCGATTTTCAGCGTTTTGGCAAAACCGGTACCCGCAACCAGAGGGACCAACAGCAGACCAATTAGCAGAATCGTAAACAGGTTCTTTCTCATTTTCCTTCCTCCTTTGTTACTGTTTGGCCGGTTGACCTAAATATGCCTCGATCACTTTGGGATCCCGTTGGATTTCCTCCGGTTTTCCCTCGGCGATTTTGACGCCGTGATCCACGCAGACAATCCGGTCGCACACGCCCATGATGACTTTCATATCGTGCTCCACCAGGAGCACGTCGATACCCAGCTCTGAAATCCGCCCGATATCCTCGATCAGCTCCTGGCTTTCCGCCGGGTTCATACCGGCCGCCGGCTCGTCCAGCAGTAGTACTTTCGGCCTGGAGGCCAGGGCCCTTGAAATCTCCAGGCGGCGCTGCAACCCATACGGCAGGTTTTGGGCGACCGTGTCGGAATATTGCTCGACGCCCATGAACTTTAGCGCCTCTCGGGCCTCTTCCCGGATCCTGTGTTCTTCACGTTTCTGGGAAGGACTTCTAAGGATGGCGCCGACCACGCCCACCTTGGAGCGGGCATGGAGCGCGATCATGGCGTTTTCAATGGCCGTCATATTCGAGAATAAGCGGATGTTTTGAAACGTTCTTGCGATGCCAAGGGAGAGGATCTGGTGTGGCCGTTTACCAAGAAGGCTCTGGTTCCGGAATTGAACACCCCCCGCGGTAGTTTGATAGACGCCTGTCAAGACGTTGAAAACCGTTGTCTTTCCGGCGCCGTTCGGTCCGATCAGACCCAGAATTTCCCCCGGGTTCAGGGAAAACGTCAGGTCCGAAAGGGCTAAAAGGCCCCCGAATGCTACCGTGACATTATCGATATTCAACGTTGCCATGTGTGCTACGCTTGCATCTCCAGGGCCTGGCGGCTCATATACTGGTTGAACCGCTGGACATGGCGTTGGGCCAGTTCACGAGCTCGCGGGGTGTTACGATCCTCCACCGCCGAAACGATCCTCTCAAGATCTCTTAAATTCTCTTCCAGCTCCGGCTGGTCCATGACCAGGTAGATCTCGTAATACCGATGGATGTTGTCATGGATCGATTTCAGCACCGAGATGTACACCGGATTTTCAGTGATATAGGCAAAGGTCAGGTGAAGCTCCGTGTCGACCTTTAAAAAGTCGTCAAGGTGCTCGACGCCCCGTTCCACGCAGGCGGCGGCTTCATCGAGGAGGGATCGGAGACGCTCAATATCCGAATTTGTGGCCCTCTCTGCGGCTATGGCCACGACGTCGCCCTCAACGCCTTCCCGAAACTCTGCCAGATGATTCAGGGACGCCTTTTGCGAGCGCAGCAACAGATCAAGACTTTCGGTGACCTGGTCCTCGTTCAGGGTTTTGACGATAGCGCCCCCGCCCATTCCGAGTCGAATTTCGATCAGGCCCTTTTGTTCCAGAACTCTCAATGCCTCCCGGAGGGTGCTCCGGCTGGTTTGAAGCACGCCCTTCAGCTCCCTTTCCGACGGCAGCCGATCCCCTGCCTGGAGGCGTCCGTCGAGGATGGCCTCCTGAATCTGATCGACGACATCCTCAAATATCCGGTTTTGTTTGGCAGCTCTGAACAAGACGCTCATTACATATGTGGGATAGTGTCAGGAGTTGTTCCCCGGCGGACAGCAATCTGTCATGTGGTATCGTGCCGGAGGGCGGCACACAAGTGACTACAATATAGCCGCAAAATGGTCTGACCATTAGTACGGAATTCTTGACCTGTCAAGTCATAAAATCAGGAACTGATTTTATGACGAGCGGGATATAAATTTCCGGAGAAAGGTTTTCGCTGTCTTCTATCTGAATAAGAGCTAAACATGACAAGCCCGTACCTCGAGGGGAAAGATTTTCCTCCCTCCCCTGGCGGGCGGGAGCCTGAGGGAGGGGGTGGGATGGACTCATTCCTTTTTTTATCCATAGTTCCCATACAAAAAGATTCGACGGATGCCGTTGAGTTGCTCAAAATCCGGTGGAGCTAAATGACTCCTTTTTCACTGATGGGCTTTTTTCCCAGGATGCGCTTGGGGGAAAAAATGGACAGGTCCAGTTCGTGGGGAAGGTTCAGGATCACCTCGGCCATGTAACGGCCGACCGCCGGGGCCTGCTGGAGGCCGTGTCCCGAGAATCCGTTGGCCAGGTAGAACCCGCCTAATTCTGGCCATTCTCCGAGGATGGCATTGCTGTCCAGGGTGTTTACGGCATAGAGGCCGGCCCAGCCCCGGACCAGCTTGGCCCGGTCGAAGGCGGGGACAAAGGCGGCCATCTCCGGCCACAGGACATCCATAAACCGTTTGTCGTCCCAGGAAAAATCAAATCCGACCGGATCGTCGTCCATGGATTTGCCCACCAGCAGGAGCCCCCCGGTTTCCGAGCGGAAGTACAGACCGGACGGAAGAACTGTCAGCGGAAGCGGGCCATCCGGTTTGATAGCGGTATCTATGGCAAACACCTGGCGCATGATCGGCAGGATCGGAAGATCGATGCCTGCACTGAGAGCCACATCCGCCGCCCAAGCGCCTGCGCAATTGATCACAATAGGCGCTGCCGGGGAATCGCCGGAGGCCGTTTCGATTCCCGTGACGTGTCCATTTCCATGGAGAATCCGGGTGACGCTGTCTTGCAGATAAACGGCGCCCAGGGAGGCTGCCTTCTTCCGGTAGCCCATGACGACGGCATATCCATCAAAGTGTCCGTCTTCGGTCCCAAACGTTCCCGAATCGGTGTCCGCAGGACGATAGAGCGGGTATCTCTGACGGATGTCCTCAGAAGACCACCACTCCACACGACAATCCAGTTCCTGCTGGAGTGAAAACGCCTGTTTCGCAGCATCTGTCATGTCCGGGTCGATGATCATCAAGTTTCCCTCCCTCCGATAGCTGATGTTTGGAGGGATTTCGTTGACAATCATTTCTTCCTCAAAGCGCGCCAGGGCGGAAAATGCGTACTGGGAAATCCGGATGTTTTCACCGAGGCTGAACTGGATTCGGGCATTGCCCATGGAGAGGGCGCTTGAGGCCCGGGCATAGGTGGGATCCCGCTCCACCACCGCCAGTTTCAGGGAAGTGTCCCGGCGGATCAGGTGATAGGCGATCGAGCTGCCCATGATGCCGCCACCAACGATCACTATGTCGAAAGATTTAGCTGTCATTCTGAATCTTTTTTAATTAGCCGCCCGCTCACTTCATTCGCTCGACGAACGCAGACAATAGCCGGCCGACGTGGCCGGCTATTTGGCTCGATGCCCTTCGGGCAGGTCCATGGTTCCTTTTCGCGAAGCGATGACATCTTTGAGCCGAGCACGTCGCTCGGCTAAAAAAGTCTGCGTCCGTCTGCGTGTGTCTGCGGCTAATTATTTACAATGGAAGTTTGGTTCCGATTCCTTTTTCCAATGCCATCCGGTAAAGCAGCGGGGCGACCGCCATGTCATCGATGGCCAGTCCGAGGTTGGCTGTTATGGTGATCTCTTCATCGGATTCACGCCCGGACTTGTTCCCCACGACCAGTTCACCCAGATCCGAATGGATCGGCGGTATGTTCCGGAAGTAGCCCATCCCCTGGTAATGAAGCAGTTGGGCCGTGTCATCGGTGCAAAATTTTTCACACTCGGCCAGGGCATCCGGGTGCCAGTAGGAGTCGAAATCCACCAGAGAGGCGAATGTGCCCGGATCGGTCCAGCCGGCTTTAATGGTGGCATGGGGCGTTTTCAGAATGGGGCCGGCGGTGACGATCATGTCGCAACCCGAGACGGCCGATTTTGGCGTGTCTACCGGAACGACCTCCAGATCGAGCCGTTTGGAGATATCCTCGGCGTATTTGTGCACCGCGTTCTTATCGAGATCATAGGCGATGATCTTTTTCAGGGGAAACAGCGCGTTCAACGCTTCCACATTGGTGCGCCCCTGGACGCCGCAGCCGAGGACTCCCACCACCGACGAGTCCGGGCGAGCCAGGTGTTTTGCAGACAAGGCGGTGGCGGCCCCGGTTCGCATCCCCGTAATCCACACGCAGTCCATGACGGCCAGAGGAACCCCTGTCGTTACATCATTATAGATGAGAAGACCGGTGATATACGGAAGGCCCTTTTGACTGTTTTCAGGAAACCCGCTTACCCACTTGACGCCGGCAGATTCAAGGGCCGGAATGTACGCCGGCATGGCATGGATGAAGTTGTCGTTTCCACCGGGATGGACACCCGGCTTGGGCGGCATTTCGGTGTTGCCGAGCCCCTTCTCCCGGAACGCGGTCTCCAGGGATTCAATGATTTCGGCCATGGTCAACCCAACCGCCTCGACATCAGCCTGGGAAAGATAAAGAAGCTCAGCCATGGTGCCTCCTTTAAAATTAGGTTCCCTGTCATACGTGCCCACTATCTAACCCGAACGCTTTAATAAATACAAGGGACAGACGTCCATGCGTCACCTTGCAATTTTCTTCCAACGCGCTAAGATGCGGGAATTGTAAGTTCCAGCGAGTATCAGGATGTTCCTCTTTCCCACAGGAGCGATTCCATGGCTGAGCCGGCCCAACATCCCACCCTAAAGGAGCGCCTCAAATATTTTGGACCCGGAACGCTGATCGTCATTGCCAGCTTCGCGGTGGCGTTCCTGTTTATACAACCCGCGCCGCCCCGCAGCCTTGTTATCGGAACCGGCGGCCCTGAAGGGGCGTATTTTCATTACGGACAGAAATTTGCAAGAATCCTGGCGCGGGACGGGATTCAGCTGGAAGTCCGGACCACCGGCGGGTCGATTGACAACCTCCGCCTCATGGAATCCGGTGAAATCGATATCGCGTTCATGCAGGGCGGGGTTGGATCTCAGGCCAATTCCGACGATTTCATCTCGTTGGGAAGCCTCTATTATGAGCCGATATGGGTGTTTCAACGGGCAGCCTTAGATCTTACGTCAAACAAAGGCTTGTTTGGGCTTCGTATCGGTATGGGGGCTAAAGGGAGCGCGACAGAAATCCTTTCCACCAACGTCATGAACCTGTACGGTATTACATCGGAGGATGCCGACTTTGTTTCGGTTGGGGGCACCGAAGCGGTGAACAAGCTGATCGACGGAAAACTGGATTTCGCCTTCATGGTGTATGGGTTTGAAGCCCCCGTGATTCAAAAGGCCCTGAGATCCGAAAAGATCTTGCCATATTCCGCGGTCCGTGCCGAGGCATTTGCACGAACATTTCGGTTTTGGAGCATCGTCACGCTGCCCCGCGGCATTGTGGATTTTGCCACGGATATTCCAGCCAAAGACATTACCTTATTGGCCCCGGCGGCCCAACTGGTGGCCCCTTCGGATTTTCATCCCGCGTTGATCGACCTGTTCATTGGCGCCGCAGAGGAGATTTTCAGTTCCGGTGGCATTTTCGAAGATCCCGGCGAGTTTCCCTCCCTCAAACTGCTCGATTTCAACCCCACCAGCGACATCCGTCGTTTCTATAGATCCGGCCCATCGTTTCTCAGACGCTATCTCCCCTTCTGGGTGGCCAACTTCCTGGATCGCATGAAGATCATGCTCGTGCCCCTGTTGGCCATTCTGTTTCCCTTTTTCAAACTTATGCCCCCACTTTATCGATGGCGTGTAAGATCGAAGATTTTCCGATTCTACCGTGAACTGGAACTATTAGATCCTGAACTACACTATGATGAGATTAAAGAGCGGGTTCCGGATTACCTTGCTCGCCTGGATGGGCTCGAGGAAAAAGTCTCGAAGATTTCGGTGCCATTGGGGTTTCGGGAATCTCTTTACACCCTTCGCATCCACATCGATATGATCCGCTCCCGGCTGCTAAAGGCCTATGGGAAAGAAAAAGAACCGGATCCGCATGGGGATAAATTATCAGAACAAATGGGGAGTTGCTCATGACAGATGCTGAACATATGTGCCGGTTTTTGGAGGAGAATGATGTTTCCTACCAGCGGTTCGATCATCCGCCGGTCTATACGGTCGAGGACGTGCACCGCCTGACTCCGGACTTGCCTGGCGCCAAAACCAAAAACCTTTTTTTGAAAGACAACAAAGGGAAGCGGCACTTCCTGGTGGTAATGCCCGCGGACAATCGGGTTGACCTGAAGGCCCTGCCGGCCCATTTGGATGCAAAGCGGGTCAGCTTTGCATCGGCCCAACGCCTAAAAAAACATCTGGGTATTGAGCCGGGCTCGGTTTCACTGCTGGCTGTTTTCAACGACCGGGAACAGCACCAGGTGGAAGTATTTATCGACAGCGGCCTTTGGGCCGAAGACGCCTTCCAGTTTCACCCCCTGGTCAATATCGCCACTCTGGTCATACCCAAAGAGGGCATCGAGCGGTTTCTCTCGGCAACGGGTCATGATGCCCGAATTGTCGAGGTTCCTTCCCCCGATTAGACGTCGCTTTAATTTTTGGGCCTATAAACAACTCTAAGGTTGTGGAATTTGCCCATTCTATCACCCCCACCGGACCTCCCCCATCAAGGGGGAGGACGATTTTTTCTCCCTCTACTGTTGCAGATCCCGAGCTTGCCTCGGGAGCGGGAGGGAGTCAGTGGGAGGGGGTATGATAGACGCTTTTCCTTATAATTGTTTTTAGGCCCGTTAACTTTTAACGGCGATGCACTTGACTTCAACTCGCGCCCCTTTCGGCAGGGACGCCACCCCGATGGCCGCCCGGGCCGGCTTGTGCTCGGAGAAGTATTCCGAGTAAATGGCGTTGAATGCGACAAAGTCGTTCATGTCGGTCAGAAATACATCCACAGCAACAATGTCGGTGAGCTCACAACCAGATGCGATAACGATCTGCTTGAGATTCGCCAGGGCCTGACGGGCCTGGGATTCCAGGTCTTGTCCCACCAGCTCGGTCGTCTTCGGGTCCATCCCGAGTTGCCCGCTGACGAATACCATGTGGCCGGCAGCGATTCCCTGGGAATAGGGCCCGATGGCCGCCGGCGCCTTGTCGGTACTGACAACAGTGTGTCCCATTTTTTTCTCCTCTATGTGGGGTTATCGATAGATAGAATATAGGAACAATCGCTGATTTGTTTGTCCCCAATCATCAGAAGTGATTTCAACAGCTTCAATCGTGTCCAAGATCGAGGCGGGCAGGAGGGGGCAACCGCAGGAATATATATCATATTTCGAGGATTGAGCGCTCCTGCTCAACAAAGATATTGGGCATGAGGGGGGCTGTTGAAATTACTTCTTAGCAGGTGAGGTGAAAGCACCCTGCGGTCTTTCGTGTCTTTACATGGCGATTATACAACTTTAATGCTTCCCTGTTGGGTGCCGCCAGAAACTCGATGCCCATTTCCCCGAGTGCGGCTGCCACGTCCGGATCCGGTATCATCCGACCATAAACACCGGTCCCCGCCACGATCACCTCGGGATTGCTGGCCGCTATCGGCTGAATGTCTCCCATGGTCAGCCGGTGCCCGGACGCGCGCCACCAGGAATCGGTTACCCGACCGTCCGGATAAATGATGACATCCGAGTTATAGGTTTTCCCATCGATGGAAATGGTTCCGAAGGTTGTAGAATCGATCATGATAACCTCCTGTCGAGCGAATGACGCCATAGATAGTCTTTAACATAGGATTCGGCCCCAAGAAATGCAACCGGATGGGCCCCAGTCCGTTTCATCCCATAATCATGATGCGACACCGTATGTAAAAATTATGGACGGATCTCTTTATCCCCCTCTCTTTGAATCCCACCGGATCGACTCCGCTCGCCACAAGCCGCCAGGGTATGGAGAAAAAAGACTCCCCCGCCATGGGGCGGGCGTACCCTGTTCAACGCCGCCATCGGCGGGTAAACTTCGAATCCGCTACTCAAAATTGGTCACACCCACACAATTGGGATTCCCAGCAGATGCGATCTACAGTGGTTGTCATAAATATGTTCCGTTTGCAGACATATGGAAACGATGACCGCGAGGCCTGGCGACTTTACGGTGATAGGTTGATCGTAAAAGGAATCGGAACGCAATCCTGACAATCGCTATATACGCTGCAAAAAACCGGGAACGCATCCAAATTTAAGTATTCGACTTGCCGGATAATGACACACACGGTATGAATAGCTCACTCTCGTTGCCGATAAAAGTGGATACACATTTAGATCATTTGAAATTTTATAACACTTCCGGGATGGATAACAGGGGAAACATGCGCTACCGATTCGATCGTATGGAAGCGGCCGGGTCTCTCGGTGATTTAGGGACCCTTTTGCCCATAGCCATCGGAATGATTTTGATCAACGGGCTCGATGCCATAGGGGTGCTTTTTTCCATCGGGCTTTTTTTTGTGATTTCCGGTCTTTATTTCGGAGTCACCGTGCCGGTTCAGCCGATGAAAGTCATAGGCGCCTATGCCATCGTTACAGCCATATCCCCTGATCAGATCATGGCATCAGCTCTCTTGATGGGATTGGTCCTTATTTTGCTCGGATTTACCGGACTGGTAACGCCGCTGGGTCGCTACATCCCCCATTCGGTAGTCCGGGGTGTTCAACTGTCCACCGGCACTCTCCTCATGGCCAAAGGGGTTAATTTTATTATCGGCAATTCCAACTTCCAGAAAATTCAACAGACCGCCGAACCCTATCTGCAGGTGCAGAACCTTGGCCCAATTCCGATTGGGATCGTAATCGGAGTTCTCTGCGGAGTACTTACCCTGCTTTTACTGGACAATCGAAAGGTCCCGGCCGGTCTTGTTGTTGTCGGGGTGGGGCTGGCGATCGGTCTGGGTTTGGGCACCCGGACAGGTCTTGAGAGTGTGGAATTCGGACTCTACTGGCCGGCCCGTATGCCGTTCGGCTTTCCTTCGAAAATTGACTTTACCTTTGCATTCCTGGTGCTGGTGATGCCTCAGATTCCGATGACGCTGGGAAACGCGGTTGTGGCCTATGCCGATCTTTCCAAAGAGTATTTTGGTGAGCAATCGAAAAAGGTGACGTATCGTGCGGTTACCATCAGCATGGGACTGGCCAATGTGTTTTGCTTTGTTGTGGGAGGCATGCCCCTTTGCCACGGGGCCGGCGGTTTGGCGGCCCACTACCGATTCGGGGCCCGGACGGCGGGATCGAACCTAATGATAGGCAGTCTATTCTTGTTTATGGCCATTTTTTTAGGATCCCATGCGGTAGCGTTTCTACACCTCCTGCCTCTGGCCACTCTCGGCGTACTTTTGCTTTTTGCAGGGAGCCAGCTCGCGCTCACCATACTCGACGTGAAGGACCGAAAAGACCTGCTTGTCGTGCTGATGATGCTCGGCATTACACTTGCCTCCAATCTGGCCGTGGGTTTCATTATCGGTATTTTTCTGGCTTTGGTGCTGAGGTCAGACAAGCTGAATGTATAATCACATATTCATATTCACCTGAAAATTTCATGAAATTTTCAGGTCAGGAGAGGAGCTCTTGTATTGACTCTAACATCGGAGATTTGAGGGGGCGCCATTTGGGTTTGATCGCGCTGCCTTCGTGCCATTGGAACTCGACAAGTTCATACCGTTCCGGAATATGGTGTTCATCCTGTTCACCGTACCTTTTGGATTCATAGTATTCGATGAACATCATCCGCGACGGATCGATATTGTAGGACCTTGCTACGGAAGACGCGATATGCCCGCTGCAGCTTCGAACGGACATGGGGCTTTCGGGAATATCGGAAACGACGACGATGTTGGGCCGCAAATGAGACAGCCCCTGGTGCTTACCTTTTCGGAGGTCGAACATGCGCAGCCGGCACTTGCCGCTCCCCAGACGGAGCTTTCCGCCCCATCCTTCCCATGAAAATATTTCATCTCTGATTAGCACTAGGCGCTATCTCGCATTAATGGTTGTATTGACGTTAATTGAGCTTCAGTAGCTATGGGGATATAAATGCCTGAATTACCTTAAATGCCTAAAATGCCTGAAATAAGATTGGATCGATTCATTTCAGTTTAGGCAATTTAGGCATTTGATTCGGTATGCTCTGACCCTATGCGACTTGAATACGATCCAATATCGGTATCCGCATTATCGAGTGAGAGCACTATACACTCTTAGCAGCCTGTCGGGCAATTCCCTGACATCGGATATCACGTTATGATGATGGTTTCCATACAGATCGTCCAGCTTCGGATCTGCCGCGATGTTAACGGTCATCGCCTTGACGTGGATATTTCGCGAGCGTGCCTCAAGAACGGCCTTTCGGGTATCGGCAATGGCATAATGCTGCTTGTAGTCCAGATCGTTGGGGAAGCCGTCTCCAAGAAGTAAAAGCAGCCGCACCCTGGATGGGACCCGATCCATTTGGGCCGTGGCGTGTCGAATGGCCGCCCCCATGCGGGTGCTTCTCTGGGGCGTCATGGCGCCGATTTTCCGCCGCATCGCCGGATCCAGGGGATCGTCGAAATCCTTGATTCTGTAGTAATCCACCCCGAGACGGCCGGTTCCGGAGAACCCGGCAATGGCAAATGTATCGCCCAACACCGCCAGTGCCTCACAAAAAAGCACCAATGACTCTTTTTCAACGTCAAGAACCGTTGCGTCGGTCCCGGCCACCTGGTTGGCGGTCGAGCGGGACATATCCACCAGGATCAGAACGGCAATGTCTCTCTCCTCCTTGAGGCGCTTGATATACAGCCGGTCCGAAGGCATCCGGCCGGCCCGTCGGTCCATGACATAGTCGAGCAGTGCCCGGTAATCGAACGCATCGCCCTCGGTCCACTGCCGAAGAATCTTCAGCCCCTCCGGCTTCAGCAGCTCGAATACTTGCCGAATGCCTCTCACCAGATTCTTTCGCCGGTCGAGGATATCATCGTAAAAATCGTTCTCCGTGTCCCCGATGTGCCGGTCCCTGACCCGGGCATGATCCTGCAGATAATCGCCAATGGTATTATTCCACTCCCGGTACCAGTGCACCTGTCCTTCTCCATCGTCCGGATAAATCTGAGTGGAATCGATCGATACCAGCAGATCCGCCAGATCCAATCCAGCCAACCTCGGTGGGTGTTGCTGGCTGTCTGAATGTTTCCCTTCCGGAGTACCCGTGGGGTGAAACATCAGCTCCTGGATATCTTCAGGGGTGATTCGCAATTCCCGTTGTTGAATCCGATTGCGAAGATCCGATCGATAGATTCGGTAACCATTTTTTTCAACAACCGCCTTAATCCTCGTAACAGCCTCTTCGACCTTTGGGTGGGTCGGCACAACGCTTCCGGTGAGCAGTCCCCTGTTAAACGGTGGTTTCCATCCCTGGCCGAAGTTATCCGTATCTCTCATGACGGCGGCGATTTCCGAATAAACGATAAATACCCAGACGGCACAGGTTTCCACCTTGAAATCCGTTGCCACACTGTTTTCAAACCGGTCTGCCCATCGTTCGATCCGGATTGCCATGGCATCGGGTGTCCCGTCGCGGTCAGCGGATTCCACTCCGATGACAAGACGCCGGTACAACCGGGACAACACATTCTCAACCTCAATGCTCCCATGTTGAAGTTCCCGGCGAAACAGCGGCATTGCGCGGCGCATCACCCCCGGATAACGAGCCGCCAGCAGTCGACACTGTCGGCCGTGCTCAGAGATCAGAAATAACCTTTTTGCCAGCCCGGGTACCGGGAAGATCCGGAAAAAGCGATCGAGGTCGGACAAACCGTCGGGAGGCGGGACTTCCGGAACCGGGCGAATCGCCCGGCATCGATCCACGGCCTTATCAAAGTCAAACTCAAAGGTGCCGAATTCGTGGCAGCCGGCTTCGAGTTTGGCCAGCATCATAAAAAGTTGGACATTCTGCGATTTGTCGGGAAAGCGGCCGATTTCCGCCGGTAAATAGATCCGGCGGCTGTCGGATCCCACGGTGACCGATCCGGAAATCTCTTTCCGGAAGGCTCCCGGCAGCGACGAAATCGGTGCCACTGTGATCGGCCGGCCTGTGCGGGCCCGCAGGTACTTGTTTATCTGCTGTTGAACGTCGCCCAGGGAAACCGTTACCTGGAGGGATGCACAAGCGGTTCTTCCCTCTCTGGAATTGAGAGACAGAAACTGAATGCCCCGGTCCCTTTTTTTCCGATGCAGGTCGATCCCCTGCTCCACGAATCGGTGAAGCGCTTTTTTCGAGAGCATCTTCAGTCCGTTTTCCATACCTTCCAGAAACGGGTCCACCAGGCGGACGTCTTCTTTCAGGACTCTCTCCAATTCCCAGGTTTGCCACAGCCGGTTTTCCGATGGGAATGTTCCTGCCGCTCTGGGCAGCGTGGACGCCAGGTGCTGGGACTGATTATAGGTCAGGTCCAGGGAGAAGGCTGTCTTCAGCAAATCCAGATATGCCGGGATCGCCGATGTTTCAGCCTTTGTCAGAAACGTCGAGAGAATCAACAACGGGGCGTTCAGCGTATAGCTCCCTTTGCCGAGCATGATGCCGATGGTTCTCAACACATCATCCAGAAGTCGGCTGTCACCGTATCGAATCACCGTTGCCAGGTGCGTCGCATAAATGCGGGCGAGGGTGGGTCCCTGGGAGGCCGCTTCATGGATCATATCCATATAACGCCGGTTCCTGTGGTCGGGTACGCGACCGGCGAGCAAAAGCAACCCTCGAATATATTCCCGGGCAAAAGAGGGCTCTACGGACAGACTCCAAAGGGCCTCTTCCTGGATGTGCTCCCAGTCGTCGTCAGGAATGTCCGGTGCGTGACCATGGATGTCCCCCGCAAGAAATTCCGCCGAGTCAGGATCGGCTATGGTGAGTTTTTCGATAAAACGGTCTGAAGGGGATGGGTTCACGGAATTGGACTCATTCGAGGCTTTATATTATTAAGTATAATTTCGGATTTAGAAATCTCACATCTTGTCACCCCTACCGCACCTCCCCCCTCAAGGGGGAGGACTTCATATCCCTCCCCCGGAGGGAGGGATGACAGGGAGGGTGGTTAATGATGATGGTTGAAAGTAATCTACTGATTCCGTTGGGAAAGCACTGGTTATAAAGTCCTTGAAATTTCTAGTCAGAAAAGGTCATCGACCAACTCCCCCAGCGTCTCCTGCAGTTTGGTGTCATCGGTCAGTGGCAGACAGATCGCCGAGTTACAGGCGTTTGCCGGATCAATCCCGCGGTTTATGAGCTGTGCCGCATAAATGAGCAGGCGTGTACTGGCGCCTTCCATCAACCCGTATTCCCGAATATTACGGATTTTTTGGGCCAGCGTGACCAGCCGACGGGCGGTCTCTGGCTCTATGCCGCTTTCATAGGCGACAATTTCCGTCTCGGGGGCTTCGTCCGGGTAATTGAAATCGATGGATATAAATCGTTGTCGGGTACTTTGCTTGAGATCCTTTAGAACCGACTGGTAGCCGGGGTTGTAGGAAATGACCAGCAGGAAATTCGGATGGGCCACCAGGGTCTCTCCCTTTTTATCAATGGGAAGGGTCCGCCGGTTGTCGGTCAGCGGGTGGATGACCACCGTGGTATCCTTTCGGGCTTCGACAACTTCATCCAGATAGCAAATGGCCCCGCTGCGAACGGCCCGGGCCAATGGTCCGTCCACCCAGACCGTTTCCTCGTCCTTCAACAAGTAGCGGCCGATCAGGTCGGAGGCAAACAGGTCTTCATGACAGGCTACGGTAATCAGGGGCCGTTTGAACCGATAGGCCATGTATTCCACGAACCGGGTTTTGCCGCATCCCGTCGGCCCTTTCAGCATGACGGGCAGTCGGGCATCGTAAGCGGCTTCAAATATCTTGACCTCGTTGCCGATACTCAGATAATAAGGTTCATTTTCAATCAGGAGCCCGCCGGTCTTGGAATCGATATTATACATCATCAAAGTTTCCCGTTTATGATATCATATGTCATCAAAGTTCCCCGTTTATATTGACACCCTTGAATGCCGTTCTACATTGGCGTTGGTTTAAACTGACGAGAAGTTACGATAAGTAATATAAATGACAAGCAATAGCAACATGGTGCATCGGCTTGCCGCCGGTGACAAAAAGATCGTCCTGGTAGGCACCGCGCACGTGTCCAAAGACAGTGTACAACTTGTCGAGCAGGTCATTCAGGACGAGCAGCCCGATACGGTGTGTGTCGAACTCTGCCAATCGAGATATCAGGCCATCCGACAGCAGGATCACTGGCAGAACATGGATATCGTCCGGGTGATCAAAGAAAAAAAAGCGATGCTTCTCCTGTCCAACCTGCTCCTCGCGTCATTTCAAAAGCGGATCGCCAAGAAGTTCGATATCCGTCCCGGCCAGGAAATGATTCAGGCCATTGAATCGGCGGATGCCATCGGCGCCAACGTGGAAATGGCGGACCGTGATATTCGGGTGACCCTGCTGAGAACCTGGCGGGCAATGGGGCTATGGGGAAAGCTGAAGCTCGTGTTTCAACTTCTGATGTCTCTTGGCGACGTCGACGAGATCGAGGAAGAGGACATCGAGAAAATGAAACAGGAGGATATTCTGGAATCTCTCCTGGCGGAAGTCGGAAAGTCCCTTCCCCAGCTCAAGGAGATTCTGATCGACGAACGGGACCTCTATCTCACAGAGAAGATCAGGTCCGCCCCCGGCAACACAATCGTTGCCGTCGTCGGGGCAGGTCATGTCCCCGGTATCCAGGACCACTGGGACCAACAGATCGACATGAATCGGCTGGAAACGCTGCCCCCGCCGTCCGGCATGGGGAAAGTCCTCAAATGGATGCTGCCGGCAGCCATTCTTGGCCTGCTGGCATATGGTTTTTTTTCCGGAGGGGTTCGGACCGGATCGAACATGCTCGGATTGTGGATTCTGGCCAACGGGCTGCTGGCGGGTGTCGGCGCGGTAATTGCCCTTGGCCATCCGCTGACCATAATCTCTTCCGTCCTTGCAGCGCCTCTTACCTCACTGAATCCGATGATCGCGGCGGGTTGGGTGTCGGGGCTCGTCGAAGCGGTGTCCCGAAAGCCAAAGGTAAAAGATTTCGAGAGCCTTTCCGAAGACATCTCTTCTGTAAAGGGCTTCTGGAAGAACAAGGTTACCCGCATTCTTCTGGTGGTGGTGTTCACCAATTTGGGCAGCATAGTGGGCACAGCGGTGGCCCTGCCGTTGATGCTCAAAGTGCTTTAAAAAAAAGGTTTACCGGTTGGCCCGTCTGCCCGTCACCCGTCAGCCCGCCCGTCGGGTCGTAGTTCCTATAGTAGGGCCGGGCACCGTACCGGCCATTATTTTTTTAAAAATCCCTTCTTCGCGCGCTTCGTGGTCTAAATAATCTGTGACTCTTTCAGATTCTACCGGGCCGATTGACAATCATCCTGCCTTCAAGCATGCTTTCCGCATATATTTTAAAGGTCAACGTGTTACTCGTGTCATGCCGGCGGAGGAGGCTGTGTCACAATTGGACATAATGGTGATTTTCAATTTTTGTCATTCCGGACCCGATCCGGGATCCATTTGTTTTCATTAAGGGCCGGTCACTGTACCGGCCATTCCTTTTTTACGAATACCCTTTTTATGCCCTGAGCTTGTCGAAGGGTTAGCCCGTTTGACAATTATCCAGCCTTCAAGCATTCTTTCCGCATATTTCCTTGGGACCTTGAAACATGACACGTTCAGAATTCATTAGAGCAGTGGTGGCAAATCCGGATGGAGAGATTTTCGATCTGGACGGTTACGCAGCGGTGGGAGCGGATGGTCCGATGTTGGCACCGCTCAATACAACCGATACCATTTCTCTTCCCTTCGGCGGCGAGCTGATGATGCTTCCTCATCGCCGTCCAATCGTCTTGAACCTGGAAAATCAGCAGCTTGAATGCATTGCTGAGAACCCATACATTCCCGGCGAACCGATTTCACCGGTGGCGGCGTTCAATTCGCCAGGGTATGTGGCGACCCATGTCTGTGCGTACGAGGCACCCGGAAATGCTTCTCCTCTCCCGCTCTTTTCGTACGGAGCCGTCGGCTGGGCTCGGGGGGGATTCCGCTCCGCTGCGGTCCGGGTAGAGTGGGAACGACGTCAGGATCTGCGTTTGATGCCCCATGATGGCGTGCTGAGCGGAATACAGGAGATGCGGCTTCATTTGCCTGGCAATCGGCTCCGGGAACATCTCGAGAACTGCGCCCTAATATATGGATGCCCGGCCGGAAAGAATTTTTTTCTCCAACGGTATGAAGCGCCGCTGCCGACCTCTGCCCGATGCAATGCTAGATGCCTTGGCTGCCTGTCACTGCAGAGCGATTCAGATATTCCGTGCAGCCAGCAGCGTATCGAATTTACCCCAACCGCCGAAGAAATTGCCCAGGTCGCGCTCGTTCATCTCAGAGCGGTCGATCAGGGTGTTGTCAGTTTCGGGCAAGGTTGTGAAGGCGATCCTCTCCTGGCAGCCCATGTGATTGAACCGGCAATAAAGATAATTCGACAGGAAACCCGGCGGGGAACCATAAACCTGAACACCAATGCCAGCCGTCCGGAGATCATTTCCAGATTGTTAAATGCCGGCCTCGACAGCCTCCGCGTCAGTCTCAACAGCATTCGCGCAGACCACTACAATGCCTACTTCCGTCCCAGTGGGTACGGATTCGGAGATGTCCTGGAAAGCATCGATCGAGCCGTCGATCACGGCGCGTTTGTGTCCATCAACTACCTGAACATCCCCGGTTTCACGGATCAACCCGAAGAAATCGATGCGCTCATTGAGTTTCTTTCAAGGCACCGGGTTCACATGATCCAGTGGCGAAATCTCAATTATGATCCCCAGCAGTATTGGATAACGATGGAGAATGTGTCATCCGGCGGGGATCCGATCGGTGTTCGAAATGCCTTGAATCGTATCCGGGATGCCTTTCCGAATCTTAAATTCGGATATTTCAATCCACCGAAAGAAAAATTCAAGAGAGTGCATCGACGTATCTACTGAGCCGATATCTGTGGGTCTGATATTCTCCCTTGTGTTTAGGCATGCAAAAAGGATTCAAGGATTCAAGGGTTCAAGGGGTCGAGTGAAATACTAAAATCCTCTTTAAACTAAATCTCTGCAGACTGTTTGAGTCAAGCGGAAATCTTGTTAAACGGAGCAGCGGGGATAGGAATTGTTTCCCGTCACAAAAGGGCAGGTAAACAAGTCACCTTGAAGGCGGATGAGCCTTTTGCACGATGAGCGACATCGTCGCGTTTAATAAAATCGTTACACGATTTTATTTGGACAAGGCTTTTAGCGATGTCAGGAAGATATTCTATTCCATATCTTCATCGGCCGGTACGGTGCCCGGCCCTACATTAGGGCAGAGGCAGTCAATAAGTAGGGCGGGGCACTGCCCCCGCCTAATGAGTATCATATCGAAATAGCTGAGATTGAAAGAATGCTTAAGGCCTTGATAAACAATTTCAGAACAACCCCTTGAACCCTCGAATCCTTGGATCCTCGGACCCTCTACTCCGACTGTTTTTAAAGACGCATCAGAGGATATGACACTACGGCCATGAAATATTTATCTGCCAGAGTCAAATTTCAACATTCTGAACCTGAGTTAACCGCCGATGTGATTGCCGAAGTATTCCACGGATTCGGCATCCAGGGGGTGGTGATCGAGATCCCGCGACAGGAGAATGATGTCGATTGGGCCGATGACGCCCCAAAAGAAGCGGCCGACAGTGCCGTGACAGGCTATTTCCCGGTAACCCACCAAACGGACGAGTGGTGTCGAAAGCTCAATGAAGGGGTTCGCGCCCATCAGCAGAGGCTATCGTTTCAATACAACATTCAATACAGTCATGTGGATGAGGAAGATTGGTCCGAATCATGGAAAGCATATTTCTGGCCGGAGCGGATTGCCGAGCGGCTCGTGGTGAAACCAACCTGGCGGGAGTTTGAACCCGGTCCGGAAGATATCGTTCTGGAAATTGACCCGGGTATGGCATTCGGGACAGGGACCCATCCTACCTCGTCCTTATGTCTTGCCCGAATTGAACGTCACATTCGGCCGGGTGACCGTTTTCTCGATGTCGGAACCGGGTCCGGTATTCTGCTGATCGCAGCAGCCAAGCTGGGGGCTTCCGAAGGAATAGGGATCGATAATGATCCGGTGGCCGTCGAGGTGGCCGGGAAAAACCTTGCTGTCAATCATATCGATCCGGATCGTTTCCGGGTCATCCAGGGAGATTTGACCGACGCAGCCGATGGACACTTCGATGTTGTTGCTGCCAACATTCTAACCCCCGTGATTCTTAAATTGATTCAAAATATTGGCAACGTGTTGAAATCCGGCGGAGCGCTGATCGTTTCGGGGATCACCGAAGAAAATCGAACCAGGGTCATCGAAGAATTACAGGCGTTTGGCATGAATCCTGTCGAGATTCAAGAGAAAGAAGGGTGGGTGGCTATTGTCGCCAAACGACATAATTAATCGTGTGTCTTTTTTCTTTCTTTTGAATTTGTTCTGGGTTCATAAACAAAAGTATCGCTTGGTAAACAAACGATTCTGTCACCCCCACCGATCCTCCCCCATCAAGGGGGAGGTCAAATATTTCCCTCCCCTGGGGGGAGGGATGGCAGGGAGGGGGTACAAGGGGCCATTCAATTAAATGCCTGATAAGATTTATTCCTTGTTCATTCTGAGGAGACTTTCGACGTGAACCAGAGCTGGTACCGATTCGGCATCATCCTTGGCCTTGCGCTGAGTGTGGCACTAACTTACTGGTCGGTGTCGGATTTCGAATTTGTCCAGTACGACGACCCGACCTATGTAACGGAAAATACGCACGTACTCAGTGGCGTGTCCTCGGATAACCTGCTGTGGGCGGCCACCACCTTTAAAGCCAGCAACTGGCATCCGATCACCTGGCTGTCCCACATGGTCGATGTGGAATTGTTCGGTGTCCAGCCGGGCGCTCACCATCTAATCAATCTTCTTCTTCATCTCCTGAATACACTTCTTCTCTTTGACCTCCTGCACCGGATGACCGGGGCAACATGGCGAAGCGCATTTGCCGCCGCCCTTTTCGGACTCCATCCGCTTCACGTAGAATCGGTGGCATGGATTGCCGAACGGAAAGATCTGCTATGCACATTTTTCTGGTTGTTGGCGACAGGTGCCTACCTGCAATATACACGGCGGCCGGATATCCGGAGATATGGAAGTATCCTCGTGTTTTTTGCACTGGCCCTGATGTCCAAACCCATGGCGGTGACGTTTCCGTTTACCCTGCTGCTCCTGGATTACTGGCCGTTAAACAGATTCCATCAACAGCCTGTCAGGTCAGCCCTTCGGACGCTTGTCGGTGAAAAGATGCCGCTCTTTGCGATGTCTGCGATTTCATCCGTGGTGACAGTAGCGGCGCAGCATGGAGGGGGGGCGGTGGCATCGCTCGAGACGATTCCGTTGAGCGATCGACTGGTGAACGCATTGATGAGTTATGGAACCTATCTTCTCAAAACCATATGGCCCGTAGATTTGGCCATTTTCTATCCCTTTACCGGTCAGGTACCCGTTCCGGCGCTGTTGCTGGCTATCGGCCTGTTAGTGGCAGTGACAGTTCTGGTGATCAACCGCGCTGCACACCGGCCGTTTCTGCCGGTTGGGTGGTTCTGGTATCTTGGCACGCTGATTCCCGTGATCGGACTGGTTCAGGTGGGGGGACAGGCCATGGCGGACCGGTATATGTACATACCGAGCATCGGCCTTTTTATCATGGTTTCCTGGGGATTGTCCGCACTGGCAGACAACCGGGTTCCCACGGTTTTTCTGACTCTGAGCGGTGTCGCCCTCCTGATCAGCAGTTCCATCATGACCCACCAGCAGCTTCAATTCTGGACATCCAGTGAAACGCTCTTTTCACGGGCCATCGCTGTTACCACGGATAACTGGCGGGTTCACGTAAATCTGGGAAGTGTGCTGGAATCTCAAGGCCGATATCAGGAGGCGTTCGACGAATATCAAAAGGCGGGCCGAATCCGGCCGGATCGAGCGGATATTTTCTATAACATGGCCCATGCCGCCGGGGCCATGGAACGCTGGCCCGATGCCGTGGCACTTTATCGGGCGGCCCTCCGTTTGGACCCGGCGTTCGACAAAGCCCATTACAACCTGGCCAAGATCTATGTTCGTTTAGAGGACTCAGGGCAGGCCCTGGATCATTTACAGGAGGCCGTCCGCATCAACCCCGAATTTGTGGAAGCCTACAACGATCTCGGTGTTCTGCTGTTCAATATGGGCAAACCGGCCGAGGCGGCAGCCGCTTTCCAGAAAGCGCTGTCCATCAAACCGGACTATTTCGAAGCCCGGAGCAATCTGCACTACATTGGGGTCAAACCTTGACGGGCTGTTGCCCGAACCGGTTTTATCGAGCCGTCTTTAGCTCCATGACGCATGCTCTTTCAACCAACATGGGAGCATGATTCA
>CAFBRK010000220.1 GCA_903231505.1 Olavius algarvensis associated proteobacterium Delta 3 | reverse complement strand
GCACCACGCACTTGATTGTAAAAGACTTCATGGGGCGTCTGGTAAGTGAGACATTTTCTTGGCCTATGGTTGAGCATTCTCACTTTTAATGCAAGATCCCGATCCGAGAATTGCCTAAAATCCATTCCTTTCGGGAAGTACTGCCTGAGTAATTTATTGGTATTCTCGTTGGCTCCCCGATTCCAGTATCAGAACAATTTCTGCTTTCTTATTGATTTGGATTGCGTACCATGAGCTTTGCCCGATAGCCTCTGCCCACTTATTTCCGAAATCAAACTCGATGGCGTGTCGGGAAATTAGGGGACATTCTATAGTCCCTCCGTCAAGAATTATTTTAATTCATTGATATCAACAGGTTAAGGCTGTCTGCAGTCATTGTGCGCACCACTGCCTTTGCTTTTTTACTTCTTTCGGCGAGTTTCTCTTCTTTTGGCAAACCCTCTATCCGGGTTAAGACGACTTGAGCTTGGTCAGGCCCGGATACATTTTTAAAAACCGTTTTTCGGCATCATCGGTTCCAATCAAAATTATTTCATCATTCTCGTTGAAACGGACAGAGGGGGCCGGGTTGCTCAGCATCTCCCCGTCGCGGCTTATGGCGATGACGCTGCAGCCGGTCCGCATGCGGATATGGCTGTCGGCCAAGGATTTGCCCACAAAAGAGGGGTGCATACTGGCACGGAAGACGTTCAGCCCCTCGGCAAGCATCAACACTTCATCGGGTTTGAGAAGATTAAGGATCGTATTGGCCGACAAAGAGCCATACGACATCACCAGATCGGCCCCGGCGGCATGCAGTTTTGAGACATTTCTGTCAAGGTTGGCCCGGCAGATGATCTGGATGTCCGGCCTTAGCTTCCGGCAGTAAATGGTCAGGTAGATATTTGTGAGATCATTATGGGGGAATTGGGGTCGGACCACTGCAACACTGCGTAACTACAATATAAAGCAATATAATCGCCCCCCAAAACAGGCCTATATTGCGTTTTTCAATGGCAAAAACATCGATATCGAATATGGACACCTGTCATGGCCCGTGCCAATCGCCACTCCATTCCCGGTTTCATCTGGCACATCACCCACGGGTGTCATAAGCGGGAATTTCTCTTGCGTAAAGACCGCCGTCGCTGGATCCAATGGCTGTACCAGGCGCACAAGCCGTGTGGAATAGCCATACTGAACCACATGGTGACGTACAATCACATCCACCTTTTGGTAATGGATACAGGTCCTGAAAAGAGCATTTCCCGCACCATTCAGCGGATCGCCAATCGGACTGCCCAGGAATATAATAAGAGAAAAAACCGCACAGGCGCCTTTTGGGAAGACCGCTACCATGATCGAAAGATCCGCTGGCCGCCGCGAGCTTCACTGGACTAAAAGCATCGCCGTCAGCAGCAAAGCTTTTTTAGAGTCAATTCAGGAGCATCTGTCATTTCATACCAGTAGGAGACGGAAACGACCGTTGGCCGATGGGATGGATCTGAGGGAGGAGACGCTTCCCTATAATGCGCTTTTTGACCGTGAAAAAAGCGATATAGATGGTATTAGCACGTGGGATTGATCGACATTAATTGTCTTTATAATACGTTGTGATGGTCCGACCCCTAAGCACTCTCTCGCACGTGAAGACAGGAGTATCGAGTTCGCTTATGTCGCTGATACCCGCTGGTGTGAATCTCTTCATCGGCTGTTAACACAAAAACCACAGGTTGTTTTGATCGATCTTAACGGCATGGATAATGATCCTGAACCGGTTCATCTGTCCATGAGAGATTTACAAGAAAAGGTGATTCCGATAACCGGAGAAATAACGACATATTATGGTACGCATCTCAAAAAAGAATTCAAAAGTACGATCTCCTGTGTGAAATGCGCCAAACCCGGGGATGAGATTTATGTATAGCAAATGGGGGCGGGTAGGGCAGAGGACAGATGTCGGAGGTCCGATGTCAGACGTCGGATGTCAGAGGAAAGAGGTCGGATGTCCCGCCGTCGCTCTCTGAGCTACGGCGGGCAGGCCGATGTCGGATGGCAGGATTTTGCGATTTCGGGGATCGGATCAAGCTAATGAAAAATACAGGATGCGCCCCTTATTTTTCCACTCTTGCGTGGGATTTCATCCTGGTTCGACCCTATTCTTATTCCGAATTTTCATACGCTCTCACCGCCGCGGCGCGCATATCTTTAGAATCGTTCACGTGCCTCGAGTACTTGCGGCCGTAAGTGTAGCTGAAGCACCAGGCGTTGAGCGGCGGCCGCTCGTCACCCGACCACAGGCGCCAGCCGGTTTCCGGAAAAAACGGCGGGTGGAAGTGTCCGAATGAGCCCCGTTTATGAATGCCTTTGAGCTCTTCGATCGTCGGCAAACGCCACCCTCCGCCGTCAAGTGCAAGGCTGCTGACCCAGGATTGTGCCTCTTTCCAGTTGATGTCCTTGTCGGGCCCGGGGGTCCATTCCAGCCCCATCTCGGTGTCGCGGAAAATCCCGTTTTCGCTGAAATGAAACCGGGCAGCCCACTTCCAGTAGAAGACACGCTTATAGGCGTACAGGCGCATAACGTTGTCACGGCCGCTGTCCGGGTCATCTGGCAGGGTACCCTTGTGAAAAGCATCCCAGGCATCAATTTTGTCCTGTGCGCTTACCGCCGCCTGTTTGTCCATTTCCATCAGTTCCGCATACTGCCTCTCTTTTTCAGGATGCCACGGTTTCTTGCGGGCCTCCATGGCGCGCCGCACCCGCTCTTTTCTCTCTGCCAGTTCGCGGAAAAAATCCTTGTAATCCTCCTCTCCATAGGTGATGTCGGTGATCTCTTCGGTCTGAACCTTCTTCTGAGTAACGTTGTTTACCAGGATTTTCAAAGGGATCCCGGTCTTGTTGGAGACCCACAGCGTGACATGAATTTCCGATCCCCCCTGTTTCGGCCGCGGCTCGGTGTAGGCTACTACGGTGGTCGGCTCTCCACCCACGGATTCTTCACCGGTAATCCGGGTGTCGTCGGCCTCCCTGGCTTTCTTGATGAACGAGATCGCCGTGTTAACGGTGAGTCCGGGGGATTCGACCCACTTGTCGTTTTGATATATGAAGGATTTCCCGTCGACGTGCTTGGTTCCGCCGAAGAGCCCATCGACGTATACATCGTCGCCATGGATCCAGATCCGAAACATTCGGATTGTGTTCGCCGGCGATGTAACCTTGGTCCAGTAGCTCAGGTTCCGGATCGAATCGGTCTTGCTGAATATCTCTTCAAGCGTCAATGCCTGTGCGCTACCGGCCAATAAGAAGGCAACCAAAAGAAAGGTGGCAAATCGTTTCATGGCTCACCGAAGGCAGTTATGAAATAGGGTATTAAGACTTCCGTAAATCTGCAGGCGTCGTTGAAATTTCATGGTCAACATGCGGCTTTCCACAGCACCCATGTCCATCCTGTCTGAAGGCTTTCCTACGGGACGGCAAACAGGACTGCCGTCAGGGGGTGTTCATCGTAAACACGGTCATCCCTAATAGGACAGCCACTCTCCGTGAGATACGCTGGGCGGCCCTGTCCACCACATTCCATTGCACGTGGATGCAATTCAATGAAATAACCAAGCACTGCGGCAGATAATCTACGGCGGTTCACAGATCATACCATAAAAATTGGCAGGAATAGGACAATAATTAACTCCTGTGCCAGCTTTTTTAGATCGGCATGTTGGGACTTCGCCTGAATGCTTCGACCCCAAAAGCAAGTGTAGGGATTAGGGGACATTCTATAGTCCCCCTGCCAAGAATTATTTTAATATATTAATATCAGTAGGTTACAGATCCTTATAATCATTGCGCGCACCACTTCCTCTGCGTTTTTTACTTCTTTTTGGCGAGTTTCTCTTCCTTCGGCGAACTCACAGCCTGATCCATCCGGCAGGCTCAGGACATGTCGTTACGGGTATCCGACATCTTCGACGCTGCGAAGCGTCCATCATTCCTTATCCAGGCTTGGAGTTCGAACCTCCTGGGGCGGGTAAAAGAGAGGCCCTTCAAGTGTCCCGCCCGAGGTCATTGCCTCAACGTCCATTAACGGGCTCTCTCGCCGAACAAATTGTAAAGGCCGTTATACGCGGATCATCGATGGATCAAACGGCATCTGGTTTTTCATCATCGCCCAGGCGATCGCCAACATCTTGGCGGCCAGTTTCACTCTCACCTTGGTCTTGATGCCCCGTTCCCTTTCCCGGCCGGTAAGATACCGTGTAAACAGCGCCCGGAACCGGTCGTTGTGATAGGTGGCGATCTGAGCGGCCTGATACAGCGCATAGCGAAGATCCGAGTTGCCCCTTTTGGAGATCACCGGTACGGCTTTCTGGCTGCGCTTGCCGCTACGCTTGGCATTCAGAGGTAGATTCAAGTTGCAAGTGCACCACGCACTTGATTGTAAAAGACTTCATGGGGCGTCTGGTAAGTGAGACATTTTCTTGGCCTATGGTTGAGCATTCTCACTTTTAATGCAAG
>CAFBRK010000219.1 GCA_903231505.1 Olavius algarvensis associated proteobacterium Delta 3 | reverse complement strand
CTGCGTACTAAAAAATGGGCGTGATTTTTCATAAGGGCCCAGGCATAAATAGACGTCTCGGTCTTTGTGGCAACTCGACCCATGCGGGAGACAAAATGCCGCCTGTCCTGATTATCCTTTACAATTTTTCGTTTCTCGATACCCCGAACAATCACGTGGTGTAATGTGCCCGGAGCATCAAGCCTTGCGCCACGCGGCATCGATTCGCTCCTGTATTATAGGGTTTGTTAGACTATATCAAAATTATCATCAAAATCAACAACGTCCCTTAAATATAGCTAATAATGTTTAGCAAGTCTGTCAGGATGTGGGTCAGAAGGACGCCGGAAAGGCGCCCACGGAACAAACAGTATCTTTGAAACGACGGTTGATAATTCCCCTACCGCAGAGCCCCTCTATCTATGGCAGGCGGTATTTAACGGATGGAAAGAAAGATTAGAGACACCTATCGGGTGGTGCAGACGCCGAAGACGACAAAACCTTCCCCATCTCCGGACGCGGTCATAACCATTTTACCGGTCGTTTCGCTCAGGGAGAGGCTCCAGCCACGGCCCTGTTCAACCCCCTGGAGAATCAACCGTCCCTCTGTCCGTTTGATGTTCTTAATTTGAGTCACGACATCCCGTTCAAATTCTTCTGTGGCGCTGATGGTTTTCTTTTTAACGTTGATCCGTATAAAGGTGGGGAAATCGACATCTTCCGCCGTACCTGTGATACAGTCGGAGCCATAACCGCAGGCGGCCGTTTGCATGGCCGCGCAGACCAATTCCCTGGAGCCGTCAAAATTTCCGGCAAGGGCGGCACTCGGCATGATGAACCAACAGAGTAGGAAAGCAATAGCTACAATCTGAGTTCGATAAACCATGGGTGATCCTCCCTTTGACTTACTTTACCGTGTAACCGCGCCCTTCCAGGCAGGCGGCATAGGCTCGGTTATATTCATTGCGGCTCCCGGCGTATTGGGTTGCCTGTTGCTGGGCCCATTGCTGCTCCTTTTGTTGCTGAGTCGCTAACTGCTCGCGACGCCGAATGCCTCCGATGACTCCCCCGGCAATTGCCCCGGCGGCAGCACCTTTGCCCATCTCGCCATCCAGAGAGCCGATAGCAGCACCAGCCGCAGCCCCTCGTGCTGAGCCACGACCCAAACCGCCTCTGCGTGGTTCCTGCTGGGGGGGTGGTGTAGATGCGGTCGGCATCTGCATGGGGTCGAACCCGGTTTGCTTTTTAGCCCAGGAGTAACATTCATATTTGTCCTTATCGAGTTGCTCCTGACTCTGCCCCTTGGCCGGGTAAATGATCATATCCTGCGCCGATACAATACCTGTCAAAAAAAACAAACCGACACCGGTCAGAAAGATGGTAATTGCCCTTTTCATCCAGCCACTCCTTTCATCAGTAACTTCAAGAGCTAGTAAAATTATTAAAGATGTCTCAAAAAACAGGCGCCCTTTCCCCAAAGTGACAACTCGAGAATCCGTGTTGTCCTCGAGCGTTCTATATATTAGTCATTATTGATCGGATGTCATGTGATATAGACGCACAACAAAGGAGTCCACACATGAAGCTTATGTCACGATATCTGGTCGTATTCATATTAGGACCTTTACGGGACGTTGTTGATTTTACCGACTGATTGAGTCGTTCCAAGATTCTGCTTATTGTCGATGTCGATACGCCCAGTTGGCGCGCACTCTCCGCGTGAGACAACCGAACTGACCAATTAGGACAGGAACCAACTCCGCTCGCAGTTTAGACAGGGCTCTGGCCCGGCTTCCCGCTTTTACCGCGGTTATGGACTTGTAGCGGTTCTGGAATAAATGCCCGTGGCGCCGGTGCCTTAGATTGTAGGTTACAGCATACCCCGTTAGTAATTTGCGCATAAAGGCCGGGAGCCCCGCTGCACCGCTGCGTACTAAAAAATGGGCGTGATT
>CAFBRK010000218.1 GCA_903231505.1 Olavius algarvensis associated proteobacterium Delta 3 | reverse complement strand
TATGGGTTCAAGCGAGCCCGGTGGCGACGGCTTTGGCGCGTTAAGATTCAAGAGCTGTTAACGGCCACGGTTCAAAATATACTGGTCTATGTTCGGTATGCCAAAGATCGTAGGAGCCG
>CAFBRK010000217.1 GCA_903231505.1 Olavius algarvensis associated proteobacterium Delta 3 | reverse complement strand
GATATCCAATTCGTTCTGTCGCAAATGGCGCTTGAGCGATCTGCCGGTTTTACTGCGCGTGCATTGATCCAACAGGTGACATCTACCGCAGGTTTTCATCGAGGCCATGTATTCGAACTGTTGGCG
>CAFBRK010000216.1 GCA_903231505.1 Olavius algarvensis associated proteobacterium Delta 3 | reverse complement strand
GCCCCATCATAATCGGTTACCTCAGTGCTCGAGTGGTTTATGAACACCTAGCAACTAAAACCATGCGATTCAATGGCTATTTGGGCAACAGCCCGTTAAGACCTAATAGATCTAGGAGATCTTGGCCATTCAAAGTTGATTGTTCTACTTCCATCAGAGCTTCTCTTCGGATGAATCCTTGAGTTTCGTTAGCCCAGTTTTCCAATAACGAAACAACTTCGCGTTCTTCAATTCCCCCGATAGGTAACATTCGTGTATCTGGGCTTTCGGGCGAATTTCCGATGAAAAGCTGCTTTCCACTGGTCGGCGAACCCATCCGTCCATCAAGGCCAATGGAGATCTGTTCACCCTCGCTAATTTCCAGGGTAATGATTTGGGTTCCTCCGTCTAATGCCAGAGCGTAATCAATAATTCTCATGAAATAGCCTAACGTCTGAGCTGTGCGGCGGCGATTCGCCGTCCGCACCAGCGATATGTTATGCGATCATGCTATTATGAAGGACGATATCACTGCCGGGAGCGACAGCTTGGTACAATTCAGTCAGCTTCTCAAGGCTGGGCATTGACGTTCCCTGTTCGTATCGAGCGTAGGCATTGCGGGACTTGGCACCGAGACGTTCGGCAGCTTCGGATAGCGAAAGACCGCTCTTTTCACGCTGCCTTCGAAGAAGGAGGCTTATCAAGATCCGAGGATCATTTGAGCTCACTTCGAAATCACCGTGTTTTCCGGGATGAACGTTGACTTTAAAACCCGAACGATTCGCCAAACTCTCCAAAAGGTCCGCGACCATGGCATAGACGTCTTTTTGTGTATGCCCTTGTGTCATGGCATCGAGAAGAGGTATCTCGGCCAGCCAGAATGTCCCGTCTTTGTACACTTTACCGTGAAAACGCATTTCAGCTTTTCCTCCCGGCTCGCTTGAGAATTGCCTTGGCAAGCTTTTCGTTAATCTCATTGTGGCGAGGGATCGCTTCCTCGCGTTCACCGTCGGTCCAAATGTCATGGCGCTTGCCATGACGCAGAAAAGCCCACCCCATTTGGCGAAGCCTATTTTCCAGTTCACGTTTTTTCATTAGAAGTGTACACATATATGTGTACATTGTCAAGGCTGGAAAATAATTCGCATAACTAGTGAGTAGCGGGAATTAATTCTCAGATATTGAATATCGCGGAATTAATTCTCGGATATTGACCGCCTTCTTGGGTAATGTATCAGCATGGTAAAAGTGGGAGGAGAAATAGTCGAAATGGCCTCTCTATCTCCGACGCACCAAACTTGCCACGATGCGCATTTTCAATGGACCTGATCCAAGTGAAGCATGAAATCGGTTTTATTCTAATTCGGAAGCCAGTTCACACGCGATATCTCCCAGGGTTTGGATCCCTTGTTCGATTTCTTCAGTGAATGGGATTCCGCAACTCAGCATAATGTAGTTTCGAAATTGGCCGGTGTTGGCGCAAACCGTCCCGGGAATCACCGAAATGTTACTGGACAGGGCTCTTGAATACAGTTCGAGACTGTCTGTGTTTTGGGGTAACTGAATCCACAGCAGCGTCCCGCCCTCCGGAAGGATCAGGCGGGTGCCCTTTGGAAAATAACGCTGAACTGCCAGTGCCGTTCGCACCGCCTGTTTTTTCAACGTGGTTCGTAGAGTCCGCAGATGGCGATCGTAGCCGCCTCCGGCCAGAAAGTGTGCCATCAGGTATTGATCCAGGGCGGAAGTGGATACATTGGTGCCTGCCTTCAAATTTTGAACCCGTTCTTTGAAACGGGGACCTGCCATCAGCCATCCGATTCGGAGCCCAGGCGCCAGGCTTTTGGAAAACGACGAACAGGTCAATACCAGCCCATGTCGATCGTAGGCCTTGAGCGGTTTCGGCCGGTGATCCCCAAAGTAGAGTTCCGAACTGATGTCATCCTCGATGACCGGTATCTCGTAGGTCTCGACCAGCCTCATCAGTGCCTTTTTGTTCTCCGCCGGCATGACGGTCCCCAGCGGATTGTGAAAGTTGGGCATCACCAAACAGGCCGCGATCCGTGTTTTTTGAACCGTTTTTTCCAGTGCACCCACATCGATGCCGGTTTTCGGATCGGTGGGCACTTCGGCGACCATGACATTCAGCTCCTTCAGCAGCTGCAGAAAACTGTAATTGGTCGGTGTTTCGATGGCGACGGTCTCTCCCGGGCGGGTCGTGGCCAAAAGCGCCAGGGCGACCGCCTCCATGCAACCATTGGTGACCAGGATATCCCCGGGGGTGATACGCTGAATAATGCCCAACGTCTGCCGTGCCAGTTGCCTTCTCAGCTCCGGATGCCCCTCCGACAGGGCGTAAGATAGCATTGACTTGAACTCGTTACGGGAGATACCGGACAGAATCCGCCCCAGCGATTTGTACGGCACCAGCTCCGGGTCGATGACGGTCATGCCAAGGGGCAGCAGGCCCGGATCGTTGATGGCGGACACGATGGAGTTGATCATCGAAGATAAGCGCACTTTTCGGGGGGAGGCGTCGGTTTTCGGAAAACGCGGCGTCTTGAGCCGCCTTAAAGACACCGGTGCCACGTAATACCCGGACCTGGGCCGGGCCTCGACCAGCCCCATGTGTTCGAGTTCCACATAAGCCTTGTAAACCGTCGAAATGCTCAAGTCGGCGGATCGATGCAGGCTGCGGATCGACGGAAGCCGGTCCCCCGGCAAATAGACCCCCTGGAGGATTTTCCGCTCCATGTCCGCCGCCAATTGCCGATAACGGAATTCTTTCGTCATGTCTCCCCCGGTCCCGGGGATTCCCGATGCATCCAGGTAACGGGCTATATGTCTGGTGATCGGGCGCTGCACTCCGGTGAACTGTTATGCTTATTTTTTACAAATTCTGTATCTGTTTTTTAACCCGACCGGGAGTAGATTTACAATGAATTTATATTTCAATGCGATTCAGCTCTTTGCGTGCTCCGGTCCACGCAAAAGCCACATGCCGTGAAGGAGGATTAGCAATGACACAGCAACAAAAAGACCCGTCACTCCAGACAGCCACATTCACCGTCAAACGCGGGATGGCTCAAATGCTCAAAGGTGGTGTCATCATGGACGTCGTGTCACCTGAGCATGCGGTAATCGCGGAGTCTGCCGGTGCCGTCGCGGTGATGGCACTCGAGCGGGTTCCGGCCGATATCCGGGTTCAGGGAGGAGTCGCCCGGATGTCGGACCCCGGCTTGATCAAAGAAATTATGGCATCGGTCAGTATTCCGGTTATGGCGAAATGCCGCATTGGGCATTTTGTCGAAGCGCAGATTCTGGAGAGCCTCGGTGTCGATTACATCGATGAGAGCGAAGTTTTGACGCCCGCAGACGAGCGGTTTCATATCGACAAGTCTCCTTACAAGGTTCCATTTGTCTGCGGATGTCGAAATCTGGGTGAGGCCCTACGCCGTATTGCCGAAGGGGCCGCCATGATCCGGACCAAGGGTGAGGCCGGAACAGGAGATGTGGTCGAGGCGGTGCGACATGCCAGAACCGTCCTGGGTGATATCCGGGCGTTGCAAGCCAAACCGGAGGAGGAACTCGTCGGATATGCCCGGGATATCGGTGCGCCGGTGGACCTGGTCCGGGAGACACGGGAATTGGGTCGCCTGCCGGTCGTCAATTTCGCTGCCGGTGGCCTTGCCACACCGGCGGATGCGGCGATGATGATGCAGCTCGGCGTGGACGGCGTATTTGTCGGCTCCGGCATATTTAAAAGCGGAGATCCGTCCCCCCGCGCAAAGGCCATTGTGGAGGCGACGACCCACTACGATGACCCGGCAATTTTGGCTCGGGTCAGTGAGCATCTTGGAGAGCCGATGGTCGGTATCACTGTTGACAGCCTCGATGAAACGGAGCGTCTCGCCGGACGCGGCTGGTGATCTGTCGAGAGCGTTGATGGCAACGGGGTATCTCTCTGGGAAGCAATCTTAACCCGGAAGGTCGGAGCTCGGCACCCTGGTAATTTTGGTGATGGTTCAAACAATCGATGTGCGTTTTTCTCGATTCAATGGCACCGTTTGTATGAGTCGACGATAATCGATCACGGAGGCCCATGGTAAACGTCGGCATTCTGGCTCTTCAAGGGGCCTTCCAGGAACATATCGACATGCTGGATGGACTGGGCATTTCCAGCACCGTCGTACGTTTGCCCGAACAGCTGACCGGAATCGACGGACTAATCATTCCAGGAGGCGAGAGCACCACCATCGGAAAACTCGCTGTATCCTATGATTTGTTGTCGCCGCTTCGCCGTTTTGCCACCGAAAAACCGGTCTGGGGAGTTTGTGCCGGGATGATCCTGCTGGCCCGGGATGTGGGCGTGGACCAACCGCTGATCGGGGTCATGGACGTCCGGGTCGAGCGAAACGCATTCGGCCGGCAAGTAGACAGTTTTGAAATCGACCTGTGGGTCGACGAACTGCCGGGCGGGAAACGCCGCCCATTTCGTGGCGTGTTCATTCGTGCCCCCCGGTTGACGAACACGGGAATCGACGTTCACATTCTTGTGTCCGTACCCGGGATCGGTGCCGTGGCCGCCCGTCAGGGTCACTGGCTGGTGACCGCCTTCCATCCGGAATTGACGCAAGACACCCGGTTTCATCACTATTTTCTCGGGATGATCGAAGCGGCTTACCGGGACCGGCCGGTGACGGCTTCAAGCTGATGTTTTTTCATCTGCCAATGGAATGGTGGAAAGGGGCCAATGATGCAAGGGGTATAGGGCGCGGGTGTTTATGTTGCAGGGTTTTAATCATTGCGTTTAACGTCTCACCGGACCCATTGGAGCCTCGAGTCCTTGAACCCTGAATGATCATACCCCGGCTATGGGGACTATCGATTAATTTCACTCACCAACGGCACCACATCGGAAGATGACCCCGTAAAAAAGGCGGACCGACGGCCGCCCGGAAATGACTATCTTCACGTATGTCGTGAGTCGCAGGTGTCATCCGATATGTTTTATAATCGAGTCGGTCAGCGAATCGTCGTCTTCCTTGAAAATCGGGATGAGTTTTTCAGCCACTTCCTTGATGGATTTGGCATTTAAGTCGCGCATTGTTCCCTGAATTTTTTCGACGCCCGCTTCGATCAGACGCAGTCCTTCGGCAATGTCGAGAATATGATTTTTGTTCAGTTCTTCCATGTTGCTCCCTCCGGTTCATGTGTGCCTTTGAAAAGAATTTTTAATTTTATGTACTCGATCGGAGTAAGGCAAGAGAAATTAATTAGATCGGCAGCTCAGGTGTTGGATGACGTGTTTATAGTATTTGATTTTCCAGCCGGCATCGGGTATGAAAAATGACACGTTCGATATATCCATTCATTGCCCGAAAAGTTACAGTTTATATTACTTAGACGCCGCCGGATCGGCGGATGCATCGTTCCAGCGCTATTCCTGCGGAAACCCCAAACATTGAAAAGGAGGGAGTGCGGATGAAGGTTTTCAAGCTATGTGTGATAGCGGTAGCCGTGATCGTATTTGCTTCGGCCGGACTGTCCATGGCCGGAACCCTTGATGAGGTGAAGGCCAGAGGGTATATCATTGCCGGCGTCAATGGCGGTGTATTCGGTTTCAGCATGCCGAATGAAAAGGGTGCCTGGCTGGGCCTGGACGTGGATACGGCCAGGGCGATTGCAGCGGCGGTATTCGGCGATTCCGACAAGGTAAAATATCAAGCCCTGACTGCGGTTCAGCGCCTGCCGGCGCTTCAGTCCAAGGAGATCGACGTTCTCTGCCGGAACACGACCCAGACGTTGAGCCGCGAGACCACCAACGGCCTGAATTTTGTTCAGGTGAACTATTACGACGGCCAGGGTTTTCTGGTACCCAAAAACCTCGGCGTTAGAAGCGCGAAGGAACTGGGCGGCGCCACGGTGTGCGTGCTGCCGGGCACCACCACCGAGCTGAATGCGGCCGATTTTTTCCGGTCCAACGACATGCAGTGGAAACCGGTGGTGATCGAAAATACGGCCGAACTGAACAAGGCCTTCTTTGCCGGCCGGTGCGACTGCCTCACGTCGGATGTGTCCCAACTGGCCGCCCAGCGCTCTGTTTCTCCGAACCCGAAAAACTACATGATTCTGCCTGAAGTGATTTCCAAAGAACCCCTTGCCCCGGTGGTGCGCCACGGTGACGATCAGTGGTATGATATCGTCAATTGGACCGTCATGGCCCTGATCCAGGCTGAGGAATTCGGCATCACTTCCAGAAATGTCGATCGCATGATGAAATCGAAAAATCCCGGAATTCAGCGATTTCTGGGTGTGACCCCCGGCATGGGGAAGGCCCTTGGCCTCAGCGATAAATGGGTCTACAACATTATCAAACAGGTCGGCAACTACGGCGAGATTTACGCTCGCAACGTTGGACCCGACACACCCCTTGGACTGGAACGCGGCCTGAACGCCCTCTGGACGGACGGCGGTCTGATGTACGCCGCCCCATTCAGATAATCGGCCGGAAGTGGGAGCGTTGCCATGTGCAGGGATCCTGATCCACCGCCATATCTGCGGCCTGCTTCCGAGCCTTCGGAAGCAGGCTGTTCCATTTTCCTGTAACCGCCATCCAAAACCCGACCGATTGCCATGACCATTGCGGATGCCGAGAAGGTACCTTTTTATCTCAATCCCAAAGTGCGTGCCGTATTTTTCCAGATCGGCGTCCTCTGTATGGTGGGGTTGCTGGCTTGGTACCTGGTGTCCAACACGCTGACCAATCTGGAGCGGCAGAACATTGCGTCCGGTTTCGGGTTCATTCAAAAAGAGGCCGCTTTCGAGATCGGTGAATCCCTGATTTCCTATGGCTCCGCCGACACCTATGGACGGGCCCTTTTCGTTGGCGTGTTGAATACACTGAAAGTATCCCTGATCGGTATCATCGCGACGGTTATCCTCGGCACCATTGTCGGGGTGGCCCGGCTGTCCAGCAACTGGCTTGTCTCGCGGCTATCCAAAATCTACATTGAAGTGATGCAGGACGTCCCCGTCCTGCTGCAGTTGTTTTTCTGGTATGCCATATTCTATGAATCGTTGCCGTCGCCACGCCAGGCGCTGAATCCGGTCGCCGGGGTGTTTTTATGTAACCGGGGTGTGGCGGTTGCCATACCCGAGGCCCATCCGGCCCATGCCTATATACTGTCGACGCTGGTGATTGCGATCGTAGCCGTCTTTTTTCTCCGGCGCTGGGCGAAAACGCGGCAGGAGCAGACCGGAAAATACTTTCCGGTGTTCCGTGTCGGTCTCGGTCTGATTCTTGGGTTGCCGACATTGGCATGGGTTGCCTTCGGCTCCCCCACGGCGATGGATGTCCCGGTGCTCCAGGGATTCAATTTCACGGGGGGGATGACATTAAGCCCGGAATTTATTGCGCTGCTTCTGGGGCTGGTGTTGTACACGGCGGCGTTTGTGGCGGAAGTGGTGCGCGCCGGCATCCAGTCCGTGAGCAAAGGGCAGCAGGAAGCGGCCATGGCCATCGGCCTGAGACCCAATCTGGTCCTGAACCTGGTTATCCTTCCACAGGCCCTGCGGGTGATTATCCCCCCGCTCACGAGCCAGATGCTCAATTTAACCAAAAACAGCTCACTGGCGGTGGCCATCGGTTATCCCGACTTTGTCTCCGTGGCCAACACGACCATGAATCAGACAGGTCAGTCGATTGAAGGGGTTGCTCTGATCATGCTGGTCTATCTGATGTTCAGTCTGTCCACATCGGCGTTTATGAACTGGTACAACAAGAGGGCGCGTCTGGTCGAACGCTAAAATCGCGGTCGCGATTTTAGTGATCGCCGCTGCGCGGCAAGTGAGTTAAGTTGAGGACCGCAGAGGTTCAGCAACAGGATGAGTTTCGGAAAGTAACGTTTACAACGTAACCACTGCATCAAGGGCTTATCTCTGAGCCGGGGTGAAACGATATGGCAAGAAACTATCGGCCTCGTCACAGGAAGAATTCAAACATGGAAAAAATGTGCGGCAACGCCGCACGGCATAAAATCGTGAAACGATTTTATTATTATGGTTGAAAACACGACACATAGCGAGCCATCAGGAGACGATATCCGACCGCCCAAAGCCAGCATCGGTGTAATTGGGTGGCTCCGGGCGAACCTGTTCGACGGGTGGTTGAACTCGGTGCTGACTCTGGTCACGCTCTTCGTGCTCTGGAAAACGATTCCCCCGTTTTTCCGGTGGGCGTTTGTCGACAGCCTCTGGTTCACCGACGGGGCCGTCTGCCGGGACGCTCCGGGCGCCTGCTGGTCGGCGGTGACGACCAACCTGCGGTTCATCATTTTCGGTTTTTTCCCATATGAGCTTCAGTGGAGGCCGCTTCTGGCCATGCTCATCCTTTTTTTCCTGCTCTTTTACAGCCGGGACCGCACGCATTGGAATAAATATCTGGCCTACGGCTGGGTCATCGGCCTGTTTCTCATGGGTCTTTTCATGAAGGGCGGTCTGTTCGGGCTGACGCCGGTGGATAGTACTCAGTGGGGAGGCTTGCCGTTGACCCTTCTGCTGTCGGTTTTCGGACTCACCGCCGCATATCCATTGGGAGTCATCCTGGCCCTCGGGCGCCAATCCTCGATGCCGGCCGTAAAGTATCTATGTATCATTTATATCGAGCTGATCCGGGGCGTCCCCCTTATCAGTCTCCTGTTTATGGGATCCATTATCTTTCCCCTGTTCCTGCCGGAAGGGATTACCATCAACTCCATCCTTCGGGCACAGGTGGCGATCATCCTGTTTACCGCTGCGTATATTGCGGAAGTTGTCCGGGGCGGTCTCCAGGGGATGAGTCAGGGCCAATACGAGGCGGCCGATTCCCTGGGACTGAACTATGTGCTGACCATGCGCCTGGTGATCCTGCCCCAGGCGCTCAAGATCGTGATCCCACCGACGGTGAGCATCCTTATCTCGGCGTTCAAGGATACATCTCTGGTCGTCATCATTGCGCTGTTCGATCTGTTGAAAACCTCCCAGACCGTGCTCTCCAACCCGGAATGGATGGGATTCAGCCGGGAAGTGTACCTGTTTGTGGCGATCCTTTATTTCCTGGGCTGTTTTTCCATGTCCAATTACAGCCGACGCCTGGAACGGGAACTGGATCGGGGGTACTAGTTGTAGGCTGGGTGCTGGATACTGGGTGCTGGATACTGGATGCTGGATGCTGGAAGCTGAAAGCTCAAAGCTGAAAGCGTAATGATAAGAAGAACAAAGAATGACGTCCCGCGAAGGGGGACAAGTAACTGAATGGCGCCGCCGGCAGGCGGCAAGTGACCTTTACCAACGGGCACACGGGCGAACCGGCAAACCGGCGAACCCTGCTCAGGCGGTACCGTCTGCCGGGTACGAAAGCATAAGATAAGAACCTGCCCATCAACCCTTTAGCCAAGTTGCAGGATTATGACTGAACAGACTGAAAAAAACATCATTTCGGCTCCAGATGACGAGGCAATCATCGACATTACCGGAATGCACAAATGGTATGGTGAGTTTCATGTTCTCAGAGACATAAACCTTAAGGTGCGGAAAAAGGAACGTATTGTCATCTGCGGACCGTCGGGTTCCGGTAAATCCACGTTGATTCGCTGTATGAACCGCCTCGAGGAGCATCAGCGCGGCCAGATAGTGGTCGACGGTATCGAACTGACCAACAACATCAAGAACATCGAGCGGGTCCGTGCCGAGGTCGGCATGGTGTTCCAGCACTTCAACCTATTCCCCCACCTCACGATTGTGGAGAATCTGGCCCTCGGACCGATCTGGGTGCGGAAGGTGCCGAAGAAAGAGGCCGAGGAAACGGCCATGTACTATCTGGAGAAGGTCCACATTGCGGAACAGGCGCAAAAGTACCCCGGGCAGCTTTCCGGAGGACAGCAGCAGCGGGTTGCAATTGCCCGCAGCCTGTGCATGGCGCCCAAAGTCATGCTATTTGATGAACCCACGTCGGCCCTCGATCCGGAGATGATCAAGGAGGTGCTCGACGTGATGATCGAACTGGCCCGGGAAGGCATGACCATGCTGGTGGTGACCCACGAAATGGGATTTGCCAAGAGTGTCGCACACCGCGTGCTGTTCATGGATTTTGGTCAGATCGTCGAAGAGAACACACCTGAAGAATTCTTCAATAACCCCCAGCATGAACGGACAAAACTCTTCCTCAGTCAGATCCTGTTCTGAACCATTCTGTAATACACGTCACATTTGTTACATGGCGTTCCTAGATATTTTGTCGTACCCAGTTTTAAAAACCATGTATTTACAATTAGTTGTCTTTTTTTGATGGATTGGCACGAGGCTTGCAATGTCTCTTTTCAACGTTCATCCGAAGGAGACATACATGGTGAGAGTAACCGAAGAATTCCAGTGTTCTTCCTGCGAGGACAACCTTTTTTACCGTGTACGACGAAGATGGTGGATGCGCCTGATGCCCGGATCGCGCTGTTACAAGTGCGCCTCATGTCATCGCGAAGTGTTTGTTCGGCAGCCCTCCAAACATCACCCGGTGCGGAAAATCAGCTGGCGTGTATCATTATTTTAGCCGGTATCCTGCTGGACCTGTATTGTAACGCGCCCTGCTGTTTTACCGCGATCATGCAATTGCCATCTGATATCATTCGTTTACACCGAGCTCTGATTTGAGCCACGCTTTGACATCCGGCTCGAGGGCGTAGACGCCTTTCAGCTCGCAGACGTCCTTTTCATATTCCCGGGGAAGCTCGAACTTCGCCAGTTCCTGGGCCTCCTCGGAATTTCGACGGATGAGATAGATGTAGTAGGGTTTCTCCCAGCAGTTCACGACGAAATACGTGGAATAATCGTCTTTGCCCCGGATGATATGCTTTCCACTCCCCCAATCCGTGTTGCCCCACTCCAGATACAATTTTACGGCCTCTTCCGGGCCTAGATCCCAGCTCACCTCGTTGATCAAATCCATATCCATTTTCAATTCTTCCAGAGTAAGCATACTGTATCCTCCCTTTCACGATCCTCGATCTTGATCCCTGGACAAGACCGCGTGTCCTTTTTGGAGTTAAAATGGGTAATCGTTGGTGAAATGTCAACTCGAGAAATCACAACTCCACCATGCCACCAACCGGGGGGATGCTTATTGGCGCCTGACTCTGCATTGCGGCAGGCAGAAGCCTCCCGGATGGTGCGACACTTTACCAGAAGCGGGGAAGTCGACAGTGGTAAAGCAGGCGCAGTACTTCCCCGTGGGATGGGAAAAGGTCGATGCAAATCCATGACTGGAGGTGACCCGAGCTGCTGTGAGCTACGGGTGTTGTCGTAAACGGCGGACCGACGGATCAACGCTGCAGGATCTTTCCATAGTGTTTGAGGCGGCGTTCCAGAGTGCTGCGTATGTTCGTATCGCATTTCGAGAGATACTTGCTGATGGCCGCGGCACCCAGTGCCGCCGCAGTTTGGAGTCGATCACCGGTAACCCCTTCCCGCTCCAGCTCACGGACCCTTCGGCTGGAGCTGGTTACCAGGGATAGAAGCTTGTCGCAGTCATTGGAATATAGAAGTTGATAGGCAACGTTGGCGTAATACTCCACATAGGTTTCGCCATTTCCGGGGATTTCCTGGTTCCAGAGCCAGTTGCCGATCTTGACCCACATAATGGCCCACAGAATGAGAAGGATGATCAGCAACAGAACATCCACAAGAACGAAACCGCCGGCCGCTCCCCCACCGGCGGCAGCACCTCCGGCGCCTCCCAAACTTCCACCGATGCGAGCCAGAGCCTGGGCAATGACGGCTAGAAACCTGTTGCCGACACCCATTCGGATAGCGTGCTGAATAAAAGCCCTGAGAGCGGCAGCCAACTGGGATGTCGTGCCAAACTGCCTCGCGGCAGCGATGGCGGCCAGGAGTTCCCGATACCGGATACTGAGACGCCGTGCGGTTGACCGCGGCAGGCCTCGCCAGGCGGTTGCAAGATTGCGCTCCAGATGGTTCAAGAACGTGTTCCATTGCCCCATGGAATCGAAGGGAAAGGGCGGTTGGGGCGAAGGCACCGGCCCTCTGCTGGCTAAAATAGTGGTGCCCATGATCGGATGGATCCCTACCGGGAAGGCGGGTTGTGCCGGGAACAAGGACGGAATATCTGAAAATCGGTAACCCGTTTCGAGTTTTTCAGTATAAGCGGTACCCACAATGGCAGCCAGATCCAGCACCAGTTCCGTGACCTCCCCATAACCCGTCGATTCAGGACCCTCTTCCTCCAGCTTGACGATCTGCTCCAGCACCGGGCTGATATCGGCAATGAGTCGGGGCGGGGGGCGCTTTGACAGGCCAAAATCGTTTGCAAACTGGGTGTATGCCACAAAACCGAGAAGCATCCGGTGGAGTTCATCTAAAACTGCAAATGGTCCGGTCTCCTCCATTTCGGTTTCTTCATCCGAATCCCGTTGTCCACCGACCTCCTGAAAGCTGTAGAGGATATCCTCCCATGTGTTCGGTCCGATACCGCTGACGGCATTGATTTCTCCAACCCCACGAAAAATCCCGCCCGGTTTCCGTTTCCTCTCCGCTATCACCCGTGCCGCAGTGTCCGCCTTTATCCCATAACGTCGCGAAGACCCGGAGCCGATATCCGGATTGTCACGTATCCGGTCTACAATTTCTTCCGGATTATTGACCTGATTAAAAAACTCCAGGATGCGGGCATCTCGCAGATCGGGAGTGTCGTTAAAAGTCCAGAATGGTCCAACCTCGATCTTCCCGCTGAAGTTGGGCAGTTCATCGATATCAATGACTTTTCTTCCAGGTAGATCGGAGGTGTCTTTAAAATTAATATTGGGAGATTCCCGGATTGCCCCGTCTTCCACCGTGAGATCTCCCTCCGGCTTGATCGGGAGGAGATCTTCCGTGAGGGCAGAATCTTCCACCACGGCTAGAAATGACCGGCCCTCAGCGGACCCGAAGGTCGGGACCTGAAACGGTGGGACCAACCGCGGACCATCGTTTTCATCCGGGCTATCCTCGTCTATTGGCTGTTCTTCCGGTTGGCGGAATTCAAAGGATCGGATAGTAACCAGTTCACCGAATTGTTCTTGCAGTTCTACGATGATTTCCCCGTTGCGATCCTTGTCGCACACCCACATGTATCCGACACAGAGACACTCACCGGGGGGAACCTTTATTTTTATTCGTGCCATGGTTCGCTCCTTTCTGGCCGTTCGGGAATCTTTTTAAACAAACGATTAGCGCCGACCGGCATCACCGGCTATAACGACCGTCTTTACAGTCAAAGAGATGGGAAAAGGTGGTGGCCCCACCTGCAGCTGAGGCAGGATTCAGAAAGCTGATGTCTGTTGTTGTCCAAAGAACGCGTCTGGGATTCGAGGTGGCTGTGGTTTTCGCTGCAACAGGTTCTGGCAGGGTCGCGCCGGACAGGGGAAGCCCCTTTTAAAGGCGTCAACCTTTGGATTGACTCCGAAGTGGTAAATCGACCATTACGCTAACGCAGACCAGACCAAAGTCAACATACAACCGACAAGATCGTAATGCGGCAAGACGATGATGGGGTTTTTCTCGTGGGCATCGGAAGGTGTTTGAATTTGTTTCGGATTTCGGATTTCGATATTCGGATATAAACAAAGACTGGAGTCACCTCTCTCTGCCTGGAGCGACCTTAGACTAGCCGTACCCGCAGCCTCTACTTCCGGAAATCATCTGCTTTTATTCCGTAACGGCGCATGATTTGCTGTAGCGCCTGACGTTCCAGACCGCACTGGCGCGCCGCCTGGGTTACGTTCCCGCCGCTTTGGATCAACAGTCGGCCGATGAATGCACTATTGAACTGTCGAAGCATTTTCTCCTTGGCCTGCTTGTAAGGCTGTTTCAACAGAGGCTCATCCGGAGTGGATCCCGAGGCACCATCCGTCGTCTGGATCCCCACATCGCGAGGATGAATCTCATCGTCACCTGAGAACATGATGCCCTGAATGATGATGTTTTCCATCTCCCGCACGTTTCCTTCCCAGTGTCGGACCAGGAACGCGTCCATGAGATCCTTTGAAAACCGTTTCATCGGTTTGTTCAACTGGGCGCAGTGTTTCTCCAGAAGGTGGCTGGCGATCAGCGGAATATCTTCAGCCCGCTCACGAAGGGGCGGCATCCGGACTGGAAGCACATTGAGACGGTAAAAGAAGTCCTCTCTAAAGGTTTTTTCCCTTATCTTGGCGGTTAGATTCTGGTTGGTGGAGGCAATGATGCGCACATCGATCCCGACGGATTTTGGACTTCCCAAAGGTTTGATCTCTTTTTCCTGGAGGACCCTCAGTAGCTTGGTCTGAATCGTCGGACTGATATCGCCGATTTCGTCTAAGAATATCGTACCCCCATCGGCTTCCTGAAACAGACCCACCTTGTTTTGGGTGGCGTGGGTGAACGCCCCCTTCCGGTACCCGAACAACTCGCTTTCCAAAATCTGTTCAGGGACGGTGGGACAATTCACCGACACATACGGTCCGTGACGTCGAGGGCTCAACGCGTGGATGGCCCTTCCGGTCAGATCTTTCCCGGTTCCGGATTCGCCGGTGATGAGAACCGTCAGGTCGGTATTGGCGACCATTTTTATGGTTTCAAAAAGCCGTTGCATGATGGGTGTTTTCCCGATAATTTTCTGGAACACAGAGTCCCCCCGGCACTCCATTTTCAGACGGAGGTTCTCCTTCAGCAGACTGCTGCGCTCCAGCGCTTTTTCCAGACGAACCACAAGTGCCTCATGATCAAAGGGCTTGGTGATGAAATCGTAGGCGCCGTATTTCATGGCTTCCACCGCCGTGTCGATCTGACCGAATGCGGTCATCATCACCACCGTCAGGTCAGGATATCGTTTCTTGATGATATCCAGCAGCTCGAGTCCATCCATCCGGGGCATCTTGATATCCGCCAGCACAAGATCAAAATTATCGGCGGCGATCGTGTCCAGAGCTTCTTTGCCGGAAGACGCAGTTTCAATGCGGCATCCCAGATCAGGAGCCAAACTTCGCTTCAGCAGATGAAGCAGATCTTTTTCGTCGTCAACGATCAGCAGCGATTTTGCCATCAATTTTGCTTTCATCTGAAATGTTCGGGGGGACCACCGGTAAAATTATTGCGAATGTCGAACCTTCACCGGGGATGCTTTCAACGCGGATGTCTCCACCATGGTTTTTGACAATCCCATAACTGACGGACAGACCAAGACCGGTCCCTTCACCCGTGGGTTTTGTCGTGAAAAAGGGGTCAAAGATGCGCGACAGATTTTGTTTGTCGATGCCGTGGCCATTGTCGGAAATCCGGATTTCAACCGATTTTCCCTCCGGGTTGTAGGCGGTGTTGATGGTTAATATTCCTGTTTCGCCAATGGCGTGGCGGGCATTCATGATCAGGTTCATAAAGACCTGTTTCATTTTCTTCTCGTCCAACCTCATTTCAAGTACGCTCGGGTCGTATTCACGGATGATTTGCATGCGCTCCATCTCCGCATGTTGCCGGACGAAGTTCAACACATCGTCCATGGCGGCGTCGATGCGGATGGTTGTTTCCTTGGGTGGTGACGTCCGCGCGAAATGGAGCAAATCCTCCACGATCGTTTTACAATTACGGACATGTTTTTCTATGGTCTTTAGATCTTGGAAGGTCTCTGAACCCTCCTTGGTTTGACGAATCAGGAGTTGGGTGTATCCGAGCATGACGCCTAATGGGTTGTTGATCTCATGGGCGATCCCGGCGGACAGCTGGCCGATGGAGGCCAGTTTGTCGGCCTGGGCGATCTGCTCCTCGATCCGGCGACGCTCTTCGATGTCTTTTACCAGAAAATGGATGGTACTGTCCCGCTCTGCAGCCCCCTGGTCCAGACTGCCGCTAATCAGCGAACGGATGCGCCTCTCGTCGGTATGTTTCAAATCCATTTCGATATTCGAAACAAAACCTTTGGCATTGATGCTCGAAAGTATCCCTTCGCAATCCTTCGGGCTGGAGAAAAAATCCCGGGAATTGGCCTCTCCGTTTTCGTTCTTCAACGATTGAAAACCGAGCATCTGGTATCCGGCCGGATTCATTTCGACAACCCGGCCGTTCGGCGCAGTGACCAGGATCATGTCTCTGGACGCTTCGAAAATACCCCGGTATTTTTGCTCCGACAACGCCAGTTCTTCGGTTCGTTCGGTCACAAGCCGCTCCAGGTTTTCGTTCAGGTAGAGCAGTTCGCTGTGGGCGTTCTGGAGGCTCCGGCGATCCTGGATGACTTCCTGGTTGATGTCCCAGGTCCGCTCGAAAAACAGCGTCAACCCGCCAACCAGGATAAAGGTGAAGGTGTTCACGGCACCGCTGAACGGGCTGATGGAAGCCCATAGGTGAGGCGATCCGGTCAGCAGGAGAATCTGTTTGAGGATGTGGCCGGCGGATCGAGACACAGCAAAAATCGTCAATGCGGAGCAGATCCAGACCAGATAGGTCCACATGATATTATCGGCTTCCCGTCGCTTCAACTGACGGGCCAGACGGAAACAGAGGATGGATAGCACGATCATCAGGATCGAGCCGATAACGTCCACCGCCCAAATGGGTGCAAAGGAAACCGTCATGGTACGTCCCCCCCAGCCTTCAGGTTCCCACTGCTCAACCGTTTGAGCCCTATGTACAGCAACCACAAGGCCGGCACGCAGAAAAGATGATCCAGCTTGGCGAGGTAGTAAATACTGGCCAACGCCTCGAAACCCGGTTCGGTTTCTATTCGGATGGTCCAAGGGCTCAGGCGATAGGTGCGGATAATCCCAGGAGTTTCGTCAAGCAGGTGGACGAAGAACGTGTCGAAGTTCCAGATGATCAGGAAGGCTGCCGCAAATTGGATCATTCGCCAGCCGGATTCCGCCACCAAGCGGCGTTTGCGGAGCCAGTAAATGAATACGCCCATGGACACCAGGTAAAACAGATGGGCGAGCTGATGGGCGATAAGACCCTCGGCGCCGCCATGGGTCTGGGTGGCCAGGGCTGCGCCGGGTCTGGCCATGATCCAGATCAGCGGACCGATGAATATGGCAATTCGGGCCACATATGATCGCATACCCGTACATCCTCCTTGAAACGCCATGCCGGGCGTAAAATTATGTTTCCCTCAATTTGTCCGGAAGAGAAGCTTATTATACGGATGTTAATTAATTTATCAAATTTGTTAGGATTGTTTATGCCGGTGCCGATGGGAGAGACGCGACAGGTGGCTTCTGGTTTGGTAAGTACCGACGGATCATTTTAGAAAGGCCGGACCATGCCAGGTAAACGATCAGGATGGACAGAACAAACCAGAATACCGACCCGACCAGCACTGGATCGCCGTTGTTCCCACCGTACCTGAAAATATAGTCCCGTCCGAAAAGGGCCATCAGGTTTTCCCGGCGGTAGGCTTCATTGACATAGGCCAGGACGGTCAGAATGGGGATATATTTCGTCAGGAAGCTGAGCATCAGCCCTTCAAAAAAATAATCGTAATACACGCGGTTCAGCTTTCCCTGATCGATATTTTTCGCGAGCAGTTTTCCTTTGTCCGGATCTTCACAGTTAAGTGCCTCCTGGCGCAGGTTATACCAGTGCAGGAACTCCTTTTGGAGCTCTCGGTACCGTCTGGTTTTTATGTTTTTTGTCAGGAACCTGGTGCACACCACCGTCACCGCCGCGATCAGCAGGATGGCCATGGCCGGCCCCAGGAGATTGAGGGGGCTGAAAAGGATGTCGAGCAACTCTTTTCCATACTGCACCCCGGCAAGGATCTTAAACCATACGATGTCGAGTAGTTCGTCCATGGTCAATCAATTCCGTGAACGGGGGGAAAGGCGCCCGGGCGCCTCTCCCCCCATTGGGCAAGGGTTAGATCCAGATCTCGATTTTGAAGAACCGGAAGAACAAAAAGAACAGCGTGATAGCCAGCACGATTTTCAGCGTTTTCTCGCTGAACAGCTTCTGGGCCCGGCTGCCGAGCATGCCGCCGACAAAACCGCCGATGATGATCGAGATCATCAGCCACATGTCCGGAAGGTAACCGATCATCAGGTACCCGATAAAGGCGCCGACACTGGAAAAACTGGTCCCGATCAGCGAAATCGGTACCGCGACGTACATGGGAAGCGCACCAAGGGTGGTCATGGCCGGTACCAGCAGGAACCCGCCGCCGATGCCGAACGATCGTGACACCACGCCGATGCCGAGGCCCAGGATACCGAACAGCAGGGGGTTGATCTTGAACTCTTCGCCCCAGAATTTGAAGCGGTAATCGGTAAGCCCGGTCTTGACCGGTTCGATCCGTCCCATTTCCACGGAGGTGCCTTCGGATTTTGCCTTGGCGACGGCATCATTGAATTTTTTCATCATCGCCTTGATGTTTTTCCGCTTCTCCATGGCTTTGGGTCTCAATTCCCTCAGGGTCTGGATACCCATGATGACCACCAGGATGGCCAGCCATTCCTTGTAGGCTTTCATCGGCAGGTAGGCCGAGACATATTTGCCCAGCCATATCGAACCAATGAAAATACCGACGCCGAAGGAAAGCCCCACCGGCCAGGCCACCCGTCTTTCCACGACCGCGTACCGGTAGAAAGAGCCCAGGGGAGAGAACAGGGTCAGGGCCATGTTGGACGGTTTCAGCACGTTGGCCGCATTGATGCCCACCGGCCCGGCCGTTTGGACAATCAGGACCTGGAATGCCGCCATGAGCATCCCGCCGGCCGCGCCGATCATGGAGAAATAGGTCCCCACGAGAATCGCACCGATGATGATCCAGATCGGATGCATGTAACGGTATGCCCTGGCCAGCCAGAACCCGTTGGCAGAGACGGTGTAGTCTCCGGATTTTGCGCCATTGATGTACACGTCGAATTTTGTATCCGGCGCCGTATGGCGGTAAGTCTTTAAAGACGCGATAAATTTTCCGGTCTTTTTGTCCAGATTGATACTGGTCCCCTTGTCCCAGTAGTTGTTGCTGGTGTCGTAGTCGGTGATCACCGTACGGGAAAAAATCACGACCTTTCCCACCTTATTGCCTTCTTTGACAATGGTGTTGATCCCGAACGCAGACGTGTTGGCGTATCGGAGAAAGTTCCACTGGTCTTCGGACGCAATGGGGCCCAGCATCGGTTTGACATCGGAATCGACGTCGGCAAATTTCTTTTTCAGATAAAACATCGTCGTGGAGTAGATTCCGTTACCCTTCCCCAGAAGGACCGACGGACCTCCAAATTTTTTCTTCCCCTCTTTACCGAATGCCTCCGGATTGGTGGTGATCAGGTAGTACAGCGGAGGGATTTTGGTATCCAGGTTAAAGTTTGCTTTCTTGGCATCTTTTTTGAACCGTTTGATTTCATGGACGCCGTCCGTATCCTGCGGGGCAAACATATCCTGCTGGGCCACAGCAATGTACAGATCCTGTCCCGGTGCAATCGATCCCTCGATGGTCACCGTGTCCCCGGCCTTGTATTCAGGTGCTGAGATCTTGGCGGCTGCAAGCGCGCTCCCAGGCAGAGTCGCGATTAGCAGGCATCCGAGCAAGATCGCCCTGAACAAAAACACCTTTTTCTTCATTCTTTCCTCCTTTTTTATGGGGATTTAATCGCCCGATCTAAAGCTTGAAATACTTCACGCCGAGCAGTGTCCCGAGTTCGCTTCCGATGACACCGCCGAGCAGGAAAAAGATAACATCATTTAGGGTCAGCAAATTTTCGCCGATATATAAGGTCGACATCACAACCATCATCAGGATGGTGATGCCCGCGATTGCGGCGCCGATCATGGCTGAGGTCAGTTTTTTGCGGCGCACGGTGTCCCGTGTTTTGTCGACCAGAGAGTATCCGGACATCGCCCCATTGAAGGCGATGATCCATGGAATGTATGCTCTCACTGATGATACGTGGAGAATTGTCGATAGAAACAGAATCAAGAGAAGACTTCCACCGACGCCGATCAGTATCGCCTTGCCGATTTCCCAAGCCAGGGATGTCGATTTTTCCGAATTTGGTTGGATGTCCGTCACAGCAGCTTTTGGATATTTGAGTTCAATGGGTGCTCAGCTTTTTGAAGGCGTTCCGTTGCCCGGGAGGCTCCGCCGTGCCGGCGTCCGGGTTACCTCCCCGGATATGGCACAGCTGGGCGTATTGTTTGTGAAGTATAGCAAGCTATATGCCATCGCCGACCATGGCGCCTCTAAGCCGGAATTTTTTAATAATTATTGAGTAATTACGAATGGATAGATAAGGTCTCCAGAGCTACCTGCCTCGATTTTCATGGTCCTCCCGCAATCGGGAAAACCGATCATCACCGGCCCTCGACAGCGCGGATCTCCGTAATTTGGAGAAATTTTGTATAAAATGAAGAGCATAGAAGAGTGCCATAAAAATATTGCATTTTTAAGTTGCCAACATTGGTACCAGGCACCGCCATGGGGTGGCACTGTCGATTTGGGCTCAAAAAAATATCAACTATTTCAACTCGAAACACATGTTGAAAAGATTCTACATGGTAAGTTTTTCCATGACTTTGGACTGGTATAAATATTGCTGTTCATTGTAGCGATCATTTTAATTATGGGCGTTTGAACGCATTCTTCGCAGGTATAACGGTGATAGTTCAGAACCATCTTACATAGTTCTTAAATCGATGCGTGATGGGAGGAGTTACATGGGAAAAGAAATTTACAGTCTTTGTTTTATGTGTTCCATTCGCTGCCCGATCCGGGTATTGACCGAGAGCGGGCAGGTAAAATGGATCGAGGGCAACCCCCACGTCGCGGGAATGGAAGGCAGCCTGTGCCCCCGGGGTGCCGCCGGCATCAACATGCTCTACGACAACGAGCGCCTGCAGTACCCAATGATCCGGGACGGTGAGCGGGGAAGTGGAAAATGGCGGAAGGTCAGTTGGGATGAGGCCCTGGATTACATCGGCGAAAAGCTTCGGGGGATCATCGACACCCACGGTGGACAGAGCGTGGTCTTGGGTGAACGGACGCAACTGGCCACCCATGTCAGCAAAACTTTTCTGAAGGCCATTGGATCCCCGAACCATTTCACCCATGACGCCCTATGTAAAGGCTCGGTAAATACCGCCTGCAGGAGCCTCTTCGGGCTAACAGACGGCCAGGTGGGGATTGATTATAAAAATACCAAGCACATTGTTCTTTACGGCAGAAACATCTTCGAAGCGATTTCCGTAAAGGAAGTAAACAATCTGACACATGCCCTGGAAAACGGGGCAAAACTGACCTATATCGATCCCCGGGTGACTGTCACCGCAACAAAAGCCCACCGCTACTGGATGATCCGGCCCGGGACGGACCTTGCCCTGAATTACGCCCTGATCCATACCATCCTCAAGGAACGCCTCTACGACGAGGCCTATGTCGACAAATGGGTTCACGGCCTCGATGCGTTGCAGGATTTTGTCCAGGCCTACACACCCGAGTGGGCCGAGGACGAAACCGGTATTCCCGCCGAGGAAATCGTCAAACTGGCCCGTGAGACGAGCCAGGACAAACCATCTGTGGTGTTCCATTACGGTTACCGGGGAGCCCATTACGCCAACGAGATTTTCCAACGGCGTGCCATATTGATGCTCAATGCCCTGATGGGCAGCATTGAAGTCAAGGGCGGTCTCTTTTTCAAAAAAGGCCCGGGCGAGGTGGGTGGAAAGCCGGCTCGCAAGTTGACCGAGCAGGACTTTCCCAAGATCGGCGTGCCCCGATTCGACAAGGCGGGGACCCCGGATTTTCCGCTGCCGGACCCGAATCACGGTGTTCCCCAGATACTGCCCAACGCCATATTGAACGAGGATCCATACCCGATCAAAGCGCTCATCGCCTTCCGGTTTGAACCCCTGGGATCCATCCCCGACGCAAGCCTGACGAAGAAAGCGCTGGAACAGTTGGACCTGATCGTCACCATCGACATCAACCACAGCGACATCGCCTCGTACTCGGATGTGGTGCTGCCGGAGTCGTGCTACCTGGAGCGCACCGACTGTTTTCAGCAGGCCAATGGATTGAAACCTCAGATGTTTCTCAGACGAAAGGCCGTGGAGCCGCGATACGACACCCGCGATGGTGCCATGATTCTGAAGCAGATCGGAGAGCGGATCGGGATCGGCGATTACTTCCCCTACGAATCCATGGAGGAGCTGCTTCAGTGGCAATTGGAGGGCACCGGCTTTGGTCTAGACGATTTTGATGCCAAGGGCTTTGTGGCCTACGGGAAGGAGAAGATCTTCTGGGATCGGGGGGACGGGCTCAAGTTGAAGACACCATCGGGAAAAATTGAATTCACGTCATCGCTGCTGGAGGATGCCGGGTTCGAATCATTTCCGGCTTACGGGCCGGTCCAACGGCCTTCCGGAAACGAGTTCCGGCTCGTTACCGGAAGGGTCGCCCTGCACACTCATGTATCGACCCAGAACAACCCGTACCTGAATGAAATCGTTCCGGAGAACACCCTGTGGATCAACTCTGCGAAAGCCTCGGAACTGGGCATCCAGGACAAGGATCTGGTGGAAGTCGCTTCAACCCGCGGCAGCGGGCAGCTAAAGGCGCATGTCACCGACCTGATCCATCCGGAAACCGTATTCATGCTCCACGGTTTCGGTCACCAAGCCAAACGGGCTTCCCGTTCCTACAACCGGGGAGTCTCCGACAGTTTTCTGCAGGAGAACGTATCGGATACCGTCGGCGGCAGTCCGGCCCTGCACGAAACCTTTGTGACAGTGACACCGGTATAATGTATCGTCTTTGCTGAATTGATTATGTTGAGTAATTAACATGATCCATCTACCTTGCGTGGTTAGCATCAATTAGGGTTCGAGGATTCAAGGGGCCGAGTGAAATATGGAAAAAATCAAATTAAGGGTTGAGTGGAAAACACTTGAACCCTTGAATCCTTGGACCCTCATCTCCAGTTAGCTGGAGATGATATTTATTTCCCATTGGGAGGAATTCGATGAGCGACTACTACCTGTTTCAGGATACGAAAAAGTGTATCGGCTGCCACACATGCGCCGTACAGTGCAAAAGCAATAAAAATCTGCCGGTGGGGCCCCGGATCAGCCAAATTATCACGGTCGGCCCAAAAATGATCGGCGGCCTGCCCCGGGCGGCATATATCTTCATGCCCTGTTTCCATTGCGAAGATCCTTGGTGCGTCGCGGCCTGTCCCACCGGGGCCATGCAAAAACGGGCCAAGGACGGTATTGTGTTTATCGCCTCGGATCTGTGCGTCGGGTGTAAAGCGTGCATCACGGCGTGTCCCTGGGGGGCACCCCAATGGAATCCGGAAACCGGAAAAGCGGTCAAGTGCGATTACTGCATGGACCGTGTGGATGAAGGATTGCAGCCGGCCTGCGTTACCGTTTGCACAACCCACTGCCTTAGTTTCGGAAGAGTGGAGGAAGCGACACAAATCCGGAAGGTGCGGCACGCCGAGGCGGTCGCCGCACTGGATCAGAGCAGTTTTGCGTGAGACAACGAAGACTGCTGGAATATATCGGCGTCTTATTTAAGTTTTTCATTCCATGTAAACATCAGGCCGGTACGGTGCCCGGCCCTACATGATATATCTCGTAGGGCGGGTCACTGCACCCGCCTCAAGCAACAATCAGGTTCAGACGCTTCGAATCTGAACGGAGTGTTGACATCGGCCCCTGATATGGGCCGAAAGGAAACCCATGGCTGAAACTGTATGCCCGGTGCACCACACCATCCTGAATGTGACAGAAATTGTCGCGTCCAATCGGGTGTCGTTGCCCCGCCATCGCCGTATTGTTGAAGAAATCATCGATCTTCTCAATGACATCGCCTGGGGAAGGGCCGGAGACGAGCATCTTCCGGCCGTTGAATCCCTGGTCGGCGAGCTTTCCTTCGAAGAGGATCAGGAGGGCGCCAAGGTGGTGGCCGGTCTGATCGAATCTGCTCTGGCCGATCACCGGGAAATCTTTGAGAGCCACATCCGGACCCATAATTGCTCTACCGGGGACTGTGTCCGTCTGGCACCGGCACCCTGCCAGATGACCTGCCCGGCAGGCCTGGATATCCCGACCTATGTGACCCTCATCGGCATGGGAAGGGATGCCGACGCCATCGATGTCATCCGGCGGGATTGCCCCTTTCCATGGGTTTGCGGACTGGTCTGTACCCGGCCCTGTGAATTCATGTGTGTGCGCAAACGGATCGACACACCGATTTCAATCAAGTTCTTAAAAGGGTTTGCGGCCGAACGCGCCATGTCCGAAGGGAGCTATGTCAATCCCGAACAGGCTCCCGACAACGGCAAGAAGGTGTGTGTGGTGGGTGCCGGTCCCGGCGGCATGAGCTGCGCCTACTACTTGGCACTCAAGGGATACCGGGTGCGGGTTCTGGAAAGTCAGCCATCGGCCGGCGGCATGCTGCTGCTCGGCATCCCCCGATATCGGTTGCCCCGGGAGGTCATCGACCGGGAAGCGGCAATGCTTCGGGAACTGGGCGTGGACTTTCACTTCAACACGCGCTTCGGTGAGCATCTCTCCATGTCCGATCTACAGAAGGAGGGTTTCGAAGCGTTCTTTTTCGCCATCGGTGCCCACAAGTCGTTTACCCTCGGGATTCCCGGAGAGAATGACTGCCCACAGGTGATCGAAGCGGTCGATTTCCTGAGAGATGTAGCCCTTGGCCATCGCGACGTCCCGGGTGAACGGGTGGTTGTGATCGGCGGCGGCAACGTGGCCATCGATGCGGCCCGCACCAGCTTGCGATTGGGAAGCAAGGATGTGACCATTGCCTACCGCCGGGCGCGAACCGAGATGCCGGCCGACCATGAGGAGGTCGAACAGGCCGAAGAGGAAGGGGTTCAATTTTCATTTCTGACCGTGCCCAAGGAAGTCGTCATCGACAATGACTGTCTGAAGGGGCTGGAATGCCTGCGAGCCAAACTGATCCCCATCGAAGGCAAAAATCGTATGTTCCCGAAACCGATCGAAGGTAGCGAATACCTCATAGAGGCCGATGTCATTATTTGTGCGATCGGCCAGAGGGTCGACAACGACTGCATGGTCTCGGTCCCGGAGTTGGATTGGACCCGCCGCAACACCATTAATGTCAATATGGCAACCATGGAAACCTCCGTCGAAGGGGTGTTTGCCGCCGGAGATGCGGTAACCGGACCGGCCACCGTCATCGAGGCCATCGGCGGCGGGAAGCGGGCGGCCCAGGCTATCGACCGGTATTTATCGGGCATTCCCCAGCCGGAGATGCCGCCGGTGCCGGTCCGCCGGAGCCGGGTCGATTACCTGGAGGTTCCGGCCAGCACGAAGATGACCATTCGCCGCCCGGAAATGCCGCTGCTCAATATCGACCGGCGCCGCACCACGTTTCAGCAGGTCGAACTGGGATACGAAGAAAATCAGGTCCGGGAGGAAGCCCGCCGCTGTCTGCGATGCGACATTTGCCTGCGGTGTGGGAAGTGTGTGGAGATCTGCCGGGACAAGATGGGCGTGGATGCCCTTCAAATGGGCTATTTCGATTTCGATCACCCGGTGGAGACCGATTTCCGAAGGACCCAGGAACTGTGCATCCTCTGCGGTGCCTGTGCGCAAAATTGCCCCACCGGCGCCATGCACATGGAGGATCAGGAGGGTAAACGGGTGCTATCCCTTTGCGGGACCGTATTGAACCGGCAGCAATTGGTGCTGTGCGATGGCTGCGGAGCGGTGCTGGGACCGGTCCGCTACCTGAATTTCATCCGGGAGCGCACCAGCACCGTTGCCGGGGGTGCCGGCCAGCGTAACCTTTGCGAAACATGTGCCCGAAAATCGACGGCGCGCTTCAGCTCGGAAACCACTCCGGCAACCAAATCCAAATAAAGGAGAACCCCCATGGTGTTTCGAAGAGGCCAACGGGTTGAAGTCTTTCGGAAATCCGATGATGAAAGCTGGGAAAATTACATGGATGCGTTTATCGGTGTACACGGCATCATCACGGATCCGGACAGTACGATCAACGATCCGGATGCCCTGGTGGAAGTCAGTCTGGAAGGCAAGGGGACCCATCGATTTCCCCAGGACTGCTTGAGGGAACTGTAATCATATGGAAATCCGAGAACTCCTGGCTCAGAAGGCCCGTCCGGTACATACGATTCATGCCGACCGGACCATCGAAAGCGCCGTGGAAAAAATGACCACCAAGCAGACCGGGGCCTTGATTGTTATGGAGGGTGATCGCCCCGTCGGCATTTTTGCCGAGCGGGATGTGATGCGGGCTTACCTGAAAGATCGGTCGGGAGATTTTATGAACCAACCGGTGAAAGATGCCATGACCAACCGGTTGATTTCCGCCGATGTCACAGACGAAATCACACCGGCGGTCATCACCATGCTCAAGGCCCGTATTCGACATTTGCCGGTGTTCGACGGTATCCCCCTGGTGGGCATGCTGGCCATCGAAGACTTGGTGAACTACCTGCTTCAGGCACTGAACCTGGAACTGCGGGAGTTGAAGGAGTATATATCGGACTTACACGATGCCTCTACCGATTAAATCCCAAAAACCAAATATCAAATCTCAAACAAAACACGAAACACAAAACACGAAACACAGAACTTTTGACTGAACACTGAAACCTGACACCCGAAACCTGACACCCGAAACAAATACCTAATACCAGCGAAGCAGTGCAGAGGACCGAATGATCAAAATTACCATCGATGGAGCGGTATACGAAGCAGAAGAAGGGATGACGGTCCTTGAAGTGGCCCGGGCGAACGATGTCGCCATACCCACGCTCTGTTTTCATCCGGCATTGAAACCGTCGGGGTCCTGCCGGTTGTGCGCTGTCGAGGTGGCGGGGCGCGCCTCAGGACAGCCGACGGTGATGCTGTCCTGTGTCCTGAAAGCCAAAGACGGACTTGCCGTGCGCGCAAGTGGGGAAATCGTGGCCAGAGCCCACAGCAAGGCCTTCCGCAATCTGTTGACCATGGCACCCCAGTCCGAACGCATTATCGAACTGGCCAGGGTCCATGGCATCGACCCGGGCCCCCCACCGGACGGGTGTGTCCGCTGTCGTCTGTGCATCCGGGTATGCAAGGAAATCGTTGGACCGGGAGCCCTTCGGATGGAGAAGCGCGACGGCTTGAGCTACGTCGTTCCCATCGAAGGAAAATGCATCGGCTGCGGCACCTGCGCCAACATCTGTCCGACCCAGGTCATTCACATCGCAGACAAGGAAAACGTCCGGACCATTTCGATTCGGGACGATATTATCGGACGGCATCCATTGGAACGCTGCGAAGGTTGCGGAAAGCTCTATGCCACTCCGAAGTTTTTAGCCCATATCGAGCATCGTACAACAGACCATCCCCACACAAAGGCGGCCCACCATTATTGCCCCACGTGTGCCAAGCTGTTTTCGGACCGCATCCAATCTGTCAGAGAGCATACCCGGAAGTGATCCGCAGAACGCGTCGGGTTATGACGCCCCGGGTCGGGCCCCTGAATTTTCAATTCGATTTTTTTTCGCGTATTTTTTCAATAATTGCCACTGGCAGTAATTGGTCGGCTGGGCACCGGTGCCCTTTAGTTTCCTGGCGGCCTCTTTCATGTCCAGCCCGCTTCTTAAGAGGTAGGAGGTGACAAATGTCCCGGTTCGCCCGATACCGTGCCGGCAGTGGACCAGGACTTTTTTCCCGAGTGCGATCCCTTCATCCAGCCAGGTCAGGGCGACTTCCATTTCTTCCATGTCCGGAGCGCATTCATCCGGGATCGGAAGGTAGAATACCTCAAATCCGGATTTCTCCTCAATCTCATGAAGATCACAGAATTCACCGCAAAGATTGATGATGGCGTCGATGCCCTGTCCCCGGATGTCGTCAAGGTCGGCATAGGACATGGGGGCATAGCCGACGGCGATATGTTCTGTTATCCACGTTACCCGGTATCCGCTCTCCTCGCATGCATCGGAATTGTTCCATAGGGTGCAGACTCTACGCCATGCTCTCCGTCCGGTTTGCTTTGCCCGGTGCCATATGGTTTCCGTGTCAGGCATCCAGATCCTCGGTGGCAAAATGATATCTGCCGTTCATGAATTCTTCCGCGTACCTGTCGACCATCGACTCATCGTGGAGGTACATGTCCATCAACCGTGTGGCTCCGAGGAGCCGGCCGAGCATGTCGAGTTTATTCTCCGTTGTCTTTCTGTCGGCAGCCCTTAACTGGGCATCCACCAGATCGCTCTTTTGGTCGACCTGAAATTCGAGCCGGAGCAGAATCCGGCTTAAAAAATTGGCCCGGAGCATCCGTTTGTCAAAGTCCGCACCACCGCCGGAAAATCGGAACAGGACATAGTTGTCTTCCGCCCGGTTGCCGCAGACCGTGTCGACGATGACAAAATGATAGCCGAACCGAAGATTCACATTGGCATAATCGTTTGAAACGACGGCATGGCTGGCGAACATCGCCGCATCTGCACTGATGATTCCGCCGCTCATAACGATTTTATCGTACTCGGCCCAATCAAAGTGGGTGAAATGACCCCATTGGATGCCCGGATGATTCAAACCTTTCAAAAGGGCAATCATGGGGGTACTGGTAATATCAGTGGCGGAAATGCTCTTCAGCCCCTTGGATTCTTTTTTCAGCCCTCTTCCCACGTCGATGACATAAAAAAGCATCGGTGTTCCGGATTGCAGCTTTTTCGATCCGCCGATCTTTCTTCCCCGGCGATTTCCGATGGTAAACATTTCTTCCACCGCCTTTTCATGGGCGAATCGGATAATGTCGTGGAGGGAGCGGCAGCCTTCCGGCTTGAAGATATTCGATCCGGGGTCGGTGAGTCGCAGGGGTGAAATAAATCCCATGACATAGTCCAGCCTTCGCATAAACGGGCTGTCGATCAACAGATTCCGTCGGGCGCAGGGGCTGGACAGCATCTCTTCGACCAAGCCCTCATACACTTTTTTTCCCGTCGCGTGGACGGTGACGATCATATGTTGTTCCAGGTCTGAGAAGGCCGTTCCCGTATTGACCAAAGCCGGTATATCAAACTCCCTGGCCACGGATGAGAAATGGCCCGCGGTGCTTCCGGTGTCGGTAATGACCGCATTGAGCCGGTTCATGATCCGGACATAGCGCGGCGACGCGTGCCGGGCCACCAGAACGGCACCTTCCGGAACCTCTTCAAGATCGGCGTCCTCTTCAACCTTATAAACAGGGCCGGCGCCGATCCCGGCGGATGCGGTGTCTCCTCCGGCAAGCAGCAAGGTCGTCACGGCATCGTTGAAATCGCACTCGGGCGGCCGTGTGTCCGCGAAGGTTTCCCGAGTCTTCAGGGGGCGGGACTGGAGCACGAACAGCCGGTCCCGCCGGTCCTGACACCACTCGATGTCCTGGGGCCCCCCAAAAAAGGCTTCAAGCGTTGCTCCCCATTCGGCAAGGGTCAGGGAGGATGCATCGTCAAGGGTGTCGATGTCCATATCATCGACCGGAGTGCGGGTACTTCGGTCCCGATGGTCTTGGCCCGGCCGCATTGAACGAGACCCTCGCTTTTTGGAAATCACCGCGAACGGCTCAGTTGTCGAGACCGTAACGACATCCGGCGCTGCCTGTCCGGAAACCAGTGATTCACCGAGGCCCGGAATCGCATGAACGTGCATCTGTTCAGATTCCGGATTTTCCGGATCCCGGGTATACATGACGCCGCTGGCCCGGGCATCGATCATTTCCAACACCAGTACCGCCATGGATGTTTCAACATCACTCAGACCGACATGGATCCGGTAATAGATCGCTTCCGGCGAGTACTTGCTTGCCAGTACTTCTTTGTACGCATCCAGCAGACGGGATCGATCCGTATTGAGTACCGAGAGATATTGACCGGCGAATGACGAAGTAGAATCTTCACTGACGGCGCTGCTGCGGACGGCAAGTGAGATATCTGTTGTGCCATGGCCTCCGGGCCAGAGGGCATCAAAGGATTCATATATCGCCGTTGCGATGTCCGGAGGGATGACAGCAGCCCGAATCTTTCCGGTTAAAGAATCGGATGCGGCTTCCAGCGATGCAGTCGATCTTGGATCGATGCGCTGCAGCTCGGCGTCGATTTCTCCCCGAAGATGGTTGGTTTCGATAACAGTGCAGAACGCGCCGGCGGTAATCACGAACCCTTTCGGCACCGGAAGGTTCAATTCATTGCCGATTCGGCTCAGGTTAAACGCCTTGCCGCCGGCCAGGCCCTTTCCGTCCGTGGATAATTTCGTGAGTGGCATTGTAAATGGCGGGGAACACGGGGGAGTCTCCGGTTCGAGCATATACCGGATATACGCGTCGAATTTCTTATAGTAGTCTCCAAGATCCATATATCGGGTCGGGCAGATGCGGGAGAGGTCCCGGACAATATCGGATGCATGCCGGGACAGTGCTGTGTACTTTTTCTGGATCACCGTGAAATCGACAGGGATCTGGTTGTAATATATGTCTTCCAGCTCAGCCATCACTTCATGGGCGTTTTTGTCATGGCTGAGCAGAGATTTGAAGGCCTCGTATTTTTCCCGCAGGATCGCTCCAGGGGCGAAGATCTGGTATGTCCAGTGTTTGAAAAGATTGTTGATGAGCATGGGGAAGCCTTTATGTCATCCGTGCACGCTGCGGTGGATATGATGAAAAATCTATCACACCGCCGTTGTTCTGCCAAGCCGCTGTTTCTAATTGAATCCGCCCATAAAGGTCTTTTGGAGAAGTTTGAGTACGAACAGGAGTAAGACGCCGCTGAATATTTTCCGGATGGTGCCGCCTTTCAGTTTTTCCACCATGATACGGGATCCGATCAGACCGCCGGCAAAGGAAAAACCCGCTGCCAATAAAATAAATTTCCAGTCCGGTCTGGCCAGTGACATATGGGCGGCGAATCCGCTGAAGGATGAAAAAACGACAATAAAGATCGATGTCGCCGCCGCAGTTTTTGTGGGCACTTTTAAAATATAAATCAGCAAGGGGACAATAAACACCCCCCCGCCGATCCCGAGCAGCCCGCCGACAAAGCCGATGACCATCCCGATGATCCCGCCGCCCATGATCCGTCCCAATGTTCCGATATCCCGTGCTTCCTGCCGGGGCGGTTTGGAGAATAACATCCTCACGGCAGCCAGAAGGATGACCGCTGCCAGCACAATGGTAAATGTGTGGATGTCCACCAGCGATGTGGCAAAGGCGCCCACCGGTGCCAGCAGCGACGAGGACACGATCAGGGGAAGGCCGATTTTCAGATCGATCATCCGCTTTCGAAAATAGGTGATGGCTGCGGACGCCGCGGCGATGCCATTCAGGAACAGCGAGGCCGAAACCGCGGTACTGACCGGATAATCAAGCAGGATGAACAGGGGAGAAAAAATGAGGCCGCCGCCGAGGCCGACCATGGTCAGTATCAACGAGGTCGCGAAAACGATGGGAAAGAGGATCAACCAAGACATCCGGTCCGGATCCTTTTTAATGAATGATTGCGGTTCTTTTCTGACCTACCCGATACGAAACATGTCAGGTCATCCTAATTTTATTGTCACATTCAACGCTGCGCAGGGGATCCCTGAAGAAATCCCCTTTTATCGATGTGTAACACGACTCGGATGATATGCTCAACCTGCAAAGGTAGGATAGTAAGGGGCTCCAGCCCGCCTAAAACTAAGCAGAAAATATTTATTTTACCCTTGACCTGTACCAAGGTACAGGTCTTATTGTCTTTAGGAGGGAAAAATGGACAGATTATCCATCGGTGAACTGGCCCGGCAAGCCAATGTAAATATTGAAACCATTCGCTATTACGAACGCAGATTGAAAGGGACGGATATGGTGGATGACTTAATCTGCTACTGTTTCGGTTACACGGTTGATGACATTCATCTGGACTACCGGGAAAATGGCAAATCAACGATTATGGAAAAAATCCAGTTGGAAAAACAGTCGGGCAATTGCCAGTGCGCAACAAAAAATCCTAAGGGCAGATGATGTTTGGGTGATGTCCGCCGGGTGGTGGATAAGTTGACAGGTAAGCCCTCGCTCAAGGTGATTGGCTAAAACTATGATGATCGAAAGATGCCGGGAATGAAAATTGAATATCGATCGAACGATCTTGTTCCCCTGAACGAATCCCTGGACCAGTTCAAAGACCAATTTAACAACGAGAAAGACAAGATACGATTTCTCGCCTTGCTTTCGCCGACGTGCCCTCTGTGACGGGACCAAGGTGCCCGTGCGGTACATGATAATGTATTTAAAAAATATCCTGATGCAGAACTTAGCGGATTCATTGTATGGATACCCATACTCGATAAAGACTGCTATGAGGCCGCCCTTCCTTCCGTAAAATTTTTAAACGATAAAAGAATCCATCATTATTATGACCAGAATCAGGCCGTCGGCAGAGCCATTGCCACAAGTGTGGGTTGGGTAGGAAACATCGCCTGGGATATCTATCTGTTTTATGATCCGCTTGTTGAATGGAAAGAAACGGCACCGGGACCACGATTTTGGATGCATCAATTGACGGATACCTGGGCTACAAAGGACAAATATCGAACGGGTGACGATTTAAAGGATGAGCTTTCTAATGCGACGCAGACCATATTAGCCGGTGCGATGGCATGAATTCCGGATTCTCTTAAAGCACAGTCATTGATCCGTAAGGAAATGAGCGAATGTGTCATAGAGTTCGTCGACAAGCTACCCCCGGGCTACAGGACCGTAATTGTGCTCAGCGAACTGGAAGGCATGTCCAATAAAGATATTTCTGAGATTCTCGGAATCTCGCTGAATAATGTCAAGATTCGGCTACACCGGGCCAGGGCAAAACTAAAAACTGAACTTAATGAAGGGTGTGATTTTTACCACAATGACCAGAACACCCTTGCCTGCGATCGCAAGCAAGTCCAAATATTGCCAAAACCGCCCAAGTAGGATTCAAAGATAGGAATCTTTTATCCCTTTCAAATCTTCCCCAACCTGTCGTCAATAAACTGAGCATCAAAAAAAGCGGGTCTATAAAAAAATCTAAGGATGCGGAAATTACCCATTCTATCACCCCCACTCTACCCTGTTGAATGCCGCCTTTGACGGCCCCTGTGGAGCAGGGATTCAACAGGGCAAGCCTCCCCCATCAATGGGGAGGACGATTTTTTTCCCTCCCCTGCCGGGAGGGAGCCAGAGGGAGGGGGCATGATAGGCGCGTTCCTTATTTTTGTTCATAGGCCCGAAAAAAATGGGTGCACGCGTATCCTTTTGCCTCGCCGTATCGTCAATAGCCCTAAAAGGATTCAAAAGGAGGCATAACCATGAATGAATCAGCAATAAAACCAACCGTACAATTGTCAAAGGATATTTTTCCCAAAGAAGCATGGGATCTAATATCAAAACACCGGGATAGAGACGATCTATTCATTTTAGATGTCGGCACGCCCAAGGAATTCAAAGATTTGCATCTTGAAAGGGCAATGAACGTGAATCTCCTATCAAGGTTTTTAAAATCGAGACTGGATCTAATGGATAAAACGGCAACGTACCTGGTCTACTGCAAAGTAGGCCGGCGAAGCAAAATCGCGCAGAAACTGATGCAGCGGTTTGGATTCCAAAAAGTTTACAATATTACCGGCGGAACTCTACTCTGGGAGGAAGAGGGCTTACCTTTCTCGTCTGAAACAGACGGTGTAAATAGATTTTCATTCTGTCCATTTTTTATTTCGGTAGTAATTCTTAAGAAAATCAAGAAACTATCACACAAGATACCATTGCATCTTGGTCGACATCAGGATTCCGCTGCTTCCGCCGGGCAGAAATCTTAAATATAAATATAAAGGAGGTGATGCACATGTACGGTTCAGAACTTGGCAATTTTTCTTTCTGGTGGATTGTCCCGATTGTGATGATAGTCCTGTGCTTTTTCATGATGAGGGGACGAAGGGGGTCTATGATGTGCGGTTTTGGGCCCTGCGACATTGACAACCGTCAAACCAGGGATTCGGACCCCGCAATAGAGATACTAGACAAGCGGTATGCTTCGGGGGAAATCGATAAGGAAGAATACGAAGAGAAAAAAAGGACATTAACCGACTCAGACGAGTTTATCATTGATTGATAGCGAATATGAACCACAAAAACCTAAAGGGGCGTATAATGCAAAAAGAAGAAAAAAAAGATAACGGAACTAAAAGTGGATGTTTTGAATTCGGGTGCTGTAGCTCGGAAGACTTTAGAAAGATGTTTGAAAAAGAGTCCGGGTGCTTCTCAGGCCAAAACAACGCCATTAATTTTTCTGCCATGAGAGAAGGCATGATGGCAAAGATGATGGAAATGTGCTGTGGGTCAACACCAAAGGAAACTAAAAAACATACCGAATCACAGAAGGACCCTGAAGGTCAAAGTGGCCCCATTGAAAAGGAATGAGTCTGTTCACAACTTTTTATGACAGCTCCGGCAGCGTAAAAGGACGGTGTTATACAAACCATGCACCGTCCTTTTTTATGTGCTGTGCGATTCATAGACTTCCTTTCAATTTTGCTAATCGGAGATCGAGAGAGGAATTGACCTCCTTGTTGCAACCGAAGGGTGGGTCGGAGATATCCATTTTGAAGCCTACATGACATAAAGCCTAAATAATTCTGTTTGCCCTTGACCTGTACTCCGGTACAGGTCTTATTGTTTTATAGGAGAGAAAACATGGAAACAGTTACCATTCAGGAGACACTTGAGAGTTAATGCGAGACGGAGGTGATATTCATGAGTGCACGTCGAAAAATTGAAGTGTTTAGTGCGGATTGTCCCGTGTGCCGGGAGGCCATTGCGATGGTAGAGCGAAATGCCTGTCCATCCTGTGAGGTCACGGTACGGCATATGAATGACGCGGAAGTAGCCCACCAGGCGAAAAAGCTTGGCGTCCGTTCAGTTCCGGCAGTGGTCATCAACGGCAAACTGGCAGATTGCTGCACCGGGAGAGGCCCCGATGAAGCGACCTTGAGGGCTGCGGGACTCGGCAAACCGTTGATCTGATCCGGAGCCCGGCAGAGGACAAGGCCAGCATCCTCTGCCGGGCTCTCCAGAACGATGGATATTTTTGCCTGGCAGGCACGTTCCGTATTCGGTCTATCGCGTGGCCGTTATACCCGGCACCTCCGCGTAGTTCGTCAGCAGGTTCAGGTGGGTCGCATTGTCCCGGCCGGGGCGCACCGGGACGATCTCGTTCCCATGCTCGAAGGCGAACGCGTCCACGGCGGAGATCTGCATAAACCAGCCCGGGCAGACGACATCTTCCGCCACACCTTCCAGACCGCCCGCCGTTTCAGCATCGCACGCCAATGGAACATCGGACGCACGAGGGTCGGAACTCGTCGATGTGATCCAGTGAAAATGGGTATAACTGTCCGGTTGCGGGATCTGTGTCCTGTTTACCAGCCAGACCGGATGATCGGTGCCGTTAACGCCGCTATGGTACAGTAACTTCGCCTCGCCCGGTAATGCCTTGATCTTCCAACCGACCTATTCGGTTCGAATCGTTGACATCATCCCCGCTTCGGCATGGGATTGGATATGACAGTGGGTCAGCCAGATACCATGGTGTTCCGGGACGAACCCGATGGTCACGGTCTCTCTCGGACCCACCAGCACCGTATCCCGGGTGAAGGGCTCCACCGCCGGCGTGCCGTTTCGTTCCAGAACCCTGAAAAATACGCCGTGGATGTGCATGGGATGCAGCCTGGTGCTGCTGTTTACGAAGGTAATTCTGTAGCGTTTTCCTATTTTTACATCGGCGTTGTCCGACGCCGGCCAGAGCTTCAGATTCATGGACCAGCCGATTCCATATTTTCCGCCCCGGATGGCATTTAGATCCCATGTCTTGGTCATCTCGACATCATTGAATATCGATGCGGGAATAAAATCTTCTGCCGTCGGGGGGGTGAACGAGGGAGTCTCTGTTGGGGAGTCCCGGGTGACGGCAAGGCTTGCCAATACAGACGGCTCCCGGGTGATGGCGTCTTTTACCAGAAAGGTCTTTCCGGCGGCCTCCGGGGGGATGACAATGTCCAGGTCGATCCGGTTGCCTGGCGACAGGTAGAATCCGTTGAAGGGAAATATGTTCGAAACCGGTTTCCCGTCCACGGCGATCACGTTTGCCGCCAATCCCTCCAGGGCCGGTGCAAAAATTCTGGCGTTGGCGCCGTTGATCAACCTGAGGCGAATTCGCTGCCCGGGAGATACAACATACTCCGGTTTCCGCTTTCCATTGATGGTGACCACATTCCCCCAGCGGCCGTCATGCATCAAGTCATGCCGCGTATTGAATCGAGGAAAAATCGTACCGTCCCCATCCAGTCGCCAGTCGTCCAGCAGCCAGACCAGATCCTGCGACCAGGGCAATGGCTCAGGTTCCTCAACAATCAACACGCCCTTTAAACCCCGCTCCAATTGTTCGCCGGCATTGAAATGGGGATGGTACCAGTAGGTGCCGGCCTCATTCAATTTCAGACGATAGGTGAAGCGGTCTCCTGGCTGAATGGGATCCTGGGTCACACCGGGGACGCCATCCATGGCATTGTCGATCCGCAGGCCGTGCCAGTGGACGCTGGTAGGCTCGTTCAGCCGGTTGAAAACTTCGACGGATATCGTTGAGCCTTTTTTTCCGCGGATCGTCGGGCCAGGGACTTGATCATTGTAACTCCATACCGTTGTTGGTGTATCGAAAAAAGGGAATGCATGCTTCCCTTCCTGAGGGGTCAGCTGAATCGCTTGTGTTGAAGCGGCGGAGGCACTGAACGGAGCTATAACCAGGGATAAGATGAGTATCAGTTTCAGTATCATGTATTCTCCTTCAAAAGAGGTTCAGATGGATTCCGGCGGCACCGACGTAAACCACATTTCCCGTAGCGCCCGCAGTGATACATAGACAAATACAAGCCCGAAAGCGCCGCCACCGGGAATATGGAGCCAGAAGAAAACAGGCGACACATATCCCTTCAACCACATCGCCAGAATATCGATGAGTACACCGATGAAAGGCACAACGATCAACCAGGTCCGAAATCTGGACCCGATGTCCAGCATGAAGGTGATGACACCCAGAAATATAAAAATCATGTTCATGCCGAACAGATGGATGTGGGTCCACTTGAGGAGCCAGACGAACTGCTCGCCCTTGTAGAAGGGTTCTGCCGGTGGGTCCGCCTTGACGGTCAGGTCCGAGAAGAGATCGCCGCGCCCTTCGGATGACGGAGGATCCGCCGGTTCTCCCATACCTTCCCGCTGGCTGCCCATATCATGGAGCGATTTGCCGGATGCCTCCGGGGAGAAGAATGTCGGGATGATGTCGTGCACGACGATCTGCCCCAAGGCACCGAACATGGCGATGGCCAACGTCACGATGACGCACGTGGTCAACGCTTTGGCCGGGACCGGAATCATGCCCAGCGTCATTCGGGCAGAGCTCCGTTGCTCATTGGTCGAATGTGACATCATGTCCTCTTTTTATTTCCCCGTGAAATTTGATCCTGAATACTCCCCTTTTTCATCGAAAAAAAAGTAAACACTGGTCGGGCTTCCCTGTGTCTTTTCAAATTGGACGACAACCTCGCGCTTTTCCGCCGAGTTTCGAACATCGATTTTGATCGCGTGTAAATTTGTTTCCCAGTCCTCAGGCAGTTTTCCGGAGGTGATCAGACGATCATAGAGCTGGGTTGCCTTTTGCAGGGCCTGAAAGGCGGTAAACGTCTGCCCGCCGTGGGTTTTGCCTCCGTGACCGAATGCCGTTGAAGAGACGATGAATGTTAATGAGATGAATATGGCGCACACCGCTACCGCTGCTTTTAAGCGATTACTGATGTTTAAAGGTTCCATGACAGCCTCCCGTCAATAGAATCGTTCAACGATGTTATGATTTGCGATAAACTTTCCCGGAAAGCGAAATTTTGATCACACCACCGGTGTGATGGATTCATTCGTTTCCATGAATATTGTGGCATATTCAATAAACATACCACAATGTGGTATATCCCATAGTAGGTTTGCTTTCGGCAGAATCAATTGCAGTTCGTCGTTTTACAGAAAGCCACTTGAAAGTGAAGGTATCCTCCCCCAAACAGCGCCTACCAGGCCAATGCCACGGCTCGCCCTCCTCAATTCTTCATCGTACCATGTCACGGGTTATGGCTGTGACCTCGCGATAAATATGATCCACTGTGAAAGATTGGCACTAAAATGGCTTTAATAGAGGAGATGTAGGAAAAATGTGTAAAAAAATTACACACTATTTGAGACATCTCGAGAGGATGTGTTTATTTTTTACACACTGCCATTAGTTTTTTGGTGCAATGTCCGGGTTAAGGAGAAAAAAATGAGAACGAGATCTCCCGGTGGGCCTCATACCGGGATGCAGCTATCGCCTTGGATCATCCTGGGCTCGACGATCATTCTGTTGATTGTCGTTATGGTGCTTGCGTTTCAGAACACCAACCGGGAAAAGCGGTACATGTCAGAGTTGCTGACCGCCAAGGGCGCCGCCCTGATTCGTGCCGTGGAAGCCGGCGCCCGAACGGGCATGATGGGAATGATGTGGGGCGGCCAGCAGATTCAGCTGCTGCTGGAAGAGACCGCTCGTCTGCCGGATGTTCTATATATGGCGGTCATGGATCAAAGCGGACGGGCACTCGCCCACAGCGATCCATCAAAGATCAACAAGTCTTTCGACCCGAACCGCAAGGTGGCCCACCTCGGACCCCACCAGCACGAAAATTGGGAACTGGTGACCCTGCAGGACCAGCAGCGTGTGTTCGAAGTCCACCGGCATTTTCGTCCTTTGGATTTGGCGGGTCCCGGGGCGTCCGGTCATATGCGGATGATGATGCGGGGGCGAGGGATGCGTGGGGCATCGAATGACTGGTTCTCACCTGATAAGCGTCAGAAGCTGCTCGTCATCGTCGGCCTGGACGTCACCCCGTTTGAGGAAGCCATCCGAAGCGACATCCAAACCACCATCATATTATCCATTGTGATGCTCCTTTTGGGTTTCGGCGGTTTCGTTTCCTTATTCTGGATGCACAGTTATCGTGCCGCCAGGCAGTCCCTGCAGGATACCAGCGCGTTTGCCGACGAGGTCGTCAGCCATCTTCCCGTTGGTCTGATTGCCACGGACAAATCCGGCCGGATCACATTTTTCAATGAAGCAGCTGAAAAAATTACCGAATTGAATCGAAGTGTTGCACAAAACAAGACCCCGGACGCATTATTGCCGGAGGGATTATGCGGGGTACAGGAAATCCTCGGTGACCAGAAAAAAATTACGGAGCGGGAAGTTGAATGTACGTTTTCAGAGAACAAAACCGTGCCCCTGAGCGTCAGCGCCACCGGTATCACCAATGATGCCGGAGAGTTTTTGGGCCAGGTATTGATATTACGGGACTTGAGTGAAATACGCCGGCTCCAGGAGGAAGTCCGCCGACAGGAAAAACTGGCTGCCATGGGCGGGTTGGCGGCAGGTGTCGCCCACGAGGTACGAAATCCCTTGAGTTCCATCAAGGCGCTGGCCACATTCTTTGCCGATCAGTTTGACGAGGGCAGCGAAGCTCAGGAGGCTGCCGGGATCATGATCCAGGAGGTGGAACGCCTGAACCGGGCAATTACCGAACTGCTGGAATTTGCGCGCCCCTCGGATCTGAACAGGCAATCCACAGAGGTGGATTTGCTCATATCACGATCGCTTAAACTGATTCAGCAGGATGTGGCGACCCGAAATATCACCATTCACCATCACACCGAATCTGCCATCTGCCCCGCGTTCATAGACCCCGACAGGTTTTCCCAGTGCCTTCTCAATGTCTATCTTAACGCCATACAGGCAATGGAAGACGGCGGCAACCTGACTGTCCAGTGCACTTCCGACGCTGCCGAAATGGTAAAAATTGTCGTCAGCGACACCGGGCAGGGTATTCCGAAGGAACATATCGATAAAATTTTCGACCCCTATTTCACGACCAAAAACAAGGGAACCGGTTTAGGGCTGGGCATCGTTTATAAGATTATCGAAGCACACGAGGGACACATAGAGGTCAACAGTATTCCGGGGCAGGGGACCGCTGTTTCACTTTGGATCCCATGTTATACCGGAACGGATGAGAGGGGATAATGGTAACTCCAGAGAAGACTAAAATTCTGATCGTGGATGACGATCCCGGTCATCTGATCTCTATCAAAACCATCATTGGAAGCTGGGGGTATACGGTGGAGACTGCAGACGACGGGACTTCGGCGGTCGACACCGTCACCTCCACACCGGTGGATCTTATTCTCATGGATGTGCGCATGACGACCATGAGCGGTATTGAGGCGTTGAAGCAGATAAAAGCTTACAACCCGGCGATTCCCGTCATTATCATGACCGCCTACTCATCGATCGGATCGGCCGTGGAGGCCCTGAAAGCCGGGGCCTACGATTATCTCGTAAAACCCCTGGATTTTGAAGTGCTGAAGTTGACCATCGAGAGGGCCGGTGAGCACGCCGGTCTTAAAGAGGAGAACAGGGCACTCAAAGAGCATCTGAGGGCTGATTATGACATCGCCAACATCATCGGCAGGAGCCAGCCGATGAAAAAGCTGCTTGAGATGATGTCGATGGTCGCACCCTCCGAGGCCACCGTGCTGATCACCGGGGAAAGCGGTACCGGCAAAGAATTGATCGCCCGTTCGCTGCACTTCAACAGCCCACGCAAAGACAAACCGTTGGTGGTTGTCAATTGTGCGGCAATTACGGAGACACTTCTGGAGTCGGAACTGTTCGGCCATGAGAGGGGAGCGTTCACCGGAGCGGAAAGGCGCCGCGAAGGACACTTTATGAAGGCGAACCATGGCACTATCTTTTTGGATGAAATCGGTGAGACTTCCTCCACCATGCAGGCGAAACTGCTGCGGGTGCTTCAGGAAAAAGAAATACAGCGCGTCGGGGGTGAAGAGACCCTAAAGGTGGATGTCCGGATAATAGCCGCCACCAACCGCGACCTTGAATCTGAGGTGGCCGAAGGGCGGTTTCGGGAAGACCTTTTCTATCGTCTCAATGTGATGCCGCTGCATATGCCGCCACTGAGAGAGCGTCGGGAGGACATCCCTATTTTAGCCCAGCATTTCCTAAAAACATTTGCCCGCAAAAACCGCAAAACAGTGAAGGGGGTAGTTCCGCTGGCGATGGACATGCTGATCAATTACGACTGGCCCGGCAACGTCCGGGAATTGGAGAATGCCATCGAGCGTGCGGTTATTCTTTTGACCGGCGAATACATCTCAGAGAAACACCTGCCGCTCAGTGTCACTGAACGATATGCAGACCCGGACTCCCAGCCATCCGGCGAAGCCACTATTATGGACGGCACCCATTCGATGGACGACATTGAAAAAAAAGCGATCATGGCCGCCCTGAGGGCCAGCAACGGCAATAAGGCGGAAGCCGCCCGTCGTCTGGGAATATCCAGAAAGACGCTGCATAATAAATTGAAGATATATAATATCGGTTTCTAGTGTAGTTTCCTGGAAATAAATTAGAAAACGTCCGCAGGCTTTGATAGTCGTTTTCTCGGGCCATGGCTCTCCGATGAATCGTGCGGAAACGTCATGCCGGACGTGGTCCGGCATCCAGAGACCCAACTGTCTAAAACCACCTGGATTCCGGGTCAAGCCCGGAATGACATAATCATCAAAACGACTATTTTTATAATTGTAACACAGCCTCCTCCGCCAGAATGACGCATGAAGGATATTCTCCGTTTCCTTTTTACACACATAGACATCCGCGCTTCCGCCAGCACCATCCCGCGAAATCCGGTTTCTTAAAATTTGTATCGATTTCTTAACGGGTTAGAACAATTTCCCGCCGGCGCAAGTAGATATGGCACACACCTTGCGTAGCTGGTCTACCAGGGCCGGTGGTTCCGGTGCCAGGCATTAAAAAGAAAAAACAAATCGGAAAAGGATATCAGTCATGAACCGAAAATCATCTATCTTTCTTAGCCTCGGAGTTTCCGCTGTTTTGATTGCCGCGGGGATATGGTTTCTCTACAACCATAGCGCCGTTATGTGGCCGGGGGGCGGCCGTTGGGGCATGGGGTACAACCACATGATGGGAGGCGGCATGGGATTTGTGATGATCATTTTCTGGATCATTCTAATTGGCGCTTTTGTCCTGTTGATATCAGGAGCCGTAAACGGAATCCGTGGATCCCAAAGAAGTATTGAAAGCGATTCGTCCAATCCTCTGGAAATTCTGAAGGAGCGTTATGCCAGGGGTGAAATCAACAAGACGGAATTTGAAGACATGCGTCAGGATTTAAGCGGATAGCTCAAGTTTCCTGGCACGCAAAGGGGGTGCAAGATGACCAACGCAGATCAAAAGCAGAAATATATCGATCCGGTATGCGGCATGTCGGTGAACCCGGCCACTGCCGCTGCACAAACCTGCCATAAGGGCATTCAAATCTACTTTTGTGCAGAAGGATGCAAGGAGACGTTTGAAGCGAACCCCAACAAGTTTGCCATCGAAAAACGAAAAGGGTTCTGGCGGCGCTATCTCGACCGGCTAAACAAGGCCACAGGCGGACGACCTCAATCGTGCCACTGATGTTCCCGGAGTGACACCCTTTTTCCGGGCAAAAACCTTGTGCTGAAAACGATGACAGGTTGCACGTCATCGTACCGCGTCCGTTATGCTGGAAGGGAGTTATAACGCACCATGATGATCAAGCGATTCCTTAATCAGGGACTGGCCCGTCTGATGGCCTATTCGCCCGCCTTTTCGAAAATGCTGGTCGCCTCGTTCAAGCCATTGGAGACGGACTCCGTCCCGTGGACTCCTGTCACACGGCCTCTGGAGGAGTCGACCATCGCGCTGGTGACCACCGCCGGGGTCCATCATAAGCACCAGCCGCCATTTGACATGGTCGACTCCGACGGGGATCCATCGTTTCGAATCATCGATTCACAAACCATTGCCGAAGACTATACCATCACGCACGATTACTTTGATCACCGCGATGCCGACCGTGATCTGAATGTTGTCTTTCCCATTGCCAGACTGGAAGAATTGCGGGAAGCCGGTTGTATGGGGGGCATAGCCGATCGGCACTTTTCATTTATGGGACATATAGACGGATACCATGTGAGGACGCTGATCAACCAAACCGCTCCCCGGGTGGCACGTATGCTGAAACGCGACCAGGTGGATGCCGTTCTACTGACTCCGGCCTGAGGCATCTGCCATCAATCCGTGGGATTGATCCAGCACATCATTGAATCTTTCGGTATCCCCACGGTCGGTATTTCCATCAATCGTTTGTATACCAAGAAAATCAAACCGCCAAGATCGATTTTCCTGCGTTGGCCTTTTGGCCACCCGCTGGGAGAGCCCGGCCACACAGACCAGCAGCACGCTGTTCTCAACAAGGTTTTTGAAGTACTGTACACCGCAGCAACACCCGGCGAAATCGTCGATGTCGGATGGCGATGGCGTCGGGAAATCTATCCATCGGTCTTCAGGTTAAACTCTTCGCAGGCTCAATGCGGTGTTTTGCCGCAGGTCAACCCGGGCGCGGTTCGCTCATCCTCTTTTCCTGGGCCTTAATCCAACGGCAGATTTTCTTCAAAGCAAACGGGTAATTATTACCCGATTACACACTTCCAGCTGCCCACATCAAGAATCCTAACTTGCCGTTATTATGCGATATACACTCGATTATTGCTTCTGGCACAAGGTTTGCTCAGACAGTGGAAAGGATCTCCCCCGGGCGGCCATCACCGCAAGGGAGCTCTCTTCTTCCCGGCGCTGGAGAAACCGGTGAAATCGGTCACGCTGATCATTCGTGATCTGGCCGATTCTCCGGAAACCACGTTCACATGGGAAGTCCAACCATACTTTTCGAACGTGCTTTAAACAAGAAGCATAGAAAGGAGGCGGCCATGAGCGAACAGAACATTACCCTGCCGGTTACCGGAATGACGTGCGCCAATTGCGCCGCCAACATTGAACGCGGTTTAAATAAATTGACTGGGATCCAAAAAGCCGCCGTTAACTTTGCCTCGGAGAAGGCAACTGTAAAATTCGATTCCGGTCAGATGGCCGTCGACGAAGTAGTGGCCGGCATCCGTCGCGCCGGGTACGGTGTGGTTACGAATCACCTTGATTTGCCTGTCACAGGTATGACCTGTGCCAATTGCGCATCCAATATTGAACGGGCCTTGAATCAAAAGGTGGGCGGTGTCCTCCAGGCATCCGTAAACTTTGCCACCGAACGTGTTGCTATTGACTATCTGCCGGATATCGCGAGCTTCGAGGATATTGTCGCTGCGATAGAAAAAGCCGGGTACGGCGTTATCACCCCGGATGAATCTCCTGACCTTGAAGATGCAGAGCAGCAGGCCCGGCAGGCGGAAATTAGTGACCAAACCCGGAAATTTATTGTCGGGGTTATCTTCTCCCTGCCGCTTTTTGCCTTGAGCATGTTACGTGATTTCAATCTAGTCGGTCCCTGGGGACATGCCCCATGGGTCAATTGGCTCTTTCTTTTGCTGGCAACGCCGGTGCAGTTTTACACCGGATGGGATTATTATGTGGGCGGCCTGAAAAGCCTGCGCAACAGAAGCGCCAACATGGACGTGCTGATTGCGCTGGGCTCGTCGGTCGCGTACTTCTATTCCACAGCGGTCCTGGTGCTCCCCGCCATAGGACAGCACGTTTATTTCGAAACCGCTGCGGTCATCATCACCCTGATCAAACTGGGCAAGCTGCTGGAGGCCCGTACCAAAGGCAAGACCGGCAGCGCCATACGAAAGCTCATCGGGTTACAGCCGAAAACGGCATTCATTCTCGAAGGAGAGCAGGAAAAAGAAATACCTCTTTCCCAGGTGAAAAAAGAGATGATTGTGGTGGTTCGGCCCGGGGAGCGAATTCCTGTGGACGGCACGGTAGTTCAGGGACGATCGGCCGTCGATGAATCCATGCTCACCGGAGAACCCTTGCCTGTGGATAAAACCGTAGGCGACACGGTGGTCGGCGGCACCATCAATGGTGAAGGATTGCTCAAATTCCGGGCGACCCGGGTGGGGCAGGAAACCGCGTTGGCCCAGATTATTCGGCTGGTTCAGGAAGCACAGGGCAGCAAAGCACCGATTCAGGCACTGGCCGACCGCGTATCGGCGGTGTTTGTCCCCGCGGTCATCCTCATCGCCTTGGTCGCTTTCGGGGTGTGGTGGGGGGTTACCGGTGAGTTTGTCCCATCCATGATCCGGCTGGTGGCCGTACTGGTCATCGCCTGCCCGTGTGCCCTCGGGTTGGCCACCCCAACGGCGATTATGGCGGGTACCGGGAAAGGCGCCGAAAACGGCATTCTATTCAAACGGGCTGAGGCCCTGGAAAATTCCACGAAACTGGATACCATCGTGCTGGACAAGACCGGCACCATTACCGAGGGCAAGCCCACCCTGGCGGATGTGGTTGCAATAGACGGTGATGTCCTGACGGAAAACGAGCTTCTATCGCTGGCGGCCTCGGTCGAGCAAGGCTCCGAACATCCGCTGGGCAAGGCGGTCGTCCGGGAAGCCAGGGAGCGGAACATCACGATGAAGGACCTGAGCAACTTTCTCTCCCATGGCGGTTTCGGCGTCGAGGGAGTGATATCCGGACATCACATCCGCGTGGGAAAACCCAAATGGTTCGACAGTGCCTTCTTGATGTCTACCGATGGCCATATCGAGAGGTTGCAGGCGGAAGGCAAAACAGTCATGGTGGTCTCCCGGGATGACCGGGCAGCCGGACTCCTTGCCGTATCCGACCGGATCAAATCCGATTCCAAGGAAGCCATAGATAGTTTGCATCGTCAGCGGATCCAGGTGGTCATGCTCACCGGGGATAATCTCCAGACGGCAAAGACCATAGCCGACCAGGTCGGTATTGATGACGTCTATGCCGAAGTGCGCCCGGACGAAAAGTCGTTGAAGGTCAAAGAAATTATGGGTGAGGGCCGGAAAGTCGGCATGGTGGGGGATGGCATTAACGACGCGCCGGCCCTGGCCCAGGCCGATGTCGGCATGGCTATCGGAACCGGTACCGATGTCGCCATCGAAACCGCCGATGTGATTCTATCCAGCGGCAGTCTCACCGGAATCCCCCGTACGATTGCCATCAGCCGGAGGACCATGCGCACGGTGCGTCAGAATCTTTTCCTGGCATTTGTCTACAACGTTATCCTGATTCCGGTAGCGGCCGGTGTGCTGGCGCCTTTGGACTTTGTCCCAGCGATGCTGCGCCAGCTGCATCCGATACTGGCGGCCCTGGCAATGGCCATGAGCAGTATCTCGGTCGTCACCAACAGTTTGAGGCTCTACCGGGCAAAAATAGAATAACAGCCGACAATATAGAGAGCCGGGTATTTGTTCAAACAACAATAAGGGAATATCGGATAGGAGAAATCATGAGACTCATTCGAAACTATCGCCACACCGTGCTGATGGCAGCCGGTTGTGCTGCCATGCTGCTTGCTGTCTATGTGCTGACCACCACGACGGACACAGGTAATTGGGGACTTTATCTGTTATTTCTACTCTGCCCGGCCATGCATCTGCTGATGCATCGCGGAGGTCACGATCACGGCGACCGTCGAGAAGTGCCTCGCCCTCAACTGCCGGCACCGGAAGAGGAAGCGTTGTCAGACAAACCCTCAAGACAATCAGAGCAGGAACAACATTAACAAGCGAGGTGTTTCCATGGCCGACCATATTGGCATCGTCATCAAAACCGATTCGAACAATTATGCTCATGTGGTCACCGATCGCAAAGGTGCCTGCGGAGGATGCCAGTCGACCCCCGGTGGGTGCCGGAGTTGTCTGGCAAGCGCGAAAATGGAAAGCCGCGTCGCCAACCCAATTGGGGCTGAAGCCGGCGATCTGGTCAACGTGCGTCTGGCATCGGCGAACCTGTTCACCGGTGCCGCCATTATGTATCTCATGCCCGTTGTATTGAAAGAAGTTCTCGCCGATTATCGGTCTACAGGGTTGCAGCAAGGTGTAAGGAGAAGAAATATGAAAGCCCCCAATGTATGAACACCGACGGTTCGGAAACGAGGAAAGCACAAGTCTGGTTCGGGATAACCGCAACAGTTACCATAGGCCCTGGATTTCTGCACAAGGCGGAGGTCGGCGGTATCGTAATGCCCCACCTCCCACTGACCAATTGGCTGTTGCGGATAGGGTTACCTGAAAGTCTGAACCGCGATATGAGCTTTTCCCATGAGTTTGCACACTTTCGGACAGCCCCCGCGCTATTGATATACATGACGGTACTCATCGTCCTTTCTTCTGCAACAGGGCACGCCGATTGGGTAAAGATTCTCTTTCTGCTTATCAGCGGCCTCGCTGCGTGGGAAATCATGTGTGAAGGCCTTGTGATTTTCGAGGGGGCAGCGGCGTACCGCAAGGCCTACGATGGGGTATCCAGGATTCCACGGCTTCTCTTCTGGGCCACAGCGGGGGTGTTTACGGCGTCCGGATGGATGGTCGTGCTGTACAGGTGATTGATAGATGGATGCCAGCCCAAAGAATGAAGTTCCTAAACCCGACGTCTTCTTTGTTGACCATGGCATGTGCACCCATATTGGGCAGAGGCAACACAACCAGGATAATACCCTTGCAGCGACCGCGCCGGACACATTAGATGGCACAGGGCACCTTTTTGCCGTCGCCGACGGTATGGGCGGCCATCCTGGTGGAGGTCTTGCCAGCCGGCTGGCTTGTGAGGGTTTGAATCACTACTACAAGAAGGAATTTCAACCAGATGTAAATCGAACCCAAGCAGACATTCGTCGCCGGTTAGCCGAAGCCATCATTCGTTTCGATCGGAGCATACGGATCCAGGGATTAAGGCATAGCTTTTTGGAGGATATGGGGACTACCCTCTCTTGCCTTGTCCTTACCGATACCCACAGCGTGATCGCCCATGTTGGAGACAGCCGGATTTACCGCCTTCGCAAAGGCCACTTAAGCTGTCTGACCGTTGATCACACTTTTGTTCAGGATATGATTTTCGAGGGCGAGGTCAACCCGGCCCAAGCCCATTTGCATCCCCTTCGTCATATGCTGACGCGCGCTGTGGGTACGGGAGAACCGCTGGAATTCGTGGACGCCCGAGTCGATGATCTGAAGGCAGATGATTGTTTTTTGTTGTGCACCGATGGATTGTACAATGCGGTTGACGAAAACTGGATAATCGATTCGCTTGCGAATCGACCCTTTGCAGAAGACTCGGCAACGGAATTGATCAACAAGGCATTGAAAGGCGGAGCCAGAGACAACGTTACAGCGGTGGTTGTGAAATTCCACAGGGTTGACGACTTATGCCAAAACGTGAAGCCATGAAACCAACAATGACATCAGATACTACATCTGCAAGAACTCTGTTTGATACCGGTAGCGTGATCGACGACAAATGGGTTCTAATCGAGAACGTCGGAAAAGGAGGCATGGGGGAAGTCTATCGGGCCCATCAGCTCAATCTCAACCGCGACGTCGCTATGAAGGTGATTTCGGAAGACATCCTGCAGGACTTCGAAGAGAATCCGGAAGAAGTCACCAACGCAATGAAACGTCTCCAGATAGAGGTTCAGACAATGGCGCAGGTGAGTCACCCGAACGTACTGCAGATTTACGATTATGGTTCGGTGAGCGCCCAGCGGCAGGGTGGTTCCAAGCCGGTGCAGTATATCGCCATGGAATATGTGCCGGGAAACACGTTTCGGTACACCATGTCCGAAGAAGGTTTCGATGACGAAACCGAACTTTTTGCAGAATGGATGGAACGCTACTTTTTCCCGGTTCTGGACGGGCTCGAAGCCATTCATGCCCATGACATCATCCATCGGGATATTAAGCCGGAAAATATTCTCATGGACGGAGACACACCTAAAATCGCCGACTTTGGATTGGCCAGATCGCCAAAACTGAAAGCCGTCTCAAACTCATGGGATGTCAAAGGAACCATGCCCTACATGGCGCCGGAACAGTTTGCGGAATTCCGAAGAGCCAAAATCCCCGCGGATATCTACTCGCTTGGCAAAATTCTCTATGAAGCCATAAGCGGCAAGCTGGATTCCAAGACAGTACCTTTCAAATCAGTCGGCCTGAAAAATCCGGATACGGATTTTCTGAAAACCATGGACGGTATCGTCCGCAAGGCCACCGATGAGAATCTCCGCAACCGGTACCAATCCGTATCGGAGCTGCGGCAGGCGCTGATGCAGGCGCTGGCATTCCGGCGAGAGAAAAAAGTGCGACCACAACACCCCGGATACGTCACCTGGCTGTGGGCCGGGATCGTATTGGTGCTCATCTCCATAGGTGGCATGACGATATATCATTTGGTGGAAAGCGGTGATTCCAATTCGGCGGGCATCGCAGGAGACAATGCATCGAATGAACATTCGGATCCTGCGATTCCGACTTTCGATAAACTTCAACCGACGCTGATCACCCGGGACGGACGTGAGATGATATTGGTGCAGAGCCCGAACAAGGATCTGATATTGTACACGGACCCGTCGTTGGTGACTTTTCATCATTTTGCGGAATTTTTAAACGAGGTAAGCGAGTCTTTAACGGTGACTGACGGTGTCGTCAAGCACAATGACGAGATATGGGTTTATTTGGGTGACGGCAGCGCTGGATCAGACCAGATTGTCTTCCAGCATTCGCGGTTTCACTTGCGGCAGGCGACGTGGGCGCCGAAACCTGTTACACGGATCACCTGGCTGGGTGCTCAGGCCTATGCCCGTCATTACGGAAAACGCATTCCGACCTACGACGAATGGCAGATTTTGATACAGCGGTTTCCAGTCGTATCGGAGGCCATCCAGGGGGAATCCGGAGATACCATGCATTCCCATATGGGAAAGGGCGACCTGCCCTCAAACGGCAGCCGACCGCCACAAGAATCGATGATCGTCAAGGAATGGATTTCAGCCATAAAGCCGGATCTGTCTTCAGACAGCCGTGTCGTTGAATGGTTTGCGGAGGGTACCGAAAGGAGCCCAACAAAACGTTATCCCTGGGAAGGGTTCGATGATGTCGGCTTTCGAACCGTCTTGGATGCCGTCGGCGGAACCGGCACCAAATAAGACCAATTAAAAGCAGCAACAAGATATGGCAATCCTTTTGTTCAAGGATACGGCTATAGCAAAGGAAAACGAATCATGAAGCCAAAAAAACAGATTATGAAATATATCCAAAAAGCTTATGCCGATGCATCGCAGTCCGGTAACATAGAGGACGGTGAAAGGTCTGGAAGGCAACCGGCCCAGAATGAAATCATCCAGGAGCTGTTTGACGGGATGAGCACCGGCACCGCTCGCATCATCATCGAACAGGAAGTGAGCCGCCAAATAGAAGATGAATTCAACATCGACGGGGTAAAAAATGAAGGCCGATATTATATCGCGACAATCGTTCGCCCCGATGGAACTACAATTCAGCGGCTACTGGTGGATAAACAGACGGGCAGTGTCCGGATGATCGGTCGATGAGCTGTGCTCGATCGGCTGTCGCGTGTTACTGCCTGATAACACCTTGGCTGTTTTTACCCACCCCGGTGAAGCCCTCGCGAGTTTCCTGAATTTTGCAGACCTGACATTCCCGACGGTATGATGTTTGCCTCAGGTTTTGGAGTCGAAGCCGCACGGATGCTTTTGGGGAAATGGCCTTACGAAAGTCGCCGAAGCGCCGGTAGTCGGGTGATTTTAACACTGGGACGTTGGTCAATCGTTTCGAAACCTGGTATTTTTTACACGCCGCCGTTGCACCCAGCACTATAAGCGCATCCCGCCGCTGAGCAACAAATCCCCTATTTATAATATAATTAAATTGATATCAATGCGTTACGACTTTCTGGCGCTGCCCTGGCCGCATTGTGGCATGATCCATGCTTTTTTCCGGGTACAGAGTGATCTCATTATCTAAGCGAAAACGAGAACCAGCGTTCCAACAGGGAGATATCCAATGAAAAAGACGCCCTTAATATTGATCGTGTCATTTGTTGCGCTGCTTCAGACCGGCCTCTTGGCAGCCTATGCAACAGAGCAGCCGCTTCCTGCAGGACCGATGCTTGCCATGATGGGCGGAAGCGGCGGAGGGCACATGATGGGCGGTCAAGGCAATGGTTACAGGCAGCCGGGCGGCAGCATGGGCGACAGTCGCGGGCAGGGCCACGACCAAGACCGTTTTTGGGCGGGACCGGTTTCAACGAACAGAGAAATGCGTACCGGAATAGCGAGTACCAGGATCTGAAAGATGAACTGCACCTTGAGCGGCGGGAGCTTTCCAAAATGATCCGCGGTAAAACCGCCGACCCGGAAGAAATCAACCGAAAGATGGAGCGGGTTGAACAACTGGAAAGGCGAATGGACGACATCCGGTAGCGGCATCGGCAGATAGAGTTCGGAGCAAAAAATGAATGAAAAGGTGGAAAAACGATCCGGCATAGATTGTCGCGAGTTCGTATATACAGTGTATATTCCGGAAAGAAGAAGTGGAAAGGACCGGCGCAAAGGCAAGCGCCGGCCAAGTAAGGGAAATTTCCAGGAGGGTTTTACCCTTGATCGATCAATAGCGGACATCACCTGCCCTATAACCGGGAGAGGAGGTTGTGCTGGTCGAAAGGCAGCCCCGTCTTCGGTGGGGCAAGGGGAAAAACTCTAAACAGATCAAGGCGTTGTTTGTAAATGAAGCGGAAGTCGAAGCAGAAATGCTCCTAACGGGGCTCGAGTACCTCAGTGGTTTGAGGGAAATCCTAAACCGGGAACAGGTCAACAAGCTCGAGGCCCAGGGTATTTTTCTGTCGCATTTTTAATTCAGCCGGGGTGGGAATTGCTGACGGACTGATAGAACTGCAGCAATGGAAGGATGGCTTGGTTCGAGCATGCCCACTCTGCCCATTTTCGAATGCGATTCCGAACATGAGCAAATATGAGCTTGGCAAACATCTGGCGCGGCATGTCGGTTTGGGCGCTGTTATCGGATACGCTGTATTGCATCCGGCTTCGGTGGTGGTCCACAGCATTTCAGAGGGAAAGAATGCTGCAATTCCATTATCGCTTGTTTCGGCGTTCTTATGGGAACACGCTCAAATGGCGATTTATTTTACAATTATCGGAGCGGCTTTCGGGCTATTGAACGGCTTTAATACGTATCGGCAAGCCATGCTTCACTCGAAAATTAAGCTGCTGTCCATTACCGATGATCTCACCGGATTATATAACAGGCGATTTGCAATGCAGAGTATCGTCCGAGAGATCCAGCGGGCGGATCGCTATGGCACCCCCCTGTCTCTGATGATGATCGACATCGACTGTTTCAAACAATACAATGATACTTACGGGCATCCGGCCGGGGACCAGTTGCTTCAGCAGTTCTCCGACCGCCTAAGAAGTTTGGCGAGAAAGACCGATTTGGTCGCGCGTTATGGAGGCGAGGAATTCCTGGCTCTTATGCCCAACACCGACATCACCATGGCGGTTCATTTGGCCGAACGTATCCGAAACAACATTGAAACTTTCCCCTTTGAACTGGGAGAATCCCAGCCGGAAGGCAAAATCACGGTCAGTATCGGCTGTTCGCGTTTCGACTCATTCCATCGATTAGATGTCCAAGACATCATCCGAGAAGCCGATGCTTGCCTCTATAGGGCAAAAAACGACGGCCGAAACCGAATTTGCTATTAGACCGCGTTTTGACAGGGGCAATACAGAATTTTGTTTCAATTCCAAGGCCCTTGAATTTTCAACCCCAGAAGGTAGCCTTCCGTATCGTGCCCCTCCGATTTTTCACACCACCTGACCTGACCGATGCCATACATCCGGTTGAGCGGACAACAACGATCACCGCCCTTCCGGCTATCCTCCCATGGCCCGGTCGCCCGGACCATCAGAATGCAGCCAATTTTTATGGGAATTCTGGACTTCAGACGCATTCCTGAATCGCTGAAATCCATGATCTGTGATCGGTGAGACACTGATCTGGCGAAAAGTTCAAACTGAGCACCGCAAGCGCATGTAAATCGATTCTCTTTCCTTTTTTCCATGAATGCTAGCGTCATTGGCCTTACACCCAGTTGTTTGCCGCTTTCATTATGCTCCATTCTTGTCCCCTTTCCAGACCGAATTTGTTTGGCGCCGCCAGAACAGGCCCTTGTAAGAAGAATTGGTGGTTCCCTATGGGCCTTGTGCAGCTATCTGACTCTCTTGGAAGACACCTGGTATTCTTCCGGTTTCAATTCGATGATATTTTCGCTCTCCCGGTCTTGTGAGAGATGTTCCGTTTTAAAATGGTCCGACCTTCGGTGATGTGAGTCATGATCCGAATGCGCTCCGCAAAATGTAGTGATTCAGGACCGAACGTTTGATCCGTACAATCAGCTGGTGTACACGTCGGGTCACAGAATGGAGCAGATGACCGGGTTTTTGGGCGACATGATAATGGTTAACGGACTGCCGGATTTCACACTCCCCGTATCGACCGGTGCCTATCGGTTACGCCTGCTCAATGGTTCCAATTCGCGAATATACAAATTGGCCTGGGAAGACGGCCGCCCTCTGACTATCATCGGCACAGACGGCGGGTTGCTGGAAAAACCGGTCAACAGAAGGTATGCCTTTTTGGGCCCCGGTGAGCGATTGGAAATCTGGGCCGATTTCAGCGATCGTCCTGTCGGTTTTAAGACTTCTTTGTCAAGCCTTCCCTTCGATACCGGAGGCATGGGCGGTGGCAGAATGGGGGGCGGAATGATGATGGGTGGAAGAATGGGTCAAAATCAACGTTTTCCCAACGGTGCTGATTTTTCCATATTCAACATTAACGTCACCAGGCCCGCAAAAAATCACCTGACGCTGCCAGACGTACTTTCCGATATCGAGCCCATGCAACCAGATGAAGCCACAAATTTTTCACGTCCTCGTGAATTTTATCTGTCCATGCGGCATATGCAATGGTCGATCAATGGGAGGGTCTTTCAAATGGAAGACGTGGCAGACGATGAAATTGTCCAATTAGGCTCCAAGGAAATTTGGGAATTTCATAACAGGGGGAGGGGAATGATGCACATGATGAACATGCCCCACCCTATTCACCTCCACGGCAAGCAGTTTCGCGTCATCGAACGCAGTGGCGTCATGCATGAAGGCTATGTGGATGACGGCTGGAAAGATACGGTTTTGCTAATGCCCGGTGAGCGCATCAAAATTTTGACAAAATTTGATGATTACCCGGAACTGTTTTTATACCATTGCCACAATCTGGAACACGAGGACATGGGCATGATGCGCAACTACTATATCCAGGGGTAGCGAAATACCTCCGAAGATATCTTCCCAGGGGACGCTGGGAAACCAGAAGAGCCTCATCTCTATAGACTACCCACACCGTACAACCGCAGCGGTGTGGAAACGCCCTTAACTTCGGCGTCGAACTTCCTGACGATGCGAAACCGGCAATCCAAGAGGCGCAACAGGGATTCTGACACGACAATCTCATTGGCATTGGCCTGGGCCTGAATGCGCTGGGTCAGGTTTACTTCATTCCCGACGATGCCGTATTTGGTTCGCTGGTATGACCCGATATTGCCCACCACCACTTCACCGGCGTTCAAACCGATGCCAACGCCTATTTCGGGAAGGCTTTCCTGATGCAGAACGGCGTTCAAGTCAGTCATCTGGGTCATCATTTCGCTGGCGCAACGAAAAGCCCGGCAGGCGGTTTCCGTTATGGCCTCGTCCAGGGGCTCAAAGAACACCAGAAGTCCATCGCCGATAAAGTCGACAATAATACCATCGTTACGATGGCCGGTTGCGATCATCATCGAAAAATAGTGGTTCAGCATACGGATGACGGCGTCCGGTTCAAGGTCTTGGGTCAACGATGTGAATTCCCGGATGTCTGACATCAGAACGACCACTTCCCGTTTTGTTCCGCCAATGCTGCTAAACTCCTGCCGGCTGAGCAGTTTGCGTGCTACCTTGGGGTCGACATAGCGGCCGAAGGTGCTGCTGATCAGGTCACGTTCCTTCAACCCCTCCACCATGCGGTTGTAATTTTCAATCAACTGTCCGATCTCGTCCTCCGAACGGCTTTTAATCGTCGGTCCGTACTCCCCCCGGGAAACAGCCTCGGCGGATTGTGACAGGGTGCGTATGGGCGAGACGATGTGCACAGCGTTTGCCCGGATGACGACCAACAGCAAGATCGAAAACACTGTCCACCCGGCAAAGAAGTAGTTACGGAACCGAGTGATGGGCCCCAGAATTTTATCGCCGGAAGCGAACATGACAACCGTCCACGGCACCTGCTGCAGTCTGTAAAAACCCGCTACTGTCTCGGGGGTGTGCCCGGCTCCCAGAACGGTTCCTGAAGTCTCGCCCAGCAGTCCCCGAACCCGCAATTCAACAGTATCGCTTGTTTCCCCCAGTCGTTCGTGAGGTCGATCGGCGATCTCCGTATGCACCAAATAGTATCCGGTATCATCGACGACGCCGGCCACATGGCTTTGCCACCAGCCTAAAGAAATGATATCGGCAATCAGGTAGTCGAATCTCACTACAGTTTCCAGGCGGCCCACGGTTCTTTCCCGTTCATCGAGCAGAAGTGACACAAGAGAAACGGTCTCCATCCCAAGGGTCGTATCGTGCCGCGGCGGGGTGACCTTGGAAAAGACGCCCCGGTGGAACGGCATGTTTCTATGGCCAGGGGTGTGACGATCAACCCGGCCGGCACCTCTGGACATTCTGGAACGATCAACTCGGGTTGAAGATTCCACGGTGTGAAATTCTACGCGACTGACCCCCTCTATGGCCTCCAGTTGCAGGATTATCCACTGCCGGGAATACTGACCTTCTTCGATCAGGCCGCTCCTGTTGAACATTTCGATATACTCCATGGGACGTCCAAGGCGCATGTCGATGCGGTGGGCAGCACGCTCGAGCTGCAAGACCGCCTTTTCTCGCCACTCGCTGAGCAGGACCTTGCGAGCATAGTAAAATCCGGCAACTCCACCGGCCAGAAGGATGAGGGTTGCCGGCAGCATTAAAAGCAAGATCAGACGTTTTTGCAGACTCTTTATGTGCAGAAGATTAACCATACGATCTCCACTGTTTGCAGATTTTAAACCTATACATACTATTATTGTGCAGTATCTGCGCTCTGGCAATCGCTGCAAAAATGCTCCGGTGCGCCATGACCGGATCCGCAGCGGGGATATCCTATTCGTCGGTATGTGTGCCTATTGGCTTTCCTTCGATTTTCGACGGCAGGTCCGGTCCGCGTAGATCAAATGCTCCGGCTGGGTGAACATAGTAAGTGTTGCCTTGGTGGAGTTCTCAGGGGTCGGTCGGAGTCGATGGGTCTCTTCAATGTAGATCGCAATGGGGGGTGTTTGCGGGTAAGGGAATCGCGAATCACTCCGCCCGAAGGCGGGGCCAAAAGAAGCAACTGAAGCGCCGATAAATCGTTACGGGCCGCAGGTTCCACCTGCAAGATGGGCTGCTGTGCCATAACCTGACACGTGAAGTCTGAGGTATGATGAAAGATAATTTAGGCGCCCAAACGTCATGCTGTGCCATGAGCATTAATCCAACCGTGCATGAAATCTTTTCAGCAGGTGGCTAAAAAGAAGCACCATCAAGGAACTGCTTCCTGCTGGTTGAGGCCGCACGATTCCAAAATTTGCAAGAGATATTCCTACCCGGCATGCCTGGAAAGGGTAATTTTTACACCGATTCCGGCTTCAGCTTCGTATCCGTATAATTTTTACCCACAGAAGATATTCTTCATAGAAGTCCCCGGCCCTGACGAATCAAATTAATAATTGAAATAACAATAAGTTATAAGTTTTTCGACTGGGCGCAATCCATTTGGCACGCCGCTTGCTCTTCCATAGGGGCAAGTAAACATTAACCCTAACAACTTATTCAAAGGAGGTTATTCGAAATGCGCACCTTGAGAAACACGATCCTGGCCATCGCTGCTCTTGCACTCATCGGACTTGGCGTGAACGCGTTTGCCCACGGCGGCTGGGGCGGCGGCGGGGGTCATTATGGACCGGGCATGCATCATTACGGGGCCTATGATAGAGGATATGATGACCGCATGAGCGCCGAAGACTACAAGGCGTTCGAGCAGAAACGAGAGGCCTTTCTAAAGGAAACCCAGGACTTGAGAGCTTCCCTATTCGATAAAGAACGTGAGCTGCAAAACGAGTTGGCCAAGGACGAACCGGATGTGACCAAAGCGTCACGGCTGCAGAAGGAAGTTTCCAAGCTGGAATCGAAACTTGACCAGAAACGCATCAATCACATGGTCGAAATGAGGAAGTTGAATCCCAATGCGGGACGAGGCAACTATCGAGGCGGCGCGATGATGGGCGGCGGTCCCATGATGGGCTATGGTTCCTACGGAGGAGGCCCCTCCTGCTGGCGGTAAGATCAGCGGAACGACTCCGATGATATGTACGATAGGGCGGCCACAATTCTGGCCGCCCTGTTGATTTCCGGAAAAGACACCGGGCCCAAGCCTGAAGGGCGCACACCAAGGTTACGATTAAAATGATTATGCAGACTCGAGACGTCGCGTTAAAGAGGAACGAAAGAAGGCAGTTTCTGAAGCTGGCCGGTTATGGGGCCCTGGGCTGGATAACAAGCGGGTTCCGGCCTGTGTTCGGCGCTCCGGCGTTCGGTCAAAATAAAAAGACTGTGCTGGGTTCGGATTTTTTGCCTGACCTTGATATTTCACTGGCAGCCCGCCCTGATGAGGTTGCCGTTTTTCCCGGATCACCGACGCGGGTATGGCGGTATCATGCCATTATTCATAAAGGGGATAAAGGTCGCGTGCTGGAAATTCCGGAGAGCTATCTCGGCCCGATTATAAACGTGCACCGGGGGGAGAAAATTCGGATCCGCTTTAACAACTCAATTCCTGAAGCATCCATTATTCATTGGCACGGTCTTCACGTTCCGGCGATTATGGACGGTCATCCGCGCCATGTCATTTCGCAAGGACAATCCTACCTGTACGAATTCGAGGTTAAAAACAGAGCCGGTACATACTGGTATCATCCACATCCCCATGGACGAACCGGCCCACAGGTTTACCGGGGCCTGGCAGGGCTTTTTCTTGTCTCTGACGATGAAGAACAAGCGGCGGGACTGCCCGATGGCGAATATGATGTTCCGTTGGTGATTCAGGACCGCACCTTCGACCTGGACAATCAGCTGGTATACACGTCGGGCCGCAGAATGGATCAGATGACCGGATTTTTGGGCGACCGGATAATGGTTAACGGACTGCCGGATTTCACACTCCCGGTATCGACCGGTGCCTATCGGTTGCGCGTGCTCAACGGTTCCAATTCGAGAATATACAAATTGGCCTGGAAAGACGGTCGTCCATTGACCGTCGTCGGCACAGACGGCGGATTGCTGGAAAGACCGGCCAACAGAAGGTATGCTTTTTTAAGCCCCGGTGAGCGATTGGAGATCTGGGCCGATTTCAGCGATCGTCCGGTCGGCTACGAGACGTCTTTAATAAGCTTGCCATTTAATACGGGAGGCATGGGCGGTGGCAGAAGGGGACGCGGAATGATGATGGGCGGAAGAACGGGCCGAAATCAACGCCTTCCCAACGGTGCAGGGTTTCCCATATTCAACATTAACGTCACCAAGCCTGTGAAAAATCACCTGACGTTGCCAGACAAACTTTCTGATATCGAATCCATCCAACAAGATGAGGCCGTTAATTTCTTTCGGCCCCGGCAATTTTTTCTTACCATGCGTCACATGCAATGGTCGATCAATGGGAGGGAATTCCAAATGGAGGAAGTCGCCGACGATGAAATTGTCGAATTAGGCTCCAAGGAAATTTGGGAATTTCATAACACGGGGAGTGGAATGATGCATATGATGAACATGCCCCATCCCATTCACCTCCACGGCAAGCAGTTTCGCGTCCTTGAACGAAGCGGCGTCATGCATGAAAGCTATGTGGATGAAGGTTGGAAAGATACGGTTTTGATCATGCCCGGAGAACGAATCAGAATACTAGTTGAGTTCGATGATTATCCGGGGATGTTCCTGTACCATTGCCACAATCTGGAGCATGAAGATATGGGAATGATGCGAAATTATTTTGTCAGGGAAACCTGATACAATAGTTTTGCATTATAATTTCGGGGGCGTTGCTGACGATTACAACAAGCCCCGAAACACTAAACGTGTTCCATAAGCGGTTACCTCCCAGAAGCGAAGCCGAACATGCCTCTGCGGATGATTTCCTCGGCCACCACGTCGGGTACGCTGGTCTCCCACTCACCACGGCCCTGTTGGATTTGCCGAAGTATGTCTTCCGGCCAGATGTGCATGTTGGCTTCGTTGTAGCTTTCCACCGGAAGAATCATGTTGTTGGCCTGCAAATAATAATAAAAGTGCTTGAGGGGTTCGGGAACCGGAAATGTTTCGGCGGTGATGACCTGCCCGGGATCGTCAGGGCTGCGCATGGGGTAGACAAACAGCAGGGTTTCCCGATCGAAGAGCGAGGCAAAGGCACCGAGAATGCCGCCTTCGAACCCTGCGTAATAGGCCGCGTCAAAAAGCGTGGTCAGGTTGGGAATCCCGAGCACAAAAGCCACTTTCCCCTTGGTGTAGCGGCCCAGGTACGCCCGGACACGGAAAAATCGCAGGTAGTTGGATACAATGACCGGGTAATCCAGCAGGTTCAGACAATCCACCCGGCCTAGAATGTCCTTCATGTCGAAGGTGTCCTGCTTGCGCATCTCGGCAATGGATATCTCCGGGACCGCCATGGCCATCTGTTCCTCAACTCCGGAGGTGCGCAGAAAGATCTCCATGCCGCTGTTCATCATGTCCACACTGACGTTGGTCACCGGTTTGAACAGGCTGCGCATGACCATCACGTCCCGCTTGTAAAACAGTTCGGATGGATGCACCAGCGTTTTGCGATCCGTTGCGAAGACCACCGCATCGGAAAGTTCCTTCTCCACCAGTTTCAGCGCCATGAGCCGGTTGTCCACATCTTCAAAATACATACCGGTAAAGCGGATCAGGTCGATTTCCAGTCGGCCCCATTCCAGATTGTCCCCCAGGGAACGGATCAGTTTATCGATGTCGGCGTAATAATAAAACGCGCCGTAGATCAGGTTGACGCCCAGGATGCCCACGGCTTCCTGCTGCATCAGATTGCTTTCATCCAGCATTCTCACATGCAGGAGAATTTCACAGGGCTCTGCCCCGGGATACAGCTGCAGCTTGATCCCCAGCCATCCGTGGCACTCCCCCTGCTGGCTGTAGCTTTTGGCGGTAATCGTGTCGGCAAAGGCAAAGTAGGTGGATTTCTTGGGACGTTTATCGCCGACCCGTTCGATCACCAGGCGGAACTCCTTGTCGAGCATTTTTTTCACCCGGCTCTCCGTGACATAGCGTTTGTCCTCTTCTTCGCCGTAAATGGCATCACTGAAATCCATATCGTAAGCGGAAATGGTTTTGGCGATGCTCCCTGCGGCCCCCCCGGCCCTGAAAAAAAACCGGGACACCTCCTGGCCGGCGCCGATCTCGGCGATGGTGCCGTATTTGTCCTTGTCCATGTTAAAGAAAAACGCTTTTTGCAGGGTGGTGATGGGTTCCTCAGCCATGGTCAATCTCCGGTCTCCAGGGTTTAACTGAATGCGGGCACAAAACTATTACAGACTATAATTTGATATGAGAAGGATGGCAACGACCCCGTTGTTTGAGTCCCGAAAATGGTGCCTTCACGATCAATACCGACAGGGCCCTCGATTCCCTTTACAATGAAAATGATTACGTTAGCAAATCAGGTTGTCCAGGAAAATTGTGCTTTCACAGGTTGCCTGTCTTGGATTACTCTTTTGTCCCATCCATAACACACAGCGGCTTTGATTCCTCTTCACCTGAAAACTCACAGCGGAGAAGGTAGATCATGGAAAAACGGATCGACGTTATTTCCATGGCAAGTCAAAAAAATACCACACGGGCGCTGGCCCAATACGGATTTGATGTGAAGCACATCTGCGGAGGCTTCAAGACCTTTTTGCTTCACGAAAGCAGCAAATATCTGGTGTGAAAAAGATTTATGTGATATTGTCTCCGTAATTCCCCTCATCGTTGGAGTAAATTTTTTAAAATCCCCCACCTTGAATCCGAAAAATAGGTCAAGGCACCGCGATAGTGCGCGCCTGCTCAAGCCCGCACAATTTGAAATTTAGGAAAACCAGGGGGCATGATCATGTCTGAGAAGCTCACCTATGAAGAACTCGAGGAACAGATTCAGGCATTGGTATGCGCTGAAAAAGAACGTCAATGGGTTGAGAAAGCCCTGCAGGAAAGCGAAGACCGTTATCGTGGGGTGGTGGAAGACATGCCGGTGTTGGTCTGCAGGTTTCTGCCCGGGGGCGAGATTACGTTCGTCAATAGGTCCTACTGCGAATATTTCAATAGAACGATGGACGAGTTGATCGGTTCCAACTTTCTGTCTTTGATTCCCCAATTTGATCAGCAGGTGGTTTTGAACAATATCTCGGCATTGACGGTCGAGGCTCCGACACAGTCCCACGAGCATTCGGTGATCGCGCCCAACGGCGACATCCGCTGGCAACGTTGGACCAATCGCGCACTGTTCGATGCCCGAGGCGATGCTACCGAATACCAGTCCATCGGCGAAGATATCACCGAACAGAAATGGGCCGAAGAGGCGCTGCGGGAGAGTGAACGAAGGTACCGAAACATCTATGACAATGCTCAGATCGGATTGTATCGCTCCAGAATCAGAGACGGAAAAATCGAAATGGCCAACCATCGGATGGCCGAGATATTTGGATATGCGTCTCCGGAAGAATGCGTTGAAAAATATATTGCCATAGAACACTATGTGCGCCCTGAATTAAGGGATGCATTGCTGAAGCGTTTACAGCAGCATGGCAAGTTCAGCAATTTTGAAGCCCCGATCAAAAAAGATGATGGTTCCATTATTTGGATTCAGTTTTCGGGAATTCTCTCTGAGGAAAAGGGGTGTTTCGAGGGTGTTGCTGCAGACATTACGGATCGTCGGCAAGCCGAAGAGGCCCTGAGAAAGAGCGAAGAAAAATTTCGAACCTTGGTTGAAGAATCGCCCCTGGGGATTTCGTTGATCACAAGTGATGCGCGTTACCAGTACGTAAATCCAGCCTTCCAGAAAATCCTCGGCTACACGATTGAAGATATCCCCACCGGTCGGGAATGGTTCAGGAAAGCTTTCCCGGACGATAAGGTCCGACACCAGGTCATTCAGTCCTGGATGGAGAATGAAAACCAACCAGACGTCGGACTGTCGAAACCGGTTGTTTTTCCGGTAACGTGTAAAGACGGATCGCGTAAAGACATTCAGTTCCGATCCGTCAAAATGGAAAACGGGGATATCCTTGTGCTCTATGAGGACATCACGGAATGCTCAAAGATGGAAAGGCTGCTGCGGGAGGCTCAAAAATTTGAGGCGATCGGGACACTTGCAGGAGGCATTGCTCACGATTTTAACAACCTGTTGATGGGTATTCAAGGCCGGGCATCGCTGATGGCCTTGGAGCTGGGGGCGTCGCACATCCAACGCGAGCATATCGACGCCATACAGGAGTATGTGCAAAGTGCCACGACGCTCACTCGGCAACTATTGGGTTTTGCACGCGGCGGCAAATACGAAGTAAAACCGATTGATTTAAATGCACTCCTTCGAGACAGTGCCACGATGTTCGGCCGAACCCGGAAAGAAATTCAGATTCACATCAACTGCCGGCGATCACCCCTGGTTGTTGAAGCCGACATGGGGCAGATCGAACAGGTTCTGTTAAACATGTATGTCAATGCATGGCAGGCCATGCCGGATGGAGGGAAGCTGTTTTTGGAAACCGATCTCGTTACATTGGATGAAACCTATTGCGAGCCTCACCAGATTCCTGCCGGGCCCTATGCGAAAATTACGATCATGGATGACGGTCGCGGCATGGATGAGACAACCCGCCAGCGGATTTTCGATCCATTTTTCTCAACCAAGGAAAAAACACGAGGCACGGGTTTGGGGTTGGCGTCTGCGTACGGCATCATCAAGCATCACGCAGGTTTGATCACAGTGCACAGTGAAGTCGGTCACGGGACGACGTTCTGCATCTACCTGCCGAAATCGGACAAAAACGTGCCACTAGAAGACGCTTCAGTGGGAGGCCCGATCAGAGGATCGGAAACCATTCTGTTGGTCGATGATGAAGAGATGGTCATCGAGGTGAGCCAAGCCATGCTCAAGCGGTTGGGTTACACGGTATGGGTTGCCAATAGCGGCAATCAGGCCATTGAGCAGATTTTGGCAAAGGGAAAGGATCTCGATCTGGTGATCTTGGACCTGGTCATGCCCGGCATTGATGGGGGGACGACATTTGACCGGATCCGGGAGATTGAGCCGAAAATGCCGGTACTGCTGTCCAGTGGTTACACCATCGACGGTAAAGCGCATCATGTGATGAGCCGGGGATGCAACGGCTTTGTTCAAAAGCCGTTCAATATTATCGAGCTGTCGGAAAAAGTTCGAAATGTTTTGGATGAGGCGAAACGCTCCACTCAAACATAGATCAGCCGTTGGCAAGTTTTTCCTACCCGTCTCTTTCCGTTCGTCGCATCTTCTTCCATCCAATGTTTTATAGCGATTTTCAGAATTCCGTTCCGAAAGCTGACTCAAGGTCCAGGGTGTGGATCCTCCCGAGGCGGATAAATGTTTTCTCAGCATGATGTGAAAAATTCGCCTCAGTCTTCACGACGGCACCCGTACATCACGTATCGGATGGAGGAAAACGATGGGTCCCCGGGCCTTTGCGGAAAAGCGTGAACGATTGCCGTTTCAGCCAGATTGGTATATTATCTCTTTCGAATCAAGACGCATAGATTAACGAATGACCCATCGGTTTCAAATCATGGGGAGTCCTATTTGAATATCTCCGTCATTCTGGCCCACCCGGACAATCAGAGTTTCAATCACGCCATTGCAAACACGGCTGTGACCCGTTTGAATCAGAACGGGCACCGTACTGTCTTTCACGATCTTTATGCGGAACACTTCGACCCGCTGTTGCTCTCTCCGGAGATTCCCACCGACGCTTCTCTGCCGGCGAAAATAGCCCGACATTGCGAAGAGATCCGTTCCGCAGGCGGGATTGTCATCGTTCATCCCAACTGGTGGGGGCAGCCGCCGGCCATTCTGAAAGGGTGGGTGGATCGTGTGATACGGCCTGAGGTTGCCTATCGGTTTCTCGAAGGGGACAAAGGAGAAGGGATTCCCGTCGGTCTGTTGAATGCCCGGGCGGCCATTGTGTTCAATACCGCAAACACGCCTCCGGAACGGGAGCGTGACGTTTTTGGGGATCCCCTGGAACTTCTCTGGAAAAACTGCATCTTTGGTCTCTGCGGAGTTTCGAGGGTGTACCGCGAAGTGTTCACCGTCATCGTTACGAGCACCCCCGAGAAGCGTCAGGAATGGCTTGGACGGGTTCAAGACCTCATCGATGCTTTTTTCCCGCTTCATCATTCGTAGGTGTCGACTTCACATGGACAGATATGCCAACTTTGCTGAATTGGAAGAACACGAGAAGGAGGGTAAAGATTACCTGATACTGTACCGTAAGGCGGATCCCGGATTCGCGATCATGGCGCCCCATGGCGGCGGGATCGAGCTTGGAACTGCCGGCATTGCAGACGCCATCGCCGGAGTCGATCGCACTTTCTATGCGTTCAAGGGGATTAAAACGGCCGGCAACAGAGTATTGCACCTGACCAGCGGCCGGTTTGATGAGCCCCTCGGCATACAAACGTCAAACGATGCATCTGTGGTGATTGCCATTCACGGGTGCCGGGACAAACGCGACATCGTTTTTATCGGAGGAAAGAACGATACGCTGAAAGAAAAGATGTTGAAGGCACTCAGGGCGGCGAATTTCCATGTGGAGATCAGCGACATGCCGGGACTCCGCGGAATCAGCCCCGAAAACTTTTGTAACCGGTGCCAGAGCGGCGAGGGCGTTCAACTGGAACTTTCGAGAGGACTTCGGGAAAGGATGTTTGATCATCTGGACCGCCGTTCACTGAGAACGAAAACGGATGTTTTCTATTCATTTGTAGATGCCGTGAGAGAAATTATAAGCTCGTTCAATGAGGGATCTCATTCAGAGACAGAAACGATCACCAGTTCATCATGATGGAAAACGATACCAAATCATTCGAAACAGACTCCATGAGCTGGGTGGCGGGGTTGGTCCTGGTCGGCTAACCCCGGAATGTCATGACATCAGCACGCACGCTCCACACGAGGCCCATTCAGATAAGGGCGGCGTCACCACGGATTTACCCTTAGCATTGAAAAGTCATAAGATTGCTTTTGAATTTTCCGCAGTAAAGAAACCTCAAAATAGCAGAGGCAAGGAACCATGAGCATCGCGTTTGTGGAAATTGAAACAACCGATCAGCTGGCGCAGGCCTTTGAGCTCTTGAAAGAACTGGCACCGCAGATTGTCAAAGCGGATTTTATGGCGTCGCTGGACCACGAGCTCATGCAAAACCACAAGCTTTTCGGGCTGACGGAAGGGGGCCGGCTGGTCTCGGTGGCTGCGGTGTGGATGCTGATGACCGGTCTTTTGGAGAAGATCCTATGGATTTACGGCTTTGTGACCACGGAACCCATGCGTTCGAAGGGGTATGGGAAAAAGCTCCTTCAGGAAATCGAGCACTATGCCCAAAAAGAAAACTTCCATGAGATCCGGGTTCACACCCACCGGGAGTTGGCCCGGCACTTCTGGGAGGACACGGTTGATTTCGAATGGTTTTCCGGCGTGCTCAGAAAGCCTGTACGATAATGCGAAATCTTGGCGTACCCATTGCCGGAACGCACATGAAAGTGAATGCGATAATGCCCGCCTGCAACTGGATACCATGGTGAACGCCTCAACCAAAAAGACCAAACACTGGACCAAATGGATTCTCTTCGTCGTCCTGTTGTTCACCGTTCCGGTGCCTTTTTACATGCTGGTGGTGGGCGGTATCGTGCCGTTCTTCTATATCCTGTATCTCTCGATGCACGGTCTTGTTGTGGCGATACCGAGATTTACCGCCGAAGGATTCTGGATGCTGGGTATTCTATGGGCCCACGTGGCGATTCTCGGAGGGCTTCTCTATCTTGCAGCGTGGACGGTCTGCTGGCTTCTGTTCAAAATCCTGCCGAACCGGTACGCGCTTTCAATCGTCATCGGCCTGGTCGTGGTCCTAAGTGTGGCGTCGACTCGGGAAATATATCGGATGCCGGGTCATAATAGTTCCCCACCGGCAAATATCACCCGCGTGATGAAAAGCCTCATGAATTAGTTGAGCTGCCGGGTAGTGCTTTGCCTTACCGTGTATCATTCCGGCGGAGGCCTGAATTCAGAACAACTCGATAGCAGTTGGCATAAATATGTTCCGATTGAAGCTAGGGGTCCAGGGTGTGGATTTTTCTCTGCAAGATGAATCTTACGGTGTCATCCTGGAGCCTCTCCGCTTGAACGGTTTTGGCAAAGGCACACGACGCTTTCCCGCAAAGGCCCGGGGACCCATCGTTTTCCTCTATCCAATACGTGATGTACGGGTGCCGTCGTGAAGGCTGAGACGAATTTTTCACATCTTGCAGAGAAAAATCCACACCCTGGACCTTGAGTCAGCTTTCGGAACGGAATTCTGAAAATCACTATAACCGGGCTTTCTGGATGCCTGCCCGAGCAGGCATGAAAGACCATACCGACACTCAGAAAATTTACATATGATTCTATTCAGACGCCACCGGTTCGGTCGCTTCTGAAGCCGCGATGGCGTGGCCGTGGGCATGCTCCCATCGCTTGTCCATGAAGTACAGGATCGGCACCGTCATTCGGGAAAAGAGCAAAGAGGCGACTTCACCGGCCATGAGGGAAATGGCCAGACCCTGGAATATCGGATCGAACAGGATCACCGAGGCACCGACGACCACGGCCGCCGCGGTCAGCATCATGGGACGGAACCGGACCGCACCGGCATCGATGACCGCCTGATCCAGGGGCATCCCCTCTTCCAACCGCAATTCGATAAAATCCACCAGAATGATGGAGTTCCGGACCACGATCCCGGCCCCGGCGATAAAGCCGATCATGGAGGTCGCCGTGAAAAACGCTCCCATGGCCCAGTGGGCCGGCAGGATACCGATCAACGAAAAGGGGATGGCCACCATGATGACCATGGGCGTGGAAAACGACTGGAACCAGCCCACCACCAGCACGAATATGAGGACCAGTACGACCCCGAACGCGATACCCAGGTCCCGAAACACCTCGTAGGTGATGTGCCATTCGCCGTCCCATTTCATGGCCAGGCGCCGGTCGCTGCTGGGTATGTCCGCCGTGAGCTGTGCGATGCGGTACCCCTCGGGCAGTTCGATGGCATCGATCTTTTTCTGCATTTCCAGAATGGCGTAGACCGGGCTTTCCTTTGCGCCCGCCACATCACCGACCACATAGACGACCGGCATCAGGTTTTTGTGATAAATGCTGCGTTGGATCCCGGTTCGACGGGTGGTGACCAGGCCCGACAGCGGTACCAGGCTGCCGTCGGGTGCTTTTAGTTTAATGCCCTCCAGGCGCTGGGCGCCGGCCCGATCCGACAACGGCAGGCGAACAACGATGGGGACGTCTTCCTTTTCCAGGGGTTGATGGAGCAGTCCGACCTGGCGTCCTTTCAGAGCCAGCTCCAGGGTCCCGGCGACATGGGCCACCGTAATCCCGTGCAGGGCAGCCTTTTCCCGGTCGATTTCCATGTGCAACCGGGGATGATCCTCTTCCATGTACCAGTCCACATCGACAACCCCCGGGGTATCCTCGAAAACCGTCATGATCCGCCGGGCAATCTCTCGCTGGCGGTCATAATCGGGACCATAAATTTCGGCCACCAGGGTCGACAGAACCGGCGGACCCGGAGGCACCTCCGCCACCTTGATGCGGGCACCGTAGCTGTCGGCGATCCGTTTCAATTCCGGCCGAAGCCGCTTGGCAATATCGTGGCTTTGATCTTTTCGGTGGCCCTTTCCGACCAGGTTGACCTGAATGTCGGCCATATTCGGACCCTGGCGGAGGTAGTAATGTCGTACCAGTCCGTTGAAATTAAACGGGCCGGACGTGCCCACATACAACTGGTAATCGGTCACCTCGTTGACGGTTTTCAGGTATTCGCCCATCTCCAAAGCTGCCGCGGCGGTCTGTTCGAGAGTGGCCGACTCGGGCGCGTCGATAATCACCTGCAGCTCGCTTTTGTTGTCGAAGGGGAGCATCTTCACCTTGACCAGACCGACACCGACCATGGCCATGGAGACGAGCAGAAGGGCCACCACCCCCGCCAAAAAAAGCCAGCGCCAAAACGGCATTGCGATCAGGGGTGTCATCACCTTACGATAGAGCCGGGTGCTCCAGTCTTCGGTTTCGTGACCTTCTTCCCCGTGCCCCTTTTGGTTTTTCAGCAGCCGGAGGGCCGCCCAGGGGGTCACCACAAACGCCACCAGCAGGGAGAACACCATGGCCGCCGATGCGCCCACGGGGATCGGCCGCATGTACGGGCCCATGAGGCCCCCTACAAAGGCCATGGGGAGAATGGCGGCAATCACCGTCAGGGTCGCCAGAATCGTCGGATTGCCGACTTCGTCGACCGCCTCGATGGCCACGTCGAGACGGGGGCGGCGCCGGTTTTCCGGAAGCCTGAAGTGGCGCACCATGTTTTCCACCACAACGATGGCATCGTCGACGAGAATGCCGATGGAAAAAATCAGGGCGAAGAGCGTAATCCGGTTCAAGGTATACCCGTAAAGATAAAAAACAGTCAGGGTCAGGGCCAGGGTGACCGGAATGGCCAGCGCCACGACTCCCGATTCTCGCCGACCCAGGGCAAACCAGATCAGAAGGGTCACGGAGACCACGGCAATGGCCATGTGGAAAAGCAGTTCGTCGGATTTTTCCTTGGCCGTTTCCCCGTAGTGACGGGTGACGGTCATGTGGATATTGTCGGGGATGATGCTGCCCCGGATATCTTCGACCCGCTCGAGAACCCGTTCGGCCACCGTGATGGCGTTGGTTCCCTTGCGTTTGGCAACGGTCAGCGTCACCGCCGGTGCCGCACCCCGGGGGGCGGTTTCATCCGTTATCCCCTTGTGACTGCGGGCCGGGCCGGTGCCGAAAAAGACATACTGATCCGGTTCCCGCGGCCCATCGGTGATCGTGGCGACATCCCTCAGGTATACCGGCCGACCGTTGTGGATGCCGACCACCACACGTTCCAGATCGGCCTTGTCCCGCAGAAAGCCGCCGGTCTGCACCTTGACCTCGCCTTCAGTGGACGGGTAGGAACCGGTCTCGCTTTCCGTGTTGGTGGCCGTCAGCATGGCACTGATCTGCTCCGGATCGAGATCAAAGGCCGCCAGGCGCACCGGGTCGAGATGCACGTCGGCCTGGCGGAAGTTTCCACCGATCAGTGTGGTGATCGAGACGTTCTTTTCACGCTTGACCACGTTTTCCACCTCGGCGGCAAGCCGTCTCAACAGAAAGTGATCGGCGTCTTCGGCCCAGAAGGTCAACGCCAGAATCGGCACATCGTCGATGTATCGGGGCTTGATCAGGGGCGGGGAGGCCGCCCAGGGGATGCGATCGAAATTGGCTGTCAGCTTGGACTGGAGCCGGACGATGGACTCTTCTTCGTCCTGTCCCACATAAAATCGGACAATGGCCATGGACACCCCCGGGCTGGAGGTGGAATACACATACTCCACACCCGGAATTTCCCATAGCAGTTTTTCCATGGGGCGGGTGATGCGCGCTTCCACCTCTTTGGCACTGGCTCCGGGCATTTGCACGAAGATGTCGACCATGGGCACGATGATCTGCGGCTCCTCCTCCCGGGGAAGCGCAATGACCGCCGCTATTCCCATAAGGGTGGCGGCGATGATCACCAGCGGGGTGAGTTTCGAATTGATAAACGCCCTGGCCAGCGTCCCGGCGGCACCGATCTTTCGGCTCATGATGACGCCTCCACGCGCGCGCCGTCAACCATCGTCAGCGGCGGGGATACGACAAAGCGGTCCCCGTCTTTCAGTCCGGACAGGACCTCCACGGAATCTCCGAAGGCCTTGCCGGTTCGGATAAGCCGGAAACGGGCGATCTGCTCCTCATCCACCAGGTAGATGCCGGTCAACTGCCCCCGTTGGAGAACGGCCGAAGACGGAATCAGGAGCATGCCGGCCTCCCCGACGGGAACTTCGACCCGGGCAAACATTCCGGATCGGATGGCCGGGTTTTCCGGCAGCGCGACTTTTACCTGGAACGAGCGGCTGCGCTCATCCGCCGTCGGGACGATGCGGCCGATCCGGCCCTCAACGGGTTTGTCATCAAGGGCTGGGATGACCACCAGAACCACCTGGTCCAGATGCACCGTGCCGATATGCTCCTCGGGCAGCACCAGTTCGGCACAGTAGACGCCTTCTTTTTCCATGCCGAAAAACGGGGTTCCGGGAGACGCCAGATCCCCAACATTGATCATTTTAGCGGCAATCTTACCGTCGTAGGGTGCTCTTACGGTGGCGTCCTTTTTGCCGACCCGGGCAGCGGCCATCCCGGCCTTTGCCTGCTCCACACGATGTCCGGCGGCCTCCAACATGGCGGAGGTCTGGGTCAGGGTCGCCTCGGCCTGCCGATATTTGGCTTCAACCACGTCGAACTCCTGCTGGGAGGCAGACCTGTCCCGCAAGAGTTTCATGTACCGGTCGTAGGTTCCCTTAGCCAGTTTGGCAGCAGCCACTGCAGATTCCCGGGCCGATCTTGCCGATGCTTCAGCCCTCTGGGCTTCGGCAAAGGCCGCTTCTGCCTGTTGGAGCTGTGCGGACACCTGGCGCTGGTCCAGCACCAGGAGAACATCTCCCTCGCGGACCCGGTCACCTTCCTGAACATTAACCGCCTTTACCGTGCCCATGAGTTTGCTGCCGATGGTGCTGGCAATCCTTGGGGCCACTGTGCCGACCGCATCATAGATGAAAGGATGGGTTTGGAAATGTGCCACAGCCACGGTTGCCTGGATCGTCATTGCCTCGTCCGTTCCCGTATGTCCCGGTCCGATTTTTTCGCTGCAACCGATGAGTATGGGACCGGAAAAGAGACCGAGCACCACGGCCATTTTAGCCATCACCCTCACTCGGAATTTTGTCGTCTCTTTGTGCCGCCGCGTCATTATGTTTACTCCCTGGATTGTTGGGAATCGCTGCCAAACTACCGGCCACCACGGTCCTATTCCTGGACCGTGAGTCAGGTTTCGGAACGGAATTCTGAAATTCGCTATAACCGGTTCATCATATTTTGACAGATCAAGAGCGCGCACCGGCCGTACGGTTACACAGCGTGTCCACGGAAGACCGTTTACCTGATCATTGCATGAAAATTACGGTGAACTGATTAGGGATACTCTATAACCGCGGCAGGTTGAATATGTGCCGGAGATAGCATATTTTTTTAGGATATCATAAAAAACTGAAATTTCAAGCCTGTGCCCATGTATCCCATGGGTTCATCCGCTAATTTTCAGGCTCATATTGGGGAGAGATGCTTCAATGCCTCACGGGCCAGGCGGCCGACGGTGGTCGAGATCAGACGCAAGTCCGTATAGAGCGTGATCGCGGTGTCGTCCCGGGTCAGGTCCTTCAGACGGGGTACCGCTGTTTGATCGGCCATCGGGGTAATGGCCCACGCGGAGAGGCCGCGATGAAACGGGTCTTCGGATCTTAGAAATGGATGAAGCGCCGGGCTGGCGACACGCATATACTCGGGATAAACATAACCGAGCCTGCCCAGGCCCCACAACACTCCCCGCTGGAGCACCTCGTGTTCTAGATAATTGGCCTCTTCCCGGACATACGACACCAGAATGCAGCCGAACTCGCAGGCCAGGTCGTGGCTGCGGGCCATAATCTCACCCATGGCCTCCGGGGATCCCCAGCCGATGCCTCCGGATTCGTCATTGAGGGTCCACATCAGGCGCCGCATAATGACGCGCGCGGACTCCATTTCGGTTTCGGCCAGAAACGCGGTGATGATTCCCATGGACGTGACCGCACGCCAGCGGATCAGGGGCTCCCGGTGGTGGAAGAACGAGAAAAGCGGATTGACGGCTTGGCGGGCAGGCAGCTCTCGAAGATGATCCAGGTTCTGTATAAAATCATCGGTCTGCAGAAACCCAAGCAGTCTCTTTTTCAGTGCCCTTGTCGATTCCTTCTTGGTGGGAGTCATGTTGCGTAATTAGTGGGTGCTCGAACAGGTGACGCGACTTTACAGCGACGTTGGCCTCGAGACAGACCCCAATCGTTACCGCACAAAAAAATCTTTTCTGCCGTAAAATCGCGCAGCAATTTCACTTAGAAGCTGATGATCTCGAATCCGGCATCGCGGTAATGGGCCATGCCGGGGTGTCCGGCCATATTGTCCAGAAGCGACAGTCCCTGGGCCTTGGCCGCCTCCAGGGTTTCCATCTTCCGGGAGCAGGCTTTGCAGGCACCCTCGATGAGTTCGGCGGCTTTGGCCTTGTTCCAAAGCAAATGGAGTGGGTTTTCGGACTTTTCCAATTCCGGAATCAGCCGGGTTGCCGCACCTTCAATGACCGTCTTAACCTCGTAGCCCTTTTCATGCATGTCCAGTGCATTGAGCAGGACATGGATGAAACACATGGGATCGCCGTTGAAGACGAACAGTGCCACCTTTTTCATGGGATGACCTCCTTTGGCCCGTGGGCCCGCCTGCCCGTCTGCCCGTTGGCCCGTCTACCCGCCTGCCCCGAGCTTGTCGATGGGTGTGCCCGTATTCACGTGGGCCGGCATGCCGGTATGCGGGTCCGCCTGATATGCCGGTGCCGTTCCGAAGAACGTGAATAAACAAAACGTGGTTTTTGTTATCTATTGGAACAGCATCGCGAAACGATGTTATTCCCAGAGGATACAATCCTCCGGACAGTACTTAATCGCGTCTTCCACTTCGTCTTCCGGATACTCCGATTGCTCGATGATCTCGACGAATCCTGCCTCGTTGAGGCGAAACACCTGGGGATACACCTCCACACAGGCCAGACACAGGTTGCACTGACTCAGATCGACAGATGGACGCTTGTTATTATTTTCATTCATTTGCGTGTAATACTGCCGGCTGCGGGGGATCTGTATTCTCGTGTTTGGATACCACGGCGTCACCGATGGCTTTACCGAATTGCTCGCAGGCGTCGAGGCCGGCATCGTCCGGTACATACTGGATTTTAAGTCCGGATTCGATCATTTCGAAGTTCATGGCTTCCAGTTCCGACTGAATCAGTTTCACCGATTCGCCGCTCCACCCATATGAGCCGAATGCCGCCCCGATCTTGTTTTTTGGCTTGAGGCCTTTCATGTAGGCCAGAAAATCGCTGACGGTCGGAAATAGCCCGTTATTCAATGTGGGCGAGCTAACCACCACGGCCCCGGCATCGAGGACCTCCGTCATGATGTCGCTGCGATGCCATTTGCGCAGATTCATGGGACGGGCGTTGACGCCCGCTTCATGGAGACCGGAAGCAATGGCATCAGCCATTTTCTCGGTGCTGTGCCACATGGTGTCATACACCACCACGGCTTTCGTGCTGCTTTCCTGACGGCTCCACCGAACATACGCATTAACAATCTTGCCCGGGTCCGACCGCCACAGGATACCGTGATCCGGACAAATCATGTCGATCTCAAGGTCCATTTTCTGGACCTGTTCCACAAGCTTCAGGAGCAGCGGGGCGTAGAGCATGAGAATGTTGGCATAATATTTCTTTGCATGGGGCATGATGGCTTCCCCGATCTCATCATCAAAATTTTCAGAACCGGCGTAATGCTGTCCGAAGCCATCACTGGAAAACAGGATTTTATTCTCCTTGGCATACGTGAACATGCTGTCCGGCCAGTGAATCATCCGGGTCTCGAGAAACGAAAGTGTGTTTTTCCCTAAGCTCAATGTGTCGCCGGAGCCTACGGGTTTGTAGTTGAAGTTCCCCGAAAAGTGCCTCGACAGATTCTTCGCCCCCATTTTCGAGCAGTAAAGCGGTTTGTCCTCTCCAATCCGGTGCATGACGCGTGGCAGGCCACCGGAGTGATCCATTTCCGTGTGATTGCTGATCACAACATCAATCTTTCGAGGATCCACAATTCGGGAAATGTTGGCGATCAGTTCGTCACTGAACTCTTTTTTCACGGTATCGATCAGGGCGATTTTCTCGTCGATGACCAGGAACGCATTGTAACTGGTGCCAAACGGTGTCGAATACCCGTGAAAATCGCTGATGTTCCAATCTTTGGCACCGACATTGAAAACATTATCTGCAATTTCTAAAATCGCCATATGCTTGCCTTTAGGTGATGGTTCAATGTTTTAAACGACGGGATGCCCTTACTATCTTCCAATAGAAAGGGCATCCTTACACCCGCAAAAAATAATCATCATTCGGGAGTTCGCTACTCTTTTTCGAAATCGTCCTTTCCAGCCCCGCAGATCGGGCAGACCCAATCATCGGGAAGATCAGCAAACGATGTGCCGGGATCAACATCACTATCCGGGTCGCCCTGGGCGGGATCATAAATGTAGCCACAAATCGTGCAAACGTATTTGTCCATTCCGGTTCTCCTTTTTATGAAACGCTGCCGTTATCCGGCCGCCATCAGTTGGTTGCTTTCCAGTGACCGTGAAGATTGCAATATTCACGGGCGGTGACCTGAGCGGCATCCACACAGAAGACCGCTTCAGGGGTTTCGCCGGGATTGAGATATTTCCGGTAGGACTTGCCGTCCGCAACCAATTCGACCCATTCGATGTAATGTTTGTCCTCCATGGGATGGGGAACATCGCCGACTTTCACCTTGTAGCCGGTCTCCACTTTTTCGATGACCGGAACGTGTTTTTCCTTGGCCGCGTCAACCGTGTTTTCCGTCATCAGGACCATTGCCTCGCCGCAGCAGACAAGTTCGCCTCCGCCCCCGTGAAGCACTTCCACGATGTTGCCACAGGCTTCGCATTTGTAAACCTCAAGCCGTTCTGCCATGGATTCCTCCTTTCACTGTTCGGTGTGTTAAAAATTGATCGGTTCTGTGATGGTGACTGTTTCCAACCCGTTATTCGGAATTTATCCGCGCGGATGCTTGCGGATGAAACGTTCGAATCGGGTTGTGGTTGTGTTCAGGGAGTTCACGGGGTGGAAACGCGTTTCATCTTATGTAGTCAGTCGCTTTATAAAAGTAAACCTTAAATCCTGGATTTCCCTGAAACAAAATTGTATCAGGAGCATCCGGGCCCAAGACGGTCTCGATGGGGAGCCCACGACGAAGCGCAGAGCGAATTTCGATTCGGGTCGGCGCTTCTTGAGATTCTTTTCCCGGCATCTGCAATGAGATTAAACAATTTCTGTGCCATATGTTGCCTGAAGTCGGACATTTATAGTTTACGTAATTATTTTAGAGGGTTCAGAAATGGCATGAAATTTCTACGGGTGTTGTGGGGGTATCGACAGCCCATGTTCGAGACAAAGTGTCTCACATTGTATTTTGAGACATCCGTTTTGTCGTCATTCCCGGCCGCAGAATCTACCTAACAGTTCGGAACCAAATGAAAAATGAGTTTTTTGAGAGATCTGGAACGGTTTTTGTACATCCATGTGGCGACCATTTCATGGAAAAGCGGATATCCTTGAAATGACGAGATGAACTTGATAATGGAGACAGCACCTTTCGAATCGATTCAGGGGAGCGCTGGCCCTCACAAATCGCATCTTGTCCGAACATTGCGGACACCACGTCACGCAAGGCTCGGAATTCCGACATTACCGCACAATGAATGAACTACGCATAAAAAGAGGATATTCACTGAACCTTGTGGGTGCGCCGTCGCCGGATTTGGAACAGCTTAACCGGCCCGACCGTGTCGCCGTTCTGCCGGAACGGATTCCCTTCATAAAGCCGCGGCTTAAGGTTGCCGTCGAGGATACGGTCAAGGTCGGATCTGTTTTGTTCATCGACAAGCGCCGTCCGGAGATAACGTTTCTTTCCCCGGGGGGCGGGAAAATCGCAGAGATCAATTTTGGCCCCAGGCGGGTGATTCGCGAAATCGTCGTCGCGCTTGACGAAAAAGAAGCCTTCGAGCCATTTCCCAAGCTGGATGGGACCGAGATCGATTCCATCGAACGCCTGGACCTGATCACCACAATCATCAACGGCGGCATGTGGCCGCTGATCCGCGAGCTGCCCTACCGGGATATTGCCCGACCCGAAGCGATGCCGCCGGCGATTCTGGTCGGCATGGATGCCAAAGAGCCGTTTCTGGCCAATCCCGAATCCTATCTGAAGGGAAATGTCGACCTGTTTCGATCGGGCCTGCGCATTTTGCGGAGGCTGGCGGGAGAAAACTCGGTCCACCTGTTTACCAGCCCCCGGCAGGACTATGTGAGACAGACGCTCGGGAGCGACATCACCTGTCTTGTCAGCGGCCCTTATCCGGCCGACGATCCCGGCGTGATGCTATACCATACCAAAACCTCTTCATCGGAAAACCGGGCCTGGTTTGTCCAGGGACAGGACGTTCTCATGCTTGCGCGGCTGTTTGCATTCGGACGGTATCCGACTGAACGCGTGGTGGCCGTGGGCGGAAGCGCGGCCGACCGGCCTCGGCATTTTCGGACGAGGCTCGGGGTTCCGCTGATCCATCTCGCTCCGGAGGTCAAACATAACGGGGATGTTCGGTATACCGCCGGAGGATTGTTTCGCGGCTATGCCATCCCCTCATCGAGCTATCTCGGTATTTACGAAACGGCGTTAAACCTTGTGCCGGAGGGAAATGTTCCCGGCGAGCTCCTGGGATTGTTTCGGCCCGGGCCCCGGAAACCGACCTTCTCCAGGGCATTTACATCCCGAGTTCACCGCCGGGCGCTTACCGTGGACTGCAATGTTCATGGGGGAGACCGGGCCTGTATCGCCTGTGGGTATTGCACATACGTGTGTCCGGTAGATATCCTGCCGCAGTTCACCTATAAAGCCCTTTACGCCGGGGAGGTGGAGGAAGCCCTCTCCCACGGCCTGTTGGATTGTGTCGAATGTGGTCTCTGCTCGTTTGTGTGCCCATCCAAAATCGACCTCTATGAGACGTTTAAACAGGCCAAAGCCGACGTTTACCTGGAACAGTTGCGCGCATGAAATTAATCGAACGGTTTTTTAATACCACCCGAAAACATTTCGACGCCGGAGGACGGTTTGAAAAATATTACCCGGTGTTCGAGTCGATCGAATCGGTGTTCTTCGGTGCACCCAGGGTCACCCAAACCGCTCCCAACATCCGGGACAGCCTGGATGTCAAACGATACATGGCACTGGTCATCGTGGCGCTGCTGCCGCACTATGCCTTCGGGGTCTACAACGTCGGTTACCAGTCCCATCTCGCCTCCGGCCTTTCGACAGCATTGTTACCGGTCCTGTTCACCGGGCTGAAGGCGGTGGTGCCGGTCGTTGTGGTGGTTTACGCTGTCGGTTTTTTTTGGGAGTCGCTGTTTGCCGTCGTCCGGAAGCACGAAATCAGTGAAGGGCTGTTCGTCAGCTGTGCCCTTTTTCCATTGACGTTGCCGCCGACGATCCCTCTGTGGCAGGCAGCGATCGGAATATCCTTCGGCATCGTCATCGGAAAAGAGATATTCGGGGGTACCGGGCGGAATTTTTTGAACCCGGCGCTGACCGGGCGGGCCTTTCTTTACTTCGCCTACCCGGTCCAGAACTCGGGAGATGCGGTCTGGACCTTGTTAACCGGTTCCCAAACCGTTCCCGTGGACGGGTTTACCGGTGCCACACCGTTGTCCGTAGCGGCAGTGACAGAGCGCTTTGGGGATATCCATCAGGCGCTGGCCGATGCCGGGTACACACCCCTTAAACTTTTACTGGGAACCTACCCGGGTAGCGTAGGGGGTACCGTCACCATCCTGAGCGTTGTCGGCGCGCTATTTCTGATTATCTTAGGCATTGCCAATTATCGGATCATCGTCGGCTGTGTGCTGGGAATGCTGTTAACAGCGTTGTTGGTCAATCTTCTGGCATCGGAAAGTTCGATACCGTACATGCATCTCAGCCCGCTCTATCACCTGATGGTCGGCGGTGCGCTCTTCGGGTTTGTGTACATGGCGACCGATCCGGTTTCTGCAGCCCACATGCAGGGTGCCCGTTGGGTGTTCGGGTTCGGATGCGGGGCCCTTACGGTTCTGATTCGGGTGTTCAACCCGGCGTTTCCGGAGGGGGCGGGTTTGGCTATTTTGTTCATGAACCTGTTTGCACCGCTGCTCGATCGTATCGAGATCAAACTTAGGATAAAAAAGCGGGTGCCGAATGTCGGATAAATTAAAATCACTGTTATTTGCCGCCGCATTGTGCCTCGTTTGCAGCGTTCTGCTGACCACTGCCTCCGCAGGGCTTCAGCAGTTCCAGGAACGGAACATCATCCTTGACAAGCAGAAGAATATCCTCAAGGCGGTGGATCTGATTGAAGCTGGCAAACGTTATTCCCCCAAGGATGTGGAAACCCTTTTCACGGAAAATATCAAGCAGCTCTGGGTCGACTCCGATGGATCCCTGATAGACGCATCCAAACGCGGAGATACCGATATACCGGTCTATATCCAGACCAGCGACGGCGACATCGCTGCCTACATACTACCCATTGATTCCCGCGGGCTTTGGGGTCGCATCAAAGGCTATCTGGCGATCGACACGGACGGATCGACCGTTGTCGGCTTCACCGTGTACAAACACTCGGAGACGCCCGGCCTTGGCGGCGAGATCGAAAAGGTCTGGTTCCAGAAGAACTGGGTCGGCAAAAAGATCGTAAACCCGGAAGGTGACTTGGTCTCGGTGGGTATTGCCAAGGGGAAGGTGGGAGAACTCGTGCCTGAAGACAAGCGGGACCACTACGTGGATGGTATCAGTGGGGCGACGCTGACCGGAAAGTACCTGACAGAAGGGATCAAGGAAATTCTGGAAGACTATGAACCGGTGTCCATTAAATTTAGAACGAATACGGTTCAGGGACCTCCGGGAACCCAGGGCCTGTCACGTCAGTAGGGAACAACCATGAACGGAACCACCGCGCGGCCATGGGCGGCGATTCGAAAAACCAAGTCCTACAAGGAGATCGTAAAGGCGCTCTGGCTGTCCAACCCGATCTCCAAACAGATCCTCGGTATCTGCTCGGCCCTGGCCGTTACCGTACAGCTTAAAAACGCTATCGTGATGAGCGTGGCGCTCACGTTTGTGGTGGCCTTCTCCAGCATGATCATCTCGGCGCTCCGAACGATCATCCCGAGAAACATCCGGATTATCGTTGAAGTGGCGATTATCGCCACCCTGGTGATTATTGCCGACGAGACACTCAAGGCCTTCTTATACGACGTCAGCAAACAGCTGTCGGTCTTTGTCGGCCTGATCATCACCAATTGCATCGTGCTCGGGCGGGCCGAAGGATACGCTCTGTCCAATCCCCCGTTCCGCTCGTTCATGGACGGCATCGCCAACGGGATCGGATACAGCTCGGTGCTGATCGGCGTGGCCTTTATCCGGGAGCTGCTGGGGGCCGGGAAGATATTCGGCTACCAGGTGGTTCCGGAAGCGTTTTATGCGGCCGGTTACGAAGACATGGGGCTAATGCTTCTGGCACCGGGCGCATTTATCGTCATCGGCCTGTTCGTCTGGCTGGAACACTCGCTGCTCAAAGAAAAATAGCGGAATGGAAAATCTTATCAGCATTGCGGTGAACTCTGTATTTGTCGGCAACATTTTGCTGGCCTATTTTCTGGGGATGTGCTCGTTTCTGGCCATCTCCAAGAACATGACCACGGCCTTCGGACTCGGTATCGCCGTTATTTTCGTGCTGACCCTGACCACCCCGGTGAACTGGGCAGTGTATCATTTCCTGCTGGCTCCGGGTGCGCTGGCATGGGCCGGTCTTCCGAGCATGAACCTCAGTTTCCTGAAACTGGTGCTGTTTATCGCCACCATCGCCGCCCTCGTGCAGGTGGTGGAGATGATTATCGATCGCTATTCGCCGGCCCTGTACGCGGCGCTTGGGGTGTTTCTGCCCCTGATTACCGTCAACTGCGCTATCCTCGGGGCGTCTCTGTTTATGGTGGAACGCAATTACACCTTCAGCGAATCGGTGGTCTACGGCATTGGCTCCGGCGTGGGCTGGGCCCTTGCCATCATCTCCATGGCGGCCATTCAAAGTAAACTCCGTTATGCGGATGTACCGGAGGGGCTCCAGGGATTCGCCATCAATATGATTACCACCGGTCTGATGGCCATCGGATTTATGCTCTTTGCGGGGATCTCACTGTAGTCGTTTTATGAATTGAAGATCCGAAAATTTAGGCATTTTAGCGCATTTCAGGTAATTCAGGCATTCATGATGTTCGAGAGAATTCTCTTTTCCGTTCACCTGATTAGTGAACGTATCGGGGCGAAGCGTTGATAGAAATCTACCTGGCCAGTCTCGTGATTTTTCTCGGGGTGGTGTTGATCCTGGTGGTGGCATTGCTCCTTGTCGAATCGAAGGTGGTGATCAAAGGGGAGCGCACCATCGTCATCAACGATGATGCGGAAAAGAGCATCCATGCCCCCACCGGAGCTACGCTGCTTTCGGCCCTTACCCAGAATGATGTCCTGCTGCCCTCGGCCTGCGGCGGCAAGGGCAGTTGCGGGCTCTGCAAGTGCAAGGTCGAGGAGGGGGGACGGGATATCCTGCCGACCGAGCTGGCCCACCTGAGCCGCAACGAACGTCTGGGCCAGATTCGCCTCTCCTGCCAGCTCAAGGTCAAGGAAGACATGAGCATCCGGATACCGGATGAGATTTTTAACATCAGGAAATACGATGCCACGGTGGTGGCCAATGAAAACGTGGCATCGTTTATCAAAGAACTCCGTTTGAAACTTGACGAGGGCCAGCACATGGATTTTGAAACCGGGTCCTACGTCCAGATCGACATCCCCGAGTACGAGCGATCCTATCGGGAGATTCACGTGGGTGAGACATACAAGAAGGTCTGGGACCGGTTCGATTTCTGGGGGCTCAAGGCCAGGACGGACATGCCGGTTTACCGGGCCTATTCCATGGCCAATTATCCTGCGGAGGACGAGCTTCGGTTCACCATCCGAATTGCCACACCGCCCCCCGGGGAGACCGAAATTCCGCCGGGGGTGGCGTCGTCCTATTTATTCACCTTGAAGCCCGGCGAGCGGGTGAGCCTCGCCGGTCCCTATGGGGACTTTTTTGTCAAGGACACGGACAGGGAGATGTGCTTCATCGGCGGCGGGGCGGGAATGGCTCCGCTGCGTGCCCATATCTTTCACCAGCTGTTGACGGTCGGCACCCGGCGGAAAATCACGTTCTGGTACGGCGCCCGTTCCCTGGTGGAGCTTTTCTACGAAGACGAGTTCCAGGAACTGGAGCGCAGCTTTGATAATTTCAAGTTTTACGTGGCGATGTCCGATCCACAACCCGAGGATAACTGGAAAGGATACGTTGGCTTCATTCACCAGGTAGCGTTTGACGAGTACCTCGAAGACCATCCGGATCCCACGGAAATTGAATATTACCTGTGCGGGCCGCCCATGATGCTCGAAGCGGTGACCCACACACTGGATAGTCTTGGGGTGGAGCCCGAGTCGATCGCCTACGACGATTTCGGCGGCTGATCAAGGAAGCCTCAGACTGTTATACTGCGTTTTCGGATGTTAACGATCCTCGACGTAGTTTTACTACGCCTCCGGTCGTTATCATCCTGCAGCCTTGCCTAACAGCCTGAGGCTTCCTTGATCATATCCGAATCATTCCTTATCCTGGTCTATCTGAACCGGGATCAGTATCTCGTTTCTTCTCAGAAACCACGGCATGAACGGCGGGTTGTAACGGGCCCAGACCGGTTCACCGGCCATTTCCCAGCCGTTGCCGTCGATCCAGCCGATCAGTTGTGCTTGATGTTCGTTGTATCGTTTTTGACCCCAGGTGCCGGAATAGCGGATTGCCGCCATGACCCGGGGGGGCTTCTCTGTGAGGGTGATGCGGTCGTCATCCGGGCGGGGCAGGGTGTCCATGGTGTAACTGGAAGGCATCACGAATGCAACCCGCCATCGATGACCTTCCTGCTCCTGGCTCACCGGAGCCGTCATGGCGATCTTTTCCGACCCGGCTTCCTGGTTGACCGGTGCCGTCATGGCGATGGACGATTTTTTTGTGTTCTTTCCGCCGATATAGGCTGCCAACCGTCGAAACCCTTCACTGCCGACATCTTCGAAATCCCCTTCCACATAGGTTTCTGCGACGATGGTGGCGGGGTACTTTCGCAATTCGAAATCGCCGCTTTTTTCCATTACGGTATACGGCGCTTCCTCTATTGCCATGGCATCCAATCCTCCCATGGTCACGCCAACAGCCGCCGGGATGCCCCATAACAGCATAATTTTTTTTAATGATGTCATTCACTTGTCTCCTTGATGGCCTTCGACCTAAGGATGGATATGAGTTCCGGATGATCATGCCCAGGGTGTCTTGTGGTTTGTATGCGCCATCGCCGTATGATAGGGGAAATTTGGATTGCCCGTCCAACCGGGACAACGAACGCCATCCCGCCACGATCCTTCTGAAAGAACGGCATGAACCGACACCGGGATTACATACGATCTAACACAATGCATCGAAATATCACCGTCAGACGGCTGGCCCTGGATTTCTATCAATTCCTACGGGCCCAGAAAGTGGCGACACGCATGCTGGGTCACCAATTTTCCAGAAGCCGCAATTATGCGGAAATCGACATTACCTACCGGTGCAATTTATCCTGCGTCAATTGCAATCGCTCCTGCACCCAGGCTCCCAGCAAATCGGACATACGGGTCGACGCCATTGAATCGTTCATCGAAGAAAGCAACGTGGCAGGGATGAAATGGGAGCGCATCCGCTTGCTGGGCGGCGAGCCGACACTGCATCCGCGGCTGGAGACCATTGTGGACATGCTTTTGACGTACCGATCAAAGCATCGTCCCCAGCTTCGGATCGTGCTCTGCACCAACGGCTTCGGAAAAAGGGTCAACGATGTCCTGGCCCGGCTTCCAGAGGACGTCGTCATCAAGAGCACCGCCAAGGGCAGGCGGCCGCGGCTATTCCGCCCGTTTAACCTGGCGCCCATAGATAGCGCGTTGTTCAGATACGCGGATTTTGCTGCGGGATGCCGGATTATTGAGGATTGCGGACTCGGTCTCACGCCATCGGGATACTACCCCTGTGCCATTGCCGGCGGCATTGACAGGGTGTTCGGTTTCAATATGGGCCGTCCGAATTTACCACACCCTACCGATATTATGCGGGATCAAATGGCAGTATTTTGCCGGTACTGCGGGCATTTCGGCTTTCTGTGGCCGACGAGAAAGCAGGCTATGTCGCCCTCCTGGAAAACCGCCTACAGGTCCCGCATGGAAGGGTCGATTCGCAAAAATATGTTGTAATTTATGGAGTAGATTTTTTGGAATCGTGAAAAGATTCCAAAAAATCCACGATCAGGTAAAATTACAGATCATGCTGTCATTGGGGATAAACGTCTTGAACGATTTTCCCGCCTCCTTGGCCAGGTACCCGGGCACGGCGATGCCGGATGGATACTCGGCGTAATTTACAAACGTCCGCCCGGCGATCCGAACTTTCATCCCCTTCTGGGGACCTCTCAAAGGAACAACGACGTAAGTGTTTTCGTACTTCTTTTTCAGGTCATAAAAACCCATTTTCTCTGCCTGTTTCCCGACACTCACCTCCAGGTAATGTCGAGCCCCCTTTTGAATTTTTCCCTGATAATCTTCGCCAATGCTACCTAGTACGGATTCCAATTGTTCATCCATGTCGTTCTCCTTATGGTTTGCCCGAGCTTTAACACAGTTCTGGCCAGCCACACGACCACGGCAGCGGTGCTTCCGGTCAGCAGGGTTCCCCATATAATGTCTATTACGGTAACCGTCACCGGCCAGTTCCGGATGAGCGCCAGACTGGTCAAATCGAACGTGCTGTAAGCAAAAAAGCCAAGCAGGCCCCCCATGAGGGCTGCTCGAAGAATCGACGAGCTATCCTGCAGCGCCGGAACCAATACAAATAGCTGAATCCCGCCGATGTAAATGACGTAGAACAAAACTGCGGCAACCCAGTTCACCTGATCGCGAAGAAGGCCCCCGATGTACCGGTCATAGAGCCCCTTGGCCACGACACCCAGCCAGAACAGATCGATGATAAAGAATACGATCGCTGTCAGTCCATAGACCAGAAACATATTGCCCAGGGTCATCTTCATGATTCAACGCTTTCTGTTACATGCCGCCGGTGGCCGGCACCAGGGTGATTCTGTCTCCATCGTTCAGTGACTGCTGTACACCGGATATCTTTCCGTTGACAAATACGATATGGACATCTTTTTCCGGGATGCCGGAGGCTTTCATAAGCTTGCTGACCGTGGAACCTTCGTTCATCTCCATGGCTGTCGTCATCTGATAGTCGCATGTATAACGTTCTGCCAAATTGGCAAAGCATTTTAGATTAACTTTCATGGTGCATCTCCTTGAGGCGCTCCATCGCGCCGGTAACGTGGTTATCGTCAAATTTTGCCAACATCAGGCGAATTTATTTAACTGCCGCAGAATGCTTTCGGCGTGGCGGATCTCTTCGGGATACAGAATGCCGGCCGAGATGTATCTAGTGAAAGGCACTCCGCTGTGATAGTTGAGCCGTCGACATCCATATCTGCGGTGCCATCTACGCCGGTTAGATCAAATTCCCTGATCATGGTGTAATCTCCCTCAGGTTTAGAATCGATCCATCACATTCAGGTTTCCGGAATAGCGGCCCGCCGTGGATGCCTCCACACAGTTGTCGATTTCCCACTCGGACACCCTGCGGTCGTCTGTGACATCATTTATCGGACAGTAATATTCCTCACCGGTTTCATCCTCGAATTTTCCGAATGTATCTTCTGTTGTTTTCATTATTCCGTCTCCTCGACAATAATTACGTCCCGAAACTAGCAGACATGTCATAATGCCTGTGAAAGATATTTTTTTCGTATCGCAAACTGCTAATCAATATAATGTGCACGGAAGGGATATTGGGCAATGCGAGCTGAATAGCTGATTGTTGAGGGGACAATACTGCCATTAAAAGGGGCACCGTAATGCCGATTCATTTTGTTTATGAGAGAAAAAATCGGGCAGAGAGGCGGTTGTTCCCTTTGACACCCTTTCACACCCCTGATACGGTGCATTCGGATTGACCGATGACAGACACCTCGAAAAAAACACCCGACAGACGCGGCCCAATCTTCAAGACCCTGCTCCGCTGGATTGACTCCGAGGCCGGGGTCGATCAGGTTCCCCCCGGTTATGAGAAAAAGGTAGACTGGCTGCGGATCATCCCGTTTATTGTGCTGCACGCAGGTTGCCTGGGTGTCATCTGGGTGGGGTGGAGCTGGACGGCGGTAGCCGTTGCCATACTGCTTTACATGATACGCATGTTTGCCATTACCGGCTTCTATCACCGGTATTTTTCCCACAAGACATTTCAGACGGATCGTTCCTGGCAGTTTTTATTTGCCGTCCTTGGGAACTCATCCGTACAGCGCGGTCCGATCTGGTGGGCCGCCCATCACCGGCACCATCACCGGTACGCGGACAAGACCGGGGACGTCCATTCGCCGGTCATCCACGGCTTTTTATGGAGTCACATGGGCTGGCTAACGACCCAGGCCAATTTTCGCACCAAAACCGAATACGCCGGAGACTGGGTCCGATTTCCGGAGTTGAGGTGGCTCAACCGGTTCGATATCGTGGTTCCGGTGCTTCTGGCATTTGCCCTATACGGATTCGGAAATCTCCTGGCACAAGTGGCCCCTTCCCTCGGGACATCCGGCATGCAGATGGTCGTCTGGGGATTTTTCATTTCGTCAACCGTGCTGTTTCACGCCACGAACACCATCAATTCGTTATCCCATATTTTCGGCCGCCGGCGATATCGTACACCCGACAACAGCCGGAACAACGTCTTCCTGGCGCTCATCACGCTTGGAGAGGGCTGGCACAACAACCACCATCACTATTCCGTCTCCACCCGGCAGGGATTTTTCTGGTGGGAAATCGACATTACCTATTACCTGCTGTTGCTTTTGGAGCGGCTCAAAATTATTCGAAATCTTCGACCGGTACCGGAGCGTGTGAAACACCCGAATCCTGTGGATGCGATGGCCGCCCCATAACCCATAGACCCCACCTTGACCCCAGGAGGCTCCCATGAACGTCGCCGTTGTCGGGACCGGAATCTCGGGAATGGTTGCCGCCTATCTGCTCAGCCGGGAACATGAGATCACGGTATTCGAAGCCAACGACACGATCGGTGGTCACACCAATACCCTCGATGTCACGCTGAACGGCCGCAGCTATGCGGTCGATACCGGATTCATCGTCTTCAACGAAAAGACCTATCCGAATTTCCTCAGACTGATGCGCCGTCTGGGGCTGCCCTGGCAGGACTCGGAGATGAGCTTCAGTGTCAAATGCGGGCGGACCGGCCTGGAGTTTCGACCGAGTACCCTGAGCACACTGTTCGTTCAGCGACGCAATCTCCTTCGGCCGAAGTTTTACCGGATGCTGGCGGACCTTTTCCGGTTCAAAAAAGACTCCCAGGAATTGCTCCAAACAGAAGCCGGTTACCAGAAAACACTAAACGCGTTTTTGCTCGAAAAGAACTATTCATCCTGGTTTATCGATTACTTCATCGTTCCCATGGGATCGGCCATATGGTCAGCCTCCCCGGCGCAATTTCGGGAGTTTCCGGCACGCTATTTCACCGAGTTTTTCGAAAATCATGGATTTCTCAATATCCAGGACCAGCCCCGGTGGCTGGTCCTGGAGGGCGGCTCCCGGCAATACATCGAGCCGCTCACCCGGAGCTATCGGGATCGGATACAGTTGAGCTGCCCGGTCCGGGAAATCCGGCGCGGCCCGCAGGGCGTGGTTCTCAAGGTAGACGGGTCTGAACCGGAGATATTCGACCGGGTGGTGATCGCCACCCACAGCGATCAGGCTCTGAGCCTGCTGGCAGACCCGTCTGAAGCGGAAGAAGACATCCTGGGCCGCATCCCATACCAGGAGAACCAGACCATTCTGCACACCGATCACACGATGCTTCCGGAGCACCGGGCGGCCTGGGCAAGCTGGAACTATTATATCCCGAAAGCCTTACAGGGACGCGTGGCGGTGACCTATGACATGAACATCCTCCAGAGCCTGGATGCCGAAGAAGAGTTCTGTGTGAGCCTGAATATGGGCGATATAATAGACAGGGCTGAAATCATAAAGGAACTGACTTACCACCATCCGGTTTACACACCGGACAGCCTTGCCGCCAGAAAGCGCCGGGATGAGATCAACGGGCAGAACCGGACCTATTATTGCGGGGCCTACTGGTATTTCGGATTCCACGAAGACGGGGTTAAAAGCGCCATGGATGTTGGGCGGATGTTTGGTGTCGAGCTATGAGGCATCATGTGGTCGTGATGATATCAACGGTCAAATAAAACGCCGAAAAGTTGAGCTTCGGCGTTTTATTTGGAGAATGCGCAATAATTGTTAACCTGACAGCTCTTCAGGATTGCACAGGTTGTAATCGTTGACCGCACTTCGGCCGCAATTTTTGCAGAAATAGTTGGCCGGTTGGATCAGCTTTTTAAACGTTTCGGTATTGGACTCGATGAAACCCTCTTCCTGAAGCGCACAGAGGGTTTTCTCGATGATATCATCCATAAAACAATCCTTTCGTTTGTTGGGTTTTTCGGGTTGCCGTTTTCATTGTAAACGGTATGCTTACAAGAAACAGTGATCACGGGATTGTCAAGTCTCCGGGACGATTCGGATCTCAGACAGCGCGAATGAAGGGACGAATTGTTACGAAACCCCCTGCCATCAGCAGCAGAAGGCCGGCCGTTCTCAAGACAAACGTACGGATGGTGTATTTTAAGCGATACCCGGTGTCACGGTCATAAGAGAGGGCGACCAACGAGTGCACGATCAATCCGAAGGCGGCCAGCCAGGCGGCTTCGGTAATTAGCACTGTTGTTGCCGGAGCGTTGCTCGTGCCGCCCTGGACCACTTCCCACACGTGGCGCGACATCGCCCCGACGATCGACCCCCAGCCGACGCCCAGAAGGATACAATAGGTCAGCACGAAGGAAAATATGACGAAGAACAACAGGAAGTGGGTGTACCCGCGCAACCAGTTGTCATGCCGAGGATGTCGACTGTTGGAGTTCATGGTTCAGATCTTATCCTCTCTCCAGACCAACCTTCCAATCGTCTAACACCGGCAGAATCGGCGCCCGCCGGTTCTGCGGTTTGCTGAACACCATCTGCACATTTCCATTGTAGCGTTCTTCAAACGCGGCTTCGCAGTACTGCAGGTAAAACATCCACATGCGGATAAAGGTGTCTGAATACCCGAGCTTCCGGGCACGGTCCAGGTTCATCGTGAAGTTGCGATGCCACGCGCGCAGCGTCTTTGCATAGTGGGGCGTAATATCCTCCAAATGGACCAGGCGAAGATCGGAAACCTTTGCTGCTGAGCGATTCAGGGCGGTTACCGAGGGGATGCAGCTTCCCGGGAAAATGTAGCGTTTGATGAAATCCACCGAGTGCTTGTGCTGGTTGAACACGTGGTCCGCAATGGTAATCGCCTGGATGGCGGCCATCCCGTCCGGCTTGAGTAACCTGGAACAGGTTCTGAAGAAGGTGTCGTAGAACTGATGTCCGACCGCCTCGATCATTTCGATGGACACCAGTTTGTCGTATGTTCCGGTCAGATCCCGATAGTCCTGTAGAAGAAGTTCTATCCGGTCCGACAGCCCCGCTTCCTGAATTCGCTGTTTCGCCAAGGCATACTGCTGCGTGGAAATCGTGGTCGTCGTAACCCGGCAGCCATAGTGCTTTGCCGCGTAAACGGCGAAGCCACCCCATCCACTGCCGATTTCCACCACATGGTCGTTTTCGCCAAGGTCCAATTTCCGGCAGATGCGGTCGTACTTCGCCACAGACGCCTCTTCGAGGGTGCTTTTTGCAGTTTCGAAGATACCGCTGGAATAGGTCATGGTCGGATCCAGAAACAGTTCGTAAAAATCGTTTCCAAGATCGTAATGGGCCGCGATATTTTCCCGGCTGCCGTTTCGGGTATTGCGTCGAAGGAAATGAAACAGGCGGTGCAGCGGCTCGGTGAGCTTGGCCCATCCGCTTTCCATTTGCTCCAGGACCATCCGGTTCCGGATAACAATCCGAACCAGATGGGTCAGGTTGTCCGTGGTCCAATAGCCGTTCATGTACGCTTCGCCGGCGCCGATGCTTCCGCCCAGAAGCACATGCGGATAGGTCAGGGGGTCCCTGACGATGACCGTTGCCTGGAGTGGGAATTGGTCGGTCACGTTCCCGAAATGATGAGTTTCTCCCTCCGCGATCATGGTAATTTTTCCTTCCCTGATCCCGGAAAGCGTCTTGAGCACGCCGCTTCGATAGACGTTCGCGAGAATACCCCGACGCGAAGGTCTATATTCATTGACATTCCTCGGAATGATGGATTCCGTCATGGTGTTATCTCTCCAGCAGGTGACCTGCGTTTGGATGGATGGGTAAAAAATGGAGCGCCTTTGACGCGAAGCCGGAGCGCCTGCCAGTAAATCATTGCGGTCACTTTGGCCGTCATGGCCGGATAGGCCGTCAGCACCCGGGCCAGGGAAGGATGACTGATTTCCCGCCGTTTCAGGCTCAACGAGGCATCGAAGAGTTTCCGACCTTTCCGGGTGTTCATCATATGGACCTTAAGGGATCGGCCCGGCATGTGAAACCGCCAGTCATAGTCGATATCCATGTCCATGAACGGCGACACGTGAAAGCGCTTCTCGAAGCGGTAGCGCCGCCAGTCTCTGTGAGAATGCTCGTTGAGCGCATCATCGAGTACATAAGGATACTCTTCGAGCCAGGGCGTGTTGTGAATTTCTGCAATGACGGTGTCGACCCGGGTCCCCTCTCGATCGAAGCAATAGTAGATACTGACCGGGTTGAAGCAATAGCCGAAATACCGCAGGTGCGTCAGCATACGGATTGGTCCGTTCGGGCGGCTTCCGGTTCGACGCTCCACCAGGTCACGAACCGCCTGATCGAGTGGCATTCTCGGATCGCCAAGATGATCCTTTCGACGAAAACTGGCGACGTTAGGCTTCTCGACCGACCATAACAGATAAGGGGCAAACAGATCCGGAAGCTCCGAGATGTCCAGGTACATAAAAAAGATCCGGTATTGAAACGAATTTTCAACCGGAGAAAACCTGCGATGCCGGATGGTCCCCTCGAATATGGCGCTTGCGGTCATGATGGGTGCCTCAACTGCCCTTCTCCGTGGAGACGGGCTTTCGAAGACGGTAGTGGGACACCAGCCACTCTTGGCCATGCCGGAAACCCCACAGTTCCGCACATGCCATGAAGAAAATGCGCCACCGCTGCAGCCAGATCTCGGACTCGCCGTCTTTGTATACGTCTTCGAGGATCGGAAGAATTTCGCTGCGGTTGCGATCCAGGTTTTTCAGCCATGCCTGGGCTGTTTTCTGATAATGGGTGCCGTCGATACGCCAGTGGGTTTCAACCGCCAGAGCATCCTGAAAATGATGGATCAAATCGTCGGACGGCATAATGCCGCCGGTGAAAAAATGCCGTCCCAGCCAGTTGTCGTCGCCCCGGTTGTCAAAGAGGTAGGCGAGATTCCGATGGCTGAACACATGGATAAACACCCTCCCATCCTCTTTGAGCCATCGGCTGATCCTCGAGAGGAGGGCCTGCCAGTTTCGCATGTGTTCGAACATTTCCACAGAGATGATCCTGTCGAATCGCTGGTCTGTGGAAAACTGATTCATGTCGGCTGTAACAATGTTCAAATTGCCGATGGCGTTCAGACGGTAACGGCGGCGGATATAGTCCCCCTGGTCACGGGAATTGGAAATCGTGGTGATGCGACTATCCGGATAATGTTCAGCCAGCCACAAGGAAAGAGAGCCCCAGCCGGAACCCAGTTCTAGAATGTCCATGCCGTTTTCCAGCTCGGCACGCTCGCAATAGAGCTTCAGCATGACCTCTTCAGCCTCGTCTAAAGAAGTGCACCCCTCCGGCCAGAACGAGCCGCTGTACTTCATTCGATTGCCGAGCACTTTCTCGAAGAACGCCGGCGGCAATTCATAGTGCTGCGCGTTTGCCGCCCGTGTTTGAACGGCGATGGGACTGTTTTTCATCTCCCCGATCAATGCCTCTTTGGCGATTCTTCGGGCCAGAGGGGTTCCCGGGTCTTCTACCTTGAGGCGCTTGCGGTCCAAATGGCGAATACCTAAGCGTATCAGCGGATCAGGCAGAATGGCCTTCTCGGCAAGATTCATCAGAGTTTTCATCATGTCTCCTTTTGGGCGGCCATGGGATAAAGGCGCTCGTTTGTTCGATATATCTCTTATATTCCGGACGGGATTCAAGAATAATTTTTTCAGTGAGTGCCACACCGGTGACTTTCAGCAGCACCACGGTTATGATGATCGGGCTGACCAGGGTCCAAAGGCTTCCCGGAGTCGCCAGCACCATCAGGGATATACCCCACCAGATCAGGGCTTCCCCGAAATAATTGGGATGCCGCGTGTACGCCCACAACCCGCGGTCCATCACTTTTCCTCTGTTTTCCGGCCGGGATTTAAAGCGGGCCAGCTGCCAGTCTCCGATGGCTTCACTCAAAAACCCGGTTGCCCATATTGCCAGTCCAATCCCATCGAGCCATGTCATCGTTACAGGCATTGGCGACACCATGCCGTACTGGAATGCCAGGGCGATGGCCCACATGAAGATCGCCTGAACAAGAAAGACGTTGAACAGGCTCACCCACCAGAAGTTTTCCCCATAGGTTTTTCTCCAGGCCCCGTACCTCGGATCCTCTTCCTTACCGTGGTTTCTCCAGGCGAGGTACAGACTCAACCTCCCGCCCCAGATGGTGACCAGCAGCGCGAGAAGCAATTTCCGGTAGAAATATCCGTCGGACAGCGCAAATGTTATCCAGGCGATGAGCACAAACCCGGCACCCCACAGCGTGTCCACAATCGTCACGTTCCGTTTCACCAGACTTATCGCCCAGCCCAACACCATCATTATGGTCACGGCAGAAAAATTGGTGACATATATGAAAACGGTATGATCCATTTGCTTCCCTTTTCAAGACGTCTCATCGAGCTGCCGGTTCCATTCGCCGTAGCGGATCGACAACCGGCAAGCCGGAAATTCGCCGCTCAACTGCGGATCGAATATCCCTGTGTTTTTTTCCGCTAATGGGGTAGAACAAGGCGATGACAAGCGCCAGAGCGTTGCAGAGCGAGGGAACGCCTGCGTAGAGCACCCGAAGCGTCAGCAGTACGCTCTCTTTCTGCTCAACGTTGGGCGCGTACCCCACCGCCCCCAGAATGGACAATCCCACCCCGATTCCGACGGCGGCGGCCAGTTTTTTCGAAATCGACCAAAGCCCGATGTAATGACCTTCCCGACGGGTACCGGTCAGCAGTTCGTCGTAGTCTATGACATCGGCCTGCATGGCGGAGGGGAGGGCCAGCGTCGCTCCGAATCCAATACCTGAAAGAAATACAAGGACGCCGTAAGCGGTGACATCGCCTGGGCCAAGAAAGAACACGCCGGTGAATGCGCCGGTGTTAACGGTCATGGAAATGATCCAGGCCGACTTTTTACCGATCTTCTTGGCCAGGTGAACCCACAACGGCAGAAAAACGATACCGGTGGCGAAGTAGAGCAGCAGAAATATATCTGCCATATTCGAACGGAGTACATATTCCACATAGTACAGGATCAGCGTTGCCGGCAGGCTGCTTCCGATGGCACTGACCGTATATGACGCCAAGAGGATGAGAAAGGGCCTGTTTTTCAGGGTTCCCCGGAGGCTTCCCAAAAGTCCGGGAAGTCGTTGTTTCTGGATTGGCGATAGCTCTTTGATGGTCGCAATGCACCACCAGCAAGTTATGATGAGCAGCGGTGCATAGAGAATCCCCAGAAGGAAGAAGACGCTCGCCTCGCCCGATGGGGTTTTGGGCACCCCGAAAATCCATCGAACCAGGGCCGGTGAACTTGCGGCCATCAGCGTACCTGCAATCAGAAAGCCATCCCTCAGGCCGAACAGCTCCGTCCGTTCGTCATAATCGAAGGTGATTTCCGGACCGAGAGACTCATAGGGAACGACCACTGCCGTCCAGAACAGAAAAAGTGCATATATGGATACCCCAAACCATACGGCGGTCATCCCCGGGGACATCGCCGGGGGCGTGAAGAGCATGACCATGGCGCCGGCAACCAGAAACGAACCGACGGCGATGAATGGCCGGCGCCGGCCAAATCGGGTTTCGGCCTTGTCCGACAATCCACCGATCAGTGGGTCTGTCACGGCATCGAACAGGCGTACGCTGAACAGGATTATGCCCAACAACGCGATGTCCATGCCCATGACATCGGTGTAAAATTTGGGGATGTATACGTATATCGGGATGCCTACCACCGCCAGGGCGAACGCCGGTGCCGCGTACGCAAGCTTTACAGAGAGTCTCAATCTATGGGTGTCAGAAGATGCCATTTTTTCCTAATCAGTTGAGTAGATTTCTTGATGGAATAAAATGGGGATTTTAATCAGAAATTCAATAAGGGTAAAGCCATCCATTATTGATAGGAAAATACTATAAATTAATCTGGGGGCGATGCCATATGCCGACGCTGCAACGTCCTGCACGAATTGTTGACAATACAGTTTATTCAGACTAAGTTGCGCGACGGGAGACCGGTCGAGCTGCCTTCTATTATTCTTGTTTTCGGCAGGTGCCAAAGCGTCTCAAAGACCACATCACGGATACAGCCTTCACCCGTCTCGACGCCACAATCGCCAGCCTGATCGTCTATCACGAATGTTTCAAACCGGCTCGATAAAGAAAACGGCAACTGCACCGCCAAACCTGAACGGGGAGGAATACAATGACACTGGCAGATAAGTTCAACGCATTGGTTATTACGGAGACCGGAGATAAGGAATTTGTTCGTTCTGTTGAAACCAGAACGATCGATGACCTGCCGGAAGGGGACGTGGTGGTCCAGGTCCTCTTTTCGTCACTGAATTACAAAGACGTTCTATCGGCAACCGGAAACAGGGGTGTTACACGAAATTATCCCCACACCCCCGGAATCGACGCGGCCGGAATCGTCGCGGAGAGCACCGACGAGGCCTTCACACCCGGCGACAATGTGATCGTCACCTCCTATGACCTGGGGATGAACACGTCGGGAGGCTTCGGGCAGTACATCCGCGTACCTTCGGGATGGGTGGTTCCCCAACCGGAAGACCTCACTGCAGCCGAGGCCATGATATACGGCACCGCCGGATTTACCGCCGCCATGTCGGTATGGGAATTGGTCGAAAGCGGCATAACTCCCGAAGCCGGCGCCATATTAGTGTCCGGGGCGACAGGCGGGGTCGGCAGCATCGCCGTATCTATTTTGTCGAAACTCGGATACTCAGTGACGGCGGTCAATGGGGTGATGGACGAAACCGACTATCTGAAGCGGATCGGTGCCCAAGAGGTAATCTCCATCGAAGACGCCACCGATACCAGCGGACGTCCACTGCTGAAAGCACAATGGGCCGGTGCTATCGACACCGTGGGCGGCGATATACTGGCGACAACCATTAAATCGACAGGCCCATGGGGCACCGTGACCTGCTGTGGAAATGTGGCTTCCCCGGATTTGCCGTTGAATGTCTACCCCTTCATTCTCCGAGGTGTTCAGTTAATCGGGATTGACTCCCAGAACTGCCCCATGCCGAAACGAACGAAAATCTGGGAAAAGATTGCGTCCGACTGGAAGATCGATTGGCTGGAAAAAATAACAACGGAAGCACCCTTTGCCGAGTTAAATGGCAAGATTGACTTGATGCTTCAGGGTCAGCATGTGGGTCGAACCATCATCAAGATGACCGGGTGACCGTATACCGGTCGGGATTTCCGGAGCGGCACAGCGAATGTCATACTACCGTTCCGAATCGTTTAGGGACAAAGATTTACCGCAGAGCCGCAGAGGGCGCTGAGCTCATTGTCCTTTTTCCTTTTCGCTGAGAGGGCGAAAAAGAAAAACATCGCCTGTCAGCCGATACGGGTCGATCATGGATTGGTGAGGCATTGCTTTTCCGGAATCCCCCTCTCAGGGATTCTGGAAAAAACAGGGACCTTCTCTGCGCGCTCTGCGCCTCTGCGGTAGTATTGTAATTTTTCAACTCGGTTCCCAATACGCCTCAAACGGAACATATTTTGGCAACCGCCATAAACGGACGAAATTCTGTCATCCGTACAAGCGGTGAAAATCGCTTTTGCCAGTGGCTCAGTCTATGGATGCCAGAAGAGATTGAACCCGCTGATCGATGTCGTCCCGGACCCGGCGCAGGGTATCCGGGTCCTCTTCTGACGGTGGCGGGATCTCCCACACCTCTTCATTCCCAGTGGGTGTCGGGTCTTCCGATCCGCCGGTGAACTGTATGATCCGGTCCGCCTTCGTGGCCGGATTCAATGATCGGGGTTGGTGAAACGCCATGTCGATCCCTTTTTCGCGCATGACTGCTCCTACCAGCGGATGGATGCGTTGAGCCGGTTTGCTGCCCCCGCGTTCTGCATCGATTTGATCCCCGGCCAGATAATTTGTAAATGCGGCGGCCATCTGGCTGCGGCAGGCATCTTGGTGCCCTCCAAACACGATTTTTTTTCGTTTTGCCAGTGGGCCCACCAGCGTGTTAACCGTGTCCCGAATATCGTCTTTCATGGTGGGGTGTTTCTCCATATCTCCGGAATGTTCCACCCCCCGATAGGTGAGGCCTCCGTCATGCCTGGCATCGACGGCATCGAAGAAATACTTCATCGTCAGATCCAGGCCTTCGAAGAGTTGCTTCCCGCGGGTAGCCGCCACGGAGAGATAAAACCCCCGACGGATTTTGCTTTTAGGATCGGATAAGTTGAGGCGGGATTTTCTGGCCCACAGCGTTTGGGATCTATCGATGAGCGCTTTTAACTGTGCGGTGGCGTTGTAAAAGAAAATGGGCGTGGCCGGGACGACAACGTCCGCTTCGCGAAGCAGCGAGTAGACTTCGGTCTTCATGTCGTCATCGATGGGGCAGAATCCTTTCTTCTCACAGACAATGAGTTCCCTGCAGGGAAGTATGTTCTGGCTGTTGACGTCGACCACATGGGTCCTCGCCCCCAACTTCTCTGCTTCCTCTAAAAAAGTCGACAGAAGAAATCCGCTGTTACTCTTTTTCCGCGGGCTGCCATTGATGCCCAGTACAAGCATGGAGGCTCCTTTGATTTGTTAAAAGAGGCTGAAGAACAAATCTTGTTGGGAAAAAATGCCTAAAATGCCTAAAGTTTTGAAACAGGGTGAACGACCCAAGTTATTCATTTAAGGCAATTTAGGCATTATAAATTTCAGGCATTCATCTTCTAACCGGAGTGGCACTTGGTACACGTCGTCGGTCCGCTCTTTTCGCCCGCCTTTTTCATCTGTCGGTGACATTTGGTGCAGAGTTTGTTCATAACATGCTTTTTCTTGAGCTTGCCCTCGGTCTTCATCGCCTCGATGCTGCCCTTTTTCTGGGGAAACACATCGTGGCAGGCTTTGCAGTCGCCCAAGTTGTCCTGGTGGAGACGATGGGGGAACGGCACCTCCCCCTTGCTGCCCCCGTAAAGGGAGATGTCCGCAGGGCCCTTATTCTGTTCCGCGGCAATGATCGTGGAACTCCATGCGACTCCCACCGCGATGAAAATAGTTAAAATAACGATCCATTTCGAATTCATCAAAGCAGCTCCAGCTTTATCCAATGATCGGTACCATACCCGTAAACAGCGAACCGGAAGCCCTTTCCTGGGTCATCCGGTTCGGCACATTTAGACCTTCTTAGTAGGCGTGATCGTCCAGCAGGTCCGTCAGGGTCACCTTGTCCGAGAATTTGGTGTATGCCCAGATTTGATAGGCAATAACCGCCGGCAAGAACAACAAGACCACGATCAGCATAATCTTCAACGTCAACGGGCTCGATGAGGCGTTAAACGCTGTCAGGCTGTAGGTGTCACGAAGGGTCGATGGAAAAAGGTTTGGAAACAGCCCGACCACGCCGAAGAAGGTCGCGCCGACAATTGTGGCCGCGGATGAAAACCATGCCTTGACATACGCCTCTTTCGCCAGAAAGATCCGGATCCCCAGCAGCCCTGCCACTGCCGCAAGTATCACGAGGAACAGCGCCGGGTATGCGAGGTAATTTCCATACAGACTGGTCGCGAACCAGCTTGCGACCAGAAAGACAACGGCTAAACCCAGCTCCACCGGCCATATTTTGCGGGCGGTGGCCGCCGCCCGCGCCTGCAGACTGCCTTCGGTCCGGATGCACAGCCACAGGGCGCCGTGCATGGTGAAAAGCGCCACAAAGAGCACACCACCGAGCAGGCCGTAGGGATTCAGCAGTGTCAGCAAGTTGCCCTGCAACAAGCCGTTACGATCGATGGGAAGTCCCTGAAAAATGTTGGCAAACGCCACACCAAAGAGCAGGGCCGGCAAAAAGCTTCCCAGAAATATCGTCGTATCCCAGATTTTCCGCCACCGGGGATCGTCAATTTTTCCACGGAATTCAAACGACACGCCACGGATGATGAGGGCAAAAAGGATCAGCATCAGGGCGGTGTACAGGGAAGAGAACATCACGGAATACACCAGCGGGAATGCAGCGAAGGTGACGCCCCCGGCGGTAATCAACCAGACCTGGTTGCCGTCCCACAACGGCCCCTTGGCGTTGATCATCATCCGTTTGTCCTCTTCGGTTTTGCCGAGGATTGGATACAGGGTGCCGATCCCGAAGTCGAAGCCGTCCGTCATGAAAAACACGGCCCAGAGAAGGCCCCATAAGAAAAACCATATCGATTGCAGTACCATTTGATCATACTCCCCATTCGTTTCTGAGTCCTGTGGCCGTCAACGCTTGCTCCCGTCTATGCAACGGCTTCGGCGGCGGCGATGTCGGTTGTGTCCCCTCTCTCTTCTTCTTTCGGGCCCTTTTTCGCGTTTTTGACGATCAGGTAGAAACCGGATGCGCCCAGGAGCCCGTAAAGAAGTATAAAGCCGAACAATGTCGTGAAGACCTGAATGGTTGCGATGGGTGAAACGGCCTCCGACGTGCGCATCAGGCCGTAGACGATCCACGGCTGGCGCCCCAGTTCGGTGACCAGCCAGCCGAGCTGGATGGCCAGGTAGGGCAGCGGGATGGCCAGGACCATGATCTTGAGAAAAAGCTGGCTATCGAGCAGCTTGTTGCGTCGGAACCAACCGATACCCGTCAGCAGAATAAACATCACACCGAGACCGACCATGCCCTTGAAGGCATACGACACGATGAGCACCGGCGGTCGATCCTCCTTTGGAAAGTCTTTCAAACCGGGGATTTCCGCATTGACGTCGTGCTTGACCAGAAAGCTGAGGAGGCCCGGGATGGTACCGATCTCAATGGCATTGCGCTCGTTTTCCGGGTCCGGCCAGGTAAACAGAACCACCGGCGCCCGGGTGGTGGTTTCCCACAGGGACTCCATGGCGGCCAGTTTGGTGGGTTGCTTTTCCGCCACCACAACGCCGTTCAGATCTCCCAGAATAAATACGACCAGGGAAAAGATGAGTCCGAAACCGAGTCCGGTGCGAAAAGATTTGGTGAAAAACTCGATGTGCTGTTTTTTCAGCAGATGATAGGCACTGACCCCCATGACCACAAACGCCGCCAGCACGTAGGCGGCGCTGACCGTGTGGATGAATTTGACGATGGCAAATTTTTGAAACACCACCTGGGCAAAATCCACCAGCTCGGCCCGGCCGTCACGCATGGTAAATCCGACGGGATTCTGCATCCAGGCGTTGGCCACCAGAATCCAGACGGCTGAAAAATTGGAACCGAGGGCCACCAGCCAGGCAACCCTGGCATGGGCCTTTTTAGAGAGTTTTTTCCACCCGAACACCCACACGCCGATAAACGTGGATTCCAGAAAGAAGGCGATGGTTGCTTCAATGGCCAGAAGGGATCCGAAAATATCACCGACGTAGGCGGAATACCGTGACCAGTTGGTCCCGAATTGAAATTCAAGGGTGATGCCGGTCACAACACCGACGGCAAAGTTTATGAGAAACAGCTTACCCCAAAACTTGGTCATCCGAAGGTAGGTTTCGTCACCTGTTCGGACATACCTGGTTTCCATCCACGCGACCAGAACGGATAGACCCAGCGTCAGCGGGACAAACAGAAAGTGAAACATTGTGGTGGCTGCAAACTGAAGACGGGAGAGCAGCAGAACGTCCATGAATATCTCCTTAAATCTACCTTTTCGTATACGGCTGCCGGATAACGGGTGACGTTCCTAGAACCCAGGGACGGCGGGCCGTGAGGAATCGTCACCGGTACCGATGCGGTCCGGGGCCACGGTCGCCGGGGCCCGGACCCATGGTGTTTCGCCATCAGGCGCCGGCGTCCAACGTGCACTGGGTGAAGTCGATTTCCTTTTTGCACCCCGGGCAGGCACGGGGTTTATCGAATTCGTCCGAGAAGATTTCGACCTCCTGGCCGCAGTCGGGGCACTTGCATTTAAAGGATTGAAGATTTTTAAATTGTTGAAAACCCGGGCAATGCTGCGGTGTCGACATATCTGTTCTCCTTTGGGCTGATAGTGAGATGCGCTAACATACCGGTTACGGGGTCAGTTTTTTTGCGATTTCCCGGCCATAATCCTGGGCCATCTGGATCCCCCCTCCGAGGGAGCTCGACTTCAGCCGCAGGGGACCGCTGACCATGTCCATATTCAAGATGTGCTGCATGGTTTCAAAAATCCGGTCCGGAGCTTCGCCGCTCCAGCCGAACGCACCAAAAGCCCCGCCGACCTTGCCCTCAAGGTTGGATTTCTCCGCCAGGAAAAGCAGAGTTTTCATCCCCTGCATCATGCTGCCGTGATAGGTGGCCGATCCAAATACAATGGCATCATATCCGGCAAGGTCCTGTTCGCTCTTGATTTCCTTGGCGTCCTTGACGTCGGTGTCAACCAGGGAAAACCGGAGGCCTTCGGCAATCAGACCGCCGATCGTTTTAGTTTCCCCGGTGCGTGAAACATAGACAATCAGTGCTTTTGCCATGATCGTTCTCCTTGCCTCTGGGTATGGCGGATGCGGCCCGCCGAATCGGACCTACTCTTTGGGCTTCGACGCGATTCGGGAATCCATGCCCTCTGCCGTGCAGTCCGGCGTGTAACAGGTTGCGTCGAGGAATTCACACTTCTCCTTGCATGATGGGCAGGTATCCGGCGGTGCATCCTTATCGAATGTGTATCCACAATTTGCACATTTCCAACTTGGCATATTCATCACCTCCTTTAAAGAAAGTCCGGTATCGGCGTTTCTCATGGCGTTCCATGACATGCTGCTGCCGATTGTGACCATAACGTCAAACACCGCAATCATCAAGGTCAATATTCGGTCGCGTCGTCTTGCCACCAGCCTTTCAGCTGGTGCGCTTTCCGTTCTTCTTCGGCAAGTTTCCGAAGCTTGAAAGCGGCATCCCTGAGAACTCCATAAAGGACTCCGCAGCCGACATCCTCGCGAGCGGCATCGCCCGCGTCTGCCAGCTGAATCATTTCATCGGTCAGTTCGAGGGTTTTTCGAATGTGTTGGTTGCAGGGCTTCACCGGCTCGTCCATTATCGATGTGCGGGGCTGACTTCGACTATGTTTTAAGCTACCGTATCCAAAACAAATCAAGATTTGTGCCACGGCCTCCGTAACCGCTAAATATTTCAGTATTAATATATAATTCAATCTGTTATGAAGGAATCGAAGAAGGGGTGATCGGGGGCGGCCGATAGCCGCGAAACGCGATGCGACACAGGGTGAGGGCCTGTTCCCGGATTCTGTTCCACCGGACATCGAACTAATCAGCTAAAATCATTCATTATTGCGTAACATCAACCGTCTCGGGTTTTCATATGAGACACTCCTGTCTCGCAAGACAAACTATGGGAAAGGTATTGCCCGGGTGTCTTTTTTCCGATACCCATAACCGGATCTTGACTCCGTGGCCGCATTTTTATCTCAGGGGTATTCCATGCCTGCCGTTATTTCCGTCATCATTCCGGTCTTTCAGGAAGCATCTGTCATCCACCGGACGTTGACCTCGGTTTTTGCGCTGCGCGGAACAGACTGTTGTGAAATTCTCGTCGTGGACGGCGAACCTTCCGGCGGCACGATCCGCGCCATCGCCCATGACACGGTCCGGAAAATCCGCTCCGCCAAGGGGTGTGCGGTCCAGATGAACGAAGGGGCTCGACGGGCAATCGGCGACATCCTCCTGTTTTTGCATGCGGATACCACCCTGCCCGTCAATGCCGTGGAATGTATCCTCGAGGTGGCCGACGTTGCCGAAGTGGTCGGAGGTGCCTTTACGCTCGGTATCGACTCCAGGCGGAAGGTGTTTCGTATCATCGAGGCCGCCACCAATTTGCGAAACCGGCTATTGCGAGTTCCTTACGGCGATCAGGCGATTTTTCTCCGTAGAACCTTCTTCGAGGAGCTCGGCGGATACAGCGACCTTCCGTTGATGGAAGACGTCGAGCTGATGCAGCGGATACGGCGAACCGGTGCTCGGATACGGATTCTGAAGGATCGCGTGCAAACGTCACCCCGTCGGTGGGACGCCGAAGGGATTGTCCTCGGGACACTGAGAAACTGGCTGATCCGATCCCTGTTTGCCGCCGGTGTGTCTCCCCGCCATCTGGTCAAACTCTACCCCTTTTAGCTGGCGACATGGCCTGGGCCATGGCAGGCCGGGTATCGGGTTCGATTGACCGCACGTGCATGCCGGACCGGCGGGACTCCCGTTGACGACAGCGGTTCTCAGTTTATCTTTACGCTAACCGTGTTACAGAGGTATTTTGGAAGGAGAAGACAGATGGGCGTGCGTACAGACGTGGTGACCTGGAGAGGCGAGCCGATGACACTCGGGGGAAACCCGCCCGCCATGGGTGCACCGGCGCCGGACGTGATTCTGATCGACAACTATCTGGCTCCATTTGCCCTTTCGTCTCTGAAGGGAAAGATCTGTGTGGTTTCGGCGGTCCCCTCTTTGGACACGCCGACGTGTGACATGGAGACCCGCCGATTCAACTCCGAGGCCGCATCTCTGGGAGATGACGTGGTTATTCTGACGGTCAGCATGGATCTGCCATACGCCCAAAAACGGTGGTGCGGGGCGGCCGGTGTGGACCGCGTCGTGACGCTGTCCGATCACCGGGACGGGTCATTTGGAGAAGCCTACGGCGTGATGATCGGGGAGCGGCGTCTGCTGACCCGTGCGGTCTTCGTGATCGACCGTGAAGGGATTCTCCGTTATGAACAAATTGTTCCGGAAATTGCCCAGGAACCGGATTATGACGCCGTCATAGAGGTGGTGCGAGACCTCCTTTAGAAGATGCTGTGCCACTTTATAAGAAGAGCCCCAGGATGATATAAAGCACTTTTCATATGATTGTATTTTTTCTATGGTCGACAGTGATGGGACGTTTCTGCCGACAATCACCGGAAATGACCATAGAAAAGGTGACAATCTGCTAACGGAAGGAGTTGGTGATGAGTTTTGAGACGTACGAAGAGATCATCCAATTTGCGATAGCCAGAGAAAAGGAGGCGGCCGAGTTTTATACGGAGTGTGCCGAAAAGGAGTCGTTTGCCGGAGCGAAGAAGTCTCTGGAAGGTATGGCCAAGGAAGAACGGAACCATCAGCACATACTGGAAAATCTGGATGAAAACCGAGAAGCTCTCAAAGACTACCGATATGAGTGGATTCCGGACATCAAGCGCAGCAACTATATGACCGAAATGACCTACGAGAAAGGCATGAGTTACGTCGATATTCTGCGGCTGGCCATGAAGCGGGAGGAAAAAGCGCTGGCACTCTACAACGAGCTGCTTCGGAAGGCGGAAAAAGACGCGCACAAGGATGTCTTTAAAATGCTGTGCCAGGAGGAAGCCAAGCACAAGCTCTTTTTAGAAACGATGTACGATGATTATATGGCGGAGCAGGGCGACTAGCCACCGCCGCACAAGGCATCCATTCTGCGAGGAAGACTACGTTTGGGCAGCCAATTCTGCAGACCGCTTCGCGGTGTTATCTGCCGTCGCAGAGAAGCCGTCACGGGGCCGGCTTGAGGATGACCCGTGACTTTTTCACAAAATCGACCGGGTTGTAGGACATTTTCGCTTTTCGTAAACCCTCGTTGCCCAGATCCTGTTCCCGGTTCACATAGGTGTATCCGTTTCCGGACCGTTGAAGGAACATCTGGTTGATGGCCTGATACACGCCCTTGTAGCCGTGGCTGCCTTTTTCAAAATGGATAACCAACGTATCCTCGGTGAGCTTTTCGGCGATGGTATAGGCAATCAGGGTGCCCTCCACCAGCAGCGCACCGCCGTGAAGCCCGTCCAGTCGGTTCCAGTTGCGAAGTACCCGTGCGATGGCACGGTTTTCAGCCAGAAGGGTTTCTGAAGACTCACAGTCCCGCCACGTGCACCAATCCTGCTGCATCTCGCACGCCAAAGTAATGATCTCGGAATCGAACGGGCGATATTGAAAATCGTAATTTTTTTTAAACTGGTTCAGGAGGTTTTTCTTTTTGTGAAACCGGTTTCCCTTGAGGTCGATGAGCTCCCGGACATCATAGCGGTAATCCCATTGACCGCGGGCCTCATGATCCGCGATGCGGCCACCGAGGATCTGCTTCCAATGATCGGTGAGGGGTTCCGGCACCCGAATGAACTGCGCACCGTTGGGAAAGGTCTCTTGAAACAGTAATCCCCAGTCGATGTGTTCCCACGGGCCGACCGGTGCCCAGAACACCGGCTCGGGCGTCCCTTGCCGGATCCATACGAGATCGTCGTGCCAGCTCCAGGTGAGTTGATACTCATCGGCCCAGCTCCATAGATTGACGAAACTGTAGTCCGACGCATGGTTTCCGGACGACACCAACAGATTCGTGTAGTCGCTCTGCTGTTCCAACTCGATTTTTTGAAAATTCATTGGTATAGAACCTGCTTTGCCCTTTTCCGGTTTTCAGGTGACGCTCAGAGACTGCATCGTGTCATAGCTATAGAAGAACATAAAAGCAAATGGTTTCAAGATTGACAGCACCCTGACAAACTGCGGATGATGTCGCAAACACACACGAATCCTTACACAACAAGGGGGATGATATGATAATGGCGTTTCAGGGCCGAATGCCGAAAATCGGACGCCGGGTCTACATCGCGCCGACGGCGATGATCATCGGAGACGTAGAGATCGCCGAGGGTGCCAGCATCTGGTTTGGTGCCGTACTCAGGGGCGACATGGCCCCTATCCGGGTCGGCAGAGACACCAACATACAGGACAACTGCACGGTGCATGTGGATTACGAGAAGCCGGCCATCATCGGGGATCGCGTCACGGTCGGGCACAATGCCGTGATCCACGGCTGCACTATCGAAGAGCACTGTTTGATCGGCATCAATGCCGTGGTCCTGAGTGATGCCCATATTTGCAAGGGATCCGTGGTGGCCGCCGCTTCCGTCGTTCGAGAGGGCCAGAAGGTGGGCCCCCACCATCTGGTTGCCGGTACGCCGGCTGTCCTGAAACGCGAGATGCCCGCAGCTTCCATCGAGCGGATAACCCAGCCGGTCCGAAATTATCTGGAGAACATGCAGATGTATCTGGAGGATGAACGGAAAGAGCGTTAACCCGAAATTTTATGAACCATAAGGGATATATATAGCCATTGTCAGAATTCCGTTCCGATTGGTGGCGTGTCACCGTATCGGAAAAGGTCGGGATCATCGGGGTCGGTATCGAGCTCGAAAATGGCGATCCTGTCTCGATACCGATACAGATCCCGATACCGACCCCGACGCCGAACACGTCTATAACCGAACTCCTTCGACCCCGTATTCTGTTGGAAGCATACGCTATGTTCCGATAGAAAGCAGACCCCGAACCTTGAGTATGACTTCGGAACGGAATTCTGACAATCGCTGTAATAGTGGCGGGCGGGAGTATCGGGGTGATGGCATCATGGATGACTGATGTGACCGAAGGGCAAAGGATGCATCTGATTACTGACGTGATGCATCATTGTCACGCGGTGCCGCAGGCCTCCGGTACTCCAGTACTCCACCACTCCATGACTCCGTCCTTTGATTAGGACACCGTTTCTTTTTCCTTGGTCCAATACGGATTTATCATGTCTTCGAAGATACTCATGGCGGCCTCGGATCCCTGGCCGGCGGCGGTCACAATCTGCTTGTAGCCGCCTTCCACGTCACCGGCCGAGTAAATGCCGGGAATGTTGGTCCGATGGTTTTCGTCTTTTTGGATGAATCCGTCTTCGTTCAGCGCCACGCCGAGCTTCTTGGCAAGTTCCACGGAGGGTTCGTAGCCGATGGCAACGAACACGCCGTCGATCGGCAGGGTCGATGTGTCGTCTGTCTGATTGTTCTTCAGCAATACCTCTGCCACACGCTCCTCCCCCCGGATCTCCTGGACTTCTGTGTTCCAGAGCACCGGAATCTGGTTTTCTTCCAGGTTCTTTGCCAGAAATTCCTGGGCGCGCAGGGAATCTCGACGATGCACCAGAGTGACATCAATCCCGATGTTTTTCAGATACAGGGCTTCGGTAACAGCGCTGTTTCCGCCGCCGACCACGATGACCTTTTTGCCCTGGAAGAGCATGCCGTCACATGTGGCGCAATAGCTGACACCGCGGCCCGACAGGCGCGATTCGCCGGGCACGTCGAGATGACGGTGGGATGCCCCCGTGGCCAGCAGGATCGTCTTGGCCAGAAAACGTCGCCGGCTTGTTTTGACCTCGAAGGGCGATCCAATCGTAATGTCGATAACCTCCTCGCCGGGAAAAATGGTGGTGTATTCGAGGGCATGGGTAACCATGATATCCACCAGGGTTTTGCCGCCGACCTGGGTCAACCCCGGATAATTTTCCACGGTGGGTGTCAATGCCACCTGACCGCCTAACGCCCCTTTTTCAATGATGGCGGCATTCAGCCCGCTTCTCTCGGCATAGATACCCGCGGTCAGTCCGGCCGGACCGCCGCCGACAATCACCAGATCCACCTCGACCAATTCGGATTCGATTTCGGGGATAAAGACCGTCTGAGGTTCAAGCTTGTCCAGGGAGGCCATGAAGAGCTCTTCGGTCTGGGCACCCATGGCGATAAGCGCATCATTGGCGTATGCCTGGGGCACACTGTGGGCGGAGTATTGATCGGCCAGATCCGGGCGGCATTGAATATCGATCAGCTCCAGGGAGACCACTTCCGGGCGTTCGATGGCGGCCTTAACGGCATTGACTGCCTGCTGGGGACAATACGGGCAAGTCGGGCTGACAAACACCTTGACCTGACGCGGTTCCTGGATTTTGCGGAGCACATGGAGAGACTGTTCGCTCAGGTTGCTCTTTCCGAGCCCGATATAGATTAACAGCTCCAGAAATGTCCGCCCTTCTTCGCCCAGCGGACCACCATACCACCGGATGTTGTAATGATCCGGCTCAAACAGCAATGCGGGCCCGGCATCCACGTTCCATTCGCGGGCCATCTCGTGGTCCACGGGATATTCCCGAAAGATGATTTTGGATGTCAGGTCACGGAATGCCCGAACGGCCTGGCGGATGCTCTGGCTGAACACATCGTCCATTCCCGGATTGGAAAACAGGAATAGATGAATCTCATTGGGTAGTTTTTTAAAGATTTCGCCGATCTGATTGGCATAATCGGGCGGAGGTTGGGGTTGCCCAACGGGGACCTGCCCTGGCTGATTAGGTTCCAACATGTGTAGCTCCTCGTATAAGCGACATCGTCGCGTTTCATAAAATCGTCGAACGATTCTGTTTGGAGTCTAAAACGGGGGTTTGGTTACAGATCCAAGGGTTTTTTATGCAATTTTCGAAGACCGGGAGATATGGGATTATCCGCACACGCCGGGCAAAGACCGATGAATTCGAGCCGGTGCCCCAGAATGTGGTAGCCGGTCACCTTATCTACCTCTCGGTCGATGCCGGCCATTGGCGGAAACGGTGCATCCACAATACGATCGCAGCAACTACAGCGAATGTGGTAATGTTCTGTGGGATTGCCGTCAAAGCGTTTGAGTGAGCCCCCATACTCCATCTTCTGGATCTCACCCCGTTCCGAAAGCATTTCCAGGTTTCGGTATACGGTTCCCAGGCTGATTCTCGGTAGCCGCCTTCGAACCATCTCGTAGACTTCGTCGGCACTCGGATGGGAATCTACCTGCCGCAGCGCCTCCAGGATGACCTTGCGCTGGGGCGTCATCCGCGGCCGTTTATCCGGTTCCAAACCGCGCCTCTCCTTATCGATTGTCAAGGGGTACGAACGTACACTCGTCAGGCCCGCAATAATCGCCGACGTATTCCGATTCCGGCCGGTATAGCATGGGCTTGGGCGCTGCATCGGCGAACTGTTCTTCCAGCACATGGGCGGTCCACCCGGAAACCCGGGATATGGCAAACACCGGGGAGAAAAAGTCCACCGGTATACCCATGACATAGTACAAGGATGCGCTGTAGAAATCGACGTTTACGTAAATATCGGTTCCCTTTCGCTCTTTGAAGGCGGCCTTGCCCGCCTTTTCCAGGCGTTTGGACATCTCATACCATTGCGGCTGGCCGGTGCGCTCTCCCATCTTTTTGGACATCGGGGCGAGAATGTGCGCGCGGGGATCGTCGGTCTTGTATACGGCATGACCGAGTCCCATGATCTTTTGGCCTTCATCAAGGATCTTGTTGACATAATCATCGACGGCGTCGGGGGTGCCGATACCCAGCAGCATCTCCATGACCCGGACATTGGCGCCGCCGTGGAGCTCGCCGGACAGGGACCCGATGGCCGCCGTGATTGCCGCGTACATGTGGGCACGGGTCGATGCCACTTCACGGGCGGCAAAGGTCGATGCGTTAAAGGAGTGCTCCGCGTGGAGAACCAGACAAACATCCATGAACCGCGCCTGTTCGTCATTCGGCGTTTCTCCAGTCATCATATACAGAAAATTCGCGGCATGACTCAGACCGGGATCCGGTGCAACCGGCTCCTTTCCGTTTCGGACGCGATCCCACGCCGCCAGCACGGTGGCCAATTTGGCGATGAGCCGGATGGCCATCTTCACGGATGTCTCACGCGAGCTGACCCGGATGTCCGGATCGTGATTGGCCAGCATCGCTGTGGCGGCCTGGAGAATGTCCATCGGCAGGGAATCGGCGGGACGTGTCTTTAAGGCCGCAATGAGCTCCGGAGGAATGTCCCGTGCGGCCACCAGCTGCTCATTGAACGCGTTTAATTCGTCGTCGCTGGGTAATTTTTCAAACAGAAGCAGATAGGAGACCTCTTCAAAGGTGGCGCTTTCGGCGAGATCCTGCACCAGGAAACCCCGGTAGATGAGTTTGCCTTCTTCCCCCCGAACGTCGCTGATCCGGGTGCTGGCAATGGTGATACCTCGAAGGCCCGTGTTCAACATCGGTTTGCATTCCTCCATATAACACCTCACTTACCTTTTGTGCGCTCACGCCCGAAGGCTTGGCAGACGTTTAAGTTATACGCTCGAGCGTAGTGAAATTCCGGGTTTGCGTTAAGCGGGCACGCATAGGTGCCGTTTAGAACGCCATCTTATCCGGGGGCCGCCGTTCCGGAACGTAGTCATGGGGAATCGTGTTTTCGTTCCACTGCCGGGAGACATAGAGATTGCAGTAGCAGCTGCCGTATTCCTGAACATCGGGTTCCCGGTACACACATGGGCAGATGATGTCCTTATCCTGATCTTTTTCCCCGGATGCCAGCCGGCAGGGGCATACCATGTAGCCATAGCGCTCTTTGTTGGCGATCAGCGCTTCGAGCAGCTCATCGACGCGCTCACGGTCGACATTAAAAAAATACCCTTTGGGTTCCTGGACGTTCTTCAACATGGTGTACAACGTTTGGGCATCCATCACAGATCCAGCGCCTCCTTAATTTCCTTTTCCTTATAACCCACCACCACCGTTTCCCCGATGATGATTGTCGGGAAACTGCATCGAGGGTTAAATTTTTTGATATCTTCGAGGATCGCTTTTCGCTCTTCTCCTTCCAAAAGATCGACATCAATGAATTCGTATTTGATGGTGCATTCACCAAGAAATTTCTTGGTGGCTTTACAGTGGCTGCAGGTGCTGAGCGAGTAGATCGTAACCGGAGGGGTGGTCATGATGTCAGTCCTTTCATCAAAATTTAGTAACAGGCAATAAAATAATCGACGCTCCAAGCCCTGTCAATCTAATTTGGCCTTCCGAACAGGCCGAGAAAGTTTCTAACTATTTGTAATCATATAGTAATTCTGTATCTTGGAGATAGGCCAGGGTCCGCGGGGCGGTTGACCTGTCCGATGTGTTTCGATGGATAAAATCCGCCAGACCGGCGGCATCGTCAATGTCTTTCCAACGGGGTTGCAGGTTGATCTTTAGACCCTCTGCCCGCGCAATGGCCAGCGTCTCCTCCAGGACCTGCGGTGTTCCCCAGGCCGCGGTATCGAACAGCGCCGGGCGAAACGTATCGTCGCGGAAGCCGACCAGGTAGTATCCGCCGTCTGCAGACGGGCCGATCACCGCATCGGCGTTCTGAAGATCAGAAAAGGCCTGTGATATGTGAGTCCCCGGCAGGTCCGGCACATCGCTGCCGACAAGGACAGCCTGTTTAAACCCGCTGGCAAAAACCTCTTGAAAGGCCGCGGCCATCCGCAGCCCAAGGTGCCCACCGTTTTGGGGCATCAGAGTGTACCGACCGGACAGCCATTGGCGGAACATCGGCCCGGCATCGGCCGGGGTGTGGCAGATGATCACCGGCGGTTCCAGACCATCCAGGGTTTCAAGCAGGTCCAGAATAAAACAGCGATACAGTCGAAGCACCACCCTGTCACCGAGGTGCACGGCCAGCCGGGTTTTTACGGTGCCCAGCACGGGGGCACGGGCAAATACCAGAATGACGCGCCGATCCGGTGCGTCCATATTACGGTTTCAGCTTCTTTAATTCCCGGGCACACACCCCCAGGTCCGGCCGGACATTGATGTCCGATACCTCGATAAACTGGATAATGCCCTTCTTGTCGATGATGAAAATGGCCCTCTCGCTGACACCGCTGCTGCGGAGCACCCCGAACTGCTCGGCAACCGCGCCGTGGGGCCAGAAATCGGAAAACACCGGAAACCAGAGGTTTCCCATCTGCTTTGTCCAGGCATACAGTGTGGGAATGTTGTCGACGGTTATGCCGATCAGGACAGCTTCGTTTTCCTCAAATAGCTCTTTGACGATATTGTATCCCGGCCACTGATCCGAACATACCGGCGTCCAGGCGGCCGGTACAAACGAGATGACCACATTTTTCGTCCCGCGGAACTGGCTGAGTGTCACCGGTTCACCGCCGACCGAGGGCAGCGTAAAATCCGGAGCCGCGTCGCCGACGCTCACCTTCAGACGGCTGTCGACCGGTTTGAGCGTTCCGGGGTTGTAGATGTTCGCTTTGAAATCTTCGGACATCCCGTACGCATGGCCGGCGCTGATGACAAAAATCGTGATGACGAACATGACGGCCCATCGTTTCATAGGAACCTCGCTCTCTCTTCATTGGTCAGGCGGTGTTACCCGGACATCACAATGTTGCATCAGTTATTAGCCCCGCCCTTGAGATGGGATTCTTTCAAGAGGGCATCCAAAAAGGTTTTGGCATCCTTCGCGCCTCCGAGTCTGGAATAATAAATTCGGTCCGTACCATCCTTGCGTATGCGCGCGCCGATGAAATAGGGTGTTCGCACCTCGCCGATCTGCTTATGGATCGTGTAGTCGCCATCGGGAAACAACGGAAAGGGGATGTTGTAGTACTTTTTAAAGTGGGCGACCTCATAGGGGGAATTGCCGACCCCGATTCCGATCAACTTTACTTTTCCCTTCAGTTTCGGATCGTTTTCAATGCGCGCGTAAAACTCGTTTAAAGTGGGAGCCTCCCGCTGACAGTGCGGTCAGTACATGCTGAAAATTTCGACGATGACAATTTCTGCATCGATCTGGGGAATCTCGAATGTCCCCTCTCCGGACAGTCCCAGGTAGTCCAGGCTGGATTGATCCTCCGGCAACGGCAACACAATGTCGGGAAGACGGCTTCCCACGGCCAGCGGATTGGCGTGGGCGGGGCAGGCGACAACCGCCAGCAATAGGGCCAACAGACATCCGAACAGGCGTTTTGGGTTCATCAAGATACCTCCACAGGTAAATTAGGTGTCCGCAGGTTTTTTTCCTTGACAGGAATTTTCCGTTTCTATTATGTTATTAATAATCATTACTAATACCAACAGTCAACCACTATCATCTACACCGCCCGACATGTTGCATGTTATCCCGACAAAAACAGGTTCCGCACTGTCGCACCATCGATACCCGTTGATCACGCCATCGCTGATCGGTTATGTCATACCATAATACAAATAAATTAAAACCCCGAAGGAGGACTGTATGCCAGAAAAGAAAATCGTTCCCAAGCGCAAAAAGGAAGTGAACATTCGAGATCTCACCACCTGTGAGGCCACCATCCAGATGCTCGAAAAGGCCAAGGTGGACGGTGTGGAAACCGCCTGGGACCGTGCGGGGTCCATGAAAGCCTGCCCCATCGGTGCGGATTCTGCCTGCTGCAAGCATTGCGCCATGGGACCCTGCCGGCTCAATGCCAGAGATCCCTACGGTAAAGTGGGCGTGTGCGGTGCCACCATCGACACGATTCAGTCCCGGAACTTTGCCCGAATGGTCGCCGCCGGCGGCGCCGCCCATACGGACCACGGTATGAGCATGCTGGACCTGTTCCGCGAAGTGGTCAACGGCAATATCACCGACTACAAGATCAAAGACCCGGTCAAGCTGGAGGAGGTCGCCAGGTCCATCGGCATCGAGACCGTGGATCGCTCCATGGAAGACATCGCCAAGGACCTATACGAAGAACTGGAGCGGACATACACCCAGGTGGAAGGTGAAATCCCCTTTGCCAAACGTGTTCCGGAAAAAACCCTGGAGACCTGGCGCAAGGCCGGTATCGTCCCCCGGGGCGCCATGCGGGAAATCATGGAGTTGATGCACCGGAGCCACATGGGCGTGGATCAGGACTACGAGAACATCGTCAAACAGTGCAGCCGGACCGCTCTTTCCGACGGCTGGGGCGGCTCCATGGTGGCCACCGAGATTTCCGACATTCTTTTCGGTACCCCCTCGCCCGTTGCCATCGAGGTGAACATGGGCGTTTTGAAAGAAGACCAGGTCAACATCATTGTGCACGGCCACGAGCCGAACCTGTTCGAGTCGATGATTGAGTCGTGCAATGATCCTTCCCTGATTCAGGCCGCAAAGGATGGCGGCGCAAAAGGCATCAACCTGTGCGGCATGTGTTGCAGCGGCGCTGAAGTGCTGGTCCGTCATGCCATCCCCCATGCCGGAAACTTCATGTCCACCGAGGCGGTGCTGGTGACCGGTGCCGTGGATGCCATGTGTGTCGACGTGCAGTGCATCAAACAGGGTCTTGCCAGTGTGGCCGACTGCTACAAAACGCCGCTGATCACCACCAACCCGAGATGCCGCATCGAAGGTGCGACACATATCCAGTTCGAGGAACACGAACCCAAGGAGTGCACCGACGAGGTTGTTATCAAGGCCATCTCACGGTTTAAAAACCGTACGGCCACGGTGGAAATCCCCCAGAGAAAAGACATCGGTGTCCACGGTTTTTCCTACGAGTATATCAACTATATGCTCGGCGGCTCCTTCCGGGGTTCCTTCACGCCCCTCAACGACAACATTATCAACGGCCGGATCCGTGGCGTGGCCGGCGTGGTGGGCTGCACCAACCCCCGGGTCAAACAGGATTATGTCCATGTGGAGCTGGTCAAGGAACTGATCAAGCACGACGTGCTGGTGCTTCAGACCGGCTGTTCCCAGATCGCCCTGGCCAAAGCCGGACTGACCACACCCGAAGCCGCGCACCTGGCCGGGCCGGGCCTGCGCGAAGTCTGCGAAACCGTCGGCATGCCGCCGGTTCTCGGCATCGGTTCCTGCGTCGACAACAGCCGTATTCTGATTGCCGCCTCCGAGATGGTCAAGGTCGGCGGTCTGGGCAACAGCATTGCGGACCTTCCGGCAGTCGGGGCCGCTCCCGAGTGGATGAGTGAAAAAGCCATCTGCATCGGGCAGTACTTTGTGGCCTCCGGGGTATTTACGGTCTTTGGCGCGACCTTCCCGATCGTCGAGGACACCAAGTGGCATAAACTGCTCTTTGACGGCCTGGAAAAGCAAGGCTTCGGAAAGTGGGGCTTTGCCGTGGATCCCCATGAAATGGCCAAGATGATGATCGCCCATATCGACAAGAAGCGTGCGGAGCTCGGTATCGACAAGGCCCGGGAGCGCGTCCTGATGGATATGGACTCCCGGCGCGAGATGTCCGCTTAAACAGACTGTCGATAACCGCTGCCCGGCATTATTACGGCACGATCGCTAAAACCAAAAAGGGCTTCCCGATTCGGGAAGCCCTTTTTTTGGCGAATAGAGCAACTGCCGGAATGCCGTTCCGATTTGTGGATTGTTGACGCGGCTGAAAGTTGTGGAGTCATCGGTATCGGTATCGGGTTCGGAATCGGTATCGACGTCGAAGTCGGGCATTAAATCGATTGCCGGAGTTGCGTTCCGATTCCTTTTACGTTCCATGGTTCATCGCAGGGTAAACGCCGCAGACATCACCGCGAAGCGAACGACGAGGAAAACGTGACATAAACCATACGAAACACATCGCGGGGCGATGGTTTTAGAAGGGGAGGCCTTTGGTTACATCCGGATAGGCGGTTATGAATCGGTACAGCGTGGCCCGGCCGACGCCAAGGAGCTTGGCCGCCTTGGCCTTGTTGCCCCCGGTTTTTCGAATCGCCTCCCGGACGGACGCCACATCCAGCTTTCTGGAGGGACCTCTCTGGACACCCCGCCTGGCAGGGTGATGAAGTTCCATGGGCAGGTGCTCCGAGCGGATCACCCGCCCCTTGCATTTGACGATGGAAAACTGGACGGCATTCTGCAGTTCCCGGACATTTCCCGGCCAGTGGTAGTCCATCATCAGAGACAGCGCCGCTTTCGATAACTGGAAGTGATTCCGGCCGTGACGGTCGGCATCGAGTCTTAAAAAATGTCCGGCAAGCAGCGGGATGTCGGTTTTCCGCTCCCGCAACGGGGGCAGGTGGATGGGCACCACATTCAGGCGGTAGAACAGATCCTCGCGGAATCGATTCCGTTGGACCTCTGTTTTCAGATCTGTGTTGGTGGCACTGATGATCCGAACATTCACCGATCGCGTCTGTTCACCGCCCACTTTTTCAAGGGTGCCTTCCTGGAGAAATCGGAGCAGCTTCACCTGCATGGGTTTGGACAGCTCTGAGATTTCATCCAGAAAAACGGTGCCACCGTCCGCCAGCTCGAACCGTCCCTTCTTATCCCGGATCGCACCGGAAAAAGCGCCTTTAACATGCCCGAAGAGCTCGCTCTCGATGAGGCCTTCGGGAAGGGCCCCGCAGTTGATCGGCACAAACGGCGCTCCGCCGCGCCGGCTTTCATTGTGAATGGCGGTGGCCACCAACTCCTTACCGGTGCCGGTTTCACCGGAAATATGCACAGGAAAATCGTAGACGGCCAGATCTCTGATCTGTTGAAAGATATTCAGAATCTTGCGGTCCTGCCCGATGATGTTGGCAAAGCTGGTCAGTTCCTTGGCCCGCAGCTGGCAACTGAGCAGATCGGTGACATCGCGAAAGGATGTCAGCACCCCGAAGACGTCCCCGCGTTCATCCTCAATGGTGGAAACCGACATTTCCAATCGACGGGTTTCTCCGCCCTTGGTGATGATGTTGATGGCATACTCGGCGTGTTCGGAAAGGGTCGGACGGTCGTTGCAGAAAGCGCAACGCTCTCCGCAGAACGGTGTTCCAAAGGCCGCATGGCAGTCCCTTCCCAGAACGTCATCCCGGGAATAACCGGTAATCTGTTCGGCTTCACGGTTGAAGAAAAAAACCCTGCGGTCCAGATCGTGGGCAATAATCCCTTCCTTGAGATTGTCCAGGATGCGCTCCAGGTTGCTCTGACTCTTCCAGATTTTTTCCAGTGACGGGTCCGGCATGGGTTCCTGTTTCCACGTTTGCGACGAGGCTCGGTCAAATTTACTGAATCGGATAGCGGATTTGATTATGCAAGTCAATTACCCGGCATCCACCCCGGGATTCAACCGGCGGCGGAGATGGATCCCTTCCATATCGATGTGGACATCAAATGCCACGATTCGGATGCCGTTCTGAACGGCCTTTTTCAGCTCCCGGGCATAATCCGGATCGATATGGGCGGCCGGTCGGAAGCGCTTGGCGTCCATGCGTTGAATCAGGTAGAACATCACGCACCGGTTTCCTTCCGCGGCGAGTCTCTGAAGTTCTTCGAGGTGTTTTCGCCCGCGCGCGGTTACCGCATCCGGAAACATGGCCGTCCCGTTTTCAACCAGGGTGCAGTTTTTAATCTCGACAAAACATCGTTTCGTCCTGCCTTTGCGGAGGACAATATCGATTCGGGAGGAATTGCCGATGTTGACTTCGGACTGAACCTGATCATATCCCTTGAAACCGTGGATGGTACGATGCCGCAGGGATTCGAAGACCAGGCGATTCGGGACCGATGTATTGATTCCAACCAGGGAGTTCGGCATGTGGATCAGCTCCCAGGTGTATTTCAGCTTGCGCTCGGGACGATCATGGACGGAGAGATAAACGTCCCGGCCGGGTTCGCAGCAGCCTTCCATGCTCCCGGTGTTGGGACAATGAGCCGTCACCTCCCGGCCGTCGCTGAGGCGTACATCGGCCAGAAACCGCCGGTACCGTCGAACCAGTCTGCCTCGAACAAGGGGAGGCCATCGTAATCCCTTGAAGGAGGCCTCGTTGCGATCCGTGCAGGGCGCTTTCATAGAAACCGATTTTCGATCAGGTCGGCCAGAGACGGGATGTCTTCCAGTTCAAACCGCGACACACCGAGGTCCAGATCCGTATCGGTCACAAGGGCGACGAGTGAGTCGTCATCACGGCAAAGCGGCTGCCGCGTGCGTGCGGCCCGAACGATCTCTATTTTTGGATACCGGTCCTTTTTAAATCCCTCGGTAATGACCAGATCCACATCATCCAGGAAGGGTACCAGTTTGTCCAGGGAATCACAGCCGCCGGTTTTCATCACCGCAAGCCCTTCCGGTGCGGCGACAATCACCGTATCGGCCCCGGCTTCTTTGTGACGCCAGCTGTCTTTTCCTTCGTGGTCCATGTTGAAGCCGTGGAGGGCGTGCTTGATGACACCGATCCGGTGCCCCCTTCGCTTCAGTTCCGGAACCAGTTTTTCGATCAAGGTTGTTTTCCCGGAATTTGATTTTCCGACGATGGAGATAATTGGTGGCATAGGCGTGGTCCCGATGTTTTCCGCGTTCAGAAGATTCACAAGGTCCCATGGCGAGGTATCGATTCAGGGCAATCCGTTTTCCGATAGGGATTACGATACATGCCCGCGTATTTCAAGCCCTGGAAAGATTTTACGACATGTCCGGTTCAGACGGGGTAGAGTTGGTTTTATCTAAACCCTCCACCTCTTGTGGAGGACCCGGAAAGGTTCTACCGTTCCGGCGAGCCGAAGAACCGTTCATTTTCTTTGCTCGCCTTATCGTCCCGGCTCTGCGATGTTTACCCGCCGTTTTTGTGGCGGGCTCGGCTACGGAGCAACGGGGGAACGCGGCCCACCGCCTTTGGCCCCTTACGGGGCCTTGCTGAAGCCTCCCGCTATGGGGGAGAAGTCTTCACTATCCCTCCGGAAGTACCGGATCCCGGAGCACCAGTTCGATGCCCTCTTCTGCCGCTGCCGCAGCCGCCGGAAACACCCTGACGAGCCCCCGGACATGTCGAAGATTGTCAACGGTACGGAGAATCAACATGGCCAGGTTCCCTTCTTCCATTTCAGAGATCCGAACCACATGCTCCCAGGGGTCACCGGCCGCCCAGGCGTACACTGTCAGTGCCGGCCGTAGATACAACGGCCTGACGTCGAATCCCCTGTCGGCCATGAGCCTGGCAAAGGATCGGAGTTCCCGTTTGACCTTCAGAAACGCCGTCTGCAGCCGTTTGGGAATCTCCTTTTTTTCAATCCGATCGTCCAACTCCCGTTCGTTGACAAAGGCACCGATAATCGCCGCCAACAGAACCGGGTCCCTGTCGGGGAAAACGTTCCGGCGAAACCCCTCGGCGACCATCAGCGGTTGATCCATGCGCAGTTGGGATGCCCAAATGCCGTCTTCGGTCAGACGGTCGTCATCGCCGACAAATCCGGTTTCTTTCAAAAATGCGAGGTGGTCCAAAAAACTTTCCCACAGCATGTCCCGGTTGTCCGAATGCCGCCGCTGTCGTCTTTTTGGGTGCCTCTTGAGGTAAGCGGCAAAGGATTTTTCGAGCAGCTCTTCGATCTGTTCGGGGGTGTGGGATAGCAGCAGGTTCAAGACCATGGAAAAGTTGACCCGGATCTGGCTGACCACGTCCGACGGCGGCATCCCGTTCAACCGCCCGACATAGGGAATGTCCATAAACCGGCCCGGTATGGCCACGGCGAAGCCGATCCGGTCCATCCCCCGGCGACCGGCCCGTCCGGTCATTTGATGATATTCGGTGGGCGTGAGGGGAAGAAACTCCCGACCATTGAAGCGGTCCGAGTTGAGGAAGAGCACCGTCCTGGCCGGAAAATTCACGCCGGCCGCCACGGTGGAGGTGGCAAACACCGCGTCCAGCAATCCCTCGGTCATCAGATTTTCCAGAACGAGTTTCCAGGCCGGAAGCTGGCCGCTGTGGTGCGAGGCCACACCAAGGTGTTCCAGATGCCACCGCTGCCGGTGACGGCCGATGTGGGGGCTGAGGGATAACAGGTCATCGATCCGCTGTCGCAACCGATCTTTGCGGTTGTCGTCCCGAAACGTGTGGCCGCGGCACAGCTCCAGGGCGCGGTCGCAGTCGGCGCGGGATTTCAGGAAAAAAATCGCCGGGAGCAGATCGTACCGGGCGAGTACCCGGAGGATGTCTCCAAACGGCGGCAGCCGGTGCGGTGCTGAGAACTGAAGCGGGCGGCGGCTGTTCAGGTAGGCGCGCACCTTTTTATACAGCCTGCGTTTTGTCCGGGAGCCCTCCTGAACGGTCAACGGAAAGAGCGTTCCGGACGGATGTAAAAAGAGGGAATACAGCGGAACCGATCGGTGCGTTTCTTCAACGACCCGGCAGTGCCGCTGGCGGATCGATTCGAGCCAGCCGGCGATCTGTGAGGCATTGCCGATGGTGGCGGACAGCAGCAGGAGGGGTATCCGTTCCGGCAGATAAATCATGATTTCTTCCCACACAACCCCGCGGTCCGTGTCTCCCAGGTAATGCGCCTCGTCCAGAACCACGAAATCCGTGTCCAGGTCCACCCCATGGTACATGGCGTCGTAGAGCTGGTTTCGGAGTATCTCCGTGGTTCCCACGATGATGGGAGCATCCGGATGTTCTTTTCGATCGCCGGTGAGAATGCCGACCGAACTTTTGCCGAAGTACTCCGCAAATTCCGCATACTTGGCGTTGGACAGGGCTTTCAAGGGTGAGGCATACCAGGACCTGCCGCCCTGGGCCAGGATGTTGCCGATGGCTTGCAGGGCGATCCAGGTTTTTCCGGAGCCGGTAGGTGCGGTGACCAGACAATCTGAACGACCCACGATGTCCACGGCATGAACCTGGAACGGGTCTGGCGTAAACGGGCGCTTTTCGGGGATTCCGATCTTGGCGAAGATACGCCGGAGTCGGCGGTCGGCGCCGGGCCGGATCCGCTGTGGGATCGGCTTCCGGCGACGTCGCGGTCTGTGTCGGGACGGTGGTTTTCGGTACATGGACAGCGGTGACATGCGCTGTGGTTAGAGCTTGGCGATCATTTGCGCCACTTCGGTTCTGGCCGCCGAATCCACATCATAAGGCGACACACCATCCAAATCCGCCTCGATCAGGGCATCGTCATATGGAAGAAAACCGAGAAAATCCAGACCTCGGATGTGGCGTTTGAGAAATTCCTCGTCCTTGGGGCTCCGAATTTTGTTCCCCACAACGGCCACGGCGTTCAGATGGATCTCCGAGGCGAGCTTTCGAATGTGTTCCGCGGTGTCGATGCTCCGGCGTCCCGGCTCGACCACGACGATAAGTTTATCCACCGCTTTGGCAGTGGCCCGCCCCAGGTGTTCGATGCCGGCCTCCATGTCCATGACGACCACCTCGTCCCGGGCCAGCACGATGTGCATCACCAGGGACTTGAGCAGGGTGCTTTCCGGGCAGATGCACCCGGCGCCCCCCTTTTTCACGCCCCCAAGCCGCATCAGCTTGATGCTGTCCATCTTCGCCGACAGCGCATCGGGCAGATCGTCCACTTTGGGATTCAGCTTGAAGTAGCCGCCGATGGATCCGGGCTGGGCTTCGGTACGTTCGAAAATCAGCTCTTTCATCTCGGCGATGGGCGTAATCTTGTCGGCACCCGGTATACCCAGGGCCGCCGCAAGGTTGGCGTCCGGATCGGCGTCGATGGCCAGCACATGTTTTCCGCTGTCGCTGAGATTTCGGATGAGAAGCGATGAAAACGTGGTTTTACCCACGCCGCCCTTACCGCTGATGGCCAGTTTCATGGAGCGTCCTTTCGATTCGGTGGGCCCGTTCGCCCGTTGGTCTGCCTACCGCGAGCATTGCCCCAGGGTGTCTCCCCAGAGGTTGGCCGGTTTTCGGTTGACGGGAATACCTGCATTTGTGCAAGGCAATAACATAACACACAAGAGGGGTTCGGCAAGAGGGAATCGGCGGGTCGGTGGGCCGGTTGACTTTTTCACTGAAGATGAATCGTGGTATCTATAGCGATTTTCAGAATTCCGCTCCGAGACCTGACTCAAGGTCAAGGGTGTGGATTTTTCTCTGCAAGATGTGAAAAATTCGCCTAAGTCTTCACGACGGCACCCGTACATCACGTATCGGATGGAGGAAAACGATGGGTCCCTGGGCCTTTGCGGAAAAGGGTGTTGTGCCTTTGCCAAAACTGTTCAAGCGGAGAGGCTCCGGTATAACGCCGTAAGATTCATCTTGCAGAGAAAAATCCACACCCTGGCCCCTACCTTCAATCGGAACATATTTTTGGCAGCTGCTATAGGTACCCTGCATCTTGTATCCTGAATCCAAAATCCCATCCGCCAGGCTCAGGCCCCACCCGCATCCGGAATCGAGCATCCAGCATCAAGCATCCAGCTACGGCCAGTCCGGGTCGTCGGCGATCTCAACATCCCCGGGCCGCCGGAATCCCAGGGTGATTTGGGTGAGGTCCACGGTCTGGACGTCGCTGCCGGTGCCTTCGGTGAATCCGAACAGGAAGGTGCCGAACTTGTTATGGTCGCTTGCGCACAGCTCTACGGTCTGCTCCAGGCCGGGATCCTTGGCTGCATAGTCGATCCGGGTGTCCTGGAAGTAGGTGCCCAGAATATCGCTGCAGCTCGAATCGCCGCACTGCCGGATCCACATCTTCCAGGTGTATTCATATTTGTTGCGGGAGTTGACCGACGGGGACCGGTGGACCTCGGTGCGCACCGCCCAGGTAAGGTTCCCGTCGCTGTTGAGCCAGTTGTCCGTGGAAGAAAGGCTTCCTTGAACCGCAGCCGGAAGGTCCTCGGTGGTAAAATACCGGTTTTTGATGTTCTGGGGAAAGCACGTGGGCTCGAAGGCGTACACATCACCGGCGGTGGTTCCCATGTAGACCGTGCCGTCAGGCCCCTGGCCCGGTGAGGCGGCATACACCCAGTCGGCCCAGTTGTCGTGCTCGTCCGGGGTAACGGAGATAGTCGCACCGATATCGTACTTGCCCAGGAGCCGCCCCTCGGTGTCCACGGCATACAGGAAGGTGTCCTGGGAGCCGAAATAGATAGCCCCGTCGCTGCCCACCAACGGTTCCCCTCGGACGTTGTCCCCGGTGGTATAATGCCATTTTTCGGTGCCGTCCGGGTTGACGGCATAGAGGTTGTCGTCGTCGTTGCCGATGTAGACGGTGCCGTCCGGGCCGATGGCCGGTTTGGATCGCGGGTTGGTCCATGAGATCGTCGTGCGCCATTTCTGGCTGCCGTCCGGATTGAAGGCGTACAGAAATCCCTCGCCGCCGCCGCCGTCATTGCCGATGTAAATCGTCCCCCGGTCCGGATCGCCGTCTATCAGATTGACCGTGGGCGAGGAAAAACCCATTCCGGCCAGCTGGACGGGCGACCAGGACTTGGGTGTCCCGTCCAGGTGCAGCCCGTGCAGATAGGCGAAGCCGGGTGGGGTGGATGTGGCGTCATACATGGATGCAAAGTAGACTGCATCGTTGGCTTCGTCTATCGCGACCGCGGCGTCCACCTGGTGATGGGGCGCTGCGGCCGACGGTTTGGCGCTGGGGACCCCGCTGGGATCCCAACCAGACAGGGCGCTGCCGGTGGAGTCCACCGCATAGAAAAAGCCGTCGTTGATCCACGTGCTGAAATAGAGATTATCCGTGCTGTCTAGAGCCGGGGAGGATCGTACGTTGCTAGTGGTTGTCACCACCCAGTTGTAACTTGAGCTGTCCCAATAACCGGTCCAATTCACCGCCGGGTCCAGGGAATATACCTCCCCGCCGGACCTGTCGGTGCCCCGTAGACGGTTCCGTCGGAGCCGACCGTCGGCGAGGCGAAGATATTATCGCCGCTGTCAAACCGGTCTTTTTCGGTGCCGTCCGGATTGATGGCCCAGAGGTTGCCGTCCCGTGACCCCACGTAAATGGTACCGCTGGAAGGATCCACGGCCGGCTTGGTGACGATGGCATCCCAAGGGTTGGTAAACGGCCAATTCGTCTTCAGCTTCAGGCCGCTGTTGTCGGTGCCGTCGGCGACGGCGTGGACGTTGTCGTCGCTCAGGTTGGCCGCATCGGTACCCCAGTAGACGAACTGGAGCACGTCCCGGTTGTTCCACCCCGCCTCGTCGGGATCGTTGCGGCCGGCGTTGGTAAAGGTGTCGAACTCCAGGGCCATTTTCGGGGCCAGGATGTCGGAGCCGGCGCCGGGATTGAGACCTGCGTAGCCGAGCGTCCCGGCCTGGCCCCCGGATGCGGTGACATCGTTGTCGGTCCCGTTGATCAGGGCGAAGGTAAACCCGTCGCCGGTGCCGTTGTAGTCCACGATAAAAAAGGAACGGATCCCGGTGTTAAAGTCGCACTCGCCGCTCACGCAGACATCGAACCCGCCGAGGGTGAGGTTTCCGCCGAACCAGACCGCGCCGTAAGAGCTGGCGGTGCCGCTGCCCAGCGTAATCTTGCCGGTGCCCGTGTCCACCGTGACGGCTGCCGGCGCCGATTCCACCGGGGCGGCCATACCCGGGACCATCTGGTTGGGTGGAATGTCTGCGGGCAGATCCAGCGCCGGCGGGGGAACGGCCTGGGGGGTGCTGATGTTCTGGAGAAAATCCATGGAAAGTTCTTCCGCCCCGCCGAATGCGGTGCTGCCGGCTGAGCCGCTGGCCAGTATCCGGTGATTCCGCTGGGACAGGGCGATATAGTCACCGGTGGATACCGTCAGGTCCCTGGAAATGTTGGTCAGTTGGGCGTCGGTGGTGTTGTCGACCAGCGTCTCATAGTAGTAGAGCTGTTTTTCGTCCAGGGTGCTCTGGATGTAGAAGGAACCGTTTCGCTCCGGAAATACGTCTGCCGCTTCTGCGGCCACCGTCAGGCTGCCGCCCCCGAGGATCGTGCCGTTCGAGACGGCCTGAACCGCCAGAAGCACCGGCTGGTCCTGGTCGGCGACAAGGTCGTCATTGAGGGCCACACTCAGCGGCATGGCGGTCATGTCGGGAGCTGAGGGGATCAGACCGACAAAATCAGGATCCCATAATCCGGCAAAGATCAGGGCATCCCTGGCGGATTCCAGATTCAACAGATACACATTGGCAGGAATGCTGAAGCCCTCCGGGACCTCCCCTTCCGGTACCGACAGGGCGATATCCGTAGACCCGGTGTGGTCCGCATCGGCCTGAAACCATTTGCCGAAGACATTCAGGTCGAAGTCGCCTGCATCATCTACGGTATAGGTGGTGGTGTTGAGCCGGCTGATGACGGCCCTTCGGTAACCGTCGTTCCGGAGTTCGCTCACGGCATACCGCATGCCGGATTCGGCAAGGGACCGGGCCTGCCTGGCTTCGTTGGGGACGCCCTTGGCCATCCACTCCGCCGAGGTGTACATGGAGATCATCGCAGAACCGAGTAGCCCGAAGATGAGCATGACCACCAGGATGTACAGGAACGCGCTGCCCTTCGCCGACGAGCGGACACGCCCGATCATCGCCGTCATGGGGGACCGGCGGATTTCAGGAGGTTTGGGCTCCGGTGATCGTTTGGCGTCCGGTGTCTGTGTCATTGAACTGAGTGTCGAATTCTTCACCGTCACCTTGACGGCACGGCGGGTTGACGTTCGTGCTCCGTATGATTGGGTACCACGTGCTTACCCGGTTTCAGATCATGTCGTAACCGCGCCCATGGTCTGTCAGCGTATTGAAAGCGATCACGCTCACGGCTGGGCCACCATGTTTCTCGGGTACACCCGGACACTGAAGGCCGGCATGGCGCCGACCGCAAACCCGATGTCGATATACGCAACCTCATTGCTGCCGTCGTTGTCCATGTCGGCGTAACTCGCGCTCAACTGCGGGCTCGACACATCCTCCATGAGCAGGTACTCGATGGTGTTGATCGTCAGGTAAAGATTGCCGTCATCGAACTCGAGCTTCCGGGTTCCCGGCAGATTCGGGTCATCACTGGTATAGGTGATGGAGGTGTTCAGGACAGGATTGCCCGGCAGACCGTTTTCGCTGATCGACCGGAGTTCCAGTGCCATCCGGTTTAACGCCACCTCGGCCCGAAATGCCGACTCGACGGCCTCCCGTGTCAGAAAAAAATTCTGAACCCCGCTGACCATGAACACCGTGGAAAAGGACGCGATGATTCCCACCAGGATCAGCGACACGATGATTTCAATGAGCGTGAAACCATTCCTGTTCAACCTGGACCGGCAAAGCGGATCGGCCGGGGGGTGCATTTCCGCCCGGCCCCGTCCGCCAGAGAAGACGGGTTTGTTACTGCACCCCGGCAATGGCGGTAGGCATGCACCAGGGCCGGAGGTAAATCGCCGATGGGGTCGTTGGATGGTCATGGGTACCTGTTCAGAACGTTCAATACCGGCTTGTCGGATCGTCGGCCCGGACCCGGCTCTCGGACAGCAGGACCGTAGATCGATAGCCTCCGCCCTGAACCGTGACTTTGAGTGTCTCGCTGTCTGCCGGCGCCGGCGATACCTCCGCGCCGCCTGCGGTAAAATCGGTATAATTCCGGGTGATCGTGATGTCGGTGCCGTAAGCATTGCTGTCGATATTGGTAACGATCGTTGCCAGGGCAGTGTCCGGGGCGGTGTTGACTGCCTGCACATAGTCGGAAACAATGCGTTCCAGGACGTTATTCGCCGCGGCTTCGTCCCGAACCAGAGAGACCGAATCGGCGATGCCGATGAGGGCTGTTCCGGAAAATTGAACCATCAACGATCCCAGGATCGCCGCCACCACAATGGTGACAATGAGTTCCAGCAGGGAAAACCCCGCGGCCGGATGGTTCCGCGTCGTGATCATTGGATGTACCCTGTTTCACCGGTGATTCGCAGCTGGGTAGAGCCAAAGGAGATATCCAGTGTCTGCAGTCCCTGGGCCACCAGGGTCCGGATTTCATTTACGCCGCTCACATACGTATACGGCATTCCGTATCGGTCAAAGTAGATGGTAAACGTCCCCACCGTGAAGAAGACTTTGAACGGATCATCCGATGACGCGTTGACCTTCTGGTCGTCTTCTCCGGGCAGATACATGATGTTCGACGTTTGTTCGGGCTCGGTGGCGTTGTTGGGATTGTCGGTTCTGAAAAGCCAGTACAGCGTGCCGTCGCATCGGATGCCCCAGAACCGGTTATTTTTTTTTATGGCCATGGTCTGCGCGAACCGGATGTGGTTTTTCAGGCGGTCGAGGCGTGCGGGCTCCCGGATCGCGTCGATATCGAGCAACCGCTCGAGGATCACGGCCGTGAGGATCCCCATGACCAGCAGGACGGCCACAAGCTCGATCAGGGTGATCCCGTCCCGGTTCCCGACATGTCGAAACCAATTGACGCCATTCATTCTATATTTCATGATTCCAGATTTATACCAAAGATTCCGTTTTTTCTCAATAAATCGGTAATTCCAACCATCCGAACCGGCATTGTGCCCCGCCCTTGTCCGGAATCGGGGGTCCGGCGAAAATACCTTCCCGCGGCAGAAGCGTATCCTCGAGCCCTTGGATCCGGGCGCAGAGGAAAGCGGGTTCGGATCTGTCGCTGCGTCGTTCCCATTTCCTTCGGCAGCTCACCGACGCTGCCCCCTGGGGTGATTCCCCCCTTGTCCCTTCTTTTTACTGCCCATGACCGCCCGCGAAGTTAGCTGGAAATCCCCTCCACCATAATGACTTCGGCGAGGGCGATGTGTTTCCGTGGGGCGACAAATTTGTAGTGACAAAAATGGCTTATGGGCCCAACATCGAGACCCATGGATGAGATTGCCCGGAACAGGGTCTGCCGCCCGTGTCGAGCGGAGCGGTATAGGAGGGATCAGCGGGGGTGTTCAAGGATTTTCGCCGGCGATCTGCTTTAGTTCATCCAGAGAATCCATAAACAAATCGTAAATGGCGGCGTCAAAATGGGACCCGCGCCCCTCGGCAAGAATTTCCAACACCTCGTTTTCGGGCAACGCCTTCCGGTATACCCTGTCATTGCTCAGGGCGTCGTAAACATCCACCAGGGCTACGATTCGCGCCGATTCGGGGATCGCTTCGCCCTTGAGGCCTCTTGGATATCCGCTTCCGTCCCATTTTTCGTGGTGATTCTGGGCAATTTCACACGCCAGCTGGATCATCGGGAATTCAGAATCCTTCAGTATGGCACCGCCGATGGCGGCATGGGTTTTGATGATTTCGTATTCTTCGGGGGTCAGACGCCCTTTTTTTCTTAGGATCATATCCGGCACGCCGATTTTGCCGATATCATGCATCGGTGCTGCCAGGAGTAGATCTTCGATCCGTTTTGGAGACCAGCCCCTTTTTTCGGCAAGTTTCGCACTGAAAAGGGCAATGCGGCGCACATGACCTCCTGTCTCCTCGTCCCGGGATTCCAAAGCCGATAGGAGCCGATAGATCGTCTCTTCCTGTGTTTTCCGAATGATCCGGGTCTGCCGGCGGACGATTTTCTCCAGCCCCTCACCATATTCCCTCAAGGTGCGCTCCAGGCGGACGGTGCGTTCACCGACGCTGACCCGAGCGCGCAGCTCGTCCAGATCAAAGGGCTTGACCATATAGTCATCGACACCGGCTTCGGAGAGTCCCGTGACCTTGTCCTCCTTTTCCCCTTTGGAGGTCAAGAGGATGATATACACATACGCCCTGTTACTGGAGTGCCCGCGCAGGTGTCGCGCCAGTTCGACGCCGTCCATTTTCGGCATCATCCAGTCGGTAATCACCATGTCTATCGATTCGTCCTTGAATTTTTCAAACGCTTCCGTGCCGTCTCCGGCAAGTATGACCCGGTGCCCCCATTTCTCTATAAAATGCTGCAGCCGTTTTCGCGTGATGGCTTCATCTTCGGCGATGAGTATGTTCACGGAGATCCCTCCTTAACCATTTGGGACAGCTGGGTCTCGAGCTGCCGAACCTGGGATTCCAATTGTTCCATTTCTCTCAGGGCCGACGTTAGATTACCCTCCCGGCCCATCCTCTCCAGGCTTAACGCTGTTTTGGCAGCGGTTTTCGCCCGAAAATTGCCGAGCATGCCCTTCAAGGCATGGGCGCTGCGTTCCAGGTCGTTGTTGTTTCCCTCATCCACAGCTTGCTGGATGCCCTGGAGCATGCCTGGATATTCACTGATAAACAGCTCGATGGACGACGTTAAAAATTCCCAATCATTGTCAAACGCTTCGAGAACGGCCCCTGGCGCGATGGTCTCTGCCGGTTCCGGTTCCGGCTCCGATGTCGCCGGCGAGTCCGCCGGTTTGTCGGTGTCCGGCCCGGATGCCGCAGCAGCGGTCGTCAACTTGTGGGGTAGCAGAGCCTGGAGGGATTGCACCAATTTGTCCGGAGATATCGGTTTAGACACGTAATCATCCATACCCGCCTGGATACAGCGCTCCCGGTCTTCTTTCATGGCATGGGCCGTCATGGCGATAATGGGTATGTGGCGGTCGGCGCCTGTCTCATAATCTCTAATGGCCCGGGTAGCGGCGAGCCCGTCCATTTCCGGCATCTGAACATCCATGAAGACCACATCGAAGTCTTGTTTGGTAATCCGATCCAAAGCCAGAAGTCCATTTTCAACCACAACGGGGCGATGTCCCCATTTGGTGAGCAGGCGCGTGATGAACTTCTGGTTGAAGGGGGTGTCCTCGGCAACCAGAATATCCAATGGCGCTAAGCTCGGCACCGATTCATCGGTCGCTTTGGCGGAGCCTTCATCGCGCCGGGGTCGGGGCCGACCCAACGCGATTTGAATTGCAGACAGCAGATCCGACGGACGGATCGGCTTGTTGACGGTTGCGGCGGCCCCTATACTGCGGTAGTCTTCCCGACTCTGTCGGTGCCCTCCACTGAGCATGACGACCACCTTGGGACCGGGTGCCGGTTGATCCTTCAGCCAGTGAAGCAGTTCGGAGCCGCCCTGTGCCCTGTCCGGGCATGTCCGCATCCACAATCAGCAGTTGAACGCGTGATTCTCCGTCCAGCGTCCTCTTGGCTTCCTCGACGCCGAGTGCGCTCGAGGGCGCCATGCCCCAGTTTTTCAGCATCTCGCAAATAATCTGACAGGTGGTTGCCGTGTCATCCACCACCAGGGTTTTCAGGTTCTCCAGATTTTCGGGCAGCCCTGCCACGGGGGCTTCTGTTGCCTCGGGTTGCCGCTCCAGACGCGCGATAAAATGGAACTCGCTGCCGTTTCCGGGGACACTGTCCACCCAGATCCGGCCCTCCATCAGTTCCGAAAGCTGTTTGGAGACGGCCAAGCCAAGGCCGGTGCCCCCGAATCGGCGCGTCGTGCTGCCGTCTGCTTGTTGAAACGCACTGAAAATAGTTTCATGCTTATCTTCGGGGATACCGATGCCGGTATCTTTGACGGAAAATTCCAGAACGGTATCCGTATCCCCACCGTCTTTTTGGGACACCGTGACAATGACTTCCCCTTCGCTGGTAAATTTGATGGCGTTGCCGATCAGGTTGAGAAGTATCTGTCGAAGCCGGGTCGGATCGCCGACAAGCCGCTCCGGGCACTCCGGTCGCACCCAGTAGGCCAGTTCCAACCCCTTTTGATGGGCGTTGGGTGCCATGATTTTCAATGTCTCCCCGAGAAAGTCCCGGAGCCCAAAATGAACGTCTTCCAGTTCGAGCCTGCCGGCTTCGATCTTTGAGAAATCGAGAACGTCGTTGATCAGTGCGAGCAGGGAATAGGACGAGGAGCGGATAATGGAAAGATCCTCGTGCTGTTCCGTGGAGAGGTCTGTCTCCCCCAGCAACTCTGCCAGACCGATAATGGCATTCAGGGGGGTGCGGATCTCATGGCTCATGTTGGCCAGGAACTGGCTCTTGGATCGGTTTGCGGCTTCAGCAGCCATTTTGGCATATTGGAGTGCTTCAGCCTGCTTCCGGCGGGTGACATCGCGGATAATACCTCGAAATCCCAACGGATTATCTTTTGCATCCTGAATCAGCGACACGGAGGCCTCTACCACGCGCTCGCTGTTTTCCTGGCTCCACAGACGGCAGTCCAGAATCTCTGCGGATTCCCCGGTCTCTATGACCTTTTCAAGGACGTCAACGATATTCGGCTCGGAGTCGGGTGCCAGGGCATGTCGGATGTTCATCCGGTCGATCATGTCCGGAGAAGTTCTCAGAATTCTGGGCAGGGCATCATTAAAGAAGGTAAACCGCCCGCTGAGGTCCAGCTCGTAATATCCATCCTCAATGCTCTGAAGAATGGTCCGGTAGCGCGCTTCGCTCTCTTGCAGGCGGGATTCGACCTCCTTGCGCTTGTTGATGGTGAATTGCGCATGGGAGCCAAAGATCATGAAGAAACAGAGCGCCAGAAGCCGGGTGGCGATTTCATTGATATCCGTACCGATGAAACTGTTTGTAAACGAGCCGTCACCGCTGAGAAGAAACTGCAGCATGGAATCGAGTAACCAGTAGACAAGCGCCAGCCCCACACCGAAAAACAGCATGGTGTCGTCGAGAAGGCTGGCCGCCTTGCGTTTAGCCGTCATGCGGGATCTCCTTATACGCCGCGGTCATGTCAATTATGGACTGAAGGTGTTACTCCCCGGGGCGCAACGTGTCCCGGGGATATCGGTTTCACCGTCATGGGGTGCCGGGCGGATGCGGCAATCGGTGGTGAATCGATTGCCATTTGACATGCAATCTGCGGGCCAGGCGGACACGCCCTGACCCGGCATGTCTCATGGCCGCCGAATTTCCTTTCCGAAGATGCGAAATTATGCCGATCATACGTCCTTATAGGCCTGTATGTCAAAAAAACGGATCGGCGACACCATGGCGGGGCTGTTTCGTCCGCCGGGGTGTATGACGATCGGCCCGGGCGATCGGCTTGGGCCCGTCCTGACATCCAAAATAGTGTCGTCTAACCGGAGCAGCGCACCTGTGGCACCCCACTTAAAAACATGATAAAATGCAGCCGATTGTTATTATAACAAATATTTGGTCACCTGCCGAGGCAAAATGAAAATCGAACGGGCAGACGGGTTTGATCTGCATTGGCCCCATTCACCCGAGACGTTTCGCCATCGAGTGGTCGCGCTCATTGGACTCTTCGTTGCCGTTCTGGTGGTATATGCAAACAGTTTCTGGGGTGAATTTCACCTGGATGATTTTGGTAACATTGTGAATAACATCAATATCCAGGGTGATGGGCTGACCTGGGAAGAGCTGAGCCGGAGCTTTCACGGCACCGACGCCAGTGAACGGGGCATCGACCGGCCGGCGGCGTTTCTGACATTTGCCCTCAACTACAGGTTCCATGGGCTGGATCCCTTTGGATATCATCTGGTCAACGTCTTTCTTCACTATGCCGCTTCGGTGGTTCTTTATTTGCTCCTGTTAACCTGTCTTCGTCTTCCGGCGCTCGGCGGCCGATATGCCGATGTGGCCCCGGGACTGGCACTGCTTGCCGCATTCATGTGGGCGATCCATCCGATCCAGGTCACCGCCGTGACCTACGTTGTCCAGCGGATGGCCGTGATGGCCGGTTTGTTTTACTTGCTGGCGATGCTTTTTTTCGCAAAAGCCCGCACCACCGTTGATTCGGGGAGCGCGGCTGTGTATGGCGGACTGTGCCTTGTCAGCGGGGTGCTGGCGTTTCTCAGCAAGGAGAACGCCGTGACCCTGCCGATCACCCTTGTCCTCATGGAAATCCTTCTTATCCGTGGGTGGCCACGGTATGTGGGGTCTCGCACGGCGGTATGGATCCTTGCCGGGGTGGTTGTGCTTCTGGCGATGTTGCTGTGGCTGATTTTGGGTGCCAACCTTTTGGCCGGCTACGACATCCGCCCATTCACCCTGCCCGAGCGATTGCTGACCCAACCCCGCGTATGGCTTTTTTATGTCCGTCTGCTGCTTTATCCGACACCGGACCGGATGACACTCCTGTACGACTTCGAGATATCTGAAACGATCCTTGTACCATGGTCGACCCTGCCGGCGCTGACGATCCTGGCCGGCTCGGCGGTGCTCGCTGTTTGGGCGTCACGCAGATGGCCGATGGTGGCCTTCTCGATTTTGTTTTTCCTGTTGAATCACCTTACAGAGGGATCGATTATTCCTTTGGAGATGGTGTTCGAACACCGCAACTATCTGCCGTCGGCCTTTTTCTTCGTCCCGGTGGTCATCATTGTCGTCCGATTCCTGGATTATTTTTCCTATCGACCCGTTTTACAGCTGCTGGGGGCGGCGGCGGTCGTCGTGGTGCTTATCGCCAATGGTCATACCTCCCATGATCGAAACCGGATTTTCCGCAATGAGCTGTCCCTGTGGGAAGATAATGTTCGCAAATCTGAACATCTTCACCGTCCCCACCATAACCTGTCAAAAGCCTACATGGTCACAGGCCGCTTCACGGAAGCCCTCCGGGAAATGGAGCGGGCACTGGAGGCCCGGGCGGCCGGCCGAAAGCATCAGAAATACAAAACCCACTACAATCTCGGGCGCTATTACATGATGGCCAATGATCTGGAAAAAGCCCTGGAACACCTGGAGAAATCTCTCGACTATGAGCCCGGTTACGCCGGCACGTATAACAGTATCGCCCGTATCCGGCTGTATGAAGACCGGATCCCGGAGGCCCTTGAGATGACCCGGGAGGCGATCCGGCGAAATCCCCATGCCGCCGATCACCGGCATACCCTGGCGCTGATTGCGCTGCGCCTTGGAAATCCGGATCGAGCCCTTCGCGAGGCCCTCACATCGCGTCAATTGATCGGCGACCAGGGAAATTCGGAATTCATTCTCGGGGAGGCATTTCGTCAAAAGGGCAAATTGAATCAGGCGCGATTGCACTTCGAACGTTACCAGGCGCTTTTTCCGGACCACCGGTCGGTCCGGCTGGCGCTCATTGAAATATATAGCCTGACGGAGCAGAACGGTATTCTCAAACAAACGGTTCGGGAATTTTTGGCGAGCATCGGCAGCGCGGACCTTCAGGAGGTGCTGAACGACTATGATCTAAAATACAACTCCATGGACCGTGCCCGGATCGACACCATCGACCGGGCGATCCAACAGATGCTCTGCGAATAACATCGTGAAACGATGTTATGAAACGCGACGATGTCGCTCAAAGGGCTTGAAAACCGCGCTTTCGCTTTCATCGTTGATTGGGGTGAGAATCCTTTCGCGGAAAACACGGCGGCTATCAATCGGATTTTGGTATGCTGATTGTTTTGTCGTAGATGCGATACTTCGCAGGATCGGTCTCCTGGGCGGGATACTTTACCTTAACGTCTATCTGGGTAGCTGCGACCTGCCACTGGGTCACCGCAAAGTCCGGACCGAGATCCATGTCCACATTGGAGGACGCCAGACTGATGGCTTGCCAGGTTTGCCCGTGCAAGAGTTGTCTCGCCATATGCTGGTGGAGCCGGGATTCCAATTCCCCGAAGGCGATTCGAACGGTTTGCGCCCTGGATCGGGTTTGCAGATCAAAATATTTGGGCACGGCCACCGCGGCAAGAAGGCCGAGGATGACCATGACCAAAATGACTTCGATTAGGGTAAACCCCTCTTCGGATGTGTGTATTGGGCCGTTAAAGGAACACCTGCCGTTTCTCTTCCGGCGACTGAGCGAAAGATCCATTTCCGGTGCCGAACCGCTCGAGCGCGCCGCGTGCCCCTGCCACCATGGCATGGGTCGGGAAACCCTCAAAGCTCAAGCAGCAGAATGGAAAAGTGGGCGGTCGCCCTGCCCACTTTTCGCTCTTGCTGCCCTACCGACTGAAAATGGAAGATACATCACAGATATTGACGGTTCAGATCAAGGAGAAGCAGAAAATTTCGGCAGCGAGATCGTCTGGTTGCTGACCGTGGCATTGGCTTCGCCTTTAGGATAGATGACCACAAACGACAATGTTCCAACGCCCGCGGTATAGTTCCAGCTGGCGGAGGGTACATCAAAGTCGGGGCCGATATCCAGGCCGATATCGCTTGAGTTGAATGTGATCTGGCCAAAGGTATCCCCCTGGAGCAGCCGGCTGGCGAAATGCTGGTTGATCCGAACTTTGATCTCGGAAACTGCCGTATAGATCGCCTTTTCCCTTGCTTTGGTCTGAAGATCGAAATACTTGGGCACGGCCACGGCCGCCAGAATCCCCAGGATAACCAGGACTGCGATAATTTCGATCAGCGTGAAGCCTTCCTCGTTTCTCAGTAATCTTTTCGTTTTCATGATGCACCTTCCGCTTTTTATTTGTTGCGTATCCGGCCCTGGCTTGTGAAGAAGCCGGATGCCAGTCTTCTGGGAGTTCTACAAGCATAGATCATGCCATTTATGACGAAATTCTCCGTATGATCTGCAGGAAGATGTATATTTGTTTAGATAACAATAAGTTAAAAATAAAAAGCAATTATCGTCGTCAGGAAGTCCACAAAAATTCAGGTGGCAAAAACGGCGTTTGCTCCAATACATGTTGGGCCATCATCAATTTGTGTCGGAATTTGCAAAAAATGTTGGATAGACCAGAAAACCCAACGATAAGAATAGGATGTTTTAGGCGCGGGGTCATAGGGGAGACACTGATCATGTGAGACCCGCTTTCAGTGAGGTGATGTCTATATCCAGTTTCTTGATACGATGCCATAAACTGCGTTCCTTGATGCCGAGCATCTTTGCGGCTTTCACCTGAACACCGTTGCATTGTTTGAGGGCGTCCAGAATCATCCGTTTCTCGAGTTCACGCAAATGGTCGTCCAGATTTTTCCCCGGAGACGCATCCGTCAGGGGTATTTCAGGACCGTTCCAGTCCTGGTTGAGGTGGACCGGCAGATGCACCGGCTCAATGGCCGAGCCGGCCATGACGGACGCCGCCTCCACAACGTTCTGGAGCTCCCGGACGTTTCCGGGCCAGGTGTACGAGGAGAGTATCTGTATGGTTTCAGGAGAAGGCTGCAGGTCCTCTTTCCCCAGCCGCTGAAGAAACTCGCTCACGAGGGCCGGAATGTCTTCCTGGCGGTTTCTTAGAGGCGGCAGCTGTATGGTAAACACATTGAGCCGGTAGAACAGATCCTGGCGAAATGCCCCCTCTTCGACCATCCGGGACAGATCCTTGTTGGTGGCGGCAATAAACCTGACATCCACCTCGATCGAATGAATGCCGCCGACCCTTTCGAATTTGGACTCCTGCAGGACGCGCAGCAATTTTGCCTGGGTTTCAAGGGGCATATCCCCAATTTCGTCCAGAAAAACGGTACCGCCGTCGGCCGTCTCGAACTTACCCAGTTTCCGGCTGTCGGCACCGGTAAAGGCGCCTTTTTCATGGCCGAAGAGCTCGCTCTCCAGGAGGCTGTCGGGGATCGCCGCACAGTTAAGGGCCACAAACGGCCTGGAAGCCCTCTGGCTGTGTTCGTGAATACTTTCGGAGATGAGCTCCTTTCCGGTTCCGGTTTCTCCGACGATGAGCACTGTGGCGTCGGTTCCGGCAACCTTGACGATCTGATTGAGCACACTGCGGATGGGCCGGCTCTGACCTACGATCTGGGGGAATAGTTTCTGGGAGTCGACCTTGCTCAACAACTCGGTCACTGTTTCCAAAATCACGTTAAAACGCCCCATGTCGTCTGTATGGGCCTTTGACTTTTCCGGAATGGTTTCAATTTGGGCAAGAATTCCCAACTCTTCGGTCTTTCGGACAAACCGTTCCACCGGCCCCAGAAGCAGTTTGGCAATGATCAGCCCGAGTCCGAAGGTGATGAGTGCCATGATGGTTCCAAAAATCATGACCGCACGCTGGGGCTCGATATTCCGCTTGAAAAAGTAGTCGGTGAGGTTATGGGAGCCGATAATCGAAATGAGTGCGATTCCGGCGAAGATGATCGGAATGATGACATACAGGCTGATTTGGAAGCGGATGTCTTTCATTATTTAACCATCTGCGTCAGATCCCACATGGGCAGAAAGATCGCCAGGGCGAAAAAGCCGACCACTGCGGCCAGCCCGACCGTCAACAATGGACCGATGGCATCGGAGAGTTTTTTCATTTCGTATTCCAGTTCATCGTCGTAGTGCTTGGCGATTTCATTGAGCATGTCCTCGAGATTGCCGGCCTCTTCGCCGATGGAGATCATGTTGATCACCAGGGGTGGAAAGTAACGTGATGATTTGAGCGGGTTGGCAATACCCCGACCCTGCTCGAGCCGCTCATTGATCTGGTCCAGTTCCCGGGCGATGGCGGCATTGCCGATGGTCCCGTACAGAATCTTCATGGCCTCCGTGACCGTTACTCCGCTGGACTGCGGAATCGAGAAAATACTGGCAAACCGGGACATGGCGGCCTTGATGAGCAGCGGGCCGACGATCGGCAACCGCATCAACAGACGGTAAGTCGTCAATTTCCCGTTTTCGCTCCGGAGGTAATAGTAGGCCCCGACCAACAACGCGATCGTACCCCCGACCAGCAGATACCAGTATTGGGACATGGTAAAATACATCCACATGCAAATCTTGGTCGGCACCGGCAGGTCGATACCCGCATTTTCGAATATGCCGGCGAATTTGGGGACCACAAACGTCAGCAGGACGAAAAAGGCAACCACCAGGAAGGAAATGACGAGTAGCGGATATTGCAATGCCGATTTAATATCCGCCCGGATCTTATTTTCGTGTTCTGTTATGTAGATCAAGCGATCGAGAATTTCCGGCAACGCGCCGCTGGCCTCGCCGGCCTGGACCATGCTGCAGTACAGTGGGGAAAAGGCGTTCGGGTGTTTTCGGAACGCATCGTAGAGGCTGGACCCTTCACGGATGTCCTGGGAGATCCGGGTGATGATGCCGCGCAGTTTCAGGTTGTCGGTCTGGGTCTCAAGCACTTCGAGGATTTTGGTGATGGGCACTCCGGCCGTAAGCAGGGTACGGAGCTGTTTCGAAAACAGCGTTAACTCGTTGGGTTTGATGATCGATAGCTGCGTGCGAATTTTGGTCCAATTGATCCGCAGGGCGGTCTCGCTCTTTTGGGTAACATTGGCCGGTACATAGCCCTGGGCAATGAGCATGCTATTGGCGATGTCCTCTGTATCGGCGTCGATCTCTCCGGAGACGAGGTTGCCGCTTGGGTTAATCGCCTGATAAGAAAATTTGGGCATAGCACATCCGATGGATCCGGTGATGCGGTTTTAGGATACGGTCGGGTTGCCGCGTCCATCCATAGAATCAGGTCATGACGGCGGACGTGGCTTCTTCCAAGGTGGTGACCCCTTTTTTGACCTTGTCGGCGGCATCTTCTTTCAGCGTTTTTAAAATTCCGGCCTCCCGTGCGGCTGCCGTGATCTCCTGCGCCGAGCGGCGTTTCAGAATCATGTCCTGAATCATCTCGGTGATGACCATGACTTCGTAGATGCCGGTACGTCCCTTGTACCCTTTGTCCAGACAATTGAAGCACCCTTCGCTTTGGACGAAGTCTCCGGTGACGTCCTTGTCGAAGCCCCAGAGTTCCAGTGCCGCCCGGGGGGGCGCGTATGGCCGTTTGCAATATGAGCAGACCCGCCTCACCAGCCGCTGGGCGACGGAGACCAGCATCACCGACGAGACCAGAAACGGCTCGATCCCCATGTCGATAAATCGGGTGATGGCTCCGGCGGAATCATTGGTATGCACCGTACTCAGCACCCGGTGACCGGTCAGGGCCGACTGTACGGCGATAGAGGCTGTCTCCGGATCACGGATCTCCCCGACCATGATGACATCCGGGTCCTGACGCATGATGGATCGCAACCCACTGGCAAAGGTCATTCCCGCTTTCCGGTTCAGTTGGATTTGACGAATTTTTTCCATCCGGTACTCGACCGGGTCTTCCAGGGTAATAATGTTGATATCCGGTTGGTTGATTTTCTTCAAAATCGAATACAGCGTAGTACTTTTCCCGCTCCCGGTCGGGCCGGTGCTGAGGATCATGCCGTAGGGCTTGTGCACCATGGTTTCCAATTTTTCACGGTCTGATGTCACCATGCCCAGTTTCTCGAGGGAAAAGACGCCGGCACTCGTATCGAGGAGCCGAAGCACCACGTTCTCGCCATAAATCGTCGGTAGCGTGGATGCCCGGATATTGATTTCCTTATTATCCATCCGAACCGTAAAACGGCCGTCCTGGGGAACCCGCGACATGGCGATGTCCATGTTTGCGAGTATTTTGAGACGTGAAATGATCGGAAGAATCATTGCCTTGGGGGGCGCCGGCACCTCGTGCAGGATACCGTCTACCCGGAATCGGACCTGGACATATTCTTTTTCCGGACTGATATGAACGTCACTGGAACCTTCACGAACGGCCTGGGCGAGAATAGAGTTCACCAGGCGCACAATCGGTGCCTCTTCGGCCATATCGTGAAGCGAGCTCACCTCCAGTTCCTCTGTCGGTTCTACGCCGGCCTCGTCGGGACGCTCGACACTCATGTCCTCAAGCACCCCGCCGATGTCCGTATACGTGCCGTAAATGCTGGACAGCATGCTGTTGTATTCCTGCTCCGAGCAGATCACCGCTTCAACTTCCAGGTTGGTATGGATCTCGATGGCGTCCATGGCGTTGATGTCGGTCGGATCCACCATGGCGATGGTCAACAGAAATTTGGACTTCTCCAGCGGCACGATCTGGTACTTCTGAGCCATTTCCAGAGGCACCACGTCGGTCAGACGGACATCCAGGGGATAAAGGTCGGTACGGTACTTTTTGATGGCGAGCTGCTTGGAAATGAGATCCGTCACCTGGGAATTGCTGACCAGCCCCTGTTGAATCAGGTACTGACCCAGTTTGACGTTGGAGCGCTTCTGGCCGACGATGGCCTGCTTGAGCTGCTCGTCGGTGATGAGGCCCGCTTCAATCAGCATCTCCCCGAGCCGTTTCCGCTGCGGTACCGGCTTCCCGACAGATGGGCTAAAAAAGGTGCCGACAAGAGGTTCGTTCTTTCCCATCACATCCTCGGAGTCTCATAGGGATTGGCATAAAAAATGGTGTCCGGAGCCCAGCGCGACACCAGTTCCGGGATGGTCCCATTGACCCGTGCGACCCGGTTGCGCTGAATTTGGGCGGAGGCCTCGTCATAATGGATGCTCTTCAGCAAGATGGAAAAGGAAAGGCCGTTTTGAGGATCCCAATGAGGGACAACGCGAATCGGGGGGGCTTCCGGCGGATGGTTCCGGAGCATGTCGACGGCGGAATCGAGTGTCCTGGCTTCTGCCAGTCGCACCCAGAACCGCTGTTGGTTCGTGGGCCGAATCCGGGCCGGAATGGCCGGAACGACAATCTGGTCGCCGACTTCGACCCGGTCCAGATCGTATATGTGGGGGTTTGCCCGGTGGACCGATTGCAAATATCGGGGATTGTGACTTCCGTATACCTTCTCTACCAGACGCCAGAGGGTTTCCCGATTCCCCAATGTCACCCGGCCGAGAATATCCGGCGGGGCGATATCGGCCACAGCCAACCAGCTGTCGTCGGAAGATACCGTGGCCGTAATTTTCGAGGTCTTCGGGTCGGGGTCGACGGCGGCCGGTTCGATGGGCGGAAGCACGGCGAGCTCCGTCTTCGGCTCCGGTCCGCTCGCAGCCGCAGGCGCCGGCTGGGCCGCCATGGTCCCGGTTGAGCCGGTATGGCCGGGCTCGACCGCCGATGGATCGTTTCCGTCTGCCGAAGGCGGTGTCGATGGTTCCGGATGTCGGTCCGAAGAAGACGTGATCTGCCCCTCGTACTCCGGCGTAACGGAGGTAAGCGCACCGGAAAGGCTCAATACGCCGATAACCGCCAGCAGGAGTATCGCTGCGCCTGCCGGCAGTCGCCAGCCCAGGAGGCCGGTTCTCTGCTCACGACGGGTGCAGGAGCGGACCAGCGCCCAGCCGGCACGGGTCCGGTTTTGGATAATCACTGTCAGAAGGCATTGGTGGCACAGGTGAACAATTCGGCGCGGATATCCGCCGGTGGCCAGATAAATGCCGTACAGAGCAGGTAAGGTGAACAGGTCCGAACTCCCCCGGGTGTCCCGGGACTGGTCGATTCGAAACCGGATCATCTGCCGGGTATCTCTGAAGCTCATGGGCCCCAGGATGTGCAGAATATTTATCCGGTCCGCAAAGTTGGCGTGGGCGTCCAGGGTCTGCTGGAATTCGGTCTGGGCAAAAATAGCGATTTGAAGAAGCTTGTATTCGTTGGTTTCATAATTGAGAAACTCCCGCAACAACTCAAGGCACGCCGGGGGGATTTTCTGACCCTCATCGATGATCAGAACAACGGTGCGGTTTTCATCGACCCCTTTGCGAAACAAGCTCTTTTTGATGGTTTCTTTCAGTAGCCACGGGGTTGCCTGAGGCTCCGGCCGGGAGCCGCTGAGCATTTCGGCCACCGCACTCAGAAACTCTTCCGGGCTGGCAATGTCCGGGTCCAAAATCAGATGGGTTTCGATATCCGTGTCATCTGAAAACCGACGGATCAGCTGTCGGCACAAGGTGGTCTTTCCTGTTCCCACATCCCCGACAATGACATTGAGCCCGCGTCGCAGGCGCAGCGCCAGTTCCAGTTTCTGCAGGCAAAGCCGATGCTGACGGGAGTGAAAGAAAAAGTCCGGATCCGGGGAATTAGAAAAGGGTTCCCGATGTAATTGTAAGATGTTGAAGTAATCCATGGCGCGGGTGCCCGTGAAAGGGTTATTGTCCGTCTCTAACAGGTAAAATTCGGGGAGTGATAAATATCAACAGCTCTTGCTTGTCTCATCCTGGGACGTGCCTTTAAACAGCCAGCCCAGCAGAGGAACCTGCCTGAGGCCGGGCACGCCCTCTTCGCCTTTTGCCTTGGTCTCTTCGACCAACCCTCCGATAACGGTGGTCTGACCGTCGAAAACGATGACGCTGGTCTCGGCCCGTCGAGTGATGATGGTCGGCTGTCCCCTGACCTCCCGTGAAAAATCCGGCTGATCTTTGGTGACTTTGATGTTCAGCTTCAGCGTCTTTCCTTCAATGATGTGGGGGGTGACCTCCAGCCGGAGAACCGCCTTTTTGTATTCTATCTTGACCTCCTTGTCCTCGACGGTCTGAAATGGGATTTCCGTGCCGGCTTCGATCATGGCCACCTGGTTATCCTGGGTCGTAATAGAGGGGCTGGATAGAATGTTGAGCAAGGCCTGGGTTTCAAGGGCTTCCAGTTGAAGCTGGAGAATATTATTGCCTTCCTGGCCGATGATACCAATGGCCAAGCCTCTCAAATTCTCCGTGCCGGCCGCCACACCGGTTGCCGGAAGATTGACCATAAACCCGGACGCGGCGCTTTGGGCCACCGTGGCCGAGCCGGCCAGTCCTGGGGTGAGTCCGGATGCTTGGGCGGCGTCCGGCACGATAAAATAATTGCCCTGTTCTCTCAGGCCCCCCCAGCGTACCCCCAGTTCCCGGGTCGCCGCTTTGGTGGACTGGACGATGTGGGATTCGATCTGGACCTGGGGGGTGGGCCGGTCCAGTTCCTCGATTAGCGGAATGATCCGGGTCAGATCGTCCGGGATGGCGGAGATGATCAACGAATTGGTATGCTCGTCGACCAGGACCGAGCCGATGGGCTTTCCTTCCTCTTCCTTGGTCAGGAAATTTTCCAGATTTGCCCGCAGCTGGCCGGCATTGGCATAGTCGACTTTAATCACCCGCACGATCAATCGATCGGTCAACTCAAGTTCCCGTTTTTTGGCCCGGATCTTTTTTTCGGTCTCCAGATTTTTAAGATTCTGGTTCCGGTCTTGCAACGTGACGATGCGGAGGATGTTCCCGTCTCTTTCATAGGACAACCCCTGGGCCTGGAGAATGCTTAAAAAGACCTGATCCCAGGGCGCCTTGTCCACATCGATATTGACCCGACCTTGCAACCCCTCATTTATAATGATGTCCTGGCCGGCAGCTCTGGCCAGCGCCCGAAGGAGCACCGACACCTCGGTGTTGTGCATTTTCAGAGAGATCATCTGGTCGGGCAAGTCGACCTTGTCGGTTTCCGACTCCGGGGCCGGCGATATGGTAACTGTTCCGGTCTCTTCGGCTTCGATGGATCGTTTCCGGGGGGCCGGAGAGTATCCGCGGGATTGTTCGGCCGTTACTTTCCACTTTTCAAAAAAGGGGTCTTTTTCCCCCGGGGAGCTTGTCTGGCACCCCACCGCCGTCAAGGTCAGGAGACCGAGGATGGTTGCAGCGGATAGAACGCAGCGTTGCCGGTACAATGTTGTCATGTAGACCCCTGTTTATTTTTTCGGGGGGTTCAAATTGTCTTCACGACGGACAAATTCTTCCAACGGAATCACCCGCACGTCATCGGAGTCCAGCCATTTCAGCTCCACATGGGAGGGGTATACCGCCAGGAGCGAATAACCGCTGATCTCCAGCGCATCACCCGGCTCGTATTCCCTGTTGTTCAGGATGGCCAAACGCCGGTCGCCAAGTTCGATAAAGCCGGAGTATACCAACGGCACCTTCGGTTCCGGTACGGTCGCCGACAGCTTGTCGGGGATATTGTTCTCCTCAAGTGTGACCTTCAAAAACGGGTTTCCCCCCCATGGTGCCGTCGCTGCGGCAATCATATACTCCTCTGTCTTGTTCAGCGAAAATCGCGGCAACTCCGCGATAACTCCCAGCACAAAACCCTCCACGTCCTGAAGCGACTGCGTGGTAGCTTCAGGTGGCGTGGGTTCGGTTGATGGTGCCAGCAGGCTGTAACCGCCGTACAAAACCGCAAGCGCCATAACGATGAGGATGCCTTTCTCCCGCTTAGACATGGCGTATCCGGTGTCGGTTCATCCACTTACTCCTGATTCAGCCACAGCGTCAGACTATACCGGAGCTGGTGGGATGCCTCCATCGTCTGAAGTTTCAGGTTATCGATATGTTGGAGATAGGGCACGCCGCCGAGCTTCATCAGCAGGTTGCGAAATGCCTCGATGTCGCCACTGAAAACGGCCCTGACTTTAAGAAATTTGGATCCCTTCAAAATCGTTTGCATATCCGGCGATATGGTTTCCACCTGCAAATTACTCTCTGCTGCCAGGTCTCGCAGCATTCCGGTTGCTTGATCTGTTTTCCCGCGCGACAATTTTGTCGTCTCCGGAAGCGGCAGAAGATCCGGCGATTTTTCTCTGGAGGTTTTTAGAAGCCTCACAAAAACAGGGAAGAGTTTTTGTTGTCGTTCCAGCTCGATCTCGACCCGCGCGATCTCCCGCTCCGTCTCGGCCATGGAAAAGAATGTCGGCACAATGGCAACACCCACAAATAGGGTGATGGCCAGACCGAAAATGGCCGGCGTTGCAAATTTCGAAGCAAGCAGATTTCGTACCAGTATCGCCATGGGTTACGATTTTACTCCCCGGGGGGCGTCGCGACATGCCGTCCCCGAATCTGTTTGGATGGTTCAACGACCATCGGTTGAACCGTTGAAGATCATGTCGACCCATTGGGTGTCAGATGATCCGCAATTGTGCTGTAAACCGCAACGCTTCCTTTTCAGCGATCTTCACAACGGAACGCCGCTTGATACTGAAGCTGCTGAAAATCGGAGATTTTTCAAGTTTGACGAGATACTCGGCCAGGGCGGACTCGGGTGTGCGCCGATCCCCGAGAACCACCCCTTCCAGAATGAGCTTCTGTGACTCCTTCGATTCTTCGACAGCCCCAAGTTGGATGTCCACAGTGAGCAGGCGGATATCGCCGGGGGTCAGTCGTGTGATTTCACTAATCACGGCCATCCCCTGGTAGCGCATACCCACCTGCTTGAGTTTTGCCTGTTTGCTCTTCACCTGCCCCAGAAGCTCCCGGATCATCGCCTCCGTGACCCGGGGATTGGTGGAATCCAGCTCACGGTTGAGACCTTCCAGTTCGGTGCCCTTTTGATCTAAAATCGTCGTCTGCCAGATAAATATGGCCAGACACACCGCGGACGCGAGAAGCAGCCCGATGTATATCACAGAACTGATCCGGCGGGCGGTTTCAGCCTTCCCCTTCTCTTTGTAGGTATAAAGGAAATTCGGGGTTCGGTCGTTTCGAGACAGTGCCAGACCGACGGCCGGCAGATACGATTCCCGCTCGGTAATGCTGGGCGGGGGCGAGATACGATCGTCAAGGGCCGAAGCGGCCCCCATGGGATCGAATACATCCAGTTCGATGCCCAGAAATTGGCTGATTGTGTTCACCAGAAGCATTTGCCCGTTAATCGGCCCGGAAATAAACACTTTATCCACACCGACGCTGTCGAACTTCAATGAGAAATGGCGCAAGGTCCGGTTGACCTGTCGGATTAGCCGCTGCAGTGCCGGAAGCACCATCTGGTAGATGTCGTTATCCGAAAATGATCGTTCGGGAGCGAGGTTCGCAAATGACGGGTGGTGAATAAAACTGAAAAAAATGCGACGCGCTTCCTCCAACCCCTCCAGTTCACTGCTGTCCGGCCCCGTCATTTCCGGTTCGGACTCTTCCTGGCCGGCATCATCCCGCTCGAGCGGCAACTCATCCGACATGTGTTGCCGGACAGCTTCGACCATGCTGTTCATGCCGGCTTTGATCCCGCGCGATAAGACCAGGTTGTGATTTGAAAATATATCGATACGAGACCAATCCCGACCGATGTACAGGCTGCACACATTTTCACTTTCAACAGGGATCCATTGGTTGCGAAGAAGGTTCTGCAGCAGAAACGGTACGATGGAAATACCGGTCAACGCAAATCCGCTGCGGGAAAACACCTGCTTCAGCTGATCGATTTCGGGGCGGGGGCCGTGTAGGCCAACACCTCAAATTTCGGGACCCCGTCGTCGAGGGTCTCTCCCAGGAAATCAAAATCGAACACGGCCTCATTCTCGCTAAAGGAGACCTCTTTTTTAAATGTCCAGAAAACCGTATTGGCGATTTGCCTTCGGGAAACCTTTGGAATCTTCAGATATCGCAACTCGACACGGGCTGAAGAAATCGAACTCCAGATTTCCGGGAATTTGGTATCCCGGGTAAATTCATTCAGTGTCCGTTTCAAGAAGGACGGGAAGTCGGGATGCTGGGGGTTAATTTCCGGTGGATAGGCAACGGAGCGATAGTCGACAAGTTCCTGGCTGGTAGCGGATGCGTGGTGGATCTTTACGAGTTTGAGATCGGTATAGCCCAGACTGACGCCGATGGTCGCCGGTCGGCGGATCTTCAGCAACCGTCCAAACCGGGACGAGAGATCAGATACACTGGAGGACGTGGGCGTTTCGACCGGGACCGGCGGACCGTTGCCCGTCTGCTTCCCCCGAATCAGGTCCAGCAATTTTTCTGTAGAAGAGATGGTATCCGTTCTTGCCAAAATGGCTCCCTCGGGGTCACTCTGCCTGTTCGATGTGACGAGAGCTGGCTCTCGGTTGCCGTTTTTCTTCTGCCGTCAAAACCCTAATTTACCTGAATTTGCGGTGAATTGTCAAGAAATAAAGCAGGTTACGATTCCCCCCGGCGGTATCCGACCCGCGAAAACGGTTTCCACGGGGTCACCAAAGGCTTCGATTCAATCATAACATACTTAGATCCCAATAAAAACAAACCACGCCGGTTTGACAAAAGAGCGGCTTTTCGGATATATTCCCAATAAAAATAAAATTAATTATTTCAGTCTGTGTTACCGGAATCCCTCGAAACCACACGCACCTGCCTGAAAAAGAGAGGACACCGTCAGTTTCGTGTGTGAGTGACCATGCGGAGCTATGTGTGCGCTTCGACGTGCGCCTTCGCTATTGTAAGCCATGAGCAGGATACGTTCTTCTTCCCCCGACAGGTTCCTCACCCATTTGAGAAAACCTTGTCGGGGTGCCGAATCATGCAACCCCGAATTCTCGTTGTCCTCTCCAGGGAGCAGGTTAACAGCTGGAACCCATCGGGTCCCAATATCAGCAGTCGACATGTCATCGGAAAAGGAACATAACGGTGCGGTTTCCGTACTGGTCTGCTCAAAGGGTCGGCGGACCTCATTGGAAAATCTGGTGACAAGCATCCGGAAGATCCATCACCGCGCCATACCTGAAATCGTCGTCGTTGAGGAGACGGCTCACCCCAAACCCATAGACGGGACACGGTATATCGCCCACCCGATAGCCAATCTGGGAATCCCCTTTGCCAGAAACCTTGCCTTGGCGAATGCCACCGGCCAAATCATTGTATTTGTCGACGACGATTGTATCTTGGCAGACAGCTGGCTGGATGCGCTTATTGAGCCGATTCTGGAGGACAAGACGGTCGTTGGCACCCAGGGGGGTGTGACGGTACCGGAAACCTCCAACGCCATCGGTTGGGCCGAATCCCTGTTAGGCTTTCCGGGAGGCGGGATCACCCGGGTCTTGCAGGCCAACGGCCAGCACCGTCGCACAAAGGAAGTCTCGACACTGAATTGCGCATATCGCCGCTTGGTACTGGAGAAAACCGGCGGGTTTAACGAGCGACTCAAAGTCGGGGGAGAGGATTATTTGCTTGCAAAGCAAGCCTGCGAGCACGGCACCTGTGTGTTTATCCCGGATGCGCTGGTGTACCACGAACCCCGCGGTGGGTTCGGAAAGATATGGACGTGGTTCATCCGGAGGGGGCGGGCGGAAATCGATCTGCGGAAAACCGGAAAGGTCAAAGACATGCCCTGGTGGCCGTTCATCCGTGGCTGGTTTTTGTTCAAAATACTGGCTGTCGTGCTAGCAAGCGTTTTTCTGCCCTACGGGACCATCTTTGCGGCAGTGATGCTCTTTGTGCTGTATCCCGGAATTCAATACGCGCGGTATTTCCGGTGGTGGCATGAAAGCCCCGCACCGCTGAGTGCACTTATCGTATTGCCGGCAGTTAAAATGGTCATGGATGTGGCGATGGACGTCGGGCGGATCCGTGGGGTGGCGTTTGACCGTTGAGCTTCTGGCTATTTCGAACCATGCGACCGTGCTCGGCGGTGGTGAGCACTCATTTCTGGAACTGGTATCCACTTTGCCGGATCCATGGCGGCCGGTTGCCGCTACGCCTGGCCCGGGCGGGTTGGCCCACCTTCTTCGACGTCGGGGTATCCGAACGATTTTTCTCCCGATGCCGCCCATTCGTCCGCAACGCATGCCGGGCGCACTCTCCGGGCTTTTCCGCTTTCTCAGGGTGTTATCCAAATCGAGCATCCGGTTGATCTATGCCAACGGTTCCCGGGCCGCTTTGTATGGGGGGATAGCGGCAAATCTGCTTCGAACACCGATGGTGTGGCACTGCCGGATCGTCGATCGTGATCCGCGACTTGATCCCGTATTGCAGCATTTGAGCACCCGGATCATTGTCAACAGCCACGCAACGGCACGCCGTTTTCCGACTTCGCTCCACCATAAAGTTCGTATGATTTACAACGGTATTGATATCGAACGGTTTTCACGAGCAGATATTGAGAGACCTGACCGAATCTCGGCGGCATGGAAGAATCTTCTCGTGGTCGCACGGGCGTCACGGTGGAAGCGCCATGACCTTGCGTTGGCGGCATTCGGTGTCCTTGCTCAGGAATTCCCTGAGCTGCATCTGGTTTGCGTCGGGGGCAAAGACCCCCATGACATAGAATGGTGGCAAACCCTTCAGGAACGCACACGCCGATCCGCAGCCTCGGACCGCATCCATTGGGTCGGACCGGAGCCTGACGTTCGGCCCTGGTACGCATCTGCTTTCCTGCTCGCCCTTCCTTCGACAAATGAGCCGTTTGGAAGAGTGGTGGTCGAAGCAATGGCCTCCGGAGTCCCGGTGATTGCCAGTCGCGGGGGTGGCGTGCCGGAGATCATCACCCACAATGTGGATGGACTCCTTTTCCGCGAAGGCGATCTTTCCGGGCTCATTGACGGCATGCGCGTTCTGATAACAGATTCGGACACCCGAAATCGATTGGTCCTTGCCGGCAAGAACCGCTCCTGTGACTTCGGTCTTGAACAGCATACCCGTCTGGTGAGCGCGGTTTTTAGGGAAGCGTTGTCCGGGGACGCTGAATCGAACGCGTGAAGAAGTCTATCCTTATAGACGCCAGAGAATTTGTCCCGGGCCGGTTTACCGGCATTGCCAGGGTCCTGACGGGGCTTGTCCAAGCCCTGGCGGAGCACCATCCGGAATACCGTATCCGGTTAGCCACCTGCCATGTTGATGCCATACCGGAGCAACTGGTGTTTCAGCGCAGTATCCGGTGTCGCCGTCTGCCGGCATCGTTTCCGGCAGCCGAATGGATGCTGACGCAGTGGACCAGGTCCCGTGATCTGTTTATCAGCCCGTATCCAAAACTGCCGATATTCGGCTGTTTTTCCCGTGCCATCCACACCGTTCACGATGTATTGGATCTGACCCATCCGGTTTACCGGAAAACCATCAAGGCCGGTATCGATCGCATCCGGTTAAAAATCGCGCTCCGAAGGGCCGACCTGACATGGTATGATTCGAACACCAGCATGCAGGCGACCCGGTGTCTGGTTGGAACTGTCGGCCGTAACCCGAAAGTCCGGAATCTCGCGGTCAGCGACCGGTTTTCTGAATTGCCTGAGCCGAAGGACACTTCGATTCGGACAAGGTACGGGCTTCAGCAGGGATACATTCTGGTGTTGGGAAATGGATTGCCCCACAAAAACCTGGGCGTCCTCCTGACCATCGGCGGCCAAATGCATCGCCCGTTCGTTTTTGTCGGAGTTTCGGAGCGGAACCGGGCATACTGGCGCAAACGGTTTCCAAACGCCCGGGGGAACTGGATACCTCACATTCCGGAAATAGACCTACCCGCTATCCTGCGCGGTGCCTTTTGCCTGGCTCAACCGTCCACTGCTGAGGGATACGGCTATCCCCCGCTGGAGGCCATGGCTTCGGGTATTCCCGCGGTTGTCAGTGATATACCCGTTCTGAGGGAAATTACCGGGGAAAGCGCCCTCATCGCCCGGCCCGATGATCCTCGCGCATGGCAGGCGGCGCTCCAGGGGCTTGAGAATCCGGAACGGCGCCGCCGCCAGATCGCGCACGGGATGCGCTGGGTCCGGCAGTTCCGCGGTAGACAGGGATGGGTCAAACACATCGATGATATTTGCGACCTATTGGGGGAACCATGGCGAAGAAAAAAGCGCTCATCACAGGAATAACCGGTCAAGACGGCAGTTACCTTGCGGAACTTCTCCTGGAGAAAGGCTACGAGGTTCACGGGATTGTCCGTCGGGTGGCTTTGGAACATCCGGAATCGCGTATGTGGCGCATCCGGGGGATCCTGGATCGCATTCGCATCCATAGTGCCTCCATGGAAAGCTACGCCAGTCTCTTCAACATCATTTCCGAGCTATCTCCTCAGGAATGCTATCATTTGGCCGCCCAGAGTTTCGTTTCATACTCTTTCGAAGACGAGTTTTCCACCATCAATACCAATCTCAATGGAACCCATTATGTGTTGTCGGCCCTGAAGCGGCAGGCCCCGGAATGTCGCTTCTACTTTGCCGGATCCAGCGAGATGTTCGGCAAGGTGGCGGAAACGCCCCAGGACGAACACACGCCCTTCCACCCGCGTTCGCCCTACGGCATTTCCAAAATGGCCGGATTCGAATTGACGCGCAATTACCGGGAGGCATACGACATGTTCGCCCTTTCGGGAATACTGTTCAATCATGAGTCGCCCCAGCGTGGCGCCGAATTCGTGACTCGCAAAATCACTTCGGCTGCAGCGAAAATAAAGCTGGGGCTCGAATCGGAAGTCCGCCTTGGCAACCTGGATGCCCGGCGCGATTGGGGGCATGCAAATGATTTTGTCCGTGCCATGTGGCTGATGCTTCAGCAGGATGTGCCGGAGGATTACGTCATTGCCTCTGGCAGCTCCCGCCCGGTGGCAGAATTTTTAGAGATCGCTTTCGACTACGTGGGACTTGATTTCCGCCAGCATCTCGTGATCGACGAAACTCTCTACCGACCGTCGGAAGTCAATGTGTTGCAGGGGGACGCGTCAAAGGCAAGGAAAGAGCTGGGTTGGGAGCCGATGATCAGTTTCGAAGCCCTTGTCCATGAGATGGTCGAAGGTGATCTGGAGTGGTATTCCAGATAAACTGTCCAAAAGGGGGGTCGCGCGTCTGGTGAACATACTGTTTGTCGCTGATGTGTTCTTCCCCGATTCGGTCGGCGGCGCCGGTCGGGTGGCGTATCATCTGGCACGGGAGTTGAGCTGGCGGCACGACGTTCACATGGTGACCCGGAACCCGAACCGCAGATTGGCGCCGTATGAGATCCTCAACAATGCCATCCATGTGCATCGATTTCCGGTTCCTACCGTCAGCCATCCGGGCTTCTTATTCTCGGAAGTTCGGCATTCCGATGAACTTTTCAGGACCATCTGGCAGACATCCCCTCCCGATCTGGTGTGTGCCCACCAGAGCCTGCCGGCCATCACCCTGAGGTTTTCTCCTCGGTTCCGGGGCACGCCGTTTGTTTACTGCTTTTACTCTCCCTGGCATGAGGAGTACCTGATCAAGACCAGCAACGTGGTGGGCATAAGACGCGTGCTGCATCGATGCGTGGCATCTTTGATGAAAGCTATCGAGGGATGGGTGGCCCGGCACGCACAGAAAATCTTTGTGATCAGTCGATACAGCAGGGAACAGGTCATCAACACCCACCGCTGTCCCGCCCGTCGAGTCGTGCTGCTTTCCCCCGGTGTCGATCTGGATGCCTTTTGCCTTCCCGCAGAAGGCAAGGAAGCGATGCAATCCGATTTCGGCTGGCCCGGCGGTAAGCTTGTGTTTCTAACGGCTCGCAACCTGGTTCCAAGGATGGGCCTTGAGAACCTCATCGCCGCGTTTGCCGAAAGCTCGGTACTGCGCCGGCAGGCCATGCTGATGATTGCCGGAGATGGCCCCCTGCGAGATAGGCTGACACGGATGATCCAGGCTTCCGGGCTCGAATCGACAATCCACATGAGGGGTCGGGTGTCCGATGACCTGCTGATCAAACTCTACCAGGGATCTGACTTTTTTGTCCTGCCCACCCGTGCGCTGGAGGGCTTCGGGCTGGTGATCCTCGAAGCCATGGCCTGCGGCACCCCGGTGATCGGCACCCCGGTTGGTGCGATTCCGGATATCCTGACCCCCTTTGATCCCCGACTCGTCTGTGAAGGATTCCGGGGCCGCCACCTCCGCCGAAAACTCGAGTCCGTGGTCACCACCCCGGCGGTTTACCGGTTTCCCCCGGAGCAGTGCCGCCGGTTTGTGGTCGACCGGTATTCCTGGAGTGAAATGGGCAGGGCATTTGAAGCAGCGATGACACCACTGGTGCATCCAGCGGCGCATCTTCGGGTCTAATCGCCCGGACATTTCCTTAAATTTTCGGGACAAAATTGAAAAGCGACGCCATATGTGCGGTATTTGTGGGAAAATACATCCCGATAGCGACCGTGTAACGGAAACGTTAATCGCCGGGATGTGCAATACCATGGCCTACCGGGGGCCGGATGCCGAAGGTTTGTGGTGTTCCCGGCAGCGGGACGGCAGTGGCGTCGGTTTGGGGCACCGGCGCTTGAGCATCATCGATCTGTCGGAGGCCGGGCGGCAGCCGATGTGCAGCGAAGACGGATCCGTTCGGGTGGTTTTCAACGGAGAGATTTACAACTTCAAAACACTACGGAATGAACTGAAACTGAAAGGGCATCGATTCCGAAGCAACACAGACACGGAGGTCATCGTTCATCTTTACGAGGAAGAAGGCCTGGCGGCCTGTCGTCGGCTCAACGGGATGTTTGCCTTCGCCCTTTGGGATTGCACACAGAGAAAGACTCTGGCTCTGCCGGGATCGGCTCGGCATCAAGCCGCTGGTCTATTACTGGGACGGCGAGCAATTTTTGTTTGCTTCCGAAATCAAGGCGATTTTGATAGATCCGGAGGTCCCGAGACAAATGGACGCAACAGCCCTTCAACTTTATTTGGCCTTTAGCTATATCCCGGCACCTTACACCATCTATAAAGGTCTTCGAAAACTGAATCCGGGGCACTCCCTGGTCTACCAAGGCGGTCGCCTCCAAATCGATCCCTACTGGGAGCTCTCATGTGACGACGCCTCCGGATCGGCGCTCATGGATACACCCGATGGGGCCGTGTCGATCCAAAAACGTCTGTTGCAGCGGTTGTCCGATGCGGTAAGAGATCAGTTGATTGCAGATGTCCCCCTCGGCGCATTTCTCAGCGGCGGGATCGATTCCAGTGCTGTCGTCGCCCTCATGGCAAAACATTCCGCGACGCCGATCAAGACGTTTTCCATCGGTTTCAGGGACGACCCCCTGTACGATGAAACCGGTTATGCCCGGCAGGTGGCCGATCATTTTCGCACAGACCATCGGGAGTTCAAACTCGCGTTTAAAGATATGCTGGATGTTCTCCCGGATGTAATGGATATGTGTGACGAACCATTTTCCGATTCCTCCGTGATCCCCACGTATATCGTGTCCCGGGAGACACGCAAATACGTCACCGTTGCCCTGTCCGGAGATGGCGGCGACGAATTGTTTGGCGGCTACCGATCCTACCTGGGCCAGTACTGGTACCGTTGGTACACGATGATCCCGGCCTTGTTCCGGGAAGCCTATTTCGAACGGCTGGTGATGTCCTTGCCGGATTCCAGAGACACGCGGTGGAAGGAATGGTTCCGTCGCGCCAAGAAGTTTATCAAAGGAAGCAAGGGGCGTCCGGAGGAGCGGTACCTCGCGCTAAAAGAAATTTTTCCGGAGCGGCTGCGGCAAGACCTCCTGCGCGACTATCGGCTTGACGGCAAGGATCCGGCCCTGATGCTGATTCAGCGGCGTCTGCAGGAATGCGGAGGCGACAGCCTCAATGCGTTGATGTATACCGATGTTATCGACTCGCTGCCGGGAGACATGCTCAACAAGGTGGACTGGATGAGCATGAAAAACTCTCTGGAGGTCCGTGTGCCCCTTTTGGATCATCGCGTTGTGGAACTCGCCTTTCAGATCCCCGGGCGATGGAAACTCCGCGGCGGGGTGACCAAATACCTGCTCAAGGAGGCATTTCGGGATATCCTGCCCCGGAGTCTATACCGCCGACCCAAAGCGGGATTCGAAGTGCCGATCAGTCGCTGGCTCAGAACCGATCTGAAGTTTCTGGTGGAACGTTACCTTGCGAAACAACGGATCGCGGACCAGGGGATCTTCGATCACCGGGTCATAGACGGGCTGGTGCAGACGCACTTCCAAAAGCGCACCGACACTTCCTGGATGCTCTGGAATCTGATCGTTTTCCAATACTGGTTCGATACGTATTATGTCTGACAGCGAGGACGACGTCCGAGTCCGGAATTCGGCTGTCCTCGGATATTGCCTGGCCTGCTTGGCCCCACGGCTTCCTGGTCCGGGTTCGCGCAGGCCGGATCGGTGGTACGCATCTCTCGGGAATCGTTCGAATCGCCTATGATACGGACGCCAAAGGTCATTCATCTCATCACCCGCATGGACATGGGCGGGTCGGCCCAAAACACCCTGATGAGCTGTCTTGAACTTGTCGGCACCTACGACACCGTGTTGTCCTTCGGCCCGTCTTCCGAGTCGCAGATGACCTCCGGAGAACAGCATGCCGTGGACCGACAGATGGCCCGATTCAGATCCCGGGGCGGGCGTGTGGCCGTCTTCCCGGGTCTTGTCCGACGCATCGACCCAATCCGCGACACGGTCACCTTTGTCCGGCTGGTGAGATGGCTCCGCAAAGAGGCTCCGGACATTGTCCACACCCATTCGTCGAAGGCAGGGCTGTTGGGCCGTTGGGCCGCCCGGTTGGCGGGCGTCCCGGTCATTGTTCATACTCCCCACGGACACGTGTTTTACGGGCATTTCAGAGCCGCCGTGTCAAAATTGTTTCTGCTTTTGGAACGGCTCTCGGATCGGGTGACCGATCATATCATCTGCCTGACCCAGGCAGAGTTCACCGATTATATCGACCTCCACGTGACCCTGCCCGGAAAGGCGAGCGTGATTCACAGTGGCGTGGACCTTCAGCGATTCAAGAAGCCGGAAGTTGCGCCAACATTAACGAGGGAAAGTTTGGACATCGACGATCAGACTCTGGTGGTCGGCACCGTCGGATGGCTGCTGCCCATAAAGGGCCCTGAGGTGTTACTGGAGGCCATGGGACAGGTGTGGCAGCACCGATCAAACATCGCACTTGTCTATGTCGGCAAAGGCGATCTCGAGAAACCACTGAAGGCGCGGGTGCGGCGGATGAATGTTGCCGATCGGGTTCGGTTTCTGGGTTGGCGGACCGACATCCCGGACCTGATGCATTCCTTCGACATGTTTGTTCTGCCATCCCGCAATGAAGGGATGGGGCGTGTCATCGTGGAGGCCATGGCCGCCGGGTTGCCGGTAGTGGCCAATCGAACCGGGGGCCTTCCGGATCTGGTGTCCGATGGTCACAACGGGCTGCTGGTGCCTCCCGGAGATGCGGCCTCTTTAGGACGGGCCATTCTGAAACTGTGCGACAGACCGGATCTTCGGCAGCGGATGGGCGGACAGGGGCGCCGGCGGGCGGAGAACTTCAGCCTTCAACGGATGGTCGACAAACTGGATGCGCTGTATGCCTGCCTGCTCAATTGAACTGCGGCACGGTGCTGCTGCCCCACGGGTTCATACCCGCCAGCGGCCCGACAGACCGCGCTTGTCTTTGGGCCCGAGTTATATTACATATAGCTGGAATCAATCATAAAAGTTTCCATCGAGAGACCTGAAACGAAACCACAGGGTTTCAATCACGGATAGTTGCCGAACGGTATCCGCCCTGGAAATGGGATCATGATCGTTGCCATCCATCAACCCCAATTCATGCCCTGGCTCGGTTATTTCGACAAGATAGACAAGGCCGATGTGTTCTGCTTTCTGGACGATGTGCAGTATAAGAAAAACGAATGGCAGAACCGGAATCGGTTGAAGACAGCCCAGGGAACCCAATGGCTGACGGTACCGGTCCGGTACCGTTTTCCCCAGAAAATCCATGAAGTGGCGATCAACAACAAAGAGAACTGGCGCCGAAAACACCTGCAGGCGCTCAGCACCAATTACCGTAAGGCACCCTGTTTCAGGGCCTATTTTGAAATTTTCGAAGACATTTATGCAAGAGAATGGCGAAATTTGACCGATCTGAACATATTTGCCACGACGCAGTTGATGGCGGCCCTGGGCCTGGGGCAGACACAGACCGTTCGCGCATCGGAATTAACTAAAAGCCAGGAACCCACCCAGCGGCTCATCGACATCTGTCGATTATCTGGCGGGGATGTCTATCTGTCCGGCCGGGACGGCGCCCTGTACATGGATATGGACCGCTTCCAAGGGTCCGGAGTCGACGTGGTCTTCCAGGATTTCCATCATCCGTCCTACACGCAGCTGTATGGAGACTTTGTCTCTCATCTTTCCGTTGTGGATCTGCTATTTTGCTGCGGGTCGGGCAGTCTTGAAATCATCCGTAGTCAAAACCCCCCCATCGGCCGATGACGGGACAGATCGGAAACAGCTAAGGGGCACGTTATGAAACTGATGAAGATTCTGGCCGTCGGCGCCCATCCGGACGACATCGAGTTCGGGTGCGGTGGAACCCTTTTCAAATACACCGCCAAAGGACATCGCGCCTACCTGATGATCATGACCCGAGGAGACCAGGGAGGAAAACCGGAAGTTCGGGCCAGGGAGCAAACAGACTCCCAGGCGATACTGGGTGTGGAGCACATCTTCTGGAGTGATTACCAGGACACCAAATTGGTGGTCGACAAAGAAATGATCAACAAAATTGAAGCGGTGATCGCCCAGGTCAATCCTGATTTTATCCTTACCCATTTTCCTTACGACACCCACCAGGATCACCGGCACCTGGCCCAGGCCACCATTTCCGCCACCCGTTACATCCAGAACGTCATGTTCTTCGAAGGCCCGACGACCCAGAATTTCACACCGAATGTGTATGTCGACATATCGGCGGAGTTGAAAACGAAAATAGAGGCGCTGATGGCCCACCCTTCACAAATCGGAAAGACCAATATCGAAGACATGTCGATTGTCGAACTGGCCCGCTCCACGGCAAACTTCCGCGGCATCCAGGGCCGGGTCAAATATGCCGAGGCCTTCTCTTCGTTGCGGCTGTTTATCAATGTCTGACGCCGTCGAGGTCCCCCAGGACATGAACATCCCGCATTCCAGGCCCAGTCTGTCGCCTCAAGAAGCCGCGGCTGTCGCGTCGGTCATGGCCACCGGACATATTGCCCAGGGCCCGGTGATGGAAAATTTCGAGCAGGCGCTGGCGTTGCGCATCGGGCGATCCCAGGCGATCGGCACCGCATCGGGCACCGCAGCGCTGCATTTGGTCCTGCTGGCCATGTCCATCGAAGCCGGCGACGAGGTGTTGATCCCGTCTTACGTGTGCACGGCATTGCTCAATGCCGTGAACTACGTCGGCGCCAACGCGGTAATTACCGATGTCGACCCGGCCACCGGCAACATGGATCCGTTCGATGCCCGGCGACGCATGACGGACAACACCCGGGCCATCATCGTCCCGCACATGTTCGGTTGTCCGGCGGCCATGGACGAGCTGCTGGCCCTGGGTGTCCCGATCATTGAAGATTGTGCCCAGGCCATTGGCGCGACGTATGACAATCGGCCGGTCGGCAGTTTCGGCCATGCAGCGGTGTTTTCGTTTTATGCGACCAAGGTCATGACCACCGGGGAAGGGGGCATGGTGGTTTCAGACTCGGCGGAACTGGCCGATCGGGTCCGGGACCTCCGGGACTATGACAAACGTTTCGCATATCGCCTTCGATATAACTATAAAATGACCGATTTGCAGGCAGCCATGGGGTTGGTACAGCTGTCTCGGCTCGACGAATTCGTGGGGCAGCGAAGGGCCTTGGCCATGAATTACCGGGCGGCATTTGATGGAAGTAAATTTCAGGTCCCGGCTGCAGATGAAGGGCACATATACTATCGCTTCGTCATGGGTGTGCCGGGGGACCCCGCTGAGTGGATCCGCCACCTGGCCGTCCGGGGTGTTACCTGCGCACGGCCTGTGGATCCGCCCCTGGATGTCTTGCTGGGTCGAAATGATTGCCCGGATGCCAGGGCCGCCTGGCAGCGTCACCTGTCCATTCCCATTTACCCCTCACTGACGACGACCGAGCAGGATCGCGTCATAGAAGGCATATTGGCACATTCCGAGGTGACCCGCTAGGCCGCTAATTGGGTATCATCGGCCCTGGGTCGGGATAAGAGGCTTCACAATTGTCAGACGATGAGCGGTTTATTCCATAGTCGATCCGAACGCAACGCTTATGTGTTCGTGGCGTTCTTTCTCATTTTTCTGGTGATGCCGCCGATGCGGACGTTTTTCGCCGACATCGGATTGCGTTGGCTTTACATTTTTTTCGTCGCCGCGGCCCTGTCGTATACACTGACGCCGATTCTCCGGTGGATTGCGTTTCGAGGGGGGATTGTCGATACGCCGGACGCCCGGAAGGGATATGAACAGGCGACCCCCTTGCTCGGCGGGGCAGCGGTTTTTATCGGTTTCGGCGTATCCATCATCGCCAATGATATCTATTCGGAAAAGCTGGAGGTGATCCTGTTGGCATCATTGGTGTTGTTTGTCGCCGGGGTGCTCGATGACAGCCGGGAAATTCCGGCCTGGATCAAACTGGTGGTGCAGATGTCATGTGCGGCTTGGGTGATCCGCAATGGCATCGTGTTGCGGGTGTTACCCGTGGAACTTGGGATGTTCTCGGAAACAGCCAACATCGTGCTGACGCTGCTGTGGATCGTGGGGATCACCAATGCCATGAATTTTTTCGACGGCATGGATGGTCTCGCCTCCGGACTTGGCACAATAATTGCTTTATTCCTTGGGATCGTCGCTTTTCAGACACACCAACCGTTTCTGGGCTGGGTGGCCATGGCGGTGATGGGGAGTTGTTTGGGTTTTATACCCTACAACTTCAGAAGGAACGGACGGGCGACAATTTTCCTCGGAGATGCAGGCAGCACCGTGATAGGCTTTCTGCTGGCATGTGTGGCCGTTTACGGCGACTGGGCCGAGCACAACCCGATTGGCGCTCTGGTATCTCCGTTGTTGATATTCTGGATTTTAATTTTCGATATGGTTTACATCACCATTGACCGTATTATGACCGGAAAGGTGCGTAATTTCAGGGAATGGATCGAGTTCGTGGGCCAGGACCACCTCCATCATCGTCTGGGCTATGCCCTGGGAGGGCAGAAGCGGAGTGTGATGTTTATTTTTTTCCTGAGTTTTTGCCTGGGCACCAGTGCGGTGGTGCTTCGGGATGCCCGGCCAATCGACGCGATGCTGCTGTTGTTGCAGGCCACCATTATTGTCGTTTTGATCACCATCCTGGAAAGACGGGGGAGGGTCATCGGCGCCGCTGAAGCCCCGGAACCGTTGGCGGACGGCCTGGCGCAGGGGTTTGTTCCTGAGCCGGGCGGTCCCTTGGGCCCGGACGGCAATACCGCCGAAAAGGGGGATTGACCTGGATGCAGCACCCCTTGGCGGTCCCATCGTCATGGGGGTCTCGTTGGTGACTCCGGTTGACGGCATTCTTCATACTAGACGTGGCCGATACGCCGGAAATCGGACCGGATTTCAGTTGTTTAACCCCAACATGTTGCGATCAATTTTATCTTGACACACAAGAGAAAACCCAGTTATACTTTTCACACTGCGGCGTGTGCGGGGCGTTAGCAATACCTGCAACAAAGGGGCTTGATCAAAGGATATGGTAAAATTCATCGATTTGGAGCATCTTGTCTCCGAGAAAACGGCGGATGATCGGCCGGCCAGGCCAACCAGCACGCCAGAGGGACCCGGTACCCCCTTCCGACAGATGGAAGCGGATCTGGATTTGAATACACCCGACCTAACTGTCGCCGTTGACGACCAAAATGACCTCTATTCTGAAGGGCTGCTGTATGTCACCCAGGTGTTCGCCGCTATTCAGAAGCGGAAGAAATTCACACTGGATTCAGGATTTCGCATTGTCCGTCAAATTGTCCAATCCCAGACGGCCCAGCGCGCCCTTTTTATCAGCGCCATCCACCAGGACGATACCCGCGCCTATCTTACGCAAAAGTCACTCAATGTAAGCCTGTTTGCGATCCAGGCGGGCGAAACACTCGGATTCGGCCCGGATCAGCAATTGGAAATCGGCATGGCCGGCCTCCTCCATGAGATCGGTATGGCCCTCATACCTGAAACACTCCTCTTTAAGCCCGGGCCGTTAACCGGACAGGAGTACAAGGTCGTCCAGCAGCATTCTGAATTCGGATATCAAATCCTGAAAAGCTATAGCGACCAGTACCCGTATTTGGCGGAAGTAGCGCTGCAGGTTCACGAGAGAATCGATGGGAGTGGCTACCCGCAGGGCCTCCGCGGCGACGAGATCCACGACTACGCGCAAATCATCGGACTGGTGGATATCTACGAAGCCCTCTGCCACTCGCGGCCCCACAGAGACGGATTCCCTCATTTCTATGCCATCAAAGAGATCATCCGAACCTGCAAGGGCTCCTTTCAGAGGAAGCATCTGAAAGCGCTGCTGAACGCGGTCTCCATTTTTCCTCTGTCGACGCTTGTGCGCCTCAATTCCAACGCGATCGGGCGGGTGATTCAAACGTTTCCGGATCGACCCATGCGCCCGCGGCTTCGGATCGAGTACGATTCCCAGGGACGGAAAGTGCTTACCGAACGCGTCGTTCACTTTCCGGACAATCCGCTTCTGTACATCGTGGATAGCGTGTCCGAAGATGATATCCGCACGCTCGGCAAGGAGACCGTGGAAGTGGTCCGCTCACAGCCGTCACTCCCCGAACCGTACGCGGAAATGGCGTCGGAAGAACCGACGGAGGATTTCGAGGATACCCCAGCCCGGTCTGAAACACCGGAATTTTCAACTCCTGCTATGGCGCCGCAGAAACGCTCTAAATGGTTCAAACGGACGCTCGGCCTGGGGATCCTGATACTCGTTCTGGCAGGGGCTCTCTGGCAATGGTACCAGTCCGGAGAACCGGCGCCGCCAGCCGGGAAAGTTTCGAAGCCCGTATTTCAAAAAGCACCGCCGCGTGTTTCTTCCGTGCCGATTCGGGAGGCTGTCCCCAAGCAACAGCCGGCCGTCCTTCCCACGGAAAAGAAGGCGCCGCCCCCAGTTGCCGGGAAAGATATCCCGAAAGCCGGACAACCCCGATCCGCTCCCCCGGTGCCTGCCATGATCAAAGCAGCGGCAACGCGAGATCCGTCCGGCACATCAAAGGAGTCTTCCGCCATCCATACGCCCATCCCTGCCGGAACAGCAACGGATACCGGCTCGGCACGTGCCGGGTATCCCTATTCCGTGCTGCTGGCATCGTTCCGTTCCCTGGCGTCGGCCGAAAATGCCCTTTCCGACTACCGGCGGAACGGATTTCCGGTATACCGTGTGACGGTCCGGCTGGGAGAAGATGGCGTATGGCATCGGCTGTTTGCCGGCTACTTCAAGCGTGTTGAGGATGCCGAGGAATTCGTTGTGGCGCAGCAATTGGGAGACGCCCTCGTAAAACGCACGCGGTTCGCCGCCGGACTCGGCGAGTCTCCCTCAGTGGCCGCCCTGACCAAGAAGGTTCAATCCCTAAAGCAAAAAGGGTTCTCTCCATATATCATCGAGGACGAGGCACAGCGGTATCACCTGATGGTCGGCGCTTTCTACACCGAAGAGGGCGCTGTGCAGCAGGTCGCCGAACTGGCGAAAAACGGGTTTCCAGGACAGGTTGTGGAACGGTAGGTGGATGCTCCCTTGGATAGTGGGCTCGCAGCTCAGGAAACGGTATGTATTTAAAATATTGGGGCTTTAGACTACCTCCGTTTGAAAACGTACCGAGTCGTGACATTTTTTTCCGATCCTCACAGCATGAGGAAGCCCTTATGAGATTGCTCTACGCGGTGAAGAATCATAAAGGTGCTGCCATGCTGACCGGTGAGGTGGACTCCGGAAAGACCACCATCAGCAAGGTGCTTAAGGACAGCCTCTCGGCGGATCAATACAGTGTCAAAACCCTGATCAACCCCGCGTTGAATCCCCTCGATTTGATCCGTGCCATTCTGTTCTGCCTGGGAGAGAGCAGTGACAGCGACTCCAAATTTACTCTGCTCAGCCGGCTCCAAGACCGTCTTGCCAGCAATGCCGAGCACGGGAAGAATACCATTTTAATCATCGACGAGGCACATTTAATTCCCGGGCGAACCAGCCTGGAAGAGTTGCGGATGCTGCTGAACATGCAGTCTGAAAACCGGTTTCTCATCACATTGATTGTCGTCGGGCAGCCGCTTTTGCAGGAAAATATTACGGCGTTGCAACCCCTGAAAGAGCGGATTGCGGTGAAATATCACCTGAAACCTCTGGATCTCCGGGATACCGTACGATACATCCTGTTTCGTCTAAAATCCGCCGGTGCCGACCGCGGGGTTTTCACCAAGGAAGCGGTCTCCCCGCTGTTTGAGTATACCGGTGGTGTTCCGCTTCGAATCAACAATCTGTGTGACCGCAGCCTGCTGGTTGGTCTCCTGAGAAAAGCCAGGGGTATCAACTCGGCCATTGTCAACGAAGCCATCGAGGATCTACAGTAATCGATATGGAGAACATGAAATACAGACAAACTACCGGAGAAACAGGTCTTCGGATTCCCCGTGGGATGTTTTGGCTGTTGGCTTGTGTCATTGGTTTTCTAATCATCGGGTGCTATGGCCCGGCCCCTCCCAAAAAAATCGAGCCCCCGGGAATGAAAACGCCGACCCAGGTCGCCGCCATTCCCCAGGGACTGACGACGGGAGGCCGATTCAAGGCGGTGTGCGTTGCGGATCTGGACAACGACGGACTGCTGGATGTCGCCGGAGGGACGGCTGGTCCAGGTTCGGTTGCCATCTGGTACGGCAAGGCACCCGGGAAATTCGACACCATGATCTCCGTACCGGTCCGCGGGGACGTCTTGGATATTACCGCCGGGGACGCGGATTCTAATGGACTTCTGGATCTTTTTGTCTCGGTTCAACAGGAAAACTTCGGTATTTTCCAGATTGCCCAACGCCCCGACCATAAATGGACGGTGCGTGAAGGACCGCCGGCCACCCAGTTCTACCGGGGCATCGAGGTCGCCGATATCAACAACGACGGATTTATGGATATTGCCGCCGCCAACCGGACATCCGAAAACAGAAGCGGCCTCCAGGTGTGGCTCGGCGACGGAAAAGGGGGTTGGATCACGCAAATCGGCCCCACCCAGCAGGGGTTGTACATGGATGTGGGGATAGCCGACTTCAATGAAGACGGGGTTCTCGATATCGTGGGTGCCGGTTGGGGCGTGGACGCGAACTTGAACATGTGGCTCGGCACCGGCGGAGGCGGCTGGTCCTCCGTCTTGAAACTTGCCGCGGGCAGCTATTACGGCATTACCGTAGACGACTTTAACAACGACGGCCATGCCGACATTCTTGCCACCACCTATCGCGCCGGCTTCAACATATTTTTTGGTAGGGGCAACGGCCGGTTTCGATTTTTCTCTATTCCGGAAGACACCGGCAGTTACCATACCGTCCTGGCCATGGATATGGATGGGGACGGGTTTAAAGATATTGTTGCCGGTTCACTGGAGAACCGGGGACTTCGGACATGGCTGTTTGACGGGATTGATAAATTTGCGACAATCCCTGAACTTTTCCCGGAGACCGGGTTCTATTACGCCATGGTCAATGATGATTTAGATGGCGACGGCGTTGCGGATTTGACGACGGCGGCGTTTGGGGACGGCGTCAAAATCTGGCTCAGCGGCCGATCCGGTGCCCTGTCACAGGGAAATTTCAATGTGGGGCGGCTGACGGTGCAGCAAACGCCGACGGATACGGACATCATCCGGGAAAATGCGGTGTTTACCACCGCCGCCGGTATCGACGAGTATAAAATCGGTCCAGGCGACATCCTGGAAATCACCTTCTGGAAAGGGACCACAGGCACCCGCGAAGAGCTTGCCGTCCGGCCGGATGGGAGAATTTCTTTCGGTTATGTCGAAGACCTGTACGTCCAGGGCCTGACGGCCAGACAACTCGACGGCGTTCTTTCGGAACGTCTCCAGGAGTTCATCAAAGTTCCCCGTATCGATATTCGGGTAACCGAATTTGCCAGCAAATATGTCACGATACTCGGTGCTGTCGGAGGCTGGGGGGGGACCGGAGGAGGTCCGGGAAAATACGAACTGACCGGAAAACGGCGTGTTGTCGAAATGCTGGCCGAAGCCGGCGGCCCCATGCAGGATGCCAACCTCAGAGATGTGCGCATCACCCGAAAGAATCGCCAGGTGGTGCGGGCCAACCTCTACAAGGCGTTAACCCAGGGCGATCTTACCCAGGACCTCGTCCTCGATGACGGGGATACAATTTATGTTCCCCTCGTCACACGGGCCTCCAATCGGGTGTATGTTTTTGGCGAGGTTGATAAACCGGGTGTCTATCCGTTTGTGGAAGACGAAATGCGTATTGCGGACGCGATTGCCATGGCCGGCGGGGACACCGTCTTCGCCAAGCGGGAGCATGTCAAGGTCGTTCGGGGGGATATCGACAATCCCCAGGTGATTTCCGTCGATTTTAAAGCCCTGGCCGAAGGCGGCGATCAGACGCAAAATCTTGCCCTGGTCAACGGTGATCTGGTCTATGTTCCGCGCAGTTTTATCGGGGATATCAACCGGTTTATAAAACAGGTGACCCCGCTGTTTCGTCTGATTATATTCCCGGCCCAGACAGTCAACGAATATGGCAGGGCGAGCGACTATCTCCGAGGGGATCAGACCAATTTCCCATAACTGTCGACTTTTTGATGCGATTCACAGCGGATTGCGGGATGACCACCGCCGTCCGCAAGGATGCCGATTATGGCCCAATATGATGTCGATCTGAGGGATTACTGGCGAATCTTCCGCAAGCGGAAAGCCATTGTTTTTTTGATGGTGTTTCTGGCAGGTGTGTCCAGTTATGGACTCGCCAAACTGAAGGAACCCGTGCCCCTGTACGAAGCCACCGCGGCCGTGAAAATCGACCGGTATACCAACATCGCCGATTTTCTGAGCGGGGGCTTTTGGACCCAGGCGGAAACCCTGACGACCCAGGCGTTCATTATCACCAGTTTTCCGGTGCTGGTCAAGGCGGCCCAGGAACTGGAATGGCTGTCGGAGGATCTGACACCGGAAGAAGTTCAAAACTCCGTCGCCGCCATGGCCGTCGTGGGACGCCTAAAAGGGATGACCTCCGCCGAACCGGAGCCGGGGACCAATATCGTCAACATACTGGTTGTCGGCAGTGACCCTTACGAATCCGAAAAGACCGCCAACGCTTTTGCGAGAGCCTTCCGAAGGTTCAACATCGAACAAAAAAACAAGCAGATATTTGAAACCAAGGAATTTATCGAGAAACAGCTGTCGGTGACTTCCCGGCAGTTGAAACGTGCCGAGGAAAATCTTCGAACTTTTGAAGAGACCAACACTCTGATAGCGCTGGATGCCCAAACCTCAGCCCTTGTCAATCGCATCACGTCGCTGGACATAGAGCTCGATAGAATTAAGCGGAATCGGCATGAGATCCAGGAATTATCAACGAGCATCAGCCATGCCGAACACGCACCCCAGGATGTGCGGACACGATTCTCCCCGGCGGTAAAAGGCTCTCCCGTGGAAAGCCTGGGGATTCAGCTGAGGGAGATGGTGTTAAAGCGTCAGGATCTTTTATTCGATTATACGGAAAGGCATCCGCTGGTGCTGGAGGTCGATGAACAGATCCAGAGCGTCATTCGGGAAATTGCGACCGAACTCGATACACTTCTGATCAGACTGGCATCGCAAGAATCCGGCATTCGGCAGCGACTCGAGGCGTTGACCGCCGAGAACCGGAGTATACCAAAAAAGGCCCTGGAGCTTGCCAGGCTGCAGCGCGAACTGAGCCTCCAGTCGGACCTGTACTCCCAGCTAAAGACACGATACCAGGAAACCCAGATCAAGGCATCCGGGCAGATCGAGGAGGTCACCATTATCCGGCCGGCGACACTTCCCCAAAGCCCGATCAATATACCGTCCAAGGCCATGATCATCGTTACCGGTCTGGTCATGGGCCTGGTCATCGGCATCGTGTTTACCTTTATCGCGGAGACGCTCGATACGTCCATCGGCACGATCGAGGACGTGGAGAATCTATTGAACATACCGGTTCTAGGGGTCATTCCCTTCTGGGAGAAAGAAGAAGGCGGCAAACGTTACGCCGGCTCTGCAAGGTACCAGGACCTGGTGGCCCATTTTGATCCGAAATCCCTGGCCGCAGAAGCATTCCGTTCCCTGAGGACCAACCTGCAGTTCATCAGCATCGACCGGAGCGGTAAATCCTTTCTCATCACAAGCTCCTTTGTTCAGGAAGGAAAAACAGCAAACGTTGTAAACCTGGCATTGAGTATGGCCCAGGCCGGTGACAAAGTCCTTCTGGTGGAAGGGGATTTGAGAAAACCCCTCGTCCATAAAATGTTTGGTATCGATAAAGCTCCCGGCATGACCGACTATGTCTTGGGAAACTATAATTGGCAGGACATTACCGTCACCATCACGGACGTGATGCTGGGGGAATACCAGATTGAGGACATTTTGCGCACACCCGGTTTGGACAACCTGACAATTATGACGGCCGGCACGAATCCGCCCAATCCGTCGGAAATCCTTCGATCACCCCGATTCAAGGCTTTTCTGGCCGAAGCCTATGAGGAATATGACTTTATCTTTATCGATGCGCCCCCGGTCCTGCCCGTGGCCGACGCTACGGAAATCGCAACGCTGGTCGACGGGGTCATCCTGGTATACAAGGTTGGCGCCATTGCCCGGGGAATCCTGAACCGCGCGAAACTCACACTGGACAATGTTAACGCCAAGGTTCTGGGTGTGATTCTCAACAATGTCAAACCTGAGATGGGCCCGGATTATTTCAAATACCATGCCCATTACTATTACGGCCCTCCGTCCGATACAGAAGGGGAAACCCTGTTCTCAGGGGGCAAACTGATCCGGTACCTTTTTGTCGTGGTGGCGGCCGCTTTGTTATTGCTTGGAATATTTTGGAACGATCTTTTCTCAGGATCCCCATAGCTCTCAACTAATGGCCCCGCGTCCGTTTGCCGCATCGGTTTAAGACGGTTTTAACCAACCACCGGACGACATCCGATCATGCTACTCATTAGACTTGCAATTATTGCGTCGCTGGTTGTCGCCGTGGCGCTGATCACAGGGCTGGTGGTCTCGCAACACCCGCCGTTCCTTCTGCTTGGGGCTCTGGCAGCCCTGGTTATCTTCACACTTTCCTTTCTCAACACCGAAGCCGGCCTTTACATACTGGTGTTTTCCATGCTGCTTTCACCGGAGATCGTCGTCAGCGGTGTCGGCGGTGGATCAGCACTCGGTCGGGGGGTGACGATTCGTCTGGATGATTTGCTGCTGGTGATCATCGGTTTCAGCTGGTTTGCGAAAACCGCCTTCCATAAGGAACTGGGCCTTTTTCTCAGAACCCCTTTGAACAGGCCTGTCTTTTACTATGTGATTGTCTGCTTGCTGGCGACAGGTGTCGGCATCATCGCCGGACGGGTTGCCCCCAAAACCGGGTTTTTCTTTACCTTGAAGTACTTCGAATACTTTATCGTATTTTTCATGGTGACCAATCTGCTGGAAACCACCCAGCAGATGAAGCGTCTCCTGTTTTGCATGTTCCTGACCTGTATCATCGTTTGTGTGGTCGGTATGCTGCAAATTCCGGGAGGGGGGCGAGTGAGCGCACCTTTTGAAGGCGAGACGGGAGAACCCAACACGTTCGGTGGTTATCTCGTGTTCATGGGGGCTCTGGCCGCCGGACTTCTCTCGACGGCCTCCGACAAGAACGTTCGTTGGTTTTTAATAGGGGTTCTTTTGTTTATTATCCCCCCCTTTCTGTATACGGAGTCCCGTTCCTCCTATCTGGCCGCCATCCCCGCTGCTTTGGTTTTCGGTTTTCTTTCAAACAAGAAGGCCATTGTCATCGGTCTTATTCTGGCGGGCCTGGCGGTAAGCCCCTTGTTGCTGCCGGCAAACATTATCGAGCGCATTACCTATACCTATAAACAGAGATATCATCCCGGTCAGCATGTCGAGATTGCCGGCGTTCGGTTGGACACGTCGTTATCGGCCCGGCTTATAAGTTGGCGCAAGGGATTGGGGGGGTGGACGCATCACCCCATCCTGGGTCATGGCGTATCCGGGTTTGCATTCATGGACGCCCAGTTTCCGAGAGTGCTGGTGGAGACCGGTATCCTTGGACTCATTGCTTTTTTCTATATTCTCTATTCCATATTCAGGCTGGCGTTCATCAACCTGCAACGCGTTTCGGACCCCTTCAACAGGGGGTTGATAAAAGGATTTCTCGCCGGATACGTCGGTCTGCTCTTTCATGCCATTGGTGCCAACACGTTCATTATTGTTCGTATCATGGAGCCGTTTTGGTTTGTTGTCGGTATACTGGCGATTCTTCCGGAACTTGAGGCGGCCGAAAATCAGGATGCGACCATGGCGGGCCTTGACACGGGTGGCGGACGCGACCGGCGCCCTCTTTCCGATAGACTTCCGATACCTTATGGAGGCCGGCACCTGCTTCCGTAAATCCCATGACCGAATGTATCCGGGCGTCCGATCCATGCGGACGCCCTTTTTTGTGCCCTACGCCATCCACATGTCATCACCGGTCTAACCCGAACATTGCATGATATCTTTTCAGAAAAAGTTTAAAAGGATACGATATCGGAATCAAAACAGAATGGCCGACGTCGAGATCGATACCGATTCCGAACCCGATACCGATACCGATGACTCCGCAACGTTCAACCGCGGCAACATTCCACACATCGAAACAGAATACTGACCGTTGCGTTGAATGGCGATTGACGTTCCGTTTGTGATATTTATGTTTCGCATCGGTCGCCACAAAATTGTTCCGGTAGGTTACCGACATCGACTCTCATGAAACGGAACAGACGTTTGGCGAACCCGACATCTGCGGAAGTTGACCTAAATGCCGAAAAAGAAAATGGACGACAGCGCAATTCCGGAAATTCTTGCGCCGGCCGGAAACCGGTCGTCTTTCCTGGCTGCCCTGGCCGCCGGTGCGGATGCCATCTACTGCGGCCTCAAACAGCACTCGGCACGGATGGCGGCAACAAATTTTCGGATGGGTGAGCTGTCAGACCTGCGGGCGGCCGCTGCAGAGCGTGGTGTCCGGGTCTACGTCGCCTTCAACACAATGGTCAAGCCGGGTGAATTAACCGACGTCGGGCGGATGCTGGATCGCCTGCAGCAGGAGGTGGTGCCGGATGCGCTGATCGTGCAGGATCTGGCGATCGTAACCCTGGCCCGGCAAATCGGGTTCACCGGGGAGATCCATTTGTCGACCCTGTCCAATGTCAGCTTTTGCGCCCCGCTGCACCGGTTGTCACAGAATCCGGGCGTGCAACGGGTGGTCCTGCCCCGGGAACTTTCCATCGATGAGATTCAGACCATGGCCCGGGCCTGTCCGGATACGCTGGGGCTCGAGGTGTTCGTGCACGGAGCGCTGTGCTACGCGGTCTCGGGTCGCTGTTACTGGAGCAGTTATTTGGGCGGCAAAAGCGGGCTCCGGGGCCGGTGTGTGCAGCCCTGCCGAAGACGCTACGCCCAATCCGGACTGCGCGGGCGATTTTTCTCGTGTCAGGATTTGAGCGTCGATGTATTGGCCAAGGTGCTTCGCCGAGTGGACCGGATTCGTGCCTGGAAAATTGAGGGCCGCAAAAAAGGGCCCCATTATGTCTTTCATACGGTGCAGGCGTACCGATTACTCCGTGACCAGGGAAACGATGCCCGGACCAAAAAAGAGGCCAACGCGCTACTCTCCCAGGCCCTGGGCCGTAGAAGCACCCATTACAATTTTCTCCCGCAGCGGCCTCAAAATCCGGTGCCCGAAGACGGTGAAACCGGATCCGGACTGCCGGTCGGCGTTCTGAAAGGAAAGGGCAATCAACCGGCTCTTACCCCCAACCGGGCCCTTTTTCCCGGCGACACGCTGCGCTTGGGATACGAAGATGAGCCGGGCCACCGGATTTACCGGGTGTCCAAATCCGTGCCCAAAGGGGGCCGGCTGGTCTTGTCGGGCCCCCCTCCCAAGCGTGCTGCCCGGCGAACACCGGTTTTTCTGATTGATCGCCGTGAGAAATGGCTCCAGGAGGCGATGGCGTCTGTGGAACCCTCCGGGGCGTCTTCCGGCCGGTCTTCCGGCTCGAAATCGTTGTTTACGGTCCGTCTCCCGCGTCACCAACGCCGGAAATCGCCACCCATCGGCGACGTTCACATATTTCGTGCTCCCGACCGGAAAAGAACCGGCGGTTCCGTGGGCGTTTGGGTGTCTCCGGATCGAGCGCAGCCGTTCTCAAAACAGGATGTTTCACATACCTGGTGGTGTCTGCCGCCGGTGATCTGGCCGGAAGACGAGGACCGTGTGGCGGCATCGGTACTGAAGGTACTGAACGCCGGCGGCCGTCGCTTTATACTGAATGCACCATGGCAGACGGCGGTTTTTGGAAAACGGCGTGGCGTGATGCTGTGGGCGGGTCCCTTCTGCAATGTATCCAATCCCCTGGCCGTCGATCAAATGGCGTCTCTGGGATTTTCCGGGGTGATCCCCAGCCCGGAACTGGGGGCTGCCGATTATCTCGCGTTAGCCCGGCAGAGCCCCCTGCCTCTGGGGATTTTGATTTACGGAAACTGGCCTTTGTGTCTGTCCCGTGCCCGGTCACCGCTGATCCGGGAAGATCGACCGTTTATCAGCCCGCGGGGAGAGGATGCCTGGGTCGCCCGGTACGATACCACCAACTGGGTATATCCCAACTGGCGTGTTGATCTGCGGAAAACAAAACCACAGCTGCAACGGGCCGGGTATTCCCTGTTTTTGCATCTGCATGAACCGGTGCCGAAGCGTGTCCGGTTGAAACGACGACCGGGGAAATGGAACTGGACGATCGGTCTGCGGTGATCCGTCTAAAGGGCTTTCGCATTGACGGCGACGGGCGTCCTCCTGTATCAAAAGACAACGCCCATCCGGACCACTTCTGCCGACAGGAAACCCATGGGTAAACTTCCGTTTGAACATGCACTGGTGACCGGCGGCGCCGGATTCATCGGCTCCCATCTGGTAGACGCTATAGTCGATGCCGGCTCTCGGGTGACAGTGCTGGACAATCTGAGCACGGGCCGTCGAGGCAATCTCAATCGGTCCGGAAAGCGCATCACATTTGTGCAGGGTGATATCCGGGATCGGGATCTGGTCATGGACCTCAGCCGCCGGTGCCAGGTCGTGTTCCATCTGGCGGCCGTTGTGTCGGTGCCCCAAACCGTGGAAGATCCGTTAGCGTCGGCATGGATCAACGAGATGGGAACCTTGACGGTGCTGGAAGCAGCACGGCTGAACGGCGCCAAACGGGTTGTTCTGTCCAGCTCATGTGCCGTATACGGTGACGGACCGCAGCTTCCCAAACAGGAGGTGCTGCCCCCGAAACCCCAGAGTCCGTATGCCCTCCAAAAGCTGGCCGGTGAATCGTATGCGGCGCTGTACACCGAGCTATATGGACTTGGCACGGTATGTCTTCGATACTTCAATGTCTACGGGCCGCGCCAGGATCCGGCGTCGCCGTACTCCGGTGTCATTTCCATTTTCATGAAGCGTGCCGCCGCCGGTGAGACCCCGCGAATCCATGGAGACGGTCGTCAGTACCGGGACTTCGTGTATGTCACCGACGTGGTGGCCGCCAATCTGCTGGCTGCGTCGGTCGAGGCTTCCGACGGGAAGGTGTTTAACATCGGCACCGGCCGGTTTGTAAGGATCCAACGGCTTTGGAAGATGATCCAGGAGATATCCGGATGCCGGGTGGCCCCGGAATTCCGTCCGGAAAGACCGGGAGATATTCGGGAGTCTGTCGCCGATATCGGATACGCACGGTCGGTGCTCGGATTCGAGCCGTGCTTTGGGTTCGAAGAAGGTTTGACACGGACCTATGACTGGTACCGGAACACTGAATCCTGATGTCGTTTCGGACGGATATTGAAACCGACCGTATGTGTGCAAACGACGCGACAACCGCTCATGGCATGTTGAAAGGGTAGAACCATGGCCCAGGACATCCGGATGGTGACCGCCACTATTTCAGTTCAAATGGCGCAAGGCCCCGATATCGTCGACATCACGCGAAAACTGCGTGATGTCCTGGGCGACGCCGGCATTACCGAGGGAGACCTGTCCGCCACCACGGTGGGTTCGACCGGATCGCTGACCACTATTGAATTCGAGCCGGGGGTGGTCGAAGATCTGAAGGCAGCGGTGAATCGGATGGCGCCGCCGGGACTGGCCTATGCCCACGAACAGGCGTGGCAGGACGGTAACGGCCACAGCCATGTCCAGGCGGCATTAATCGGGCCTTCGATTAGCCTGCCCGTCAGAAACGGTGCCCTTGGCCTCGGCACCTGGCAGCAGGTGGTGGCGATCAACCACGATAATCGGCCGAGAAACCGACCGGTGGAGGTCACGGTTATCGGGGTGGGTGCCGCCTCGGAGTAACATTTTTTTTGGTTCTTCTCCCAATTGGTGGGAGAAGAGGGTCCAAGGATCCAAGGGGTCAAGGATTCAAGGGTTTGTTTTCCAGATAACATCGTACAACGATTTTATAAAACGCGACGATGCCGCTTATGGGTAAAAGGCCTGTCCGCCGGCGGTTTGGCGGGCCACATTCTAATCCCTGCCGCCCCGCTGAGTGGAATTTCCGCTTGGCTCCAGCCAAATGCAGGGATGAGGTTAATGAGGTCTTTAGGCATTTCACTCGAACCCTTGAATCCCCGGCCCCTTGGACCCTGCTGGATCACACCGACAAACGTGGGTTGCCAGCGTTTTTTATCCAAAACCTACAACTAATCGGGAGATGGTCCTTTTTTTTTAATGTCCGACTTCAGCTGTGCCTCCAAATCGGCCCATAGGCTCTTTTTCTTTTCTTTCTGGTCTGCCTTTATGGATGCGATCTTTTCGGCCATCGCCTTTCGGGAGTCCTGAAATTTTTTCACCTCCTCGGCCAACGCCGGTGCCTCTGCCTCGCTCGCCATATCTTCCAGGGCCGTGTGGTTTCGAACAAAAAGCTTGGAGCCGAACGCGCCTTCGATCATTTCCAGAACGCCCCGCTGGTGGAGGCGCCGGCACATCAGATGTCCCTGTTCAACCGACAGGGACAGGCAGCGGCAGACATCCTCGATGGATGGGGGAACGTTGTTTTGATGCTCCAAAACCCGGATCGCAGCGACGATCAGATGTCCGTTCGTGTATGCATCTTCACCCGACATAAGTCCTCCCAAGGCTGTTTCCGGGCGGATGGAACGCCTCCGGAAGTTTTGGTGAGCAGGTTGATTTGCCGGTTTTTCCGTGGCAATATCTGCGCTGCTTTTCTTGACACAAAGAAGTAAGAAGAGTAACATTTGGCGCCAAATAGTCAAGGGGCAGACACCTGTCAAAACGTATCCAACCTATAAATATCGTTCGGATTTTGAGGTTTGTTCGGCACCGCCCGGATAAATCGCAACCCCGTCCAGCCAGTGGGAGGTAGCCATGACGGAAATCATCGATGTTCGGGCAAGGGAGGTAATCGATTCCAGGGGAAACCCGACCGTGGAAGCTGACGTGTATTTGGCCAGCGGCGTGGTGGGGCGGGCCGCGGTGCCGTCCGGTGCCTCCACAGGAAAGCGCGAGGCCCTGGAATTGAGGGACAAGCGGTCCAAACGGTATGGCGGAAAAGGCGTTCGCAAAGCGGTCCAAAATGTCGTGAACGTGATTGCGCCGGCGGTGATCGGGCTGGACGCTGCCGATCAAATGTTCCTGGACCATACCATGATTGCCATCGATGGCACCGCGAACAAATCCAAACTGGGTGCCAATGCGATTCTTGCCGTCTCCATGGCGGCCGTGCGGGCCGCCAGTGCGGCATACGGATTACCGCTGTATCAGTATATAGGCGGCATCCGCGCCGCGTATCTTCCGGTGCCGATGATGAACATCGTCAATGGTGGTGCCCATGCCGCCAACAATCTCGATATTCAGGAGTTCATGATTGTTCCCATGGGGGCCAAGACATTGTCCCAAGCGGTCCGGATGGGTGCCGAAACCTTTCATACCTTAAAAGGCATTTTGAAAAAGAAAGGGCTCCATACGGCGGTCGGGGATGAAGGCGGATTCGCACCGGATCTGGAGTCGAACGAATCGGCAATCCATTTTATCATGGATGCCATTACAGCATCCGGATACACACCCGGAGCAGATATCGGTATTGCGTTGGATGCCGCGGCCAGCGAGTTCTACAGCAGAGGCAAGTATCACTTGAAATCGGAAGGGAAGCGGCTTTCACCGGCCCGTATGATCGACTACTACGAGAAACTGGTAGATACATTTCCGATTGTATCCATTGAAGACGGCCTGGCGGAGCAGGACTGGGAAAACTGGGCCGTGATGACGGATCGGCTGGGAGGAGCTGTCCAGATCGTGGGCGACGATATCTTTGTGACAAATCCGAAGATTTTTGGAAAGGGTATCGAGGAGGGTATTGCCAATTCCATACTCATCAAACTCAATCAGATCGGAACCGTGACTGAGACGTTGGACGCCATCACAATGGCCAAGCAAGCCGGGTATACGACGGTTGTCTCCCACCGGTCCGGCGAAACCGAAGATGCGTTCATCGCGGATTTGGCGGTCGGGGTCAATGCAGGTCAGATCAAGACCGGATCCCTCTCCCGGTCCGACCGCACCGCCAAGTACAATCAGCTGATCCGCATCGAGGAAGAACTCGGCGAAACCGCCCGGTTTTCGGATGAGATATTCATTGCTGGGTAATACTGTGCTTCGACAGATTCGGTTAATTGGCTTGATCTGGGTGCTCTGTGCCGGCGGTTTCCTGCCGGCACACGCATATGTCCTGGATGCCGCTCAGGTTCTGGACAGAACGGCAAGGGCCATCGGCAGCTCAGGGGCTGTTGTCGTGCATCAGTCTCTGGTTCTTCACGCCGCTGCCGGCGAAGGAGAGCCCCCTCGGATTTCCGAGACGGTTCGCTACCTCTTCCCGGGCCGCTTCCGCTCCGACATTCAATCGGAAACGGTGCACAAAATTCAGGTATGGTCCAACAGCGACCGGGTGACGATCATCAACGACCAGCTCCCCGCCGAAGGGGAAGAGTGGTTCGACCGGTACAAGGATCTGATGTTGTACCGGGACGCGACCCAGCTGGAAGCCCTTCTTCAGAAGGCCGGGGTGGACACGTCCGTCTCCAGCTTCGGCAGATTCGAGGGGCGCCTGGCGTTTGTCGTCGGCGCGCAGTACCCGGATGAATCTGTCCCCCAGCTCTGGATCGATAAACATACATTTGTGCCGTTCCGCTGGATTGCCGCCGGCCGGGGTCCGGATCTGACGGGGGACCTGAGGGAAATTCGCTACCAGGGGTGGCATCAATCCGGCGGAACCTGGTACCCGATGCGCATCGCCTTCTTTATCAACGAATCCCTTGTCCGGGAAATCCAATTGGACCGGATTGAGCCCCAAACCACATTACCGGAGGAGCAATTCGATGTGCCGCGCCTCCGCTCCGCGTATCAGCTCCGGACGGCGGGTCCGGAAGAAACCGATGGATCGGCTGTTGAAGAGGTTCAACGGACAATTGAGGACTTTAAGAGGATCTATGAGCCCTGAGCCGTTCGGTTCATAAACTTCCCGGGTCGAATGGCGGGTTGCGGCACCTCCCGGAGTCGACCACCCAAGACGCTGTTGCAAGGTGTTCCTACGGACTGGTATTCTGTTAACACATTTTTAATTTTCTATTCTATCAAGGGGTAAGCATGGCCAAGGGGTAAGCATGGCGAACGAAACGAAATATATCTTCACCACCGGCGGCGTCCTTTCGTCCCTGGGAAAAGGACTGGCCTCGGCCGCCATCGGGGCGCTTTTGGAAAGTAGAGGGCTTACCGTGACGCTGCAAAAACTGGATCCCTACATTAACGTGGACCCGGGGACCATGAACCCCTTTCAGCATGGTGAGGTGTTTGTCACCGACGACGGTTCGGAAACCGACCTGGACCTCGGCCATTACGAACGGTTTACGTCCGCCAAGCTGGGTCAGGACAATAATTTCACGACCGGAAAGATCTATCATTCGGTCATCACCAAGGAACGCAGAGGGGATTATCTCGGTGGCACGGTCCAGGTAATTCCCCATATCACGGATGAAATCAAAAACAGTATCAAACTCGCAGCGAACGGTGTCGACGTCGTCATCGTTGAAATCGGGGGCACCATCGGGGATATCGAAAGCCTGCCGTTCCTTGAGGCGATTCGCCAGTTTCGTACCGATGTCGGCAAGGAAAACTCCATTTACATTCACTTGACCCTGGTGCCCTTTATCGGAACCGCCGGTGAACTAAAGACAAAGCCGACCCAGCACAGCGTCAAGGAGCTCCGCAGTATCGGTATTCAACCCGATATCCTGCTGTGCCGCACCGACCGGTACCTGTCGAAAGATATTAAATCCAAAATCGCGTTATTCTGCAACGTCGGTGTGGATGCGGTCATCACTGCCAAAGATGTGGATTGCATCTACGAGGTCCCCTTGATTTTTCACAACGAGGGCCTGGACGAAAAGATCGTCGAGCTGCTCAACATCTGGACACGCAAGCCGGTCCTGGATGAATGGGAAGAGCTGGTGAAAACGATTAAAGCCCCGAAGCATACCGTCACGATAGCCATTGTCGGAAAGTACACGGATCTGACCGAATCCTACAAGAGCCTCAACGAGGCCCTGAGCCATGGCGGCATTCCAAACAATTGCCGGGTCGACCTGTCCTTTGTGGACTCAGAAACCGTGGATGCAAACACCTGCAGCGACAAGTTGCTCGAGGCCGACGGCATTCTCGTTCCGGGAGGTTTCGGTTCACGCGGTGTGGCGGGTAAAATCTGTGCGGCCCGATATGCCCGGGAGCAGGGCGTCCCGTATTTCGGCATCTGCCTTGGGATGCAGATTGCCGTCATCGAGTTTGCCCGGCACATGGCCGGTCTTGACGGTGCCCACAGCTCCGAGTTCGATCCCGCAACACCCCATCCCGTGATCTATTTGATGACCGAATGGTACGACGACAAGACCGGCAAAGTCGAGCAACGGGACGCGACCACGGACAAGGGGGGCACGATGAGACTCGGGGCCTACCCTTGCCGGCTGGCGTCCGGAACGAAAGCCGAGAACGCATACGGGACCGGGGACATTTCCGAGCGTCATCGACACCGTTATGAATTCAACACCGCCTACAAGGAAACCCTCGAACAGCATGGTTTGATTTTCAGCGGCATCTCACCCAGCGGTGAACTGGTGGAAATTGTGGAGCTACAGGATCATCCCTGGTTTCTTGGCTGCCAGTTCCATCCGGAGTTCAAATCAAGACCCCGAAACCCCCACCCGTTGTTTAGGGAGTTCATTCGAGCCGCGGTGGCGTATTCGCGAAAAAAATCCTGACCCTGGACCGTGAGTCAGGCTTCGGAACGGAATTCTGAAAATTGCTGTTTAAGGCCGGTCCGCCTTCCGGCAGACCTGCCCCGGCGGCCTGGAAAGACACCAACGCCCGAATCCGGACTATTTCGGATTCGGGCGTTGGTGTCTTTTTTTTAAAGGGTCCCGAAATCCCAGTTTTTCAGGTTCGGGATGGCATCATAGTCGGTGGCGTCACACTTGATCGGGGTAATGGAAATATAGTTCTTGCTCAGGGCCGTCTCATCGACAGACGGGTCCGGGTGCCCCAGGTATGCGTCACAGCCCTGCCAGTAGTAGGCGCGATTTCGCGGATCCATACGTTTGTCAACGTATTCCGGAAAAAGCGTGGTGCCGTGTCTGCTGATGCGAACGCCCGACATGGCGTTCAGGGGCAGGTCGGGAATGTTGACGTTTAAAAATGTCCCCCGGGGCAGACCCTCTTGAGACACCTGACCGAGCAGGTTCAGGATAAAGCGGGCCGCTTCGTCATAGTGGGCCACATCGGGCCCTGGCATGGACACGGCAATCGCGGGGATTCCGTAAATAGCCGCCTCTTTGGCGGCACAGACGGTTCCGGAGTAGTTAATGTTGACACCGACGTTTGCGCCCGGGTTAATCCCCGAAATGACCATGTCCGGTCGGTCTTTCAGTATTTCGAGAATGGCGAGCTTGATGCAGTCGGCAGGCGTTCCACTGACGGCGTACCCGGGCATACCGCCGTTCAGATGGACCGGAACGGCCCTGAGCGGCTGGTGCAGCGTGATGCCGTGGCCAACCGCGCTTCTTTCACGGTCCGGCGCAATCACGGTGACCGAGTGGCGCGTCGAGCATTGCCTGTAAAGGGCATGCAGCCCTTCGGCATAAATTCCATCGTCATTCGTCAATAGAAGGTGCATCAGCCTCGGCTTTTCGCTACGTTGTGGATCTGCATCCATGGCGAATCCCCTTGTGATCCGTTCCGTTACCCCGTCCCGGTGGAGGACTATATACAACTCTTTTCGGATTCCATGCAACCGTGACCCGCGTCTCCGGGGCGGGGCATTGTTGACTTTTCATGCCGGATCATTCAAAAATAAGAAAATTTTATTCGGATTCAATGTGTTAGCCCGAATGGCCGGTGCCGTCGACTTCCGCAGTGGCCCCGATGAAACGGGCGGACACCGCGACATCATGCGTCGGATCACCGATCCGCTGCCCTGTCAGCCACCACCCTGGGGACGCCGATACGTTTGAAGCTCTGGAATCCCATATCCGTGCTTAATCTCATCTATCCGTATCTCTTTTTTCCCCGGGTCTCCTGCCGAAGAAGGGGCCTTTGCCGGGGTAAAACCGCCGGTGGCGTTCTTTTCTGGAGCCTGATGCTTCTGCTCCTCCCATGTGACGGGATCTCTTCTGACATATTGCCGGAAGCCGTCGACGGTGCGGCGCCATGGAACCTTCTGGCCGATGAAACCCGGTACGATGAAGCGGTCGACCGGTACATCGCCAGAGGAAATGTCATCGTTTCAAAAGGATCCCTGCGGATCTCCGCCGACGAGATCCGTTTTGACCATCGACAAATGACGATCGATGCCACGGGCAATGTCACCCTGTCTTCGGGGGACGATATGCTGAGGGCGTCACGGGTAACCATGGATTTGGACCGGGAGGTCGGGACCCTCACCGATGCCAGCATCTTTTTCTCCCAGCAGCATTTTTACATACGGGGACAGAAGATCCTGAAAACCGGAAAGAACACCTATTCGGCCGAAAGGGCGTCCGCCACCACCTGCGACGGTGAACCGCCGGCCTGGAAAATCACCGGCCGAAAACTCAACGTAACGCTGGAGGGCTATGGCAAAGTCAGAAATGCCACGTTTCGGGTGCGCAATATCCCCATCCTGTGGGCACCGTACCTGGTATTTCCGGTTAAAATTGCCCGTCAAAGCGGTTTTCTAACGCCCCAGTTCGGGATCTCGGAGCGCAAGGGGTACCAGTTGGCGGTACCCTATTACTGGGCCATCCGGGACAATATGGATGCCACTGTCTACGCCGACTTCATGACCGAGCGGGGATTTAAAATCGGTGGGGAATACCGGTATGTCCTCTCGCCCCGCACCTTCGGTACGGTGATGCTGGATTACCTGGATGACCGACAGGTGGATGACGGGCAGGGCGATAGCAGTCAGCGATGGGGTTACACCGATGACAGCGTACTCCGACCGAACTCCGACAGATACTGGTTCCGGATGAAGCACAATCAGCCCCTTCCGGGAAAGTTCACCGGCCGGCTGGATCTGGATATCGTCAGCGATCAGGATTACCTTCAGGAGTTCAAATCCGGTTACAGCGGTTTTGAGGACACCCGGTTCTATTTCAGGGAGGCTTTCAGCCGGGACATCAATGACTTTACCAACCCCATCCGGGCCAATGAGCTGAATGTCAACCGTACCTGGCCCCGCTACAGTCTCAACACAGGGCTTCGCTGGAACGAAGATTCCAGAAATCGGGCGTTGGATCAACCGGATCAAACGCTACAGCAGCTTCCTGTGGTTCTGTTCGACGGGTCGAGACAGCCGATATTTCGCCAGGCGATTTACTGGGATTTTCAGTCCAGTTTTAATAACTTTTACCGACAAACAGGAGACCGTGGCCAGCGGATCGACCTGTTTCCGAGATTTTACTATCCCTACCGACTGCGGAACATTATGACCCTCGAGCCGTCGGTCGGCCTTCGGGAGACAGCCTGGTACATCAACGCGTATGCACCCGGGACGCCGGATAAAAACAGCGCATTTCACAGGGAATCGTTCGACTTTCGGCTGGATGCATCCACGGATATCTCGCGGGTGTATCCGGTTCGATTCGGACCCACGGACAGACTGCGACATCTCTCCAGGTTCCAGGCAGTATATGACTACGTTCCGGATCAAGACCAGGGAGAGCTCCCTCTGTTTGACGGTACTGACCGTATCGAGAAGGTCAACCAGATTACCTATTCCTGGACGAATACGTTGACCGGTCGGAGCCGTTCCCGGGTCAGGACAGAGGAACCCTCGACCCGTTTTCTCTACAACGATCTCCTGCGCCTGCAGGTTACCCAAATTTACGACGTCAACAAGGGCACCTCCGGTGATCCGGAACCCTTTTCGCCCATCGACACGCTGCTGGATCTGAATCTCACAAGCTATTTGACGCTAAGGGCCGCCACCCAGTTTTCCGTTTACGGGAGCGGTTTCACCGGCCATAATCTTTCCGCAACAGCCCAGTCCCGAAGGGGCGACCGGCTGTATCTGGACTACCTGTATGCGCGGGATGAAGCCGAAACTCTCACCACGGAATTACTCGTGCCCGTCTTTGACCGGGTGGCGTTGCTGGCCGACTATGAACAGAACCTTTTCAATCGCACAAACATCAAGACCGGTCTCGGAGTTCAGTACCGTGCCCAATGCTGGTCCATCGTGGTTCGCTATGTCGAAGAGGCCGAGGCGCCGAGCGTGACATTCGAAATTAGTCTGACCGGTCTTGGGGGCATTGCCAGCGGTGTCGGCCTGTCCCCATAACCGTTCTTCCAGTTGATTGATCGCCGCCGAGTTGATAAAACAGTTCTCCGGAGACGGCTCCGGACCCCGGATCTCTCCTGTTTTATCGAAACCTATGTCGGATAGCGACGATAAGGGCAGTCCTATGATCATCGTAAAAACACCCCTGCGCATCGGCTTTGTCGGTGGCGGATCCGACTTGAAAAAATTCTATGATCGGTGTGACGGGATGGTCGTGTCCACCGCGATCGACAAGTACGTCTATGCCATTATCAAAGAACGCTTCGATGAGATGATTTACATCAATTATTCCCGAAAGGAATGTGTGGACAAGGTGGCCGCCATTCAGCACGACTTGGTCCGGGAGGCCATGAAGATCACGGGGGTGACACAAGGTGTTGAAATTACCACCCTGGCCGATATCCCCTCATCCGGATCCGGTCTGGGCAGTTCGAGCTCCATTACGGTGGCCTTGCTTCACGCCCTGTATGCCTTCCAGAATACACTGGTGACGGCAGAGCAACTGGCCGTGGAGGCCTGCCGGATAGAGATCGACATTCTGGGCAAACCCATCGGACGTCAGGATCAATACGCGGCCGCCTTCGGCGGCATCAACAAGTTTATCTTTTCCAAGGGGGATCTCACCCTGCGGGTACCTGTGGAGATGGGGAACGCCCAGAAACGCAAGTTTGCGTCATCCTTACTGCTGTACTACACGGGAATCACGCGAAGCGCCGACACCATTTTAAACCGACAAACGTCGAATCTGGCAGAAACGGACAAATTCGAAGGTATGCGCCGGATGGTCCATCTGGTAGATCCATTCATCGAAAACATGCGTGATGGGAATATTTCCGGCTGCGGGGTCTTGATGGAGGAAAACTGGAATCTGAAACAGACCATGGCCTCGGGGATTTCGAATCCTCAGATTCACGACATGTATGAACGCGCCACATCCGCCGGGGCCCTGGCCGGGAAGGTGGCCGGTGCGGGCGGGGGAGGATTCCTGCTGCTGATGGTTCCCCGGGAACGACAGAATGCCGTTTTCGAGGCGTTAAAGGATTATCGTGAATTGCCGTTTATGTTGGAAGAAAGCGGCAGCAAGGTGATTTTCGACGACCGATCGTATCCGAGTAAATAATGCCCACTGCGGATGGTGGTTGTCCTAAATATGTTCCGTTTGCAGACATATGGAAACGATCACCGCAGAGTCGCATAGGACGCAACGGAACTGTATTTTTCCCCGAATCCCTGAGAGGGGGATTCGGGGAAAGAGCACCAGGAACATAGTGAAATTCGAAATATTTTGTCAGACGATCGTTTTGCATGTCGCCCTCTACGTCCTGTTTATCCTGAGCCAGTCGAAGGGCAGCGAAATGCAAAATTCTTTCTTGACTTTCAACGGATTAACTTTGCGGTGATACCTTGATCGTAAAAGGAATCGGAACGGAATTCTGGCAATCGCTATAGAACACAGGAGGGAACAATTGCGCATCCTGATCACCGGCGGAGCCGGATTCATCGGATCCCACACGGCCGATGCCCTTATTGCCCTGGGGCATTCGGTCCGAATTCTGGACAACCTCCAGGAAACGGTGCACCCGAAAGGGGCCCCCGATTACATCCATCCGGATGCCGAGTTCATGCATGGTGACGTCCGGGACAAGCGGTCCTGGCAGAAGGCCCTGGACGGCATGCAAGCGGTCTATCACCTTGCGGCCTATCAGGATTACCTCACCGATTTTTCGACATTTTTCCATGTGAACGGCGTGTCGACGGCCTTGTTGTACGAAGTGCTGGTCGAAAACGCACCGCAGGCAACGGTTGAAAAAGTGATTGTCGCCGCCAGCCAGGCCGTCATGGGCGAGGGCCGCTACAAGTGCCCGCGCTGTTACCCGCAGGACGGCCGGTATATTTATCCCGACATCCGGCTCGAGGAACAGCTCTCCCGGGGCAATTGGGATCATCGGTGCCCGACATGCCAGGAGATCCTCACATGGATGCCGTCCGACGAGGGGGTGGTCCGCCCCTGCAATCCGTATGCGATATCCAAGTTTTCCCAGGAACAGATCGCTTTGCAGCTCGGAAGACGCTACAGCATCCCGACTACGGTCATGCGATACTCCATCGTGCAGGGCCCCCGTCAGTCGTTTTATAATGCCTACTCCGGAGCCATGCGCATTTTTGCGCTGTCGCTGATGTTCGATCGACAGCCCATCATCTATGAGGATGGTCAACAGGTGCGTGATTTTGTCAATATCGCCGATGTTGTCGATGCCAATATCCTGGTCCTGAAACACCCAGACGCCGATTACCGCATGTTCAACGTGGGGGGAGGCACACCCTGGACCGTCCTCGATTTTTACGATACCATGGAAACGGTGACGGGAAAATCCGTGAGTCCCATAGTGGCCGGGTATTACCGGTACGGCGACACTCGCAATATCGTTTCCGACATTCAGCGGTTGCGCGGACTCGGATGGGAACCCACCCGCGACGTTCGTGACAGCATCGGCCAATACTGGGACTACCTGCATCATCAAAATGATTTGGATGATATTCTGGATTACGCTGAAACGCACATGAAACAGCTCCAGGTTATCCGGCAGGCGCACGACAGTGCGTGAGTGTTTCGGAAAGCACGCGGTTGCGGTGGCGGGGCTCCGGCCATTTTCCGGGAGCAACAGCCTCTTGAGGAATGAAACGGGTTGGATTGTTGATCATGGATAAACTAGAACGATTCTGGTACGTGCTGCACACCAAAAGCCGATTCGAGAATGTCGTCAACGAGGGGCTGATCAAAAAGTCATTCGAGGTGTTTCTGCCCAAGATCAAGGTCCGCAGTCGCCGCCGGGATCGAAAAGCGATGATCCGGATCCCTCTGTTTCCGGGCTATGTCTTTGTCAAAACGGATCTAAACCCTTCAGAGCACCTGGAAATCGTGAAAACAGCCGGTGCCGTCAAACTCATCGGCACCAAAGAGAGCTCGATACCGGTATCGGATCAGACCGTCGACTCCCTGAAGATCATGGTGGCCACAGACCAGCCGGTGAAGACCGGCACACGGCTTCGAAAGGGTGATCCGGTCCTGGTCGTGGCCGGACCCTTTGCCGGAGTGTGTGGCGTTTTCGTACGCTACCATGGACGGGGCCGGGTCTTGGTGGACATCGAGGCCCTTGGTCAATATGCCGGGGTCGAAGTTCAGGCGGAAGACATCGAGATTCTGCCGCGGGTTCTATCATAACTACTTGACTTTCAATAAAGTTTTGTATTATAAAGTCATCCTGTGGATATTTCGAGCACCGGGTTTTGAACGGTTACCGGCCGGCTTTCGATCAGATAGGAGGGCTTATGAACAAACTTGAACTCATCGCTGCCTTGAAGGAGGAGGCCGGCATATCCAAGACCGATTCTATGTGAAGAATTATCGCAGTTATACCGGCAGAAACCCGAAGACGGGAGAGAAAGTGCTGATCAAGCCGAAGCGCTTGCCTTTTTTTAAATCAGGAAAGGAACTCAGAGAACGGGTCAACTATTAGAGTTGTGCCTGGATTTGGATCGATAAGGGATCAACAGCGGGCGGTCCGGCTGTTAACAGCGTTTCTTACACAGGGAAACATCCCCCACGCCTTGCTGTTTACCGGCCTGGACGGCGTGGGTAAACGGACAGCGGCCCTGGCCTTTGCCATGGCCTGCAACTGCACGTTTCTATCCTCTGAACGCCTATCTTCCAAGCAGGACGCGCGTGGGCCGCTGGATGCTTGCGGGACGTGTTCTGCCTGCAGAAAAATTGCCGCCGATACCCACCCGGATGTGGTTCACGTCACGCCCAAAGGGTCCTTGATCCGAATCGAGCAAATCCGGGATCTCGTGCACACCTTGGCCATGAAACCTTATGAAGCGGTGTATCGGACAGCCATTGTGTCACATGCGCATGTCATGACCCCGGAGGCAGGAAACGCACTGCTGAAAACCCTCGAAGAACCGCCGGCCCAAACACTGCTGATATTGACTGCCTCGGGTGCTTCGGACCTGCTGCCGACCATTTCCTCCAGATGCCAGCATGTGGCGTTTCGGCCGATCTCCATGGAATCGCTGACAGCGTTGCTCGTGCAGAGGCACGGGATGGATGTGTCGGAAGCGGCGATTCTGGCGGCGATTTCACTAGGGAGTGTGACAAAGGCCCTTGGCATGCGCGAGGCCGGGTGGATACGCCGTCGAAGTTGGCTGATACAGCAAGCGGAGTCCCTGAACGCTAATTCCATGGTGCGGAGTCTGGCATTTGCCCGGCAGCTTTCCGAAGATAAAAACAGCGTTGAGGATGCCCTTGAAATTCTGAAAACCTGGTACAGGGACCTCGCTGTCTGGCCCCATCGCCCCGAGCGGATCGTAAACCGCGATCTTGCGGAAATTGTCGAAATCGCCGCGAGCCGCCAGCCCCCGGGGAATATCCAGCGCGTGTTAACGGCCATCGAGACGGCACAGAAACAGCTTCGTGCCAATACCAATCCACGGGTTACCCTGGAGGTGCTGGCGATGAAAATGATCCGACAAGACAGATAACGGGAATCCACGGCGTTGTTGTGGAACCCGGACGGGAAGTGATAACCATGACCAAAATTGTTGGTATTCGGTTTAAACCGACAGGTAAGATATACGATTTCGATCCCGGCGCATTTGTTCTGAAGCCGGGCGAGCGCGTGATCGTGGAGACTGAGAAGGGGCTCGGTTTCGGAACAGTGGCCGTAGCACCGAGGCCTCTGGATAAAAACGGAGATAAACGACCCCAGAAAAAGGTGTATCGGTTAGCCACCGAGCAGGATTTCAAACAGCAGGAAAGAAACCGCCGGACCGAAGCGGTTGCCCACGAGTTTTGCATGGCGTGCATCCGGGATCTCGATCTGGAGATGAACCTGTTTTCGGTGGAGAGTACCTTTGATGCCAGCCGTTTGACTTTTTTTTTCACCGCCGAGGGACGGGTCGACTTCCGGCAGCTCGTCAAGATGCTGGTCAAGAAGTTCCGAACCCGCATTGAAATGCGACAGGTCGGTATCCGCAACCAGGCGAAGATGTGTGGGGGTCTTGGACGATGCGGCCGTGTGTTGTGCTGTTCCACGTTCATCGACAAGTTTGAACCGGTATCCATCCGCATGGCCAAGGAGCAAAATCTGTCATTGAATCCGACAAAGATCTCCGGACTTTGCGGCCGGCTCATGTGCTGTTTGAACTACGAAAATGCGACGTATCAGAAGTTGAAGGAAAACTACCCGCGGGTGGGGACATCGGTAGTGACCGGTGAAGGCACTGGTAAAATAGTCCGCCTCAACGTCATCTGCAGTCGTGTATCCATCAAGCTCGAAACCGGAGCCATCGTCGAAAAAGGGCTGAACCAGTTTACCATTGCCAAGGAGAAAAGCCGGAAATGAGCGGAAGGTTTTATATCACCACACCGATATATTACGTCAATGCAAGACCCCATCTGGGGCATGCGTACACCACGATCCTGGCCGACGTGACCTCCAGATTTCATCGCATGAAAGGAGACGCCACCTATTTTTTAACTGGAACCGATGAGCACGGCGATAAAATCGTGCAGGCGGCTCAGCGGGAAGACATGACGCCCCAGAGCTATGTGGACAAGTTCAGCGGTCTTTTCAAAGACCTCTGGCCGGAGCTCCGCATCAGCTACGATCAATTCATTCGGACCACCAATCCATCCCATAAGGCCGTTGTCAAAAACATTCTTCAACGGATTTATGATGCCGGAGACATCTATTTCAGTGAGTACGCGGGGCTCTATTGCTTCGGCTGCGAGCGTTTCTACACGGAACGGGAACTGGTGGACGGCAAGTGCCCGGACCATGAAGTCGCACCGGAGCCCATCAAGGAGTCGAACTACTTTTTTAGAATGGGTCGATACCAGCAATGGCTCATCGACCACATTCAACAGCACCCGGACTTTATACGCCCCGAGCGGTATAAAAATGAAGTGCTTGCCTTTCTGCGGGAGCCCCTCGAAGACCTTTGCATTTCACGCCCGAAGTCCCGACTCCGGTGGGGTCTCACGCTCCCTTTTGATGAGAACTATGTCACATACGTTTGGTTCGACGCATTGCTCAACTACGTGTCGGCACTCGGATACCCCGGGGGGGAGCTTTTCGACCGGTTCTGGCCGGCCGCCCAGCATATCGTGGCAAAAGATATTCTTAAACCCCATGGCATTTATTGGCCGACCATGCTCAAAGCCGCCGGTATCCCGTTATATAACCATCTCAACGTTCACGGGTACTGGAACGTGGCCGAGAGCAAGATGTCGAAAAGCCTCGGAAACGTTGTGGAACCTCTGAATTTAAAGAATAAATACGGGCTTGACGCATTTCGGTTTTTTCTGATGCGGGACATGGTCTTCGGACTCGATTCGAGTTTCAGCGAGGATGCCCTTGTCGGCCGAATCAATGCAGACCTTGCCAACGATCTGGGAAACCTATTTTCCCGGGTCATTGCCATGGCACGAAAATATTTCGATGGCATCGTTCCGGAACCCATGGGAGAGGCCGGATCAGATTCCGGAATCCGCTTGTCGCAGGATGCGGCCGCAGCCCTCGAGCAGTACCGGCGCTTCATGGAGGATTTTGAGTTTCATAAAGCCATGATGGCCGTATGGACGTTTATCAGCCAGATGAACAAATATGTCGATGTCACATCGCCCTGGGAACTGGCCAAACAACCCGCAGCCCGGAAAGAACTGGCAACGGTGATCTACCATCTGCTGGAAGGGCTGCGCATCGTTTCCGGTCTGATCTATCCGGTCATGCCGGATACGGCCAAAAAAATGCAGGAGCACCTGGGGCAGGATCCGGATGCCCCGTTTTTTCTGATGGATCCCCTTTCCCGTTGGGGAACGCTTCCGCCCGGCATCCGTATTCCCGAAGCCGTGGCCCTGTTCCCGCGCATTGAACAACCACCGGATGCCGCTCAAGCGTCCGACGCAACGGGTTCGGAAGCGGGTCTCACGATGAAACCGGAAATCGACATGGAAACGCTCCAGCGGGTGGATCTCCGGGTCGCGACAATTATCACGGCGGAGCCCATACCCCGGGCCAAAAAGCTTCTGAAACTGGAGGTGGATATGGGAGAGCGTCGGACCATCGTGGCCGGTATCTCCGGCAGCTACAGACCCGAAGACCTTGAAGGCAAGCAAGTGGTGGTGGCGGCCAATCTAAAACCGGCCAAACTGATGGGGACGCTCTCCAATGGGATGGTTCTGGCGGCGGTGGGAGACGACGATTTGAGCCTGGTCACCGTTGATCGCCCCATCGACCCCGGAACGGCCATCAAATAAGCCGCCCTGGAGAGGCACAGCACGCATCTACGGTTAATTCTATAGGACCATGCCAAGGGCTTATGAGCATCGGAACCGGATCGGGTAATTACCCTGACCCCTATTCTGGCAGAACCGGCTGGCGGGATTACCAGGCCCACTTGAAAAAGACCGGCGCCGGTCGCCGTCGGGGTAAATATGTTGGTTTCTTTATGGCGGCGGCGCTTGCCGTGTCCGCGCTCATTTGGATCCTTGGGGGATCCAGCCGGCTCGGCACGGATGTCCCACTCCCCCACCCACCGGATGCCTCACTGCAACCGTCAGCTGCCGAGAGTGTGCCGCGTATCGACAAGCGTGCGATACAGGCGGTTCTAAACAGCGGCACCGTGCTGAATTCGGAGGAAAAACGCCTGGATCTGGTGATAGAAGACCGCCCGGTGGTCATCGATACCAGCTTGAACATGACCCTGCAGCGGTTTCTCCTCGGAAAACTGGACCCATCCACATCGAAACACATCGGCATTGTGTCCATGGATCCTTCTTCCGGCCGGATTGTGTCCATGGTGGGCTATGATAAAACCCGCAGGTCCGAGAATCTCTGTACGGATCAGCTTTGCCCGGCAGCGGGATGGCCAGCGTCAATTGGCCGTATCGGTGGTCGTCGCCCATGAAAAATATATCGGAACACGGGCTGCCGAGTATGCCCGCATGACCATCCGGCAGTATTTCAACACCGTTGAGGTCTCCCGGAGTCAGGCACCGACCGCGCCGTCCGGGTAGCCCGCTTCTATTGCGTTCGTCTGAAGCCGTCTCATCCGTTCTACAGCGTCATCACCGGAGATCTGTTTCGCGATGCACGACGGCTCAACAGGCTCAAGACTATCTGGGAAAGGAGTCCCCCATGCCCGGCTTTGAACTGTTCGGAGATGAAGAACGAAAAGAAGTCCAGGACGTTTTGGACACCGGGGTTCTTTTCCGGTACGGTTTCGATGGCGTCCGCAACGGCCACTGGAAGGCGGAAACGTTCGAGACGGAACTGGCACGGTATCTGGACGTAGCCCATTGCCACCTGTGCTCCAGCGGTACGGCCGCCGTCAGCCTGGCCTTGGCGGCATGCGGCATCGGTGCCGGAGATGAGGTGATCGTGCCGCCGTTTACGTTTGTCGCGACGGTGGAAGGGGTATTGATGGCAGGTGCGGTTCCGGTGTTTGCCAATATTGACAGGACCCTGTGCCTCTCTCCGGAAGGCGTTGCGGAAACCATTACGCCACGCACACGCGCCGTGATGCCGGTGCATATGTGCGGTGCCATGGCGCGTATTGACGAGCTCGTGGATGTGTGCCGTGACAACCGGCTGATTCTCATCGAAGACGCCTGCCAGGCTCTCGGGGCGACGTTTCGGGGCAAGCCCGTGGGCACCTTCGGGAGCATCGGCTGCTTTTCCTTCGACCCGGTAAAAACCATTACCTGTGGGGAAGGGGGCGCCGTGGTGACGAACGACGCGGAGTTATACCGAAAGGCGGACAGCTTTGCCGACCACGGCCATGATCACATCGGCGATGATCGGGGTCTCGAGGGGCATCCGATTCTGGGGACCAATTTTCGGATCAGTGAGCTGAACGCCGCCGTCGGGCTTGCACAGCTTCGCAAACTGGACCGGATTCTCGAGATCCAGCGGCGGAACAAGGAAACCATCCGCAGCGGTCTGGCCCCTCTGCCGGGTGTCACCTTCAGAGAAATCCCGGACCGGGAGGGGGATTCGGCGACCTTCCTGTCTTTTTTCCTTCCCGATGGCGACATCGCCCGGAAGGCGGCCTCCGGCCTTTCCGCCGCCGGAGTCGACGGATGCTTCTACTGGTATGACAACAACTGGCATTACCTGCGCCAGTGGCATCATCTGAAACAGATGCAGACCACCGCCCCTATGCCGGCGGCGCAGTATGACCACTTTCCGGATTATGGAGGGGTCGACCTACCGGATTCCGATGCCATCATGGAACGCACCATTTCCATGCAGATCAAACTCTCCTGGACGGAGCGGGAGGTGTCGGATCGAATCGAGAAGATGGTACAGGTGTTGAAAATGGTGTAGATCATGTGAACCCCACGCGTTGCGATTCGGCGGCGGGATCGTTTACGGATGTGCTCACCGCAAAACAGGAAGACAGACAATGTTTCGAAATTTCAAGGTAGTTCCAAAAGTCGTATTTGGGAGGGGTTGTTTCAATCAGCTCGGCGATATCATCAGAGAGCAGCGGGGAGATACAGACCATTTTATGGCATTCCTTGTCGATGATGTCTTCACCGGCAGGGAGTGGCCGAACCGACTTCCCCTGGCGGATCAGGACATGTTGCTATGGGTCAATGTGGATGACGAGCCGAAAACCGTCTATGTGGACACCTTGACGCAACAGGTCGAGAATCATGCCGGCCGGCCGGTCGGCGTTATCGGCATCGGCGGCGGCAGTACCATGGATCTTGCCAAAGCGGTATCCTTGATGCTAACCAACCCCGGCTCCTCAGCGGACTACCAGGGGTGGGATCTGATTCAGAACCCGGCGGTATACCATGTCGGCATTCCGACCCTTTCCGGCACCGGGGCCGAGGTGTCCCGCACGACGGTGCTGACCGGTCCCGAGAAGAAGCTCGGCATCAATTCGGATTTTACCGTCTTCGATCAGATTATACTGGATCCGGAACTTATTGCCGGGGCACCCACGGATCAGCGCTTTTATACGGGCATGGATTGTTATATCCATTGTGTGGAGTCCTTGTGGGGAACCTTTCTGAATACGTTCAGCCAGGCCTTTGGCGAAAAAGCCCTGGCCATGTGCCGGGAAGTCTTTCTCGAAGCCCCCCCGGACGCCGACGACAAGCTGATGATGGCGTCCTATTTCGGCGGCATGAGTATTGCTTACTCCCAGGTGGGGATCTGCCACGCCTTGTCCTATGGGCTTTCCTATGTTCTGGGTGTGCACCACGGGATCGGCAACTGTATTGCCTTTGCTTCCCTGGAAGAATTTTATCCGGAAGGGGTCGCCGAATTCCGGGACATGCTGGAGAGACAGCGGATTTCGCTGCCCCGAAACCTGGTCTCAGACTTGGATGAAGGCGGGCTGGAAAAAATGGTCGATGTCGCCTTGGTACTGGAACCGCTGTGGGAAAATGCTCTTGGGTCGGATTGGCGTGACCAGATGTCGCGGGAGCGGATCCGGCAGCTCTATCTTCGGATGTAAGGGCAGCGACCCTTGAACACGGAAAAGACAGAGAGATATGAACAACGTCGATGAAAAATACCCCCGGTGGAGAAGGTGGTGCCGGTTGCCGTTGCCGCCAATAGGCCGTCTGGTGCGGCAGGCCGTCGGAGCGGGCGCCAGAATCTGTCGGTTGGGACGTTACAGCGTGTATGCCGGACGTCACACCGCCACCGTCCCGGATGGATCGATTGTGCTGTTTCCTTGCCGCCAGGCATTGTTGTGTTGCGGTCTCGCGGGGCTGGTTGCTGTCAAAAGCAGGGAGGCGACGTCCGAAGGGGTAGACCTGGGGGCGATCGAGGCTTTTCTGGAGCAACTCGAGCAAAGCGGATTGGAGAAGTTTGGGGATGGTCGGCCCGATTTGGAGGACGGCTATCTCGGCGGAAATAACTCCCTTGAAACCCTGTTTCACGCCATCAAGGAATTGAAGGGCGTTCGGCAGTTTCAAGAGATATTTTCGAGCGACCCATGTAAATTCGCTCTTCGCGAGGCTGCCGAACGCATCCGGCATATCTGTGACACCGAGGCATCCCTGCTGGCGGCGGATATCGGCCGCCTCGATGCCCGTTCCGTCGATACGATTACCTCACGGATAGACATGTTAAAGGATGCCAAATGGTGCATCCACTCGGAAATTATCGGCAATATCGCTAAACTCGACCATTTGATGGGCGCTGCCGGAGTTCCTGGAGACCCGGAGGCCCGGACCTTTTTACAACGGGTGAACACCGTCCTCAACAGCATCGAACGGTTGGAGGTCCGGGGCAGAGATTCAGCCGGTCTTTCTCTGATGATCGCTCTGGACGATCCAGCGTATAAGCGGTTCATGGCGGTGATCGATAAGGAAAACCTGAAAGAGGCGTTAGCGGACCGGATGCAACGGGATGTGTTGGTCAACGGCAGCATCGGTATCCGGAAAATTGAAGCAGACGGAGCTGTCCGCCACTCCGTGGCCATGGCCTACAAGGTGGCCGCCGAGATCGGCAGTCTCGGAGACAATCCCCGCTTTTTGCGAGAGCAGATCCGGCAGGATGCGATCCTGCATCGGCTCCTGACCATTCCCCGTCAGCATGCCACCATTCTATCCCATACCCGATGGGCCTCCGTCGGCGCCATCAGCGAAGCCAACTGCCACCCTGTCGACAACGACACCGTCGGCAACGGGCCCAGACAGGACGCGATTATCCATGTCTGCCTGAACGGTGACATCGACAATTACCTGGAACTCAGAAAGGCTCTCGAAAACGAGGGTGTCTTGCTGCACCAGGATATCACCACGGACACCAAACTGATTCCCCTTCAGATCGAAAAATACCTCCGGCAGGGGGAGTCCGTGGCAGAGGCGTTCCGCTGCGCCGTCAATGACTTCGAGGGCTCCCATGCCATCAGCATGCATACAGACCTGGCGCCGGGAAAACTGTACCTCGCCCAGAAGGGCAGCGGCCAAACCATTTTCGTCGGCCTGTCCGAGGATCATTTCATGGCCACCTCCGAGGTTTACGGTTTTGTCGAAGAGACGTCCCGATTCATTAAAATGGACGGTGAGGCCGTGATCGAGGGTGTGGCGGGGCAGACCCAGGGCCAGATTCTCATTCTCGATCAGGAGGCCGAGGTGACACCGGAAGGGATCACTGCCAGCTACTATGACGGGACCCCGCTGCGGCTGACCGCCGAACAGGTCAAGCAGACCGAAATTACCTCCCGTGATATCGATCGCCAGGAATATCCCCACTATTTTCTGAAAGAGATTTCCGAAGCCCCGCAATCTGTCGAACGGACCTTGCTGAATCGGTGGAAAATCAGCGGAGGGGATACTCCCCACACGGAGATTCGCCTCGACACGGCCGTATTTCCGGCGTCGTTGCGGAAGGATGTGGTCGGAGACCGCATTCGCCGCATTTTCTTTATCGGACAGGGTACGGCCGGCGTGGCGGCCCTGGCCTGTGCCGACATCCTGAACTTCTACCTGGCTGATCCGACGCTGCACATCAGTGCCATGAAAGCCTCCGAATTGTCCGGATTCCGGCTCGGACAGGCCGGAGCCGGAGACATGGCCGACGCCCTGGTCGTTGCGATCAGTCAATCCGGCACCACCACCGACACCAACAGGGCCGTGGATATGGTTCGTGAGCGAGGCGCCCGCACCCTGGCGATTGTCAACCGGAGGGATTCCGACCTGACCTTCAAGGTGGACGGCACACTGTATACCAGCAGCGGGAGGGACATTGAAATGTCGGTGGCCTCCACCAAGGCCTTTTACTCGCAAATCATCGCCGGCGCGATATTGGGTCTGTTTGTTGCCCAACTCAAGGAGCGTCGCACGCGCACCTTCATCGCCGAGGAAATCCAGCGGCTGCTGGCGATTCCGAACCACATGCGCTCGATTCTCGGCATTCGGGAACAAATTGCCGCCAGTGCCAGGCGACTGGCGGTTCAGCGCACATACTGGGCGGCGGTGGGCAGCGGCCCCAACAAAGCCGCAGCCGATGAAATCCGGATCAAGCTCAGCGAGCTGTGTTACAAGACGATTTCCTCGGATTTCGTTGAGGACAAAAAACACATCGATTTATCTTCCGAGCCGTTGATCATCGTCTGTGCCGCCGGGACCCGCGGCACGGTTATCGGCGATATCGTAAAAGACACGGCCATATTCCGGGCCCACAAGGCACTGCCGGTGGTTATTGCCGATGACGGCGATTTGCGATTCGAGCCGTATGCCGAAGACATCTTTTACATACCGGTGGTCCGTGAGCACTTGGCCCCTATCCTCAACACCTTGGTCGGCCACATCTGGGGATACTATGCGGCGCTGTCCATCAACGACGCCTCCGGTTTCCTGTATCGGCATCGGCAGCAGATCCAGGCTGCGGTGGCCCGGTTTGCTCGCAATGGGCTGGATGTTTTCGAGATCGTGCTGGAAAAGACATTTCGGGAATCCATCGCCCGATTCTACAACGAATTCCGGAAGGTCAAGTCCGAGAAACAGCTGCCCGGAATGATGGGTGTGGAAATCGCATCGGATCTGACCCTTTTGTTAAAGTACCTGGCCGGGCGGTTGCCGGTTTCGGATTTTGAAATCGATTTCAGAGTTAAAGGAACCGCCCGAAACATGCTCGACCGGCTGTTCCAGTGCCTGGGGGAAGCGATCAACTGCCTGGCGCGTCCGGTGGACGCGATCAAACACCAGGCCAAAACGGTCACGGTGGGTACCAGCCGCCTCGAAGAGAAGGTCGAAGGGGTTCTCTTCGAATCCCTTGACGCTCACGGTATCAGCGTGTCGCAGCTGATCAACCGGAATGTCTTGGTGCTCAAAAACCTCCAGTCGATCGTCAGCAACATAAAAGGTTCGATTCTTTACCGTATCGACGGCCTGAATCTACTCGGCGATCTGACCGACGGGACGACCATTGACGTACTCCAAAAATCCGGCGTCCTGGAGCCCATCCCGTCACGGGTGGAAACCGACCGCCGATTGAAGGGAACCAAGCGGATTATTGTGCGTCAGGGCAATGTGTACATTGGAAAGGGGCGAAAGGACAATCGCAGCATCCTGGTTATTCCCGCTATTTCAACATCGCCGGACCGGCCCAATATCATCGAGTATCTGTTGCTGCTCAATATCGGTTTCCGGTCGGAGGTCCCGCTGACGGCAAAAGTGAAGGCCCTGGGTGGTAAATACGAACATATCCAGAACCTCGTTCATGAGAACAGTATCCCCTGGGAGGATTCTCATCTGGAGCTATTGCCGCTGGAAGAGCTGTTTGGGCGATCGGCTGAGAAGATTGCCGAGTTTATCTGTTCCAGTGTCAATGGCACGAAACGGAATGGATAGCCTATGAAACACCAGTATGTGAGCGATATGAAACCGGGCGATGCGGTCGATGATGTCTTTGTCCTGGCAGAAAAAAATCTGGCCCAAAAGAAAGATGGTGACAGCTATTTGACGGTGGCCCTGGCGGACAAGACGGGATCCATCGGCGGTGTGGTCTGGGACGATGTCGAGAGGATTGCGACGGCGGCAGATTCCGGAGACTTTGTGCAGGTGACCGCACGCGTCACAGAATATCGCGGCAATCTTCAGGCGACCGTCCGATCCATGGCAAAATGTTCCCCGGAGAGTGTCGATCCCGGAGATTTTCTACCGGTAACACGACATGACGTGGATCACCTGTTTGAACGGCTGGTTCAGATGACCGATGGGCTTGAAGATCCATCGATTCAAGCCCTTCTCCGGGCGTTCTGGGACGACAGGGATTTCGTAAGCGCCTTTAAGCGGGCGCCTGCCGCTAAAATGATGCACCATGCCTACGTGGGTGGGCTTCTGGAACACTGCCTGTCCATGGCCGTTCTGGCCGATAACATGGCCCACCATTACAGCGGCATCAACCGAGACCTGCTGCTGGCAGGAGCCATCCTTCATGACATCGGAAAGGTTCGGGAATTCGATTATCACACCAACATCGACTACTCCGACGAAGGTCGACTGGTCGGACACATCGTTATCGGATTGAAGATGATCGACGAAAAACTGGCGGACATCGATGGCTTTCCGGAGGAGCTGGCCGTTCTTCTCAAACATTTGGTCATCAGCCACCATGGGGCTCTGGAGTTCGGTTCCCCGGAACCGCCGAAAACCATCGAAGCCCTTTTGCTTCACTACATTGACGAAATTGACTCCAAAGTAAACGGTGTTCGAGAATTCATGGCAACCCAGGACCCCGGGGAAGCATGGACGGCCTACCATCGGGTGCTCGGGAGGCATTTTTACAAAGGCAAGACCGACGACGATCGGTAGATGCTTGCCCGCCCACCTGAGGTTTACCCGCCTCCGGCGGGCTGGATGCTGGATGCTGGATAGTGCATGAGTTGAAAGTTAAAAGCTGAAAGCTGAAAGAGTAGGGATAACAACCAAAAATGCCGTGTGCCGAGGGCGCACCGGCAACCCGGCAAACCAGCTTATACAATCACCAAGAACGCGAAGGTCACGAAGAAATGGGTAAACCGATATGCTTCTTCGTGTTCTTCGTGCGCTTCGTGGTAAAGTAGTATTGCTACTGGCCGACCGCTGCAACAGGTTGAACTGGACAACCGGCTAAACTGGCAAACAGGCAAACAGAAGTGTTCATCACATTGGAAGGCATTGAAGGCTGCGGCAAAACCACCCAGATCGGTTATATCGAAGATTTTCTGCAGGGCCGGGGGATTGCTTACACGGTCACCCGGGAACCGGGCGGCACCCGAAGCGGAGAAAAGATTCGATCCATTCTGCTGGATCCGCAGACATCCGGTCTGGCGCCGTTAGCCGAACTGCTGCTCTATTTTGCGGACCGGGCCGAGCATCTGGAAGCCTTGGTCCGCCCCGCCCTGTCCCAGGATCGGGTTGTTGTATCGGATCGGTTTTTTGACGCCACCGTGGTCTATCAGGGATACGCCCGGGGGCTGGACGTGGATTTGATTGAACAGCTTCACGGGATTCTATTTAATAATTTGCTTCCGGATGTGACACTGCTTCTGGATCTCGATCCTGAGGTCGGCCTTGCTCGCGCCTGGAAGGGCATCGTCAACGGGGAGCGGGAAAGTGAAGAGAGCCGGTTTGAAGAGGAGGACCTCCGCTTCCACAGAAAAGTCCGGGAAGGCTATCTGGACAGGGCCCAGAAAGACCCCGATCGTTTTCAGATCATCGACGCATCGCAAAGCAGAGCAAAGGTCCGTGCCCGGATCCTTTCCATCCTGTCCGGTAAGCTGGCGGAATAACAGGCCCCGTGAGGTGATAACGGAAATTCAGCCATGAGCTATTCACTCATCGACACCATCGGCAACACACCCCTTGTGGAAATCCGACGGGTAAATCCCAATCCGAACGTTCAGGTTCTGGCCAAATTGGAGTACTTCAATCCGGGCGGCTCCATCAAGGACAGGGCCGCACTGTACATGGTGGAAGACGGGGAAGCCAGGGGCGCATTGACGCCGGACAAAACTGTCATTGAAGCCACCAGCGGGAATACCGGCATTGGTCTGGCGGTGGTTTGTGCGGTCAAAGGCTACCGACTGCTGCTTGCCATGTCCGAATCGGTCAGCATTGAACGGCAAAAAATTCTAGAGGCCCGGGGTGCTGAAATACTTCTGACACCGGGCCATCTGAGTACCGATGGCGCGATCGAGGAAGTATACCGGTTGGTCCGGGAAGATCCGGATCGTTATTTCATGGCCGATCAGTTCAACAACGAGGCCAACTGGAAAGCCCATTATCACGGCACTGCAGAGGAAGTTTGGGAACAAACCGGAGGCCGCATTACCACCCTGGTGGCCACCCTCGGCACTTCAGGAACCCTGATGGGGATGGCGCGACGGCTAAAAGAGTATAACCGGAACATTCAAATCGTGGGTGTCGAACCTTATCTGGGACACAAGATTCAGGGGCTAAAAAATGTAAAAGAATCTTATCCTCCTGAAATTTTTGATAAAAAAAGGCTAGACCGGAAGGTTCATGTGGAAGATGACGAGGCGTTTCAGATGACACGTCGCCTCGCCAGGGAGGAGGGGTTGTTTGTCGGGATGAGCAGCGGCGCCGCCATGGCAATCGCCTGCAAAGAAGCCGAAGGTCTCGACCAGGGTGTGATCGTCGCGATTTTACCCGACAGCGGGGAACGATACCTGAGTACCCCCCTTTTTGAGACGCGTCATCATATCACTCCGCTTAAACTCTACAATACCCTGAGCCGTTCAAAGGAACCCTTCGAACCGATCGATGTCGGCAAAGCCACCGTGTATTCATGTGGCCCGACCGCCCACGCCCGGATCAATCTCGGAGAATGCCGCCGTTTTGTGTTTGCCGACCTGCTGGTGCGGTATTTGCAATTCCGCGGCCACAAAACGATCCATGTGATGAACATCACCGACCTGGATGACAAGACCATCGCCGGATCCGAACGGGCCGGGATGGCGCTGGAAGCCTTTACACAGCGCCACATCGATGAATTTCACTCGGATGTGGCGGGACTTGGGCTGTTGCCCGCTAATGTGTATCCCCGGGCCAGCGAACACATTGACGACATGATCGCGATGGGCGAACGGCTGGTGAAACGGGGATTTGCCTACGAAAAGCTTCGGTCGCTGTATTTCAACATATCCCGATTCAACGATTACGGTAAGCTCTCCGGCATCGATCTGGACAAAATCAAGCTCGGTGCGACGGTGGATCTGGACGACTATGAGAAGGACAACCCCCGGGACTTCACTCTGTTTAAACGTTGTCGGCTGTCGGAGCTAAAACGGGGTATTTTCGTAAAAACCGAATGGGGAAATGTTCGTCCTTCGTGGCACCTTCAATGCGTGGCGATGTCCATGAAGCACTTGGGCAACTGTTTTGATATTCACACCGGAGGGCGGGAACATACATTTCCGCACCACGAAAATGAAATTGCCATCGCTGCGGCGCTGAATGGAGAGCCTCTGGCGCGTTACTGGGTGCACTGCGATCCGGCCCATGAAGATTCAAAAACCGCGGATCGCCAGAAAGCCCGGATATCGTTGTCGGATGTGACCGCCATGGGATACACCCATCGGGAAATCCGCTACTGGCTGATGGGCACCCATTACCGAAAGTCCATCTTTTTTTCCAAAGAACGGATGATCGATGCCGGACGAGCCCTCAAGCGCCTCGATACCTGTCTCCGCTCGCTTAACGCGGTTGACCATCATCGTCCCTACGCGGAACTGGATCAGCTTATTTACGATTTAAAGCAGGGATTCACCACCGCGATGGATGATGATCTCAATATTGCCGAGGCTATGGCCGCGGTCTTCAACTCCGTTCGGCACATCAACAGCCTGCTTCAGGACGGCCGTATCGATCGGGAGGCGGCTGAACGGCTCATCGATGCCTTTCGCGGTATCGACACGGTGTTGAACATTTTCGATTTTGGGGATTTTTACCTGTCGCCGGAAGTCCGGCAACTTCTGACTGAACGTGACAATGCCCGGCAGGAAAAAAACTGGGCGCGCGCCGACGCTATCCGTGAGCAATTGATCCAGATGGGCGTGGACGTCAGAGACCGACGGGTTTAGGTCAATATGCGACGGTGCGCCTCTGAAACGCCGGAAGCGATTCGGCATAATGTGCAGACATCGGATGCTGATTTATGAGAACCCTGTTTTTTCCATTCACGTTCGTATCGCACAGCGCTCTCGAAGCGCTGAATGCTTGCTTTCAACCGATCCATGTGCTGCTGCCGTCGGCGCTCGAGATTCCGGGGGGTATGATCCAGGCGGAGCGGGATGGCCGCCTGGTGCTGGACCGAAGCGCTGCCGGGGACGATGATGCGATGGGAGAGGTCTTGCGGCAGTTTCATGACTGGGCCACCGTGCATCGCGGCAGCGAGATAGCCTGGCTGAAATCCCAGGCGGATTCGGTCCCGTTCTACGACGACACCAGTATCTCCCGCATCCGATCGGAATTAATCAGCAAAGGGCGTGGACCCACGGAGAGGGATCCATTGCAGAAGGCCCGGATTTTTTTGCAGATGGCCCAGATGTACGACGCTAAAATCTCGGATCTTGAAAGCGAGCTGGGAAGCTTTGAACAGTTGGAGACGGCGCTCTTTCAGGATCTAAAGGGGGAACCGGCAGCAGCGGGCCGATCCTCACCGGATATCGGTATACCCCAGGATCCGGGAGCGTTTATGACCGTCGATCGTCTCAATGCCTGGGCGCGTCTATTTCTGTTGGAACCACCCGCACCGCCGGACGGACCAACGGTTATGGTTACCACCAGTCGCGCCGTGCTAGAGGAGGTGATGGAAGCGGTTCCGCAAACCCAACAGGTTGCCTTCTTCGAGCGGATACCCGTGACGGGCCCCCCGGGCGGTGGTTCTGATCACCAATGGCGGCAGAGTTTGGGCAGCTACATGGTGATGCTGTCACACCCGGACGCCTCGCCCGCCGCAGAATTGCCTGTTGCACCGGGGGTGGGAGAGAGGGTCGGGTCCCTGTCGGTTTACCGGATCCCCGGTGTTCCGACCGACACGGTCGTCGAGCGCTGGATCACCCCGGATTCAGCAGCCCCTCCGGGAATGCCGAAGGAGACTGCGCTGCTCGCTTTGATGGAAGTCCGCAATTTATGAAACTTACCTATTTTATTGCAAAAAATCAACAATTTGCCTCGACACAGATAATTTAAAAAACCCTCCTTGAAGCCTTGACTCCCCCTGGTAATTGGTATAATGGGTTGCTCGATACAGGAATTACCCGGTGATCGAGTCACCCGTTTAACTCAGAAAGGAGGCTGTACTAAGATGGCATTCAACCCTATTGTCGATGAAGAGAAATGCGCGGGCTGCGAAGAATGCGTGGATGTGTGTCCGGTGGAAGTATTTGAAATGGAGGATGGCAAATCCGTGCCCGTAAATGCTGAAGAATGCCTTGGCTGTGAAAGTTGTGTCGAGGTTTGCGAAGAAGGCGCCATTATCATCGAGGAAACGTAATCCGAATTCCACGCATGTTCTCCAGGTCCCCTGGCGGAATGGAGAGCATGCGTGATCCCAGACGTGGTTTCAAACGATACCGATCTAAAAGAGCCCGCCTTGTTTCACCTCGCATCCCCCGGCCCGCTTCGATTCGAGTTCCCTGGACCTTGAGTCAGGCTTCGGAACGGAATTCTGAAAATCGCTATACCGGAGGATCAGATCTCCGCTACGGGTCACCACCCCTGGAATTTATTTTTCATTTTCGAATTTAGGATTTGTTTCGGATTTCGAAATTCGATATTCGGGTTTCATTCGAGTCTGAACCGTTCGGCTCCCCATGCGGTGATCCCCTAACCGAGGTGCCCCATGACCCCAACATCCACCATTCAACTACCGGAAATGGCCGCGGTTCGTCAGAGGCTTTACTCGGCGCCGGTACTTGACGTGCCTGCTGCTGTTTCCCGGACCGTTTCAACCGTTCCCCTCGCTGCCCGCACCACGGTCGGTGATACCGTGGCCGTGGCCGTGGGCAGCCGCGGCATCGATCGCCTGGCGGAGGTGGTTCACCAGTGCATCCAGGGGATCAAGGATCACGGCCTCCGGCCTTTTCTGGTGCCGGCCATGGGGAGCCATGGCGGCGGCACGGCAGACGGCCAAAGGGCCATTTTATCCCATCTGGGAATCACCGAAGAGGCTATGGGCGCGCCTTTATGCTCCGATATGGAGGCGATCTCCCTTGGGCGGATCAGAGGCGATGTCCACCTGTTCTGCGCAAAAGACGCCATTGAAGCGGATCACCTGGTGGTCATTAATCGGGTCAAACCCCATACAAAATTTAGCGCGCCCATCGAGAGCGGCATCTGCAAGATGCTCACCATTGGATTGGGGAAGGTTCACGGCGCCACGGAATTTCATCGATCCGCGATACGGCACGGTTTCGGAATCATCCAGGAGGGGGCGGTTGCCGTGGTCGAAAAGGGCAATTTTCTGTTTGGTCTGGCGCTTATTGAGGACGGGTACAGCCGGCTGGCGGAGGTCTCGGCGGTGTCCCCGGAAGGATTGATCGCGGAGGAATCGCAGCTGCTGCGTCACGCTTACGAGTGGATGGCGCGCATCCCGTTTGATCCTCTCGATGTTCTGGTCGTTGATGTGATCGGAAAAAACATCAGCGGGATCGGCATGGACTCCAATGTGACCGGTCGACACCGGGATGTCACCGGAGATTTTTTCACATCCCCCCACATTAAACGGATATTCGTCCGGGACCTGGCTCCGGAATCCGATGGTAACGCCAACGGCATCGGCCTGGCCGATGTCACGACCCGACGCCTGGTGGATGCCATCGATGTTCAGAAAACATACGTCAATGCCATTGCGGCCATCTCACCGGAGAAAGCGGCCATTCCCATGCATTTTGAATCGGACCGCCAGGCGATAGAAGCCTGCATCCGCACCGCCGGTTATGAAGGCGGGCGCAAGGCGAGGATCGTTCGGATCCGGGACACAAAAAGTCTGGAAACCATGATGGTGTCCCGGGCACTGGCATCGGAGATTGAGGATCATTCCGGAATGGACCGGATCGGTCCCTGGAAACGGCCGGGATTCGACGGGGAGGGCAACCTGTTGAAATTCGGGGGGGTCTGAGCGCTGTACCCGCTTATGAAGCGCTGTCACCGGATCTCTTCTCCTTGGAATGGGGGAGTGGTTTTATTGCCCAGGCCAACAGGGAAGGGCCAAGAATCCAACGTCCCTTTGAAAGAGAGAACAGACGTCCTGCCAGGGTATCGATTATCATCTTGGCAGAGGTGGTGAGCCAGCTGAAGGGCGTGTAGGCATAGGGATCACCTTTGGTCAACGGCGAATTTTGAATGCGGACGTTCTCAAATCCGGCGCCGTGCAACAGATAGTGGAGGGATTTCGGACTAAAACAGTAGGAGTGAAAGACGTAAGGACGCTTAATACCCATCTTACCGGCAACAGGCTGAATTGTTCGATATCCATGGTAACTCGCCTTCTCAAAGAGCACATTTCGAAGTCGTATGCCGCTGCTGCTGCCCGGCTTCAAAATCCGGTAACATTCGATGATCTCCTGCAGCGGCTCGTCGACCACAAAGAGTACGTCCCATGCCGTGACGGCATGGAACGTATTGGTTGGATAATTGGCGGACTGAAGCGTCCCATGAAATATTTGATCTCTTCCCAAGCTAGCTCTGGCGGCGGCCACGGCGTCTTCAACAATCTCTACCCCGAATGGGACCCATCCCTCTTTTGCGGCATGTTGCAGGAAATATCCGAACCCGCACCCTATATCCAGGATCGATCGATCCGTATCGTGGTTTTCTGCTGAAAGACGTGTCAGAGCAGCCTTGAAAAAGGGGCCTTTGGCTGCGGCGACTTTTTTATGGGGATCGATGTCACGATAATGACCGACAACATGAGATGTTATGACCCTGTCCGAGAACATAAACCCGCAACGTCTGCAGGTAGCAAACTCATTTTGATTGATTCGCTGATAGGCGTGCCGATCCGAACCGCAACACATGCATTTCATGGCTGTCTCACAAAATTGGAATACCGCTGATTCCCCATATGATACCCTACCTAGATCCATAGAACAACACAGCGGCAGCGTCTGCCCGCAAAATACGGGAATTCGAGATCGGAACGGTGGATTCGGCAATGGATGCCGAACAGGCGGTTGTTAAGGTGGCCTCCATGACGAACATATCCGGCAAACGGAAATTTCCATTTCAAACCGTAAGTCATGAATTGTGTCTGTTGTCCTCTGGAGTTCCGATGTGACCGCGCCGTCCAATCGGTCGAGAAATCTTCGCTGGGTTGCGCAGAGGTACCGGGTGCATGCCCATGGCCGGATGATGCGGGGTATCCGGCACCCTCGATGGGCCAGGTAACGGCAGGCTTGGTGGTGCCCGCAATTAAGCTGCGCCGGCGGTATGGGTAGTTTCAGCAGGTGCAGAAAAAGCAGGTCCCGGAAATCGAACCACACCTTATTGACGATGCAGCAGGGATCCGGACACCAGGGGCAGCAATTCCGGCAGAGCTCGTCCATCACATTGAAAAGTGATGCCAGGTGGCTCCGAATGGTCTGCGCCGCGGAGTGCCCCGCCTTCAGATCACTTCGATGGTGTTCAATGAATCTGCCCAGTGCCTTGTTGGATGATGTCCATGGGCTTTCGGTGCCGGCCCAGGGGTGGATTGGGTAAAAGTCGACATCAGCCATGGCCCGTTCTCCTTCCCAGGTATCGGACTGCTGCGATGTGAGACATGCGCCCGGAGACGGCACGGTAAAATAGAAACCAGTACCGGCCTCCCCGTACAGGGCGGGTTCGGATACGGTTGCGAACGACCGAGCTCCGGGAATTGTCGGCAGATCCGGCGGAGCGTGGCGAATCGTGATGGGGTCCGGCGAATATAGGAGAGATTGCAGTCAGGTGGTGGATCTCGTCAATTCATAGCAGATGTGGGTCGGCATGAAAACGCTCATTTTCCCATCCGGCCCGATTCCCATAGGCCCCGTTGCGGGTAAGGTAACGTGAGTGTTGTAACGGCTCGTTCTTTCTTTTCTGCGTTCAGGGCGACGGATCACGGAAAAGTTGTCTTGGGACCTGCGGATCAATCGGTTTGCGGCTCCGTGCCCCGTTTGAACAGGACGCCGACGCCTTTTGGAGACCGGTCGTCCACAGGGGCACCGGTTTCCGGATCGATACGGACCCGCACGACATCGTCCGGAATATCAAAGTATTGGAGCCCCTCTCCGGCCAGGGCTTCCGTCATCACATCCATCCAGATGGGCAGCGCCGCCCGGGCACCGGTTTCCCGCGGACCGATGGGCGTCGGAAGATCCCGTCCCACCCATACCCCGGCGGCGCGTGTCGGAGAAAACCCGATAAACAGCGCATCGCGAAAATTGTCGGTGGTGCCTGTCTTGCCCGCCAGCGGACCCGGCAGGCGCCGGGCTCGCCGCCCTGTTCCCTCCTGGATGACCGCCTGGAGCATGTCTGTCATGACTGCCGCTCCGGCTCGGGAAAGGGCCGCCCGCCGTTGGGATTTTCCCCGCAGTATGATTTTTCCGGAATCCTCGACCACGACGATCACGCCATGGGGCTTGACGGATATCCCATGATTGGCAAACGCCGCATAGGCCGAGGTCAGCTCCATCAGGGACACCTCGGATGTGCCGAGTACCAGGGACAGGTTCGGGACCAGTGGCGACTCGATGCCGAGCTGGTGTGCAAAGTCAACCGCCGATCCGGGCCCGAGCATGTGATTGAGCCGAACGGCGGGGATGTTTCTCGACGTAGCCAGGGCCTTTCGCAGGGTCATGTCACCCTGGTAATCGGTTGAAAAATTTTGAGGCTGCCAGTCGTTGCCGTTGTTCATCTTTTCAAACAGAACGGGCGCATCACGGATGATGTAATTTTGCGGGAAACCCCGCTCCACGGCAAGAGCATAAACGATCGGTTTAAATGCCGAGCCGCTCTGACGCTTTGCCTGAACGGCACGATTATAGGCGGTTTCACGATATTCCCGGCCACCGGCCATGGCCAGAATGGCGCCTGAAGCGGTGTCCAGAACCACTGCGGCCCCCTGAAGTGCCGGTTTTGGCGGCCCCCCCTGGCCACGTGCCCGGTGTTCGATGGCTTCCAACCCCTTCACGATTGCCCGGCGCACCGCTTCCTGGATACGGTAGATCAAAGAGGTATGTACGGTCAGCCCTCCCTTGTAGAGCATGGATGCGCCGATTTCCTGTTCCAGGTGCCGGGTGACATAGTCGACAAAATATGGCGCGCGTTCCCTTTGACGCCGTGGACCGGACAATTCCAGCGGGGACTGCCTTGCGGTGCGATACTGCGTGTCTGAGATAACGCCGACCTCCTTCATCTGTCGAAGCACCACATTCCGGCGATGCACGGCCAAGTCCGAATTGACCAATGGGGAATACCGGGACGGCGCTTTCGGCATCCCGGCGATCAGGGCGGATTCTGCCAGGGTCAGTTGCTTCGCCGGTTTGCCGAAGAAACTGCGGGCGGCGACTTCCACCCCGTAGGCGCCGCTGCCGAAATACACCTGGTTGAGGTAGAGCGCGAGAATCTCATCTTTGGTGTATCGCCGTTCGATCTGGATTGCGAGAAGCGCTTCCTTTATTTTTCGGTTCAATGTTTTCTGGGGAGATAGAAAAAGCGTTTTTGCCAGCTGCTGGGTAAGGGTGCTGGCGCCCTCGACGAATTCTCCGGCGAGAATATCCCGAACAATGGCCCGGGCAATCCCTTTTGGATCAACACCACCGTGGCGGTAGAAACTCCGGTCTTCGGTGGCGATCAGGGCCTCTTTTAAATACGTCGGTATCTGGTCCAACGGTACGGGAAGACGCCGCTCCAGGAATAATTCCGCCAGCAACACATCGTCCGAGGAGTAAATGCGAGTAACGGCGGACGGACGGTAGGACTCCAGGGAACGGATTTGCGGCAGGTCATGGAAGAGGGCCAAAAGCACCCCGACGGCAACACCACATAGCACGCCGGTCAGGACTAAAACGCCGATCAGAAGGCCTTTTCGGTTTGTTTTCCGATCGCTCATCCGTGCCATTTTGTTAAAAACCGACGTTCACACCGCCGCCGGCCGCACCATAAAATTCTATGGCGATTGTCAGAATTCCGTTCCGAAACCTGACTCAAGGTCCATGGTCCGCAGTGGTTTAGCGCGTCCGTTACTGATCCGTATAGATTCTGGTGATGGTGTCGTCCAGGCTGTCGATCCAGGGGCGCTGGGCAATCCCGAACCGTTGACGGATGCGTTCACAGGAAAGCACCGAAAAGGCGGGTCTTGGGGCCGGAGCTCCAAACGCCGTCGTGGAGATCGGTACGACACGGGTCACTGCCAGGGAGGTGTGGCTTCTGGCCCGCTCGAAAACGGCTTCCGCAAAGTGAAACCAGGTCGTTTCCCCTTTTCCGCAATAATGATAGGTCCCCCACTCCGAAACACCACCGGTGCCGATCTGGTGTATCATGGAAAGAAGGGCCGCGGCCAGGTCCGCTGCACTCGTGGGGCAGCCGCGCTGATCGGCGACCACGCGGATTTCTTCCTGCTGAGCGCCCAGCCGAAGCATTGTCTTAACAAAGTTATGCCCGTACACGCCGTATAGCCAGGATGTCCGGACGATAATGTGCCGGTCCAGGATCTCTCGAACGAACGTTTCTCCTTGTGCTTTGCTGACGCCGTAAACACCGATGGGCGTTAACGGGTCATTCTCCCCATACGGGGTCTGCCGGGTACCGTTGAATACATAATCGGTCGATATGTGGACCATGGGAATTCCGGACGATCCACAGGCCTCCGCCAGATGTCTCGGCCCGCCGGCATTGACCTGGAAGGCGATTTCGGTTTCCAGCTCGGCTTTGTCCACCGCGGTATAGGCTGCGGCGTTGATCACCAGCTCCGGCTGATATTCCGCGACAGCTCTTCGGACATGGTCGGCCCGGCCGATGTCGGTGTCCGGGAGGTCCGTCGCATCCACATGGATGCCGCTGTTACGGCTTTGTCTGACGACCTCGCGGCCGAGTTGCCCGTCGGCGCCGGTAAGCAGTATCTTCATCGGTGGACCCCGGTTTGCGGTAAGTCATCTTCACCGAGATCCTGAAGCAGCGGCAGAGACCTGTCCTTCTCGGAGAGGACCGGGACGGAGACGGGCCACTCGATGGCAAGATCCGGATCAGACCAGAGGACTCCGCCTTCATCCTCCGGGGCGTAGAAATCCGTGCATTTGTAGATGAACACGGCCTCGTCGCTCAGCACACAGAATCCATGAGCGAATCCCTCCGGAATGTACAGCTGGTGCCCATTGTCACCGGTGAGCCGTTCTCCCACCCATCTGCCGAAGAAGGGCGACCCGGGGCGGACGTCCACAGCGACATCGAAAATCTCCCCGACTATCGCCTGCACCAGTTTGGCCTGGGGACGCTGTTTCTGGTAGTGGAGTCCGCGCAGCGTGCCTCGGCTGGACCGGGATAGGTTGTCCTGAACGAATCGGCAGTCGATGCCCAGCTCACGGTAACGATTGTCGTGGAATGTTTCCATGAAAAACCCCCGTTGATCCCGAAACATGCGGGGTTTGATGAGCAATACGCCGGGAAAGGCCGTCGGGATTACCTCCATGGCCGGGTCTCCATGGTCAATAGCTCCATAAGATATTTACCGTAGTTGTTGGTGATCATCTCTCCGGCCAGGGATTCCAGCTGGGCAGCATCGATGTAGCCCATCCGATAGGCGATTTCTTCGACACAGGCGACTTTTAATCCCTGTCTGTTTTCGATGGCTTCAATAAAATTCGAGGCCTGCATGAGGGTTTTGTGGGTGCCGGTGTCAAGCCATGCAATGCCCCTGCCGAGACGCTCCACATGAAGTTTGCCCATGGTCAGGTAGGCGTTGTTGACATCGGTGATTTCCAGCTCCCCCCGGGCAGACGGTGTTAACGCGGCGGCGATGTCGCGGACCTGATTGTCATAGAAATAGAGTCCGGTAACCGCATAATTGGACTTGGGTTGTGCGGGTTTCTCCGCGATACCCAGCACCCTGCCGGATGGATCAAATTCCACCACCCCGTACCTCTGGGGGTCTTTGACCCAGTAGCCGAAGACCGTGGCACCTGTTGACCGTTGCCGGGCGTGAAGCAATTGTTGAGACAACCCCTGGCCGTAGAATACGTTGTCGCCGAGGATCATACATACCCGACCATCGGCGATAAAGTCTTTACCGATGACAAATGCCTGGGCCAGGCCCTCGGGTCTGGGCTGTTCGGCATAGGTTAAGGAGATTCCCCACTGTCGACCGTCCCTTAGCAATTTTCGAAACAGGGGGAGGTCGTGGGGGGTGGAAATCACCAGGATTTCCCGGATGCCGGCGAGAAGCATCACAGAAAGGGGATAATAGATCATCGGTTTGTCATAAATCGGCAGGAGCTGTTTGCTGATGACCGTTGTGATTGGATAAAGCCGCGTTCCGGAACCACCGGCCAGGATAATGCCTTTCATGGACCTCCTTTCGGTGCAATGGATTGAGAAAGTTGGACAACATTCTTTTATGGGGGTTTTGGATGGATGTCAATACACTGATTATACGACGATTGTTCGCATATTGGAATACCATTTGTCCGGGTATTGGATGAAATATGTTCAGGTTGTTCTTCAAATCCTGGTGCACACGGAAAATCACATTTTGCTGAAAATGCCCAATTTCACGATAACAGGTCGATAGTTTACCTTTCTATCCAAATGCTGAAAAGATTTCATGCATTGTTTGGGTTAACCTTTGGGTTCCGGTGTCGGCTGTACCCATCGATTCCGGTTGCCATCGTAGAACCATTTGTCGGGAAAACCGCGACGGGTAATGAACGATGGGCTTTCAGCCCATGAAATGAGCTCTTCGTAGGCGTGAACGACGTTGCGAAAGGCGGCGTTGTTGCCGCCTTTGTCCGGGTGGTGGATCATGGCCTGGGCCCGAAAGGCCCGTTTGATCCGTTTGTGGACCTCTTTTAATTCCAGATCGTGTTTTCCCAGGCGGAGTCGAATCAATGCCTTACCCCTGACCGAGGGCATACGGATTTCCACCGGCCGGACGTCGTCAACCCTCTGGTCACCACGGTTCGCATGATTGAGCACGTGAATATTGGCCAGATATTTTTTATTCGTCCTGCGGCGCTCCGCCCACCAGGCATTTCCAAGGGTATCGGACATCCGGCAGAAATCCTGGACCGGCGGGCACTTCTCCGTGCGAGGATAGATAAAGCTGAAAATTTCCGAAGCATTATAGGGCAGAACATCCATCACGATGACCGCATCCGTGAAATAAAACGATGCATAGCGTGTGTTCAAGGCTTTCAACAACCCGGTTCGGGCGTTGAGTTTTCTTCGAAGCGTCTGTCGACAATCGATACCGCAGTATCTGCGGCGGGAGCCGGCCAGGGAACTTCCGCAAGACAGGCAGCGACGATTTTTACGGGCGGCATATCGGTCAAGGTATGTATCGGAAATCGCCATAATCGGTAATTAAAATCTGTTGTACCGCTTTACAGCAGGTCCGGCCGGCGTGGTATGGTGACGGGAACACGCCACAACGTACCGGGTCGACGACCTGTTTCGCCCCGTGGCGGTCCGCATTTATCAACGCGGCCGGGGAAGGGGCCCCTTGTCTTTTCGCTGGCGACCACCGACATACAGGGCCTGTCGGTCATAGTACGAATATTGTACGCAAGCATGGGGGATCGGTCAAATAAAACACGGTTCAATATGTTGCTGGGGCCCTTTCCCGGTATCCCCCTCTCAGGGATTCTGGGAAAAATACAGTTCCTTTGCGTCCTCTGCGACTCTGCGGTCATCGTTTCCTTATGTCTGCAAACGGAACATATTTATGACAACCACTATAAAGCCCTGACCGGTGCGGACAGGCCGGTTTTCCCTGGCAATTGACAGAGTGTATTTATTTCAGGTATTTATGTGAACGGAAGGGCGATTTCACTAACGGGAGGCAAACATGCAGATCAACAAAATCCTGTTGGCCGTCGATGGGTCCGATCATTCCATGAAGGCGGCCGAATACGCCGTGGAAGTCGCCAAGATGATGCAGGGAGAGATTCTGCTGCTTCACTGCCATCGACCGTTTCCGGTCTCCCCCGGCGAACCCTATTTTGAGTTGGCGGCGGCGGGAATACGGGATGACGCCCATCGCATCATGGATCCGTTTATTGCGCTGTTAAAGAAAAGCGGTGTCTCCTTTAGCGACAAGGTTGAGGAAGGGCGCGCCGGCGACATCGTATCCAAGATTGCGGACATCGAGGGATGCGATGTGATTGTGATGGGTCTCCGGGGACGATCCGAGCTAAAAGGGCTGGTTCTGGGCAGCGCGACCCATCGGGTGCTGCGCACGGCGCCGTGTCCGGTGTTGGTCGTTCGATAACCCTTCCGGCGATGAGACCCGATGGCGACACGTCCGCCGGAGTTCAATCATGCCGGTAGCGCCTCCCTTGAGAGACGTTCTTTGCCGTTGCCGGCCTGGCTGAGATAGATACCGGCGAATATGGCCGCGGATGCGATAGTTTGTGTCACCGTGAATCGTTCACCGAGAATCAGCCAGCCCGGACACACCATGAACACAGGATTTCATAAAATGCTCGCGGGACATAACATAAAATCTATTTCCGACAAACGCTAAAGCTGGCGGTGCCGTCGTTGTCATAACGACGTTCCGATGGAACCGGGGCGGTCCGGAACGGGATTCTGGCAGTGGCGTTATCTTGTGCATAACCCATTATTTTCGGGATACCACCTAAGACCCATGGACCGACCGATTCCACATCACCGGCGCAACGGATGGATATTTCTGGCTGCCGTCTTCGGCAGCCTTCTGGTTGTCACCGGACTGTTCGATTACATGGACTTGGACCGTCGTATCAGTCGCCTCTTCTATACGGCGTCATCCGGCTGGTTCCTGAACGGAACGCCCCCTTGGAACTGGCTTTATCGCTACGGCACGGTTCCTGGCGTTGTGCTGACGGCGGGGTCTCTGGTGCTGCTCGCGGCCGGTGTTGCCCGCAAGCAATACCGTCACTGGCGTCGCGACGCCCTTCTGATCTTTCTAACAGCGGTGATTGGGGGCGGATTGATCGTCAATTCGGCGCTGAAACCGTTTTGGGGAAGACCACGGCCCGGACAGATCACGGAATTCGGCGGGCAATGGGAATACCGCTCCCCGCTCCAGCCGGGGACGCCGGGAAAGGGTCAATCGTTTCCGTGCGGCCACTGCACCATGGGATATATCTTTGTCACACTTTTTTTTCTCCGCCGCCGCTATCCCCGAGTCGCCTATCTTGGCGGATCTTTCGGCATTCTGTACGGAGCCGTGGTCAGTGTGGGGCGCATTGTTGACGGAGGGCACTTTCCAACCGACACCCTGTGGTCCTTGGGGATCATTCTACTGGTTGCCGGGGTGCTTTACTACTTCATTCTCAAGATCCCGGACTCCGAAGCCCGGCCGGAACGGACGCTTTCGCCGGCCCGACGCCGTCTGCTCATCTATGGCCTGCCGGTCCTTCTGGCGCTGATCTCGGCCGCTTTCTTCACCCGCCGTCCGTTTTACGAAACCTACGTCCGGCCCTTCCCGGTGCCGCCCGGGACCCGGATGCTTCAGATTGTCATCAATGCGCCCCCGGATCGCTTCCATGTGTCGTATCGGCCCATGGACAGCGGTCGGGTTATTATTCATGCGTCCGGCTTCGGATGGGCCAACGCTTCCCACGGTCTGCTCATGGAAGAGGACATATCATCGCCGGTGGCGCGGATCGTGTTGACGGTTCAGCCGAAGGGGTATTTTTCGGAGCTTACCCACCAGGTCGACGTAAACCTTCCCGAGGCTCTGAAAGACGCCGTGACGGTGGATCTTCAGGAGATCCCGTAGCCCGATGGATCCATGGACGCATGTCTGAGGATGAACGCCTGCGGGTGGGGACGGCAGAAGGCGTCGGGGTGCGCACGCGGGGATGTGTTTAGGGTTGGGATTTACCGGGTTGTGTCCGCCCCTTCCGGGCCTTCCACAGAAGGCCCGCGGTACAGACAATGACCAGTGTCAGGCCGCCAAGCACCCATACCAATTCGTGGTACTCTTTGACCCGGGGAGCGCTGACCACCTCGAAGCCGTAGATCACCGCCAGGATCCCCAGGATGATGCCCGATATGCATGCCAGAAGCAGTTTTGATCGGTGTGATACCATGGAACTTCTCGACTCGCTGTCTTGAGTGTTCGTGGTTGGATCATTGCCGGTAACCTGTCCATCCGAAATGCAAGCGGCGTTGGTTTCCGGTGAAACCTATTTATCATGAAACAGCCAATGCGTCTACGGCCCTCTCGAAAATCGTACCTTCTGTTCGAATTTACGGCTGTTTTTTTCGGCCTGCCCGGCATCTTTGCGGCCGGATGGATTCCTATCTATTCGATTCCGCTGCTCATCCTGTTCTCTCTGATATGCCTCCTCATACTGATCCGTGATCCCGGGTTTGACAACCGGCGGCTGGTACGACTGGGAGCATGGAAACAACTGGTCCGACCAATGCTGATCCGTCTCCTGTTGGGGTGTCTGCTGATCGGGGGGGCCACCGTTGCGTTCAGACCGGAATTGCTGTTCGGCTTTCCCAAAAGCCATCCCGTAATTTATATGTTCTTCCTGCTGCTGTATCCGATGCTATCCGTATATCCCCAAGGTGTCACCCACCGGGCCTTTCTTCTGCACCGCTATCGTCCGCTATTTCCCGGATATTGGGGGGCCATCGTTGTGAGTGCGGCCGCATTTTCGTTTATGCATATTGCCTTTCAGAATCCAGTCGCCCTGGTGCTGACCTTTATCGGGGGGATTCTGTTTGCGAAAACATACCTGGACTCCGGATCCCTGGTGCTGTCGGTATTGGAACACGCCCTTTACGGTATTTTTGTATTTACCATTGGGCTGGGCCGCTATCTGTACCTGGGGAGGTTTGGATGACAGGTACCCAGGGAGGTTAGAATTTTTAAGATCCGTTTGGGCGACACCATGCCATCGGTATACCCTATCGTACCGTTGCGAAAACCGATCGCGTGGCGCTGCCGATGGTTCCAGCGCACTGTGAAAAAAGGTATCCGCCCCGAGCTTCCCCATTCTATATTCTATCGGAACAGGTTTACGGCAACGACTAGATACCGGACTGTCGAGCATGACGATTTTCTCAAATTGTGTTAGTAATAGATAAACGCGATTCTGCAATCAACTCTAATGAAGCAGGAGCTGGCAGATGAATGTTCTTGTTGTGGACAACGACCCGGTGTTTTTAAAGTTCGCCGAAAATGTGCTCAAAAAAGAAGGCTACAACGTCCAAACGACAGAGGATGGCCTCGGGGCCCTGGACGCGCTGAAAACGTTTCCGGCCGATGTTGTGTTTATCGACTACGTGATGCCGAACATAGACGGAAAGACGTTGTGTAAAATACTGAGACATGACGAGCGGTATGAGTTCCTGTTCATCGTGATACTCTCCGCCATTGCTGCAGAAGAATGGGTCAATTTCAATCGGGTCGGTGCGGATGCGTGTATTGCCAAAGCCCCATTGAACCAGATGAAAGACTTCTTGCTGGAGACTCTGCGAGACCCGCGAGCCGCAGCGCGGTATTGCGCATCCGGAAATATCATTGGCCTGGATGCCGTGATCCCCAGGGGGATTACCCAGGAACTGCTTGCATCTAAAAAGCATTTTCACCTGTTGCTTGAAAAGATGGCGGAAGGCATTCTTGAGATAAATACGGACCGGCGCATTGTCTTTTGCAATCCGGCGGCTTTGGAGATCATCGGCACCATCGAGCAATACCTGCTGGGGCGTCCGTTTGTGGACATTTTTCAAAGCGGGGATCACCCCATGATCCATGAGGTATTGGCCACAGCGGCGACCTCCGGTGAATCGATCCGTGCCGATGAGCCGATTGTGATCAACGAACAGATCCTGAATGTGACGGTTGTGCCGCTCGAAACGAGTGCGAATCACGCCCTGGTGATTCTTGGGGACATCACCCGGCATAAGACGATCGAGGATGAACTGACAGATGCAAACGCATTTCTGAACAGCATCCTGGACAGCTCACACGCGGTATCGATCATATCCACAGATCTTCAGGGAAATATTCTGTTTTGGAACCGGGGCGCAACAAACATACATGGATATTCTGCTAACGAGGTTGTCGGAAAGAAAACCGTGGATATTCTCTACCCGAGCCAGGCGGAACGGGACAAGGTGGCCGCCGTCGTTAAAAAGATCCGCGAGGGGAAGAGCACCCGGACCTATGAATCCCGGCAAAAGACCAAGGACGGACGAGTGATCTGGATGAAACTTCACCTGACGCCACGCTTTGACGCCGAAGGCCGGATCGTTGGGATTTTAGGCATTGGAGAAGATATCACCGAGAGCAAAGCGGTGTATGACGATCTCCAGATCAGTGAAGAGCGCTATCGGACCGTAGTAGAAAATGTCGGTGTCGGTATCGTCATCGCCAAGGAAGGTCACCTGGTCTTTGCCAACAAGACCATCGAGTCATTTTTTGGCCTTTCCGCCGATGAGCTGGTGGCCCACCCGAACCCCTTCGATTTTGTTTACCCGGAGGACAGGGATCTTGTTGCCGATCGTCATTTCAGACGATTGCGAGGGGAGGACGTTCCGGAGAAATATATTTTTCGCATTATCGATAGTCAGAACACGGTCCACTGGGTCTCGGTAACCAGCGTGCGTATCGATTGGCACGGGAGTCCGGCCACGCTCAACTTCTTTTCAGACATTACCGATCAGAAACGGATGGAAGCCGAAACAGAACAGCTCCAGGCACAATTGCAGCAGGCCCAGCGGCTTGAGGCGTTAGGTACACTGGCCGGTGGCGTTGCTCACGATGTCAACAACCTGCTCATGGGGGTTCAGGGGCACTCGTCCCTGGCCCTGATGAATACCCCTGAAGACGATCCCAACTATATGCATCTGCAAGCCATCGAGAAATTTGTCAAAAGCGGTGCCCGACTCACCAACCAGCTGCTGGGTCTTGCCCAGAGCGGAAAGTATGACGCGTCTGCAACCGATATGAATGTGGTGCTTTCAAAAGTTGCGGACATGTTCGGAAGGACCCGCAAAGAACTTACCGTTAACATCGATCCGGCCGAGGGGTTGTGGCCGGTGGAGGTTGCTCAATCGCAATTCGAACAGGTCTTGATGAACATGTTCGTCAATGCGTGGCAGGCGATGGGCGGCTCCGGCACCCTGACCTTGAGAACCGGTAATTTACGCCTGCTGGAAAAAGACGCCAAGCCGTTTAATCTGGAACCCGGTAACTATGTGGTGATTTCCATCGCCGACACGGGTACGGGAATGGACAAGAAAACCCAGGAGAAGATCTTTGATCCGTTTTTTACCACCAAAGATCGAGGAAAGGAGCGGGGGACCGGGCTTGGACTCGCTTCGGCCTACGGGGTTGTAAAAAACCATGGCGGCGCCATTCATGTGGAGAGTGAGCTGAATCAAGGCACGACATTCACCATTTACCTGCCGGGCATCGATACCGCCGCCGATTCCGGTGAGCAGCCCCAGAAAACCATTCCCCGGGCGACGGAGACCATTCTGCTCATTGACGATGAAGAAATGATTCTCGAGGTCACCTCGGCCATTCTCACCGACTTGGGGTATCAGGTCATGGTTGCCAGCAGTGGCGAAACCGCCCTGAACATGTATGCAACGGAAAGTGCCGAAATCCATCTGGTTATCCTGGATATGATCATGCCGGACATGTCCGGCGGGGAGGTGCTCGGCCGGTTAAAGGAGATCCGACCCGACTGCAGGGTGCTCCTGACCAGCGGATATAACCTGGATGGTGACGCCCAGGAGATCCTCGACCGCGGTTGCATGGGATTTCTACAAAAGCCATTTACCGTTGAGGACCTGTCCCGGACGATCCGGGACATCATCGACCAATGAGTAACGGGCGATCGGATCTCTCGATGCTCTCAAAATAGTAAATTGACGCATCGCCAATCTTGTATTACTGTCCTTTATCAAAATTTTATTATTGCCTTGGGGGGCAATTACATAAACCTTTGAGGCATCGCGAAGTCCGCTTCGATAATCGGATGCCCAATTCCTTCGATCTTCAACATATTAAACCCATTTGCACATCTAAGAGATTGTCACACCGAAACGGCTCGCTTCGGCTTTGACAACCTCAAAACGGATCGAACGCATCTGGCACGGGATGTATGGATTGTCAGGTGTCAACGGGCTGTTGCCCGAACCGGTTTTATCGAGCCGTCTTTAGCTCCATGACGCATGCTCTTTCAACCAACATGGGAGCATGATTTAATTGCGATCTG